>NC_014375.1:2064375-2752500 GCF_000144605.1 Brevundimonas subvibrioides ATCC 15264 | reverse complement strand
CAATCAGGAGGTTGGCTTAGAAGCAGCCATCCTTTAAAGAAAGCGTAACAGCTCACTGATCAAGCGATCCTGCGCGGAAAATGTAACGGGGCTCAAGCCAGTCGCCGAAGATATGGGTTCACGTAAGTGAGCGGTAGCGGAGCGTTCCGTAAGCCGGTGAAGGTCAGGCGTGAGCCTGGCTGGAGGTATCGGAAGTGAGAATGCTGACATGAGTAACGATAAGGAGTGTGAGAGACACTCCCGCCGAAAGACCAAGGGTTCCTGCGTAAAGCTAATCTGCGCAGGGTTAGTCGGCCCCTAAGGCGAGGCTGAAAAGCGTAGTCGATGGGAAGCAGGTAAATATTCCTGCACCAGCCAGAAGTGACGGATGGCGTAACTTGTCAGGGCTTATTGGATTGTCCTGGCATGGAAGTTGTCCCTGGAAATAACTCTGGCAGAGACCGTACCCGAAACCGACACAGGTGGTCAGGTAGAGCATACCAAGGCGCTTGAGAGAACTGTGCTGAAGGAACTCGGCAAATTGCACGCGTAACTTCGGAATAAGCGTGACTCTGCTTAGGGCAACCTTTGCAGAGTGGCACAAGCCAGGGGGTAGCGACTGTTTAGCAAAAACACAGGGCTCTGCGAAGCAGCAATGCGACGTATAGGGTCTGACGCCTGCCCGGTGCCTGAAGGTTAAAGGGAGTTGTGAAAGCGACGAACTGAAGCCCAGGTAAACGGCGGCCGTAACTATAACGGTCCTAAGGTAGCGAAATTCCTTGTCGGGTAAGTTCCGACCTGCACGAATGGCGTAACGACTTCCCCACTGTCTCCAGCACAGGCTCAGTGAAATTGAATTCCCCGTGAAGATGCGGGGTTCCCGCGGTCAGACGGAAAAACCCTATGAACCTTTACTATAGCTTCGCCTTGGCGTTAGCGACCGTATGTGTAGGATAGGTGGGAGGCTATGAAACCGGGGCGCCAGCTCTGGTGGAGCCATCCTTGAAATACCACCCTTACTGTCGTTGACGTCTAACCGAGGGCCGTTATCCGGTCCCGGGACATGGCGTGGTGGGTAGTTTGACTGGGGCGGTCGCCTCCTAAAGTGTAACGGAGGCGCGCGATGGTGGGCTCAGACCGGTCGGAAATCGGTCGTCGAGTGCAATGGCATAAGCCCGCCTGACTGCGAGACTGACAAGTCGAGCAGAGACGAAAGTCGGCCATAGTGATCCGGTGGTCCCGCGTGGAAGGGCCATCGCTCAACGGATAAAAGGTACTCTAGGGATAACAGGCTGATTTTGCCCAAGAGTCCATATCGACGGCAAAGTTTGGCACCTCGATGTCGGCTCATCACATCCTGGGGCTGGAGCAGGTCCCAAGGGTTCGGCTGTTCGCCGATTAAAGTGGTACGTGAGCTGGGTTCAGAACGTCGTGAGACAGTTTGGTCCCTATCTGCCGTGGGTGTTCGAAGCTTGAGAGGATCTGTCCCTAGTACGAGAGGACCGGGATGGACATACCTCTGGTGGACCTGTCATGACGCCAGTTGTGCAGCAGGGTAGCTAAGTATGGAATAGATAACCGCTGAAAGCATCTAAGCGGGAAACTAACCTCAAAACAAGGCTTCGCTGAGGATCGTGGAAGACTACCACGTTGATAGGCCAGGTGTGGAAGCGCGGCGACGCGTGAAGCTTACTGGTACTAATAATCCGATCGGCTTGATCGTTTCTCAGCAAAACTCATTCGATCTTTAACAGACAATGTCTTCTCAAATAATCTGCTGTCCGCCTGGTTGACCTGGTGGTTATGTCGGAGGTTCCCCACCCGATCCCATTCCGAACTCGGTCGTTAAGCCCTCCAGAGCCAATGGTACTTCGTCTCAAGGCGCGGGAGAGTAGGTCGCCGCCGGGTCTACCAGTCGGACAACAGATTATCTGAAAACTCTCTCGAACTCTTCCTTCACAACACACCCATCTGCCGCGGGATGGAGCAGCCCGGTAGCTCGTCAGGCTCATAACCTGAAGGTCGCAGGTTCAAATCCTGCTCCCGCACCCAAATCTACGAAAAGCCCCGTCGGTCAAAACCACGGGGCTTTTTGACGTCTGAGGCGACGTCCACCGAGCCAGCCCGGGTCGGTTCCGGCGATCCTCCGCGGGATCCGCCGTATGCGGCCGGCTGCAAACAGCCGTCTGAACTGCCGGTACAGTGGAGCTTTTGTCGCCAAGGCACGTTAACCTCCCCGCTTCATCGGGGATCGTCATGTCTGCACATCGTTACGTCGCGTTCGGTCTGATGGGGGCCATGTCGCTCTCGTCCTGCAACAGGCCGGATGAGCCGGTCGAGCCGGCGACGCCGGTTACCGCTGCACCCGCGCCGGCAGGCCCCACCGCCCCGGCCATCGGTTATGCCTGCGAAAGCGGGCAGACCGTCAGCCTGCAGTACCCGGACACGGCGACGGCCCAGCTGACGTACAAGGGACAGCTGTATCCCCTGCGCCTGGTGCCTTCGGGCAGCGGCGCGCGCTACGCGGGGTCGGGCGTGGAGTGGTGGATCGCCACGCGCGACGGCCAAGAGAGCGCGACCCTGAGCCGTCTGGGCCCGAACGACGACGTCGGCGTCGCCGTGCTGGAACGGTGCAGCCGACCGTCGGCGAACCCCGCCCTGCCGGTGCCGGGCCCGTCGCCGCTGCCGCAACCGGCCCCGGGGGGCGTCCTGCCGGCGGCCACGCCGTGCCAGGCGTCGAACCTGCGGCTGGGCGCGGCCGGCGGCGATGCCGGTGCGGGAAACCGGGTCGGAATCGTCAGCGTCCTGAACACGGGCCCGGCCGCCTGCGGCCTGGCGGGATATCCCGCGCTGAGCCTGCTGGGCGCGCAAGGCCGTCCGATCACGACTCTGCGGGTCGACCAGAACCCCAACACGGCCACGCCCGTTTCCATCCCGCCGAACGGCCGCGCCTATTTCGACGTGGCCTGGACGGTCGTGCCGGACGAGGGCGCGGGACAGACGGTCTGCCCGTCGGTCGCACAGATCGCGGTGCGGATCGCGGGCAGCCCGACGCCGCTGACGATGGCCATGGCGTTCCAGCCGTGCGGCGCGCGCATCCGGGTCAATCCCTACCGCGCGTCGGCCGATCCGGCGGATGCGCCCGCCCCGATCCCGGCCTCGGCGACGACCTGACGGCTTTCCCCGGTCGGGGGGAGGGGGTATGACCCGCCGATGCAGACAGCGACCTTCCACGACCGCATCGCGGCCGAGCTTTCAGACATCGACGCCCAGGGGCTGACCAAGCCCGAGCGGGTGATCCAGTCCCGCCAGGGTCCGGTGATCGAGGTCGGTGGACGCCAGGTGCTCAACTTCTGCGCCAACAACTATCTCGGTCTCGGCGGCGACGACCGTGTGGTGGCAGCGGCCAATGCGGCGACGGACAGGCGCGGTGCCGGCACGGCCTCGGTCCGCTTCATCTGCGGCACGCTGGACATCCACAAGGAGCTGGAGCGGGCGATCGCCGACTACCTCGGCTTCGAGGATTCGATCCTGTTCGCGGCGGCCTTCGACGCCAATGGCGGCCTGTTCGAACCGCTGTTCGGGGCCGAGGATGCGATCGTCTCGGACAGTCTGAACCACGCCTCGATCATCGACGGGGTGCGGCTGTGCAAGGCCAAGCGCTACCGGTTCGCCACCTCCGACATGGCCGATCTGGAAGCCCAGCTGAAAGCCGCGCGGGCGGACGGCGCGCGCGACATCGTCATCGCCACCGACGGGGCCTTCTCGATGGACGGCTATATCGCGAAGCTGGACGAGATCCGGGTTCTGGCGGACCGCTACGGTGCGCTGATCATGGTCGACGACTGCCACGCCACGGGCTTCCTGGGGCCGCAGGGCAAGGGGTCGTACGCGCACCACGGGGTCAAGGTCGACTTCGTCACCGGCACCTTCGGCAAGGCCCTCGGCGGGGCCATGGGCGGCTTTATCTGCGCGACCTCGGAGGTCGTGCAGCTGCTGAAACAGCGCGCGCGGCCCTATCTGTTCTCGAATGCCCTGGCCCCCTCGATCTGTGGCGCCTCGCTGGAAGCCATCCGCATCGCGCAAGGGCCGGAGGGCGACACCCTGCGCACCCAGTTGACCGCCAACGCCGCCCGCTTCCGGAGCGCGATGACCGAGGCGGGGTTCGATCTGCTGCCCGGCCAGCATCCGATCGTGCCGGTCATGCTCGGCGACGCCAGGCTGGCGCAGACGATGGCGGCGCGGATGCTGGAGCTGGGCGTCTATGTCATCGGCTTCTCCTTCCCCGTCGTGCCGCGCGGCGCGGCGCGCATCCGGACGCAGATGTCGGCGGCCCATACCTTCGACCATATCGACCAGGCGGTCGCGGCGTTCACGACCGCGGGCAGGGAACTGGGTGTCATCTAGGTGAGTGAGACGACGCACCGGGTGCGGATCGACGGGCGATCGATCCTGACCCGGGCGGACTTCTACGCCGCCGTCGAGTCCGTCGAGGGCACGCCGGACTGGATGGGGCGTAACCTCGACGCCCTGTTCGACGTGCTGGTCGCCCTCTGGCCCAAGCCGACCGTGCTGGAATGGACGCATGCGGCGTTTTCGGCGCGGGCGATCGGGCCGGACTTCGAAATCATCACCGGTGTGCTACGGGACGCCCAAACAGAGCCGTGTTCGCGCTTCACCCTGCGGGTGTTCGACGGCGAGGCCGATCTTCAGGAGCAGACGCAATGACCGACACCATGAAGGCCCTCGCCAAGACCGGCCCCGGCATCGGGCTCGAACTGATTGACGCGCCGATCCCCGTCGCGGGGCCGGAGGACGTGCTAATCCGGGTGCACCGCACGGCCGTATGCGGCACCGACATCCACATCTGGAACTGGGACGAGTGGTCCCAGAAGAACGTCCCCACGCCGATGATCACGGGCCATGAGTTCTCGGGCGAGATCGTGGCGATCGGCTCGGACGTGAACCGGCCGCTCAAGATCGGCCAGCGCGTGTCCGCCGAAGGGCACGTGATCGACCTGAACTCCGAAGCGGCCCGCGCCGGACACTTCCACCTCGATCCACATACGCGCGGCATCGGCGTGAACCGTCAGGGAGCCTTCGCCGAATTCGTGGTGGCGCCGGCCTTCAACGTGATCGAGCTGCCCGACGACGTGTCCTACGAGGTCGCCTCGATGCTGGATCCGTTCGGCAATGCGGTGCACACGGCGCAGCAGTTCGACCTGCTGGGCGAGGACGTGCTGGTCACCGGTGCCGGGCCCATCGGCATGATGGCGGCGGCCGTCGCCCGTCACGCCGGCGCGCGGACGGTGGTCCTGACCGACATCAACGACTTCCGTCTGGAGCTGGCCCAGAAGGTCGCCCCGGGCGTGCGCACCGTGAACACGATGAACGAGGATCTGCGCGACGTCATGAAGGAGTTGGGCCTGAAGGTCGGCTTCGACGTGGCGCTGGAGATGTCGGGCTCGCCGATCGCCTTCAAGCAATGCGTGGACACCCTGATCATGGGCGGCGGCATGGCGCTGCTGGGCATTCCGTCCAAGCCGATGGAGACGGACTGGGGTGCGATCATCCTGAAAGCCCTGACGATCAAGGGCGTCTACGGGCGCGAGATGTTCACGACCTGGCGCAAGATGCTGGGCCTGCTGAAGGCGGGGCTGGACCTGGAGCCCCTGATCACCCACCGTCTGGCTTACGACCAGTACCGGGAGGGATTCGACGCCATGAAGTCGGGTCAGTCCGGCAAGGTCATTCTGGATTGGGACAAGGCTGCCTGAAGGGGCAGCAGCCTGACCGCCTTGGGGGGCTGAATGAGCGCGATCGTCGATTTCCTCAAAGGGGCGGGGACCGACGGGGCGGGCCGGACGGTCTTCGAGGTGGTCGCCATGGACGACCGCACGATCGAGCGCAGCCACGACTTCATCCAGTGGCTGTTTCCGCTGGATGCCCCGTCGGGCGCGAACCGCAACGCGCCGGTGCTGGGCCCGGGCGACGTCGCGGCCATCCACGACTGCGGCATGGCCCAGATCGCCCTGGCCGCCGCCACGGACCGGATGTCGGTCTTCTATCAGCGGAACACCCACTGGCTGGTCGTGCATGACCACAACCACCTGCGGATTACCCGGATCATCAAGTCGCTCAGGCTGCTGCGTGGGCCGGGCGAGGCGGAGGACTTCCACAGCCTGATCCTGAGACTGGACGAGGCAGCCGGCCGGCCGGTCAGCGTGGGAAGCCGGCGGTACTGGGCGGAAGCCTAGGCCTTCAGCAGCTTGATGAGGGCCGGTTCAAAGCTCTTGGTGTCGGGGCCCGGCAGGACGTCGGCGATCCGGCCCGTTTCAAAGAGCTCGAACACCTCGGGGTGGATGTAGGAGCCCCTGCAGACCGTGGGGGTGTTGCCGAGCAGGCCGCTGACGGCCTTGCAGCACTGGGTGATCTTGCGCTTCGCGTCGGTCGGGGAGGTCGGCGGCTCCATGTCGCGCAGAGCCCGCGCGGCCGAAACCGTGCCGGCCCAGGTGCGGAAGTCCTTGGCCGAGAACTCGTCGCCCATGGCCTCGCGGATGTAGGCGTTGACGTCGTCGGAGGTGATGGCGACCAGATCGCCTTCGGCGTCCCGGTACTTGAACAGTTGCTGGCCCGGCAGGTCGCGGAGGGACCGGACGACGGTGGCCAGGCGGCGGTCCTTGACGCTGACCTTGTGATCCACGCCGCTCTTGCCCCGGAAGGCGAAGGACAGGCCCGCGCCGTCGACCTCGAGATGGCGCTTGTGCAGGGTGGTCAGGCCGTAGCTGCGGTTCTGCCTGGCATACTGGGCATTGCCGACGCGGATCAGGGTGATCTCCAGCAGACGGACGGCGGTGGCCAGGACCTTCTCGCGCGTCGCGCCGCGTTTGCCGAGATCGGCCTCGACCTGATCGCGGAGCCTGGGAAGGGCCTTGGCGAAGGCCGACATCTTGTCGAACTTGTTGCCGGACCGGTGGGTGCTCCAGTCGTTGTGATAGCGGTACTGCTTGCGGCCCTTAACGTCGCGGCCGGTGGCCTGGATGTGGCCGGAGGCGCGGGGGCAGATCCAGACGTCGGTCCAGGCGGGAGGGATGGCCAGCATGCGGATCCGGTCCAGCACCGCCTTGTCCCTGATGACCTTGCCGTCGGCGTCGCGGATCGAGAACCCCTTGCCCGAGCGCAGGCGCGCCAGGCCGGGGTGGGCGTCGCTGCAGTACGTCAGGCCCCGGGGCACCTCGACGGCGGCGGTGAAGGTGTGGCTGCCGTCGGGCATCGGGCGAAGTCTCCGGATCAGGAACGGCGAACGTCGCATTCGTGCGCACGGTTCCTCTTGACCCGGACGGTGTCCAAGGTGACGCAGGACCATGAACTATCGCCACAGCTTCCACGCCGGGAACTTCGCCGACCTGGTCAAGCACGCCCTGATGCTATGGCTGCTTCGGACGCGTCAGGCGGCCGGACCGGTGGTCGTGCTGGATACCCATGCCGGGGCGGGCCTCTATGACCTGACCGGCGACGCGACCCGCTCCCGCGAGGCCGAGGCGGGGGTCGAACGGCTGATGGCCACCGCCGAGCGCCCGCCGTTGATCGAGGCGCTGGCGAGCGAGGTCGCGACGCTGAACCCCGGGGGCGGGGTGCGCTTCTATCCGGGGTCGCCGGTCCTGGTCGCGCGAAGGCTGGGGGCGGACGACGCCTATGTCGGCTTCGAGCTGCGCGAAGAGGTGGCGGGCCTGCTGCGCGAGAGCCTGACCGGGTTCGCCCGGGTGCGGGGCGAGATCGGCGACGGTTATGATCTGGTCCGGGCCGAGGCCCGGCGGACGAAGGCCCCGCTGGTGCTGATCGACCCGCCGTTCGAGCGGCCCGACGACTATTTGCGCGCAGCGGACACCGCGGCGGCGATCGTGACCGCTGACCCCGGGGCGATCGTCGCGATCTGGACGCCGTTGAAGGATCTGGAGACCTTCGACGGTTTCCTGCGGCGACTGGCGGCGGGGACGAAAGCCCCGACCCTGGTGGCCGAGGCGCGGCTGAGGCCCCTGACCAATCCGATGAAGATGAACGGTTGCGCGATGGTGGTGGTCAATCCGCCGGCCGGGGCCGACGCGGCGGCGGCCGAAATCTGCGGCTGGGTGGCCCGAACGCTGGGCGATGCGGGTGCCAAGGGTGAGGTCTGGCGGGTCTGATCCGGACTCCAAAACACCGTCCGACCCGTCCGACCCGTTCGGCCTTTGCGGGGAGGAACCGTGTCGCTGTACGAATGTCAAAGACCGCTGCGAGCCATGGCTAGCATGCCGCTGCGTCAGATCCGGACGTACCCCCTATTCGATGACTTCGCCGGCCTCGTAGAGGTTGGGTTCGAAGGTGGCGATGGCCATGATGGGGCTCATGGCGGCGGCGACGGCCGGGTTGCGGGTCATGGCCTTCCAGTCGGCGACCGAGCGCCACACCGCGTGGTTGGCGACGGTCTTTCCGTTCAGCCCCCGGTGCAGGGTGGCGGACACGAAGCCGGGGAGGCCCACCTGCGCGCGGGTCATGGCGGTCAGCAGGTCGATCAGGGCGTCCTGCCTGTCGGGCTGCACCTTGAAGACATTGATCAGCACGACGGGAACGGGATCGGGATCGATCGTGGCGTCGGTATCGGTCATGGCGGCCCTCTAGCGCGAATGGCCTTGTCCCGCCATCGAACTTCGTCCCCATATGGTCCCCATGAAGCCCATCGCGATCCTGGAGACCGGCAAGCCGCCCGAGGCCCTGGCCGACGCCTTCGACGACTATCCGGCGCGGTTCCGGGCCCTGCTGGGCGAGGGCGTGGCGACGGTGCGGTTCGACGTCCAGGCCGGGCGACTGCCCGCGGACCCCGAGGCCTTTCAGGGGGCCATCGTCACCGGGTCGGCGGCGGGGGTCTATGACGACCTGCCCTGGATCCCGCCCCTGATGGACTGGCTGAGGGGCGCGCGCGGCCGGACCCGGCTGGTCGGCATCTGTTTCGGGCACCAGGCCATGGCCCATGCCTTCGGCGGTCGGGTGCAAAAGTCGGACAAGGGCTGGGGCATCGGCCTGCACCGCTACGCGGTCACCGCGCACGAACCGTGGATGTTCCCCAAGGCCGCCTCGATCGCCATTCCGGTCTCGCACCAGGATCAGGTGCTGACCCCGCCCGCCGATGCCCGGGTGATCGCGGCCAGCGAATTCACCCCCTACGCGGGTCTGGCCTGGGACGACGCCATGTCCTTCCAGTGCCACCCGGAGTTCCAGCCGGAATACGCCGCCGCCCTGGTCGAGAGCCGGCGGGGATCGCGCATCCCGGAGGCCCTGGCGGACGAGGCCGTGGCCAGTCTGGGGCGGGCGAACGACCGGGCGGTGCTGACGGCCTGGATCCGGGCCTTCCTGATGCTGACGCCGCCGCCAGTGGAGGGGGAGGGGAGCGGGATCTAGGCTAGGCGACGGTGTCGTCCCCGCCTGGTCGCTGACGCGACCTGTCCTCCCCATTCGCCCTTCGGCGATAGGGAGGTGACACGGTCTGCAACTTCAGGTTACCTCCCCATTCGCGTAGGCGAATGGGGAGGACAGACCGCGCAGCGGTCAGGAGGGGGCGAGACGGTGCCGGACGGGATCAGCTACACGCGCGCCAAGGCCATGCGACGGGTGATGACGCCGCCGGAAGCGCGGCTGTGGGCCTGCTTGCGAGGCTCGCGGTTTCGCAATCTGAAGTACCGACGTCAGCATCCCGTCGGACCCTACATCCTCGACTTCTACTGCGCGGCGGCCCGGCTGGGCGTGGAAATCGATGGGATGGGGCACGCGTCGGACGAGCAAGCGGCGCATGATCGGCGGCGGACGGCGTGGCTGGGCGGGCAGGGGATCAAGGTCATCCGTCTGCGGGCCGAGGACGTGCGGACGGAGCTGGACGGCGTGCTGACGTTTATCGGTGAGGCGGTGCGGGCGAGGCTTCGCGACTAGAGGGCGGCGTCGCCCCCTCCTGGTCGCTGGCGCGACCTGTCCTCCCCATTCGCCTTCGCGAATGGAGAGGTGACACTCCTTACGGCCACTTCACCACGGGCGGCATGGAGCTGAGGATCGACTCGACATTGCCGCCGGTCTTCAGCCCGAAGGTGGTGCCGCGGTCGTAGAGCAGGTTGAACTCGACGTAGCGGCCGCGGCGGATCAACTGTTCCTCGCGTTCGTCGTCGGTCCAGGCCTCGGACATGCGACGCTCGACGATGGCGGCATAGGTGTCGATGAAGGCCATGCCGACGTCGCGGGTGAAGGCGAAGTCCTTGTCGTAATCCCCGCTGTCGTGGTGGTCGTAGAAGATGCCGCCGATGCCGCGCATCTCGTTCCGGTGCGGCAGCATGAAATACTCGTCGCACCACTGCTTGTACTTCGGGTACCAGGCCGGGTCGTGGGCGTCGCAAGGGCTGCGCATTCCGGCGTGGAAGGCGACCGTATCCGGAGCCTCCTGCGTGCGTTCGACGTCCAGCACCGGCGTCAGGTCGGCCCCGCCGCCGAACCAGCTTTTCGTCGTGGCGATGAAGCGGGTGTTCATGTGCACCGCCGGCACCTTCGGGCTGACCGGATGGCAGATCAGGCTGATGCCGGTGGCATAGAAGCGGGGGTCTTCCTCGGCGCCCGGGACCGATTTCGCATAGTCGGCCGGGAAGGTGCCGTGGACGGTGGAGACGTGGACGCCGACCTTTTCGAACAGGCGGCCGTGCATCATGCCCATGACGCCGCCGCCACCCTCGTGCCGGCTCCAGGGCGTGCGGACGAAGCGGCCGGGCTCGCCGGGGAAGAGGTCGGCGGGGGCCGAGTCTTCCAGCTGTTCAAGCCGGGCGTGGATGCGGTTGCGCAGCTCCTCGAACCAGGCGCGGGTTTCGGTCTTCTTCAGATCCAGCGGATCGGCGTCGGGCAGGGGGGCTTGGCTCATGGCCTGGATTTCAACCACGGTTCGCCGCGCGCGTCACCCCGATCAGTGTGCGACGCCGCCTTCGGCGGGCTTGCGGCGCAGCTTGCCGACCTGATGCACGATCACGGCCAGCACGGCCCCGACGAGAACGCCGACGATCGCCGAGCCGATGGCCGTGACGATCCACGACACCACAGCGCCGCCGAACGGCAGGGCCGACCCCGCCGCGACCGAAGCGTGATGGATGACGTCGTCCGGCCAGGCGAAGCCGAGTTCGTGCGCGCCGTGCACCAGGATGCCGCCGCCGACCCAAAGCATGGCGGCGGTGCCGACGGTGGAGATGACGTCCATCACCACCGGCATCGCCTTGACCAGACCGCGCCCGAGCCCGCGCAAGGCCGCCGACCCGCCCTGGGCCAGATGCAGGCCGATGTCGTCCATCTTCACGATCAGGCCGACGACGCCATAGACCCCGACGGTGATCCCGAGGCCGACAAGGGCCAGCACGATGCCCTGGGTGATGATCGGGCTGTCGGCCACGTCGGCCAGGGCGATGGCCATGATCTCGGCCGACAGGATCAGGTCGGTCCGGATGGCCCCGGACACCTTGGTGGCCTCCAGCGAGGCGGGATCGTCGACGACCGCCTCGGCGACTTCGTGATGGCCGCCACCGAAGGCTTCCATCAGCTTCTCGGCCCCCTCGAAGCAGAGATAGGCCCCGCCACACATGAGCAGGGGCGTGATCGCCCACGGGGCAAAGGCACTGAGGATCAGGGCGGCGGGCAGCAGGATCAGCAGCTTGTTGCGGATCGACCCCAGCGCGATCTTCCAGATGATCGGGAGCTCGCGCGCGGGCGACAGGCCGGTGACGTAGCGCGGCGTGACGGCGGTATCGTCCACCACGACCCCGGCGGCCTTGGCGCTGGCCTTGCCCGCGGCGGCCCCGACGTCGTCGATCGACGCGGCGGCCAGTTTGGCGATGCCGGCGACGTCGTCCAGCAGGGCGGCAAGTCCGGAGGGCATGAAGTCACGACGCGAGCAGGGGAGGGGAGGGCGCACCGTGACATGATTGGGCGGCGCGCGCCAAGGCGAACGGGGGGCGGAGGCGCGTCCGGGCGCAACTTCGACGCGCGCGGGTCGTTCCGCCTGTGACCTGGGGGCAGGGAGACGATCATGCGCATGTCCGCCACAGCCTTCGTGGCTGCCGTATTCGCCGGGGTGGCCGGAGCCGCCATCGGGCAGGAGGCGGGACCCGCCCCCGACCAGCCGACCGCTGTGATGACGGCGGAGGACGCGGACCTGACCTGCGCCGCCATCGGCGAGGAGGCGGCGCAACTGAGCCAGGCCATGGGCGGTGCGCCCGAGGGCGGCCTGATCCGGTCCGTCGGCAGCGTCGCGCGATCGGGCGTCGCCATGCTGGTGCCGGGGGCCGGTCTGGTCATGGCCGGGGCGGACGCGATGACGCGCGAGGACCGGGAGCGCCGGGCGGCCGAGGCGCGCAGCCTGGCCTATCGCTGGTACTTTCTGAACGGCCTCGCGGCGGGGCGGGACTGCATGCAGTCGCAAGAGGCCGTCGCGCCGACGCAGCCCCCGGCCCCGCGGATCACGACCGCGCCCTAGGCGTGCCGCGCCGGTCGCTGCATGAACGATTCGTCACTGGCCTTCCCGGCGCGCCGGCGGCACGGTCGCATCGTCCAGTATCGTCCGAGGGTGCCATGATCCGAGCCAGTCTGATTGCCGTGTCCGCCCTGGCCCTCGCGCTGCCCGCCGCCGCCCAGGATCAGGCCGCTGTGCGTCGGATCCTGGAAACCACGCCGCTGATCGACGGGCACAATGACCTGCCCTGGGCCCTGCGCGAAGGCTTCGGCAACGATCCCCATGCCGTGGATCTGGCCACCGATCTGGATTCCAGCACCACGCTGCACACCGACATTCCCCGCCTGCGGGCCGGGGGAGTCGGCGGCCAGTTCTGGTCCGTCTATGTGCCCGCCCAGCTGGCACCGGTCGAGGCGGCCAGGGAGACGTTCGAGCAGATCGACACCGTCCGGCGCATCGTCGCCGCCCATCCCGAGACCTTCGAACTGGCCACCACCGCCGACGACGTCGTGCGCATTCACGCGGCCGGGCGGATCGCCAGCCTGATCGGGATCGAGGGTGGCTATTCCATCGACGATTCGCTGGCGCTGCTGCGCGAGTTCCACCAGGCGGGCGTGCGCTACATGACGCTGACCCATTCGAAGACCACGACCTGGGCCGACAGCGCGACGGACGCGCCCAAATGGGGCGGGCTGTCGCCGTTCGGGGAGACGGTGGTCCGCGAGATGAACCGGCTGGGCATGCTGGTGGACCTGTCGCACGTGTCGGAGGAGACCATGCTGGACGCCATGCGGGTGTCGGACGCTCCGGTCATCTTCTCCCACTCCTCGGCGCGGGCGGTGACCAACCATACGCGCAACGTGCCCGACAGCGTGCTGTCGCAGCTGGCCGAAGACGGGGGTGTGGTGATGGTCACCTTCGTGCCGGGCTTCGTCAGCGAGGCGAACCGCCAGTGGGGCATAGACGTCGGGGCGGAGATCCAGCGGCGTGGCCTCGACACCTCGGACACCGTCGCGCTGGAGGCGGCCATGAAGCCGTGGACCGACGCCCATCCTCGACCCAATGCCACGATCGCCGACGTCGTGGCCCATATCCAGCATGTCCGGAACGTCGCCGGCATCGACCATGTCGGCCTGGGCGGGGACTTCGACGGGGTGACGTCGCTGCCGGACGGGATCACCGGCGTGGACGCCTATCCGGCCATCCTGGCGACCCTGATGCAGGCCGGCTGGACCGAGGCCGACATCCGCAAGCTGGCGGGCGAGAACGTGCTGCGCGTGATGCGCGCCGCCGAGGCCGTGGCTGCGTCAAAGGCCGGCGAGCGGCCCTCGCTGGCGACCCTGCCGGTCGTGCCGCCGCCGGCCTGAGCGGCAGGACGACAGGCGTCTGCGACAGGCCGCCGCGTGACATCGCGGACGGTGGTCGGGAATGGTCAAGGTTGGCTACCGCTGGGCCATGACCCAGAAAGACGACATCCCGGTGGGCCTGCGCGCCCTGGTCCGCAACTTCGGCTGCCTGCTGTACCCCGTGGGTCTGGGGCTGGTCGTCGTGCTGGCCCTGTACATCAAGTCCCTGGTCTGACCGCCAGAACGGGTGAGCCAAGCCGGGCGCTTTGCGTTATGCACGCGTCATGGATCACCCCGCCTGGATCGCCATCGCCGTCTTCGTCGGCCTGAACTTCGCGGCCGCGACCAGCGGCAGCCTGTTCAAGCCGGGGGTCTGGTATGCCGGGCTGAACAAGCCGTCGTGGACCCCGCCGAACCTGGCGTTCCCGATCGTGTGGGGCCTGCTGTTCGCGATCAACGCCTGGGCCGGATGGCTGGTGTGGGAGACGGTGGGGACGGGGTCTCCGCTGGCGTTCGCCCTCTATGTCGTGTCCCTGATGCTGAACGCCGGCTGGTCGTTCCTGTTCTTCGGGCGGCGACGGATGGATCTGGCGCTGGTGGACGTGGCCCTGCTGTGGCTGTCGCTGGTCGCGATCATCGCGGTGTTCTGGACCCTGAGACCGTTCGCGGCCCTGCTGCTGATCCCCTATCTGACCTGGGTCACCATCGCCTCGGTGCTGAACCTGCGGATGCTGCAGCTGAACCCGGACGCCCGGCGCGCCAGCCAGGCCTAGGCTCAGACCGTCAGCGCGCGGGGCAGTTTGAAGGTGACGGTTTCCGGCTCGCCCGGATCATCGGCCAGGCGGACGTCGAAGCGGGCCTGAATGGCGGCGACCACCGCCTGGACCAGGGGTTCGGGGGCCGAGGCCCCGGCCGTGACGCCGACCGTGTCGACGGTATCGAACCAGGCCCAGTCGATCTGCGTCGCATCGTCGATCAGCCGGGCGTCGCGGGCCCCCGCGCGCAGGGCGACCTCGACCAGGCGCACGGAGTTGGACGAGTTCTTCGATCCGACCACCAGCACCAGGTCCGACCCGTCGGCCAGCTGCTTCACGGCCTCCTGCCGGTTGGTGGTGGCGTAGCAGATGTCTTCCTTGTGCGGGTCGGGCAGCTCCGGAAAGCGGCTCTTGAGCACGCCGACGATTTCGGACGTGTCGTCCAGCGACAGGGTCGTCTGGGTCGCATAGGCCAGGGGCTGGTCGCCGGGGCGCTGGAAGGTCCTCGCGTCCTCGACCGTCTCGACCAGGCTGATGGCGCCCTCGGGCAGCTGGCCCAGGGTGCCGACGACCTCGGGGTGGCCCGCGTGGCCGATCAGGATGATGTGCTTGCCCTGGGCGTGGTGACGCTCGGCCTCGACATGGACCTTGGACACCAGCGGGCAGGTGGCGTCGAGGAACAGAAGCTGGCGCGCCCGGGCATTGGCCGGCACGGACTTGGGCACGCCGTGGGCCGAGAAGACCACGGGCCGGTCGTCGGGGCAGTCGTCCAGTTCCTTGACGAAGACGGCGCCCAGACCCTTGAGCCGATCGACGACATGCCTGTTGTGGACGATTTCGTGCCGGACATAGACGGGTGCCCCGAACTTCTCGATGGCGCGCTCGACGATCTGGATGGCGCGGTCGACGCCGGCGCAGAACCCGCGCGGCGTGGCCATGCGCACGGTCAGGGGGCGGAGTCCGGCGCGGGGCGCAGCGGGCGAGGGGGCGAGAGCGTCCATGCGACCAACCTAGTCCTTCTGCGGCTTCCTCGCCACTGCGGGGGGCTTCACGGTTTGCGACGCCTCGCTTTAGCCGCTATCAGGCAGGAAGCCTGACCGGGTTCCCCGCCAGCGGTTCAGATTTCCGGATTCCGATACATGCGTCTTGCGACCGTCGCCCTCGCCGCCCTGGCGGTACTCGCCTCCGCCGGCACCGCGTCCGCCCAATATGGTTCCGCCGGCCAAGGCGGCCGCACGGGACAGCAGCAGGGCGGCCAGCAGCAGGCGCAGCCCGAGGAAGACGCGCGGCCGCCGCGGATCGCCCCCTTGCGCAGCCGCCCCAACGCCGGTCCGTGCCCGTTCGTGAAGGTGCTCTATGACGCGGCCCGCTACGTCGAGCTCGACGGTGGCCGCACCGCCGCCAGCGCGGTCGGCTATACCGGCGAGATCCAGGGCGTGACCGCCGGCTGCCGCTACTTCAACGACGACCCGATCGAGGTCCAGATGAACATCCTGTTCGATCTGGGGCGCGGACCGATGGCGCAGGGCGACCAGCGCACCTATCGCTACTGGATCGCGGTCACGGAACGGAACGAAGCGGTTCTGGCCAAGGAATATTTCGACCTGCCGGTGAACTTCGACGGATCGTCCACCGCGTCGGTGACCGAAGAGCAGTCGGTGGTCATTCCCCGCGCGTCGATCACCACGAGCGGCGGCAATTTCGAAGTCCTGGTCGGCTTCGAGGTGACGCCCGAGATGGCCGAGTTCAACCGCTCCGGCAGCCGGTTCCGCATCAACGCCGGCACGGCCGCGGCGACCCCTCCGGCCCAATGACCGATCTGAGAACCGCCCTGGGCGAAGCGGTCGCGGCCGCCTTCGCCGCCGAAGGCGTGGACGCGGCCCTGGCCCGCGTGACCACCTCGGACCGCCCCGACCTGGCCGACTTCCAGTCCAACGGGGCGCTCGCCGCCGCCAAGGCGCTGAAGGCCAATCCGCGCGAACTAGCCGGCCGCGTGGCCGAGCGGCTCGCCGCCGATCCCCGCCTGTCGGCGGTCGAGGTGGCCGGGCCGGGCTTCATCAACCTGAAGATCGCGGACGCCGCCCTGTCGGCCCGCGCGGCCGAGGTGGCGTCGGACGCCGACCATGCCGGGGCCTCGCCCGTCGCAGCGCCGCGCAAGGTCGTGATCGACTTCGGCGGTCCGAACGTGGCCAAGCCGATGCACGTCGGCCACCTGCGCAGCGCCATCATCGGCGAGAGCCTGAAGCGGCTGTTCCGGTTCCGGGGCGACGACGTCACGGGCGACGCCCATTTCGGCGACTGGGGCTTCCAGATGGGGCTGCTGATCGTGGCCTGCGGTGACGAGGGTCTGGCCGACGGCTTCATGGCCGACGGCGACGGGCCGTTCCCCGCCGAAAGCCCCGTGACCCTGGGCGACCTGGACCGGCTCTATCCGCTGGCCGCCGGGCGCGCCAAGGAAGACCCGGCGTTCCGGGACCGGGCCCGCAAGGCGACGGCGGAACTGCAGGGCGGACGGCCCGGCTATCTGGCGCTGTGGCGGCATTTCGTGGCCGTCAGCCGCGAGGCCCTGGTGCGCGAGTACGGCACCCTGGCCGTGGATTTCGACCTCTGGAACGGCGAGAGCGACGCCGATCCCCTGATCGCCGGCATGGTCGTCGACCTGAAGACCAAGGCCCTGCTGGTCGAGGACGACGGGGCCCAGGTGGTGCACGTCGCCAGACCGGGCGAGACGCGCAAGAAGAAGCTGGCCGACGGTTCGGTGGTCGAGGCCCCCAGCCCGCCCCCGCTGCTGGTCGTCAGCTCCGAGGGCTCGGCCATGTACGGCACGACCGACCTGGCCACCATCCTGGACCGCAGGAACCGGATCGATCCGGACCTGATCCTGTACGTCGTCGACGAGCGCCAGGCCGAGCATTTCGAGCAGGTGTTCCGCGCCTCCATCCTGGCCCGCTATGCCGAGCCGGGGTCGCTGGAGCATCTGGGCTTCGGCACCATGAACGGCACAGACGGCAAGCCCTTCAAGACCCGCGCGGGCGGGGTTCTGAAGCTGAACGACCTGATCACCCAGGCCACCGACAAGGCGCGCGATCGTCTGCGCGAGGCCGAGCTGGGGGCCGATCTGGACGAGGCCACGTTCGAGGATACGGCGCACAAGGTGGCCATCGCGGCGCTGAAGTTCGCCGACCTGTCGAACAGCCGGACCACCAGCTACGTCTTCGACCTGGACCGGTTCATGAGCTTCGAGGGCAAGACCGGGCCGTATCTGCTGTACCAGGTCGTGCGGATCAAATCCCTGCTGCGCCGGGCCGCCGAGCAGGAGGCCAAGGCCGGACTGGTGGCGATTTCCGAACCCGCCGAACGCGATCTGGCCCTGACGCTGGACGCCTTCGACCAAGCGGTGGTCGAGGCCTATGACAAGCGCAGCCCGCATGTGATCGCCGAGCACGCCTATCGACTGGCGCAGGCCTTCTCGAAATTCTACGCCGCCTGCCCGGTGCTGGCAGCCGCCGATCCGGCGACGGTGGGCTCGCGGTTGACGCTTTCGAAGGCGGCGCTGGACCAGCTGGTGATCGCGCTGGGCCTGCTGGGGATCGACGCGCCGGAGCGGATGTAGCCTTCACGACACGGACTCCGCCGGCTTCGCAGGGTTAACTGCACCGCTCTGGGGCGGGACGAGGCCGAGGCATGGCGCGGTCGGGGACGAGGGGAGGGCAGACGCCGGCGATCCGCCGCGACGGCTTTCGCCTGCCGGTCTTCCGCAAGCGGGCCCGGTTGTACGTCGACGGGTTCAACCTGCATCACGCCATCCTGGACCTGAACCGGCACGAGCTGCTGTGGCTGGACCTGATGGCCCTGGGGCGGGCCCTACTGCCGCCAGGCGAACGGCTGACCGGCGCCGTCTGGGTCAGCGCTCACCGGCCGCAGCGCAAGGACCGGATGCAGGCGATGATGGCCTATGAAGCGGCGCTGGTGGCGCGAGATGTGCGCTGCCTGATGGGCCATTTCGTCGTGCACGGCGATCATTGCCATGCCTGTGGTCACCAGTGGATGGACGCGACGGAAAAGCAGAGCGACGTCAACCTGGCCCTGTCCATCGCCGCCGACGCCGCGGCCGACCGTTTCGACACCGCCTACATCGTGACGACGGACGGGGACCACGCCGCCACCACCCGGTTCCTGCACGAAAGCTATCCGCACAAGCGGATCGTCAGCGTCGCGCCGCCGGGACGGGGGCACAATCGCCAGCTTCTGGAATGGGCCCATGCCCGGACCGAGATCGAGACCGGCATGCTGGAACGCTGCGGCCTGCCGGAGCGGGTCCTGACCCCGTCCGGCTATGTCGAGCGACCGACGGGGTGGCGCTCCAGAGCTGAGAGTCCACCCCCGCCCGAGCCCTCACCGCCGACGCCGGAGATCCAACGTGGCCACCTGCGGCTGGTCGTGTCGAACGCCTGATGCTATAAGTGCTAGCAGAGGAGTGCGCCGATGCCGGTGAACCTGCACGTCAGAAACGTCGACGACGACATCGCCCTGGCGCTGAAGAAGCGCGCGGCCGAGAACGGTCGGTCGGCGGAGGCGGAGCATCGCTACATTCTCGAACGCGCACTGATCGACAATCGACGCGCCGATGCCCTCAGGGCCATGGAAGAGCTTCGCCGTGCGACCGCGGGCGTTCGCCACACTCCATCGGAAGTCCTTGTGCGCGAAACGCGTGACGAAAGTTGAGGCTGGTCGTCGACAGCAGTGTCGCCGTCAAATGGTTCGTCACCGAAGCCCAGTCCGACGAGGCCCAGGTCCTTCTTGATCACGAATTGATCGCCCCGCAGCTTCTCGTTGCCGAGTGCGCCAATGTCTTCTGGAAGAAAGCCCGCAAGAATGAAATGACGCCGGGTCAGGCCATGATCGCCGCCGCCAATGTTTCAGGGGTTGTCGAGCTGATGGGTCTGTCGAACCTCGTCATGAGGGCGGTCGATCTCGCAAACCGCCTGCCTCATCCGGCTTACGACTGCCTCTATCTGGCCTTGGCCGAGATGGAGCGTTGCCCCTTGGTCACCGCCGATGTTCGGTTGCGCCGAAGGCTGGATGAGGCTGGGGATATCTGTGCCGCGGAGGTATTGACCCTCGACGCCCCGTTATTTGCCAGAGGACTGTCTTGACCGACCTGAACGCCTTTATCGACGGCCTGCCCAAGGCAGAGCTGCATCTGCATATCGAGGGCTCGCTGGAGCCGGAGCTGATGTTCGCCCTCGCCGAGCGGAACAAGGTCGCCATCCCGTTCGACAGCGTCGAGGCGGTGCGGGCCGCCTATGACTTCTCGAACCTTCAGGACTTCCTCGACATCTACTATGCGGGGGCCAACGTCCTGCTGACGCGGCAGGATTTCGAGGATCTGGCCTTCGCCTATTTCCAGCGGGCGGCGGCGGACAATGTGCGCCACGCCGAGATCTTCTTCGACCCCCAGACCCATACCGATCGCGGTGTTCCCTTCGGCGTGGTGGTCGAGGGGCTGATCGCGGGGATGGACCGGGCGAAGGCCGAACTGGGCGTGACGTCCGGCCTGATCCTGAGCTTCCTGAGGCACCTCAGCGAGGACGAGGCCTTCGCCACGCTGGAGATGGCCAGGCCGTACCTGCATCATTTCGTCGGCGTCGGTCTGGATTCCTCGGAGGTCGGTCATCCGCCGTCGAAGTTCCAGCGCGTGTTCGCCGCCGCCCAGGCGATGGGTCTGAAGCTGTGCGCCCATGCCGGGGAGGAGGGGCCGCCCGAGTATGTGTGGGAGGCGCTCGATCTGCTGCACATCGACCGGATGGATCACGGCAACCGGTCGATGGAGGATCCGGCCCTGGTCCGCCGGATCGTGGCCGAGGGGATGACGCTGACGGTCTGTCCGCTGTCCAATCACAAGCTGTGCGTCGTCGACGACCTGAAGGATCACCCCGTGCCCGAGATGCTGCGTCAGGGGATCCGGGTCACGCTGAACTCGGACGATCCGGCCTATTTCGGCGGCTATGTGAACGAGAACTACCGACAGCTGGCGGCCGCCGTCGGCCTGACGCGCGAACAGCTGACCCTGATGGCCCGCAACAGCTTTGCGGGCTCGTTCCTGGACGACGCCGCCAAGGCCGAACGGATCGCCGAGGTCGAGGCGTACGCGGCGACATGAAAAAGGGCGCTCCGCAGGGAGCGCCCTTTCTTCAGTCAGTCCGTGACGGCGATCAGATCGGCAGGATGGCCGTGCCGAACGCCCGCTTCAGCTCGTGCGCCGCGAAGGTCTGGGCCGCCATGGCGTCGGGGACGACCAGGGCCATGCCGAAGAACTCGTGCGTCGACCCGTTGAAGGTCTTGTGGCGCACGCTGGATCCGGCCTGTTCCAGACGCTCGGCCAGCAGTTCGCCCTCCGAGCGTAGCGGATCGATCTCGGCCAGGATGACGGTGGAGTCCGGCAGGCCGATCAGGTCGGCCTCGACCACGTTGACGCGCGGGTCGGCGGTCTCGGCCTCGCTGGCGAAGGTGTTCTTCACGAACCACTCGATCATCGCCTTGTTCAGGGGCTTGGCCTGGGCGTTCTCGACGTAGGACGGCGTGTTCAGGTCGTTGCCGACCAGCGGATAGACCAACACCTGATGCACCGGGGCCTGCAGGCCCTGATCGCGGGCGGCGATCGAGACGTTGATGGCCAGGTTGCCGCCGGCGCTCTCGCCCATCACGGCGATCTTCTGCGGGTCGCCGCCGAAGGTCTGGGCGTTGGCCAGAACCCATTTCCAGGCCGCCGTCGCGTCGTCGTGGGCGGCGGGGAATTTGTGCTCGGGGGCCTGGCGATAGTGGACCGAGACGACGATGACGTCGGCCATTTTCGACACGCCGCGCGGGCCGCCGTCATAGACGTCGAGATCGGCGATCACGAAACCGCCGCCGTGGAAATAGACCACCACGGGATGCAGCCGGTCCTCGGAATGTTCGTGCGGCTTGTAGATCCGGGCCTGCAGGGGACCGGCCGCGCCGGGGATGGTGATTTCGGTGGTCTTGACGCCCAGATCGGCGGCCGGGTCCTTGCCGTCCTTGCGCAGGAGCGACTTCACCGCGTCGGTCGGGGTCGGCTGACGGCGGGCCTCGGCGGCGTCCAGCGTCTCGATCGGCTTGCCGCCGAGCGACGCCAGTTCGTCCAGCACCTTCTGCATCTGACGGTCGGCCTTGGCCGGCGTGTCGCGGGGCTTGTCGGACTGGCCGAGAATCTTGTCGAGGATCGACATGTGAAATCCTTGCGTTTTGAGGGGCTTGTGGGGGTGCCGGAATAACCCGCAAGGCCCCGGGGGGTTCCGATACCGCTTTGCCGCGCTTGACTTGGCGGGGGAGTCGGGGCCTAGGTCGTCTCGATCTCGCGGGAGAGATCGGGCCGTCCAGCCTCCCCACTACCGGACGGACCCGGAGCCGAAGGCGCAACCGCCCCGGAAACGCTCAGGCAAACGGACCGCGAGAACACTCGGACGCTGGAAAGTCACCCCTTCGCGGGGGTGCGCCGACGGAGCAAGGCACGGATACGTCCGGGCCGGAATCTCTCAGGTTTCACAGACAGCGGGGGCGCGAAGACGGCGGAGCTTTTCGCCTCAACACGCGACCCTGAAAGCCTGTCCGCATGACCGATCAAACCCTGAAGACGACCGTCCTGAACGCCGCGCATCGTGCGCTCGGCGCGCGCATGGTCGGGTTCGGCGGCTACGACATGCCGGTCCAGTACGAGGGCGTCCTGGCCGAGCACCGCTGGACGCGCGAGCACGCCGGCCTGTTCGACGTCTCGCACATGGGCCAGTGCAAGATCACCGGTGCCGACGCCATCGCCCAGTTCGAGCGCTTCGTGCCCGGCGACTATGCGGCGCTGAAGGCCGGGCGTCAGAAATACAGCCTGCTGCTGAACGAGGACGGCGGCATCATCGACGACCTGATGGCGGGCAAGCCGGATCACGACGGCCTGTATGTGGTCGTCAACGCCGGCAACAAGGACGAGGATTTCGCCTTCTGGCGCGCCCACCTGTCGGGCGACGCGACCCTGACCGTGCTCGACGACCGCGCCCTGATCGCCATCCAGGGGCCGGAAGCGGCCGAGGTGATGATCGCCCACGAGCCCGTGCTGGCCGAGTTCGGCTTCATGGACTGCGCGCGGCTGATGCTGTTCGGGGTCGACTGCTTCGTCTCGCGCTCGGGCTACACGGGCGAGGACGGCTACGAGATCTCGGTGCCCGCCGCCGAGGCCGAGCGGGTCTGGAACACGATCCTCGAGGACGCGCGGGTCAAGCCGATCGGCCTGGGCGCGCGCGACAGCCTGCGGCTGGAGGCCGGCCTGCCGCTGCACGGCCACGACATCGATGCCACCACCTCGCCGGTGGAGGGCTCCCTGACCTTCGCCCTGTCGAAGTCGCGGATGGAAGCGGCCGATTTCAACGGCGCCGCGCGCATCCTGAAGGAACGGGCCGAGGGCCCGGCGCGGGTGCGCGTGGGCCTGAGCGTCAAGGAAGGCGCGCCGGCCCGTGAGGGTGCCGAGATCGCCGATGCGAACGGGACCGTCATCGGTACGGTCACCTCGGGCGGACCGTCGCCGACCCTGGGGCGCAACATCGCCATGGGCTATGTGCCGCCGTCGCACGCCGCGCTCGGCACCGACCTTCAGGTCATCGTGCGCGGCAGGGCCGCCGCTGCCGAGGTGATCGACACGCCCTTCGTCGCCCAACGCTATTTCCGCAAACCCAAAGTCTGAGAGACCGTCATGCATTTCACCAAGGATCACGAGTGGGTTCGGCTGGACGGCGATGTCGCCACCGTCGGCATCACCAAACACGCCGCCGAACAGCTGGGCGACGTGGTGTTCGTCGAGACCCCGGAAGCCGGCAAGACCTTCGGCAAGGGCGACAGCTTCGCCGTCGTCGAAAGCGTGAAGGCGGCTTCGGACGTCTATGCGCCCGTGTCCGGTGACGTGGTCGAGGGCAACGCCGCCCTGGCCGGCGCGCCCGAGACCGTCAACGCCGATCCGGAAGGCGAGGGCTGGTTCGCCAAGATCAAGGTGTCCGACGCCTCCCAGGTCGACGGCCTGATGGACCGCGCCGCCTACGACGCCTTCCTCGCCACCCTCTGATTTCCCTCTCACGCTCGGACTCCCCGCCATGCGTTACCTGCCCCTGACTCCCGACGACCGCACGGCGATGCTCGCCGCCATCGGCGTCAAATCGATCGACGACCTGTTCGTCGACGTGCCGCAGCCTGCAAGGCGCGACGGTTTCGTCGACCTGCCGCGCGTGATGGGCGAACTGGAGGTCGAGCGGGCGCTGAAGCACCTCGCGGGCAAGAACACGGCGGCCGGGGACGTGCCGTTCTTCTGCGGGGCCGGGGCCTATCGCCACCATGTGCCGGCGACGGTGGACCACATCATCCAGCGGTCCGAGTTCCTGACCAGCTACACGCCGTACCAGCCGGAGATCGCGCAGGGGACGCTGCAATACCTGTACGAGTTCCAGACCCAGGTCGCGAACCTGACGGGCATGGATGTGGCCAACGCCTCGCTCTACGACGGCTCGACCGCGACGGCCGAGGGCGTGCTGATGGCGACGCGCGTCACGCGCCGGAACAAAGCGGTGTTCTCGGGCGGGGTCCATCCCCACTACGTCCGGGCGTCGGAGACGGTGGTCCACGCCGTGGGCGTCGAGACCGTCAGCCTGCCGGCCGCGATCGATGCGGAAGCCGCCGTGATCGACGCGATCGACAAGGACACGGCCTGCGTCGTCGTCCAGACCCCGAACGTGTTCGGCACCGCCACCGACGTGACGAAGATCGCGGAAGCCGCCAAGGCCGCCGGGGCGCTGCTGATCGTCGTGGTGACCGAGGCCGTGTCGATGGGGCTGCTGAAGTCGCCGGGCGAGATGGGGGCCGACATCGTCGCCGCCGAGGGCCAGTCGATCGGCAACGCCCTGAACTATGGCGGACCCTACGTCGGGCTGTTCGCCTGCAAGCAGTCGCTGATCCGCCAGATGCCGGGCCGGCTGTGCGGCGAGACGGTCGACGCGGACGGAGAGCGGGGCTTCGTCCTGACCCTGTCGACGCGCGAACAGCATATCCGCCGCGACAAGGCGACGTCGAACATCTGCACGAACTCGGGCCTGTGCTGCCTGGCGTTCAGCATCCACATGAGCCTGCTGGGCGAGACGGGGCTGCGCAAGCTGGCCCTGCTGAACCACGAGAAGGCGCTGGCCACACGTGACGCCCTGGCCGCCGTCCCCGGTGTCGAGATCCTGACGCCGCGCTTCTTCAACGAGTTCGCCATCCGCCTGCCCAGGCCCGCCGCCGAGGTGGTCGAGGCCCTGGGCAACCATCGGATCCTCGCCGGCGTGCCCTACAGCCGCCTGGCGCCCGGCGTCGGCATGGACGACGTCCTGCTGGTCGCCGCCACCGAGACCACGCTGGATGCCGACATCCAGATCCTCGCCAAGTCGCTGACCAAAGTCCTGGGAGCCTGAAGATGAGCACGATGAACACCGTCGGCCGCCCGACCGCCCCCACCGTCGTCGATCACGACTACAAGCACCCGACCCTGACCGGCGGGCGCGGCCTGCTGCAGGACGAGGCGCTGATCTTCGAGACGGACGGCTGGCTGAAGACCGGCATCGACCTGCCGGAGCCGTCCTCGGACGGCGGCGATCTGGGCAGCCTCGTGCGGCGCGACCCCATCGGCCTGCCGGGGCTCAGCGAGCCCGAGGCGATGCGCCACTATGTGCGGCTGTCGCAGAAGAACCATGCCATCGACCTGGCCCTGTATCCGCTGGGCTCGTGCACGATGAAGCACAATCCGCGCCTGAACGAGAAGATGGCGCGCCTGCCGGGCTTCTCCGACATCCACCCGCTGCAGCCGGTCTCGACCGTGCAGGGGGCGCTGGAGCTGATGGACACCCTGGCCCACTGGCTGAAGACCCTGACCGGCATGCCGGCGGTGGCCATGTCGCCCAAGGCGGGGGCCCATGGCGAACTGTGCGGCCTGATGGCCATCCGCGCCGCGCACGAGGCCTCGGGCCAGCATGAGCAACGCCGCAAGGTGCTGGTGCCGACCTCGGCCCACGGGACCAACCCGGCCACGGCCGCCTTCGTCGGCTATTCGGTGGTCGAGGTGGCGCAGACGGACGACGGCCGCGTCGACGTCGCCGACCTGGCGTCCAAGCTGGGTCCGGACGTCGCGGCCATCATGGTGACCAACCCCAACACCTGCGGCCTGTTCGAGCGCGACATCGTCGAGATCGCGCGACTGACTCATGAGGCCGGCGCCTACTTCTACTGCGACGGAGCCAACTTCAACGCCATCGTCGGGCGGGTGCGGCCGGGCGACCTCGGCGTCGACGCCATGCACATCAACCTGCACAAGACCTTCTCCACCCCGCATGGCGGGGGCGGACCCGGCTCCGGTCCGGTCGTGCTGTCGGCCGCCCTGGCCCCCTTCGCCCCGGCTCCCTGGGTCGTCGCCGACGGCGACGGCTTCAAGCTCCTGGAGCGCGAGGAGGACGAGGCGGCCCAGGCCTTCGGTCGCATGTGCGCCTTCAACGGCCAGATGGGCATGTTCGTCCGCGCGCTCAGCTACATGATGAGCCACGGTTCGGACGGCCTGCGCCAGGTCGCCGAGGACGCGGTGCTGAACGCCAACTACATCAAGGCGCGGCTGTCCGACGTCATGAGCGCCGCCTTCCCGGACGGTCCCTGCATGCACGAGGCCCTGTTCGACGACGAATGGCTGAAGGGCACGGACATCACCACGCTCGACTTCGCCAAGGCGATGATCGACGAGGGCTTCCACCCCATGACCATGTATTTCCCGCTGGTCGTGCACGGCGCGATGCTGATCGAGCCGACCGAGACGGAGTCCAAGGCCGAGCTGGACCGGTTCATCAATGCCCTGCGCCTGCTGGCAGGGGCGGCCAAGGCCGGCGAGGTCGAACGGTTCAAGGGCGCGCCCTTCCATGCGCCGCTTCGTCGTCTGGACGAGACCCGCGCCGCGCGCTCGCCCAAGCTGCGCTGGACCGCCCCCGAGGGGCACAATATGGCGGCCGAATAGGGCTGCGGATCAGTCGGACGACGGCAGACGAAGGCGATCCAGGTCGCCTTCGTCCCGCCATCGGCCCTGGGTGAACAGGCCTACGGGCCGCGCGTAGGCCGCCGGGCTATCCAGCGGATTGCCCCCGAGCAGCAGGACATGCGCCTCCCTGCCCGGGGCGACGGCCCCGAGACTGTCGCTGAAACCAAGCGCGCGCGCCGGGTTCAGCGTGGCCGACTGCAGGACCTCCAGCGGGGTCAGCCCCGCCTCGCCGAGCAGCCTCAGTTCCCGGGCCAGCGAGGGTCCCGGCGTGCCGCAGAAGGCCGGCGCGTCGGTCCCGGCCAGGAGCGGCACGCCCGCCTCGCGGATCATGCCCAGCAGCGCCGCCCCGGCCGCCAGGTACCGGGTCTCGCTGGTCGGGGTCAGATCGCCAAACCCCCTCAGATACACGTCGCAGCTTTCCCGTTGATCCGGCGGCAGCGTCTCGGCGAGGCCGCGGACGAGGGAGGGCGGCAGCAGGGTGGCCTCCAGGGTCGGCGTGATCGCCAGGCCCGCGGCCGCGGCGCGTTCGAACATCGCGACGCAGGCGGGGCGGTCCAGGTCAGCGGCGAAATCGGCCGTGATGTCGGGAATGGTCTCGCCCGACCCGCCGAAGCGCGCGGCGATGATCCGGTCGAAATAGACGTCGGGGTCCACGCCGCAGCCGGCGAAGGTCGAGGTCTCCAGATGCTCGATGGTCGACAGGCCGAGCCGCGCCTGGGCGTCAAGGTCGAGACCCGACTGGGCGTGGCCGGCGAGGGGCAAGCCGGTGCGTCGGGCGGCATTGGCCAGCGCCTCGAGCCGTTCCGGGCCGAAGCCGGCATAGACCTTGATGAAGTCGGCCCCCAGCGCGGCGGCCTGCCCGACCTGTGCGTCCATGTCGGCATCCGGCGCGACGAGGCGCTGCTGGCTTTTGTCGCCATAGGGAAGCTCGATCGCCCAGAACGTCGGCCCGCTGGCCAGCACGACCGGGCCCTCGATGGTCGGTTCCGCGGCGCGGAAAGCTTGCAGCGCGGCGGCGGACGATCCCATGTCCCGCACATGGGTGATGCCGTAGCCCGGCAGGGTCGGCGCGGTGCGCAGGGCAGAGCCGGCGTCGTCCTGCAGCAGGTGGAGGTGGGCGTCCCACAGGCCTGGGATGGCCCAGGCCCCCTTGCCGTCGACCCGCCGCGTCGCGAGCGACCGGGACCCGGCCGGGACCACGGCCTCGATCCGCTCGCCGGCGATCAGGATGGTCCGGGACACCGCCACCGCGCCGGTGCGGGTATCGATGACGTTGACGTTGTCGATCGCGAGATCCGCCACGGGGCCGGGCGGCGCGCTGGCGCAGCCGACGAGGGCGAGGGCGACCAGCAGGGGGCCGGCCGTCGGCCACATCGAACGCCCGGTTCTCATCGCGACGGCCTCCAGCCCAGGATACAAGCCGGCTGGAAGTATTGCGGCTCCGCCTGGGGACCTGCAGATGACCCGGCGTCGCACCCTCAGTCGATGCGGGTCGCCGCCTGCCTCAGGGCCGCGAACGCCGCCTTGCCGTGGACCTCGGGCCCGCGGTCGTCGTCCGAGGCCAGCCAGGTCTCGGTGGCCATGCGCAGGACGCCGATCGCCGTGGTGGCGACGACGCGCGCCTGGAGGTCGTCCGCGGGCAGGTCCTTGCGCGTGGCCATGGCGAGGGCGAGGCGACCCTCCAGCGCCTCGTATTTGGCCTGATCCCCGGCGCGCAGGGCCGGGGTGTCATGGATCAGGCGGGCCAGCGCACGGGGGCCGGGGCCCTGGAAGTCGGCCGCCATGTCGGTCAGGGCGTTCTCGGCCATGGTCAGCAGGGGTTCGTCCGCCGGGCGGCGCGCCACGGCGGCCTCGATCAGGTCGCCCAGACCCGCCTTGGTCGACAGGACGATGTCTTCCTTCGACGCGAAATAGTGGAACAGGCTGCGGCGCGAGACCCCGGCCGAAGACGCGATGTCGTCCAGCGTCGTGGCCTCGAAGCCCTTGCGGCCGAACAGCTCCATCGCCGCGGCATGCACCCGGGCATGGGTGTCCGCGCGTTTGCGTTCTCGAAGCCCTGAAATCTTGTCTTGCACGTCTTGCATATTTGCATCGAGTGCAGATGTTGCAACCCGATGCTCCTCCCTCACGTCAGATCCGCAGGATAGACCCGATGTCGAACTGGACCACTGCAAACATTCCCGACCAGACCGGTCGGCTGGCCATCGTCACCGGGTCGACCGGCGGGACGGGGTTCGAGACGGCGCTGGAGCTGGCCCGCAAGGGGGCCGAGGTGATCATCGCGGCGCGCAACGCGACCAGGGGCGAGGACGCCCTGCGTCGCATCCGCCGCGCCGTGCCCGGGGCCAGCGTCCGGTTCGAGGCGCTGGATCTTGCCCGCCACGCCTCGGTGACGGCCTTCGCCGATCGCCTCCTGGCCGAGGGGCGGCCGGTCCACATCCTGGTCAACAACGCGGGCGTCATGATGCTGCCGACGCGGGAGGTGACGGTCGACGGCTTCGAGATGCAGCTGGCCACCAACTATCTGGGCCATTTCGCCCTGACGGCGCGGCTGCTGCCGCTGCTGAAGGCGGGCAGGGCGCGCGTGGTGCAGCTGTCCAGCATCGCGCACCGGAAGGGCCGGATCGCCTTCGACGACCTGAACCATGAGCGGGGCTACAAGCCCTGGCCGGTCTACGGCCAGTCGAAACTGGCGATGCTGATGTTCGGGCTGGAGCTGGACCGGCGCAGCGCCGCCCACGGCTGGGGCCTGACCAGCGTCGCGGCCCATCCCGGCTATGCCCGGACCGGGCTGATCGCCAACGGACCTCTGGTGAAGTCGCCGATCGCCAGGGCGGGGCTGAACCTGGTCTTCCGGCCGTTGATCGAGCCGCTGATCAGCCATTCCGCGGCGGCGGGAGCCCTGCCGATCCTGATGGCGGCCACGGAGCCGACCGTGACGGGCGGCGCCTACATCGGGGCCACGCGCATGAACGAGCTCAAGGGCCCGCCCGGACCGGCCAAGGCTGAACCCCAGGCGCTCGATGCCGCGGCGGCGGCCCGGCTGTGGGACGTGATCGAGGCGATGCTGGGCGTTCGGTTCGGATAGGCCTTCGCCGACCAGTGCCCTCCTTCGTTTCATCACAGCGAGCACGGCGAGGCACGGCGAACACAACGGGACCGAGGGCGCGGCGGTCGCCGTTCCGAAACGTCATGGAATGAGACCCATGGCGGCTTCGCCGCGAGCGCCATGGGGCACGTCCAGGTCGCAGGTCGGTCCGCCGTGTTCCCTGTGGTCACGCTGTGTTCGCCGTGATGAAACTGTCGCCGACTTCGGTGCATCACGGCGGGCCGGTCTTTCGTGCCCGGGCCGCCTGGCGGCGGCGTTCGGCCCGCGACAGGTTGGAACCCTGCGGCGAAACAGGGTGCACTTCCTGTACTTTCTGCACTTTGCGCGGCGACGAGGCACCGGCGTCCAGGTCGCCGATGGCGCCGACGACGCGGGCCGAATGGACGATGGCGCGGGCGGTGGCGTTGATCTCGCTGAGCTTGTCGATGGACTGGCGCGAGGCGGCGTGGGCGATCCGCGCCTCCAGCCGGGCCCGGTCGGCGATCTGGCGCAGCGCCATGTCGCGCAGCCGGCCCCAGGCCAGGGCCCGGTTCAGCCGGCCGCGCCGCGCCTCCACGCTCATCCGGCGAAAGGCGAAGGCGGCGAGGGCCTCGTCGTCGATGTCGGGCAGGTCCTCGTCCGCCGGGATGTCTTCGGGCGCCGGATCCTCCTGATCGACCCGCCGCCAACCCTCCGCGCGCGCCCGCTTGTGGAAGGCGGATTCCCCCACGTCGAACCGGGCGCAGACCTCCTCGGCGGTGCAGCCCGCCAGATAAGCGTCCCGGGCGGCGGTCCAGGTCTCGGGCGACCGTTTGCGGTAGGGCTGGCTCATGCGCGGGAGCCTGGAACGACGTTACGTCAGAAGCGGACGTAGGGGCGGGCGAGACAGCGGCGACGCCGACAGGGCGGCGGATCGCCCGACGCCTGCGTCAGGAAGGCCCGCTGGTCCTATGGCTGGCCGGAGCCCGATGTGCGCTCTCGACCCATTGCGGACATCTCCTCATTGAGCAGCGGAGACGCGGGCCTGATGCGCGAAGTAGTCGCCGTAGTCGCTGCGGCCCAGAAAGTCCTCCGGCGAGAAACCATCCGGCTTCAAGTCCAGTGAACGCTCCTTCATCCGCGTGGCACGTGAGGCCCATTCGACTTCATCACCGAGACCCCAAGGGAAGATGCAGGCCATAAGGCCCGCAACGTGCAGGAACTCGGCGTCTGCAGAGTCTTCGCCATCGAAGTAGCTGAAGATTGCCAGCCAAAGATTTTCCGCGTCGGGGTCGTCTGTCATCCCGGTGACGAAGGGTGGATCAGCCCAATGCATCCAGGCAAGAAACAGAAGGTGGAGCGCGTCCTCGCGGTTGCGATACCCCAACTCCCACGCGGCCTTCAGGCGTCGGTAGTCCGGCTCCAACTCCATGGTTCCCGCCGTGTCCATCGAGCTGCTCCGTCCACCTGTTCAGCAGAAAAACCGATAGCCGTCATACTTGCTACCGCGTTAGCGATCAGGCGGCGCGTCCGCTTTCAGGCTAGAGGCTTTCGACCGCTTCCGACCCAAAGCGGACCTTGGCGGCCTATCAGCTTAGGTCGCTGCGGACCTTTGTGAGGATACGGCCCAACAGATTTACCCCACGCCATTCCTGCGGCTGGCTCAAGCAAGGATCATCAATCGCGAGCCCCGCTCCCCAAATCCAGTCACGGGGATTGGCTTCCACGAGCATCAACCCGCTGGTCGACTTGAGTTGCCGATAGGCACCCTCGTTCTGTTCGAACTTGGCGCGATTTCCAGCGTAGACGATGTTGATCTTTGAGGCGTCCCAGGTCGCTTGATCGAAGTTCTGGACACGTTGGCCTAGCCGCTTTTGCGTTGCCGGGTCAGGTGTAGCGAGGATCAAATCGGCTTGCTGGTCGTCTGCAAAAAGGCGGGCCTTTGCAAACATCATCCATTGCTCAGCTGTGTGGAAGCTCAGTCCGTCGATTGCGAACGGGGTGGGATGCCACTGGCTAAACACGCCCTTGATGAAGGGGTGAAAACCCTCAAAAGAGGCGGCCAGAGGCAGGTCGGCTTCCGTAATGATCGTGGACACGGCCATGCGTCCTGAATGCCCCAAGGGATGTCCGCTTTCCACCCTTAAGCCCAAGACCGCTCCCGGCCCGTTGCGGACATTCAGACCGTGGACAATAGGTGGCTGGAACCAGCGAGGCACGGCATGAACAGGCTGTCGTTTGATATTGTAGCTAAGGACGGTGCGGTCGCAATCACTCCTGCGGTAGATGGCATCGCGCTCTCCGCACTTGTGGCCGATTTCGAGCGCGCAAACGGCTACTCAGACCCCGCTGGCGGCTACGGTGGGATCATACCGGCGTTCTTCTCCTACGGACCCCTGGATAGCTATTTCCGGGGCCAAAGTCGCAATCCTGTCGAAGGAGATCGAGCCGACGAAATCTACCTGCTTGCCTGTGATTGCGGGGAGGTGGGTTGCTGGCCGCTTATGGCCTCGGTAGTCCCGACGGAACAGGGCTATCGCTGGGAAGGTTTTCGCCAACCCCATCGTCCCAATCGTGATTATTCCGCGTTCGGTCCATTCGATTTCGAACGGCAGCAATACGAACATGAAATCGAGCGTCTGCAGCAAGCGGTCTAGGTGTGAGTCCGATTTCGATCGAAAGGTCTCCGTCCGCTCTCGACCCATTGCGGACATGGCAGATGGGCTTTCAGAGGTGGCGGGAAGTCCCGCTGACCGTCCCGTCCGCTGCTTCATCTCTCGACCCTTGATGAGGCTCGGCTGAGGTTCCCGCCACTGTCGGGGCGGATAGACCAGCCACAACAATGGGCGAAGGCGCATCGGTCGTTGCCGCGCTTTGCTGACCAGGCATCACTCGCATCGCCACGGGGCGGCCATCGTCGGATCGCCTAGGATGGAAGAACAACCCGAACATTTCCGTCTCCCGACCTTCGGCAAACGCCGAGATGGTGAGAGGAGCTATATCGTCAAGGTTGAGAGAGGCACGGTCCGCTAACCACCCATAGCGGACCTTCAGTGAGTCCGCTTTCCGGCCCGAGCCGGACGGCGTGGCGGGGCCGGCACCGGCACCGCCACGGGCCGAAGGGCCTAGTTCAGGCGGGTGCCGATCTGGCCGATGGCGGCGTCGAGCAGGGGGTCGGACTTCTGGGTCTGCAGACGGGCGGCCAAGATGGTCTCGGCGGCCTGGGCGGCGACGTCGGCGGCAGCGGCCTTGACCTCGGCCGAGGCCTGGGCTTCGGCGGAGGCGATGCGGCGCTCGGCCAGGGCCTGGCGGCGGGCCAGGGTTTCCTCGAGCCGGACCTTGGCCTCGGCCTCCATGATGCGGGCGTCGGCCTCGGCGGCGGCGAGCATCTCGCGCGCCTGGATGTCGGCGGCGGCCTTCTCGGCGCGGATCTGGGCCAGCAGGGCCTCGGCCTCGGCGCGCAGGCGCTGGGCCTCGTCGAGCTCGGACTGGATCTTGGCAGCCCTGGCGTCGAGCGTCCCGGCGACCAGCTTGGGCACGCCGGCGGCGATGGCGATGCCGATGAAGATCAGCAGGCCGATGCCGACCCACAGCTCGGGCTCGGAGAGGTTGTAGAAATGGCTCGTCAGGAAGGCGGGCATATCAGGCGGCTCCCTTGACCGCGGCGGTCGCCTCGGCGGCCGTGGGGGCCTTTCCGGTCAGGCGTTCGACGATGGCGGATGCGGTGTCGGCGGCGATGGCCGCGACATTGGTCATGGCGGCGTCACGGGTCTTGCCGATGGCGGTCTCGGCCTCGGCGATGCGGGCGTTGACGACGGCTTCTTCCTCGGCGGCGCGGCGGTTGGCTTCCTCGGTCACGCGCGCCTTGGCGGCGACGGAGGCGGCGCGGGCGTCGGCCCGGGCCTTCTCGACCTCGGCCTTGGCGGCTTCGGCCTGGCCGGCGGCCTCGGCCTGGACCTGACGGGCGGTCGAGACGGCGGTGGCGATCGTGGTCTCGCGCTCGTCGAACACGCGGCGCATGCGCGGGGCGAAGACCTTCGAGATCAGAATGTAAAGGATGACGAACAGGATCAGCAGATAGCCGATCTGGCCGACCCAGTGCTGGGATTCGAATTGCGGCAAGCCGCCGCCGCCGTGTTCGGCCTCGGCGGTCGCGACGCCATGCTCCGTCGTCGCCGAAGCGTCGTGCGGCAAGTGGGATTCGACCTGGGCGGACGGAGGGGAGACGGTGTTCATGACGACCTGCAAGGGAGTGCGAAGGACAGCGGCGCACCCGGTGACCGGATGCGCCGCCGAGGCCTCAGGCGGTAGCGGGGTTTAGCCCAGCCAGGCCAGGATGCCGAGCACGAAGGCCAGGATGCCCAGGGCTTCGACCAGGGCCGCGCCCACGAACAGGTTACCGACCTGGCCGGCGGCGGCCGACGGGTTGCGCAGGGCGCCCGCCAGGAAGTTGCCGAAGATATTGCCCACGCCGATCGCGGAACCGAGCATTCCGAGGGTGGCGAGGCCGATACCGAAATACTTGAAGGATTCGGCTTCCATGATGACGTCCTATTCAGTCTTGAGGGGGTGGGTGGAAAGGGCTGAGCCTAGGCCTCAGTGGCCGTGGCCCAGGTTGACCACATCATTGAGATAGATGCTGGTCAGAACGGCGAAAACGAAGGCCTGGAGGAAGGCCACGAGAAACTCGAGGGCGGTCAGGGCGACGACCATGCCGAGCGACAGGGCGGCGACCGGGAGGCCCAGAAGGCCGATGCCGCCGGCCAGGGCGACGGCGCCCATGGACACCACGAAGCCGGCGAAGATCTTCAGGGCGATGTGGCCGCCCAGCATGTTGCCGAACAGACGCAGCGCCAAGGTGATGGGCCGCAGCAGGAAGGACAGGAACTCGATCAGTCCCACCACCGGGCGGATCGCCAGCGGCGCGCTGGTCGGCCAGAACAGCAGGAAGAAGCCCAGGCCGTGCCGCACGATGCCGATGCCGATGACCATCAGGATGGTGATCAGGGCGAAGGTGGCGGTGACCGCCAGCTGCGACGTCGCGGTGAAGGTCAGGAACATGCCGAGCAGGTTCATGGCCAGGATCAGGGTGAAGATGGTGAAGACGAAAGGGAAGAACTTCTTGCCCTCGTGGCCGATGATCGAGGAGGTCACGCCGTCGATCATGCCGAACAGGGTCTCGCCCACGGCCTGACGCCGTCCCGGCACGATGGTGGCACCGGCGGTGGCCAGCTGCAGGAAGGCGACGACCACGAGGAAGGCCAGGGTCATGGCCAGGTGCGAATTGGTGAAGGCCAGCTGCTGCACGCCGAACACGGGCAGGGTCACCTGGCCGAAGTCGACCAGGGGTACGATCTGGAACTGGTGAAGCGGATCAGCCATCGGCGCTCTTAGTCTTCCTCATCGTCGTCGAAGGGGACCGACTTCGGCTCCACTCCGCTTGCTTTCGCCTCGGCCATCAGGCGCTGAGCCGTCCGCCAGGCCATCCAAACCGAAACGGCGAAGCCCAGCAGGACGCCGCCGATCAAACCCCAGGCCCCGAGACCCAGGAACCGATAGCCCACGAACCCGAGGGCAAAACCCACGAACACGCCGCCGAACAGGTCGGCGATGATCCGCCACGCCTGACCGGCCGCCGCCTGGCCCGCGGCTTCATGCGAAACCGCCGCGGCACTGCGCGCTTCCAGGGCGGAAGCGCTTTCGGTGAGGCGTTTGATCCCCTCTTCGCGCGATTCCGTAGGCTGGGACATGGACTTTATGGGTTTGACCCCGGCCCGGCCACGCATGGATTTGCGGGCCCCGACTGGGGTCTGAATTCGGCGCGGAACCTATAGGCGGGGGGGCGGAAGGTCAAGGTGAGGGGCGTCGATGCCAAGTCATTGAATTTGCGACGATGTTGTTGATCCAGGCCGAGCGCGCTTTCCACGCCCGCGCCCCCGGCCTATAGGCCCTGCCTTTCCCGGAGCCGCTCCCGTGCCTTTCCCCTTTACCCTGACCGCGACCGAGGGACGCGCCCGCACCGGCGTCCTGACGACGCCGCGCGGCGACATCCGCACCCCCGCCTTCATGCCCGTGGGCACGGCCGCGACGGTCAAGGCGATGAGCGTGGACCAGGTCAAGGCGACCGGGGCCGACATCATCCTGGGCAATACCTATCACCTGATGCTGCGCCCGGGGCCCGAGCGGATGGAGCGGCTGGGCGGGCTGCACGCCTTCATGGGGTGGGACAAGCCGATCCTGACCGATTCGGGCGGGTTCCAGGTCATGTCCCTGGCCGGCATCTCGAAGGTGAAGGAGGAGGCGGTGACTTTCTCCAGCCACATCGACGGATCCAAGCACATCCTGTCGCCGGAGCGGTCGATCGAGATCCAGGCCGACCGGATCGGGGCCGACATCTCCATGCAGCTGGACGAATGCGTCGCCTGGCCCGCCGAGGAACCTCGCGCCCGGGCGGCGATGGAGCTCAGCGCCCGCTGGGCCGCGCGGTCCAAGGCCGCGTTCGGCACGCGCGAGACCCAGGGGCTGTTCGGCATCCAGCAGGGGTCGACGTTCGAAAACCTCCGGCGTGAATCCTCCGAGCGGCTGATCGACATCGGCTTCGACGGCTATGCCATCGGCGGCCTGGCGGTGGGCGAGGGGCATCAGGCGATGTGCGAGGTGCTGGACTATGCGCCCGACATGCTGCCCGCCGACCGGCCGCGCTATCTGATGGGGGTGGGCAAGCCGGTGGATCTGGTCGAGGCGGTCTGGCGCGGCGTCGACATGTTCGACTGCGTCCTTCCGACGCGGGCGGGTCGCCACGGGCAGGCCTGGACCTGGGACGGGCCGATCAACCTGAAGAACGCCCGCTTCGCCGAGGACCGCACGCCGCTGGACCCCACCATCGACTGCCCGGCGTCGTCGCAGACGTCGAAAGCCTATCTGCACCACCTGATCCGGGCCGACGAGATTCTCGGCAAGACCCTGCTGAGCTGGCACAATATCGCCTTCTACCAGGCCGTGACGGCGGCCATGCGCGAGGCGATCGCCCACGGACGGTTCGAGGCGTGGCGCAAGGACTTCCACGCCCGGCACGTGTCGAACTAGGGCCATCTGGGTCGAACCGGGGGCGCACGCTCTTGCGGTCAGGCATGGTCGCAAGAGGGTTCATCACAAAGGACACAAAGGGAGCCACGAAGGTCACGACGGGAGCGGAGCCGTGTTGAGGGCGACGTCATTCGGGAAGAGCTATGATCGCGGCGTACGCCGCATCGATCCAGCCCGAAGACAGGCCCGGCTCGGGCAACCTCACCGGACCCGTTGTGTCCTTTGTGACTTCGTTGTGCCCTTTGTGATGAACCAACCCACCCCCGGACCCGCACCGCGCGTCCACCCACGACGAACGGTCCAGCGATCAGTCGGCCATCGCGGCCCGGGCGAGGCGGACCGCATCCCCGACCGTCGTCGCGGCGATCTCCGGGGTCACGGTGCCGCAGGCCACGGCCAGCAGCTCGGCGGCGTCTCCGCCGGGGGCCGCGGGATAGGCCGGAGCCGTATCGGGGGTCGCCGGGCCCTCGCGCCCGCCGGCCGCGACCGAGGCGAAGTCCAGACGGTCGGCCATGCCCGCCTCGCAGTCGAACCGCCACCACGACCAGCCGCCCCAGTAGCGGGTCGTCCCGACCGTGAAATCCTCCTCGACCACCTGCAGCGACCGCATGCGCACGCCGTCCGGCGCGCGGGCGATCGTCGCCGCATCGGCGAAGACCACGAACCGGCCCACGCCGGTCAGGACCAGGGCGTGGGCCTCGACGGGCGCGTCCGCCTGCATCATGCGACCAGGGTCTCGGCCTGCTTGAGGTCCACGCTGACCAGCTGCGACACGCCCCGCTCGGGCATGGTGACCCCGTACAGGCGGTCCATCCGGCTCATGGTCACCGGGTTATGGGTGATGACGATGAAGCGGGTGTCGGTGCGGTTGCGCATCTCGTTCAGCATCCGGCAGAAGCGGTCGACGTTGGCGTCGTCCAGCGGCGCGTCGACCTCGTCGAGCACGCAGACGGGGGCGGGGTTGGCCAGGAAGACGGCGAAGATGAGCGCCGCCGCCGTCAGGGCCTGCTCCCCGCCGCTCATCAGGCTCATGACCGACAGTCGCTTGCCGGGCGGGCAGGCGAAGATCTCGAGGCCGGCCTCCAGAGGATCGTCGGACTCGACCAGCTTCAGCTCGGCCTGACCGCCGCCGAACAGGGCCTCGAACAGGCTCTTGAAGTTGTCGTTGATGATGTCGAAGGCCGCGGTCAGCCGCTCGCGGCCCTCGGCGTTCAGCTCGTCGATGCCGTCGCGCAGCCGGGCGATGGCTCCGGTCAGGTCCGAGCGTTCGATCCGCATGGTGTTGAGGCGTTCGCCGTATTCCTCCGCCTCGTCCTCGGCGCGCAGATTGACGGCCCCCAGCTGCTCGCGTTCGCGCTCCAGCCCGTAGAGCAGGCTCTCGGCCCCGGCGGCGTCGGGCGGGCGGGCGATGGCGTCGTCGGTCAGCTTGCGGCCCAGCTCGTCCGGCGACATCTGGGCCGTCTCGCGGACGTTGTTTTCGGCATCGAGCAGCCGTTCGGCGGCGGCCTCGGACCGGGCAGCGAGGCCGGCGCGGGCCTCGCGGGCGGCGGAGGCGGCGGTCTCGGCGGCCCGGCCGGCGCGGTCGGCCTCGGTGGCCAGCCCTTCCGCGATCGACAGGGCGTCGGCGGCGGCCTTGCGCCGGGTCTCGGCGGCCGTCAGGGCGTCCATCAGTTGGGACCGCTGGGCCGCCAGGGCCTCCGGGGCGCGTTCGGCCTGCAGCAACAGGGCGGCGACGCGGGTGGCGTCGGTTTCGAGCGCCGCGATCCGCGCCGTGCTGTCCTTCGCCCGCGTCGCCCAGCCGTCGCGTTCCCGCGTCAGGGACACCAGCCGCTGCTCGCGCCCGACGCGCTCGCGGGCCTCGGCATCCCGATCCGCCCGCGCCGCCGCCGAGGCCGAGCGGGCCGTATCGGCCGCCGTGCGGGCCGCGGCCAGTTCGTCCTTCAGCGCCTGCAGCGTGCCGGACGGGGCCTCGACCGACGCGGCCTCGGCCAGGGCGGCCTCGGCGGCCTCGACCTGGGTGGTCTGGCGGGTCAGGGTCTCGTCCAGCGCCTGGGCCCGCGCCTCGCGCCGGGCCTGATCGCGCCCCAGGGCCTCGACGCGGTCACGGGCGGCGGTGACGGCCTTGTCGGCCGCGAAGGGTTGCAGGCGCGCGGTCTTCACCGCCTCCTCGGATGCCCGGAACGCCTCCGTGGCGGCCTTGAGGGCGGCCTGGGCGTCCGCGAGGGCCGGTTTGCCGGCGTCGATGTCGGCCTCGAGCTCGGACAGGCGCGAGCGCTGGGCCAGACGGATGGCGGCGGGGCGGGGGGCCTCGGCGCGGCTGACGAAGCCGTCCCAGCGGAACAGGTCGCCCTCTCGCGTCACCAGTCGCGCGCCGGGCGGCAGGGTCCTGGCCAGACGCGCGGCCTCGCCCTTGTCGGCGATGCCGCAGAAGGCCAGCCGGGCCGCGAGGGCCTCGGGGGCCTCCACCTTGCCGGACAGCGGCTCGATGCCGGCTGGCCAGACAGGGGCGGTCGCCTCGGCCCCGCCCCAGTGCGCCGCCGCCTTCGGATCCAGCGCGGCATCCAGATCGTCGCCCAGCGCTGCCGCGAGCGCGGCCTCATAGCCCTTCGTGGCCGAAACCTTGTCCAGCGCGGGGGGGTGATCGCGGCGGGTCGAGACCAGCAGGGACGCCAGCCCCCGGGCCTCGGTCTGAAGGCGACCCAGCCGGTCCTCGGCCGCGCGGGCCGCCGTGCGGGCCTCCTGTTCGGCACGCGCCCGATCGCCGCGTGTCGTCTCCGCCGCCTCCACCGCCGCCCGGGCCTCGGCCAGCGCCGTCGTGGCGGCGTCCAGGGCCGAGCGGGCCCCGGCCAGTTCGGGGGTCTCGAGTGGCCCCAGGGCCTCGCGCTCGCGGCGGGCGGCGTCGAGCGCGGTCCGGGCCCGCGCGACCCGGGCCTCGGCGTCGCGCTTGCGGGCCGTCTCGGCATTGGCGCGAGCCTCGACGGCGGCGAGGGTGCCGGCGATGCGTTCCACCTCGCCGTCGGCCGCCCGACGCGCGTCCTCGGCCGCGACCAGGGCCCGCTCCAGCTCCGGCCCGCGTTCCGGGGCCGCCGCGACCTCGGCCGTCAGCACCGCAAGCTCGGCCCCCAGCCGCGCCAGTTCGGCCTCCGCATCGCCCGCCATGGCGATCTCGCGTTCGGTGTCGTTGGCGATGCGCTGGCGTTCGGCGGTCAGACGGTCGACCTCGGCCCGGGCCTGCTGCTCGGCCATGTCCAGCCGGTCGCGCTCCAGCGACGCCCGGTGCAGCAGGGCGGCGGCCACGGCGTCCTCTTCCCGCGCGGGTTTCAGACCCTCCTGCGCCGACAGGGCGGCCGTCTGGGCGCGGGCCGCCGCGCCGGTCGCCTCGGCCACGGCGCGGTCCGCCTCGGCCAGTTCAGCCGCCGCGCCTTCCGCCGCCAGCCGCGCGTCGTTCCAGCGTACGAACAGAAGCGCCGCCTGCAGGGCCCGGATCTCGGCCGAGATCTTCTTGTACTTCTCCGCCTGCCGGGCCTCGCGCTTCAGCCGCGTCAGGGCGGTTTCCAGTTCGCGCCCGATGTCGTCCAGCCGCTCCAGATTGGTCTCGGCCGCCTTGAGCCTCAGCTCGGCTTCGTGACGTCGCGTGTGCAGGCCCGCGACCCCGCCGGCTTCCTCGAGGATGCGGCGTCGGTTCTGCGGCTTGGCGGCGATCAACTCCGAGATCTGCCCCTGACGCACCAGGGCGGGGGAGTTCGCGCCGGTCGAGGCGTCGGCGAACAGCAGCTGGACGTCGCGCGCCCGCACCTCCTTGCCGTTGATCCGGTAGGTCGAGCCCTGGCCGCGGTCGATGCGGCGCGACACCTCGATGATCGCGCTGTCGGTGAAGGGCTGCGGGGCCTTGCGCTGGGCGTTGTCGATCGTCAGCGAGACTTCGGCGTGGTTGCGGGGCGGCCGGTTGGAGGCCCCGGCGAAGATCACGTCGTCCATGCCCGTGCCGCGCATGGCCTTGGCCGAGTTGGCCCCCATGACCCAGCGCATGGACTCCAGCACATTGGACTTGCCGCAGCCGTTCGGTCCGACCACCCCCGTCAGGCCGGGCTCGATCTGCACCTCTGCCGGATCGACGAAGGACTTGAAGCCGACGAGCCGGAGGCGCTGGAACTGCACCTGAACCCTCTAGCGTCGCCGCGCGGGGGTCGGCGAGGGCGTGATGGCGGCGGTCAGGCCGGCCAGCGAGATGTCGGTGACGCGACGTCCGTTGACGAAGAAGGTCGGGGTGCCCTCCACGCCGGCGGCCGTGGCCCCGGCGATGGACGCCCTCAACCCCTCCAGGGTGGCGGGGTCGGCCAGACAGGCGTCGATCTCGGCCTGGGTGCGTCCGCTGGCGGCCACGCCGGAGGCGAACCACGGCGCGACGGGTCCGCCCGCGAACAGGGCTTCCTGGCCGCGGAAGAAGGTGCCGATGACCTCATAGAACCGGTTGGGCGCGGCGCAGCGGGCGATACCGGCGGCCCGCGCGGCCACGGGGGCCGGGGCGGTCGGCAGGTCGCGGAACACCATCCGGACCCGGCCCGTGTCGATGAACTGGCGCTTGAACTCGGGATAGACGGTCCGGTGCCAGTCCCCGCAGTGCGAACAGACCAGCGAGGCATATTCGATCACGGTCACGGGCGCATTGGCCTGACCCAGGATGCGGTCGCTGGCCGTGACGGCCGGAAGCGCGCCGGGGGTCTGGGCGACGGCCGCCATCGGGGCCATCGTCAGGGCGACGGTCAGGAACAGGCTCTTCAGCATCGGATCAGGCCTTGGCCAGGGCGGCGTCGATCGCGGCCGACAGACCGTCCAGCGTCCGGTCGGTCACAGCCACGTCGTTGACGAAGAAGGCGGGCGTGCCGGTCACGCCCCTGGCGTTCGCCGCGGTGATGCGCGCCTCGAGCGCCTTGATGGCGTCCTCGTCGGTGATGCACTGCTGCAGCTGCTGCTGGTCGATGCCCACGCCGTTGGCGATCTGCAGCAGGGTCTGGCGAGGGGGCACGCCGGCGTCCCACGACTTCACGCTGGCCAGCATCTCGTGGACGACGTCGAAATATTTGTCCTCGCCCGCGCAGCGCGCCAGCAGGAAACCCGCCGTGGCGACCTCCACCGGCGGCGTCGGGATCTCGCGGAAGACGTAGCGGACCTTGTTGGTGTCGACGTATTTCGCCTTGAAGCCCGGCCAGACCTCTTCCTGCCAGGCCGCGCAGACGTGACAGGTGACCGAGGCGTACTCGACCACGGTGACCTTGGCGCCCTCGGGGGCGCCCAGCGCCATGTCGCCCTCGGCCGCGCCCTTGGCGCCGCCCGAGCATCCGGCCAGGACCAGGGCGGCTCCGCCGAGCAGCAGGGGGCGACGCGAGATCATGATCGTCATCGGCTCAGCCCGCGGCCAGGGCGGCGTCAATCTTCGACGACAGGCCCGCCAGCGAGGTGTCGGCGACCTTTTCGCCGTTGACGAAGAAGGTCGGCGTGCCCTCGACGCCCGCCGCGATGCCGGCCTTGATCCGTGCGTCCATCGCCTCGATCCCGGCCTGGTCGGTCACGCAGGTCTGGAACTGTTCCTCGCTCAGGCCCGCGCCGTTGGCGATGCGCAGCAGCACCGGACGCGGCGGGCCTGAGAACAGCTCGGCCTGGCTGGCCATGATCTCATGGATGACGGGGAAATATTTGTCGGCCCCCGCGCAGCGCGCGACCAGGAAGCCGGCGGCCGCGATCGGCACCGGCGGGGTCGGGAACTCGCGGAAGACGTAGCGGACCTTGTTGGTGTCGACGTATTTGGCCTTGAACTCGGGATAGACCTCGTTCTGCCAAGTGGCGCAGTGGCTGCAGGTGACCGAGGCGTATTCGATGACCGTGACCTTGGCCCCCTCGGCGGCCCCTTGCGCCATGTCGCCCTCGGCGGCGCCGCCGCTGCTTGCACCCGAGCACCCCGCCATCGCCATCATGGCCGCCAGGGCCGCGCCCGTCGCGGCGGCGCGGCGGCTCATGGAGGCATATTTGGACGAACGATCGGCGCGCATGGCGTCTTCCCTCAAGAACTCTGTTCGGATGATCGCGCGATTCCCCGCGGATGCGCGACGACCATGGTTGTCGAGAACAGGTGCGGCGGAAAAAGGTCAAGAGCCAGCCGTCGGAATCTGACCGAAGGCGAAGGGGCAAGGCGGGGCGAGGGTGGGGTGGGCAGCCAGGACCGGACGGTGTGAAGGTCGGCTATGGGTGGCTAACGGTCATTCCATTCTGGGCGGCTGGCACTTCGTCGAAGCAAAACGAAGCCAGCAACAGGGCACACGGCGATTGCAGTGACCATCCCGATTGAGATGGCAATAATCGAAATGTCCGAACTTGAGGCGTGTGGCCCATGCGATTTCAAAAAACTCAGCAGACAGAGGTAGACAAAGGGCAGGCTGCCGGAGGCGGCGCATCCCAGCGCGGGAAGGAGGCGTCTCTGCCTAGTCCCGGCTAGGGCGGACGCCATCAATCCAGCGAGCGTTGCGGCCCATCCGAACCCGAAGGCGTAGATGTAGAAGGATATTAGGGCTCCATCATCCCAGAGTAAGCCGCTTGAGTTCATATTCGCGCCATATCCATGGGCTCGACGTTAAGGCGACAGGCCATACGCTGCAACGTCCGCTATGGGCCGAAAGCGGACATCTCCTCCGCCAACAGAAGCGGGCATCCACCCACCCTATCGCCGCCGCTTCGCCTCATCCGACAGAACGGCCCGTCCCAGTCCCGCCAGGGCGGCCTTCAGGGCGTCGGGCGCGGCCTCGACCGAGCGGGCCAGCTCGGCCTCGGCGGCGGCGTCCAGGGGGGCGATGCGGCGGCGCGCGCCCTTGGTGGAGGCGGCGGGGGTGGTCAGGGGCTTCACGGGACCCTGGGCGATCCGCAGCTTGTCCACGGCACCCGCGCCCAGGAACAGGTTCACCCGGGCGAGGATGTCGGCGGACTGGTGCTGGACCAGAAGCGCGGCGGGGCCGGCGACGCGCAGCTCCAGCGTGCCGCCCGAGCCGGTCCGACCCCTCGTCAGCTTCTGCGGCCGGGTGACGCGGGCCAGCTGGTCGCCGACGATCTCGCGCCAGCGGGGCTCCAGCGCGCCGGCCCCGCGTCCGAACTTCTCGTCCAGTTCCTTGATGAAGGGAGCCAGCGAACGCCCGGCCGGAGGTGCGGGACGCGGCATGGGCCGGGTCCGTCGCCGCGACAGGATCTCGCGGGTCTCGCTTTCGGTGGGCAGATCGCGCTTCACGATGTCAGTATAGCGCGATCGATGACCGCCGTCGCCTCACACGCCCCCGAACTGCGCACTGCCCTGCTGGACTGGTACGACAGCCATGCCCGCAGCCTGCCGTGGCGGGCCCCGCCGGGATCGACCGCGCGCACCGACCCCTACCGGGTCTGGCTGTCGGAGGTGATGCTGCAGCAGACCACCGTGCCCCACGCCACGCCCTATTTCGAGCGGTTCACCGCGCGGTGGCCGACGGTGGTGAACCTCGCGGCGGTGGAGGATAGCGACCTGATGGCCGCCTGGGCGGGCCTCGGCTACTACGCCCGGGCCCGGAACCTGCTGGCCTGCGCCCGGGCCGTGGCCAATGACCACGGTGGCGTGTTCCCCGATACGGAGGCCGCGCTGCTGGCCCTGCCGGGGGTCGGGGCCTATACGGCGGCCGCCGTCGCCGCGATCGCCTTCGACCGTCCCGCCAATGTCGTCGACGGCAATGTCGAGCGGGTCGTCTCGCGCCTGTTCGCGGTCCAGACCCCGCTGCCCGCCGCCCGGCCGGAGCTGAAGCGGCTGGCGGCGACGCTGGTGGCCGACGACCGGCCCGGCGACTGGGCCCAGGCCCTGATGGATCTGGGCTCGACCGTCTGTCGCCCGAAGTCGCCCCTGTGCCTGATGTGTCCGATCAGCGGCTTCTGCGCCGCCCGCGCCGAGGGCCAGCCGGACCGCTATCCGGTCAAGGCGGCGAAGGCCGCGCGACCGCACCGGCAGGGCATCGCCTGGGTGCTGCGCGACGGTCAGGGACGTGTGGCGCTGGTCCGACGTCCGGACAAGGGCCTGCTGGGGGGCATGGTCGGGCTGCCGACCAGCGACTGGGCGGAAGAGGTGCCGGATGCCACGCCCCCGGCCGGGGCCGACTGGGCCGACGCGGGTGCGATCGAGCACGTCTTCACCCACTTCTCGCTGACGCTCGGGGTCCGGGTCGCGCAGGGCAGCGGCGGCGACTTCCTCTGGACGCCCGAGGCTGAGGCCCTGAACGCCCTGCCGACCGTGTTCGCAAAGGCGCTTGTTCGCGGACTTGAATCCTCCCCCGAGTAGCGCAGCGAAACGGGGGAGGGGGACCGCGACGCGCTTGCGTCGTGGTGGAGGGGGCGGAAGTATGCACCGTGTCCGGGGTCGCCCCCTCCACCCCGTCGGCCAAGCGGCCTCCGCGGTCCCCCTCCCCCGCGAAGGGGCGGGGGAGGATTTTAGCGCGTCGTCACGATCCTGAGGTCACCCACCCGGTTCCTCGGCATGACCACGACCTGGTCGCCGAGGCGCTGGAACGCGAGGTCGACGCTGGCTTCGCCGACCTGCAGGCGGCTGACGGTCAGGCGCTCGATGCCGTCGGGCAGGGTGGGGGCGTTGACGGTGATGGTCCGGGTGAAGGCGTCGATCGTGATCCCCAGCGCGGCCTGCAGCATCAGGAACACCGACCCCGCCGCCCAGGCCTGGGGCAAACAGGCGACCGGATAGGCGATCGGGCCTTCGCCCGCATGCCGTTCAAAGCCGCAGAACAGTTCGGGCAGCCGCATGTTGAAGTGGCTGGCGGCCGCGTAGATCTCGCCCAGGATCATGGCGACGGCGTCGCGTTCGCCGTAGTGCGCCATGCCCGCGACCCCCAGAGAGGTGTCGTGGGGCCAGACCGAGCCGTTGTGATAGCTCATCGGATTGAAGCGTGCCTGGCCGCGCGCCAGGGTCCGGATACCCCAGCCGGAGCGGAACTCGGCCCCGAGGAGACGCCGCGACACCGCCTCGGCGCGCCGGGCCGTCGGCAGGCCGGTGAACAGCAGGTGGCCGGCGTTGGACCCGATGGCCTCGCAGGGGTTGCCGTCGCCGTCCAGGGCGATGGCGTAGAACTGCTGGTCCTCCATCCAGAACCGTTCCTCGACCAGTTGGCGGACCTCTTCGGCATGGAGGTGCCAGGCCTTGGCCCGACCGTCGGTCAGCCGCTCGCCCAGCTCGGCCATCGCGTTCCAGGCGGCATAGGCATAGCCCTGGACCTCCAGCAGGGCGATCGGCCCCTTGGGGAAGCGCCCGTCGGCGTGGAAGATGGAGTCCTCGGAGTCCTTCCAGCCCTGGTTGGACAGACCGGTCTCGGCGGCGCGCTGGTAGTCGATCAGGCCGTCGCCGTTGGAGTCGCCATAGTCCCGCATCCATTCGGTTGCGGCGACGAGGTTGGGCCAGAGCTCCCGGATCAGGTCGAGATCACCGGTGCGCCGCGCATAGGCCCCGGCCAGGGCGACGAACAGGCAGGTGGTGTCGACCCCGCCGTAGTAGAGGCCGAACGGCACCTCGTGCAGGGCGCTCATCTCGCCGCCGCGCGTCTCGTGCATGATCTTGCCGGGCTGGGCATCCTGGAAGGCTGAGATCTCGGTCGCCTGACGCCTGGCCAGATAGGTCAGGACGCCCTTGGCCAGGGAGGGATCCAGCCACAGCATCTGCCAGGCGCTGATGATCCCGTCCCGTCCGAAGGGCGTCGAGAACCAGGGCGTGCCGGCATAGGGATAGGGGCCGGTCGGCAGGTCGGTGGTCAGCAGCGCGATGTCGGCGCGGGACTGGTCCAGCCAGGCGTTGAACCGGGGACTGCGGGGCCCTCGCAGCGAGGCCCCCCGGCGCCGGCGACGACGCATGGCGAGGCGGGCGGCCACGGCGTTCTCGCGCCAGCGCCGCACGTCGGGCGTCGCACAGACCTCCGCGCCGCATTCGATGAACAGGTCCAGCGACTTGCCCATCGGCAGGCTGAACATGAACTCGGCGCGGTTGGTGGTCAGGCGGGCGGGCGGTTCGGAGAAGGCCAGGCAGCTGGTGCGCTCGACCGCGTCCAGACCGGTGTAGCGGAAGGTCACCCGGCGACCGTCGTTGGTGGGCGCATGGCCCGTGCCGCGCTTCTCCCGCAGGGTGCCACGCACCTGGAAGATGTCGGCGAAGTCGGCTCCGAAATCGAAGGCCAGCGGCAGCAGGACGTCCTCGATGCCGTGGTTGGACATTCGGATGCGCTCGAACATCCGGCGGTCCCAGACGAACCGGCGGCGCTCGATGTGCAGCACGCCCGCCGGGGCCGAACGACCGCCCATGGGCGGCAGCGGACGATTGGTCGTGTGGGCGGTGAAGAAGACGTTGTCGCGCGAAACGCCGGAACTCAGCTTCGACGGCCGCGCCAGTCCGACCGTCATGACGAAACGGGACAGAATGCGGGTGTCGTGATCGAAAAGCCCGTCGGCCCCGCCCTTCAGATCGCCCCAGCTGTCGGCCACCAGAAAGGTGTCGGCATCCTTCAGCGCCTGAAGATTGTCCAGACCGCCGACCTCGGCGCTCTCGGCCGCCGTCGTCTGAACCGAATAGCCGTCGTCCATGGAGCCTCGCTTCCCACCGTTCGCGAGCGCCGTCTAGCGGGCGAATGCGAAGGGAAAATGGCCCCGAAGCGGTTTGGTTCAGGCGAGGGAAGCGAAGCTGCGCTTTTCGTGCAGGGGAACGACGACGTCGTCCAGCACGGGCTCGGCATAGGGGCGCCTGGCCAGCATGTCGCCGTAGACGTCGAGGTAGCGGCGCGCCATGGCCGTGGCCGAGAACCGCAGCTCGAACCGGGCGCGGATCGCCTCGCGGTCCAGCAGGCCGACCCGGTCGGCGGCGGCAACGGCCTGTTCCATGGTGTCGACGAGGAAGCCGGTCGCCCCGTCCTCGATCACCTCGGTGGTCGATCCGCACTTGAAGGCCACGACCGGGGTGCCGCAGGCCATGGCCTCGATCATCACCAGGCCGAAGGGCTCGGGCCAGTCGATCGGGAACAGCAGGGCTTCGGCACCGCCCAGGAATTCGGACTTCTGATGGTCGCCAATCTCGCCGATGAACTCGATCAGCGGATTGCCGTCGATCAGGGGTTTGATCTTCGTCTCGAAATAGACCCGGTCGGCGGCATCGACCTTGGCGGCCATCTTCAGGCGCTTGCCCAGCTTGGTGGCGATCTCGATGGCGCGGTCCGGGCGCTTCTCGGGCGAGATGCGGCCGAGGAATGCGAGATAGCCCTGAGATTTGGGCGAGTAGATGTACTGCTCGGCGGGCATGCCGTGGTGGACGGTGGCCTTCCAGTTGGCGAAAGCCAGGGGGCGACGCTGATCGTCCGAGATCGAGATCAGGCCGAACTGGGGCCAGCGCTCGTAGACCTCTGTCAGGTCCTTCATGTCGAGACGCCCGTGAAGGGTCGTGATGGTCTTGCCGGCCATCCGCTCGAAGAAGGGAAAGTGGATCATGTCGGTGTGGAAATGGATCACATCGAAGTCGTCGGCGCGGCGCAGCACCTCCGACAGCATCGACATATGGGCCGCGAGGTCGGACTTGAACGGGGCCGGATCGAGCCGGATCGCCTGGTCGCGGACCGGCACCAGCCGCGCCTTGGTGCGCGCATCGGCCGAGGCGAAAAGGGTCACGTCATGGCCCAGATCGACCAGGGCATCGGTCAGATGGGCGACGACGCGCTCGGTGCCGCCGTACAGCTTCGGAGGGACAGCCTCGTAAAGCGGGGTGACCTGCGCGATCTTCATGGCGTGTGAGCTCCAGCCCGCTGAGCCGGGCCGAAGACATCAATGTTATCGCAACTGCGAAGTTCCCGCCGGAACGCGGAATTTCAATAATGATTGCGGTGGCTTAGCGCCGATCCAATGTCCGCAAACCGACATTGGGCCGACGAAGTCAATCAAATGAAGCGCTTAGTTCGTCCGTTCACTGCATTCCGGCCCGGACCTCGGCCCGGAGGGCGTCGATCGAGCGAAGGCCGGTGTCGGTGCGGAAGCGCCAGTAGGTCCAGCCGTTGCAGGCGGGCGCGTTCTCGAACAGGGCCCCGAGCTTATGGATCGAGCCGCTCATGGCCCCGGACACCAGCGATCCGTCCGCCCGGACCCGGGCTTCGCGCTCGCCCTTGGGGCAGTACAGGACGTCGCCGGGCGACAGCAGGCCGGCCTCGACCAGCGCCCCGAACGGCACCTTGACTTCCGCCCGCTTGGAGCCCGTGACGATCAGGTCCTCGGGCCTGGCGGGCAGGACGGCCTTGATCCGCTTCTCGGCGACATTGGCGTATTCGGGATCGCGCTCGATGCCGATGTAGTGGCGACCCAGCCGCTTGGCCGCGGCCCCCGTGGTGCCGGTGCCGAAGAAGGGATCGAGGATCACGTCGCCGGGGCGGGTGGCGGCCAGGATCACGCGATGGAGCAGGGCTTCGGGCTTCTGGGTCGGATGCGCCTTCTTGCCGTCCTCGCCCTTGATCCGCTCCTCGCCGGTGCACAGGGCGAAGGTCCAGTCCGAGCGCATCTGGGTGTCTTCGTTGAAGGCCTTCAGGGCGTCGTAGTTGAAGGTGTAGCGCTTCTGCTCGCGCGACTTGGCGGCCCAGATCAGGGTCTCGTGCGCGTTGGTGAAGCGGGTGCCCTTGAAGTTCGGCATCGGGTTGGTCTTGCGCCAGACGATGTCGTTCAGGACCCAGTAGCCGATGTCCTGGATCGCCGTGCCCAGGCGGAAGATGTTGTGATAGCTGCCGATGACCCACAGGGAGCCCTCGTCCTTGAGCACCCGGCGGCATTCCTTCAGCCAGTCGCGGCAGAAGGCGTCATAGGCGGCGAAGCTGTCGAACTTGTCCCAGTCGTCATCGACCGCGTCGACCTTGGAATTATCCGGACGCAGCAGGTCGCCACCCAGCTGGAGGTTATAGGGCGGATCGGCGAAGACCATGTCGACCGACCTGTCCGGCAGGCCGCGCAGGATCTCGAGGCAGTCGCCCCGGTGGATGATGTCGGTCTTCAAATCGGTCACGGACGCGCCTCGGCAGTGGAGCGTGAACAGTGAATCCTTACGGTTAAGGCGGAGTTGATTCCTCCACCCCCGTGCAATCCGAAAACTCCCTCGCTATGACGCTGGGATGATCGCTCGCCTTCGCCCCGTTCCGTTCGACCTCGGTCCCGTCCACTTCGTCGGTATCGGCGGCATCGGTATGAGCGGCATCGCCGAGATCATGCTCAAGATCGGCTATGCGGTGCAGGGCTCGGACGCCAGGTCGTCGGCCAATACCGACCGGCTGGCCGCGCTCGGGGCGAAGATCTTCATCGGCCACGACGCGGCGCATGTCGGCGAGGGCGTGTCGGCGGTGGTCTATTCCACGGCGGTGAAGGCCACCAATCCCGAGATGATGGTGGCGCGCGAGCGGCGCATTCCGCTGGTGCGGCGGGCCGAGATGCTGGCCGAGCTGATGCGGCTGCAATTCTCGATCGCCGTCGGGGGCACGCACGGCAAGACGACGACGACGTCCATGGTCGCGGCCCTGCTGGATGCGGCCGGGTTCGACCCCACGGTGGTCAACGGCGGAATCATCAACGCCTACGGCACCAACGCCAAGGTCGGGGACGGCGACTGGATCGTGGTCGAGGCCGACGAGAGCGACGGAAGCTTCCTGAGGCTCAAGTCGACGGTCGCCATCGTGACCAACATCGATCCCGAGCATCTGGACCACTACGGCGACTTCGACGCGGTGCGGAAAGCGTTCTGCGACTTCGTCGAGAACATCCCCTTCTACGGCTTCGCCGCCGTCTGCCTGGACCATCCGGAGGTGCAGCGGCTGGTCGCCCAGATCGATAACCGCCGCATCGTCACCTATGGCATGAACCCCCAGGCCATGGTCCGGGCCGACAAGGTCGAGATGAGCCCGGACGGCGCGCGGTTCGACGTGTTGATCCAGGGGCGGGGCGCGGCGGCGCTGGAGGATCCGGTGCGGATCCCGGACCTGCATCTGCCGATGGCCGGCTGGCACAATGTGGCCAATGCGCTGGCCGCGATCGCCGTGGCGCGCGAGCTGGACGTATCGGACGACGCGATCCGGGCGGGGCTGGCATCGTTCGCGGGGGTCAAGCGCCGGTTCACGACCACGGGCGTCGTCAACGGGGTACGCATCGTCGACGACTACGGGCATCACCCCGTCGAGATCGCGGCCGTGCTGAAGGCCGCGCGCCAGGTGGCGCACACGGCGGAAGGCGGCGGCCGCGTCATCGCCGTGGTCCAGCCGCACCGGTTCACCCGTTTGCGCGACCTGATGGACGAGTTCTCGACCAGCTTCTCGGATGCCGACAGCGTGATCGTCGCCGATGTCTATGCGGCGGGCGAGGCTCCGATCGAGGGCGTGGACAAACAGGCCCTGGTCGACGGCATCCGGCGCTACGGCCATCTTCGCGTGTCGGCGCTGGAGAATGCGGCGGTCCTGCCGCGCGTGATCGCCGAGGAGGCGAAGGCGGGCGACGTGGTCGTGCTGCTGGGGGCCGGGGACATCACGGCATGGGCCTATGCCCTGCCGGCGCAGCTGGAGGCCCTGGCGGTCCCGGCATGACCTGGCGCGATACCCTTCCCACTGTGCGCGGCAAGCTGCTGCGCGACGAGCCGCTGGCCCCCTTCACCTGGTTCCGGGTCGGCGGGGCGGCGGATGTGCTGTTCATTCCGGCCGATGCCGATGATCTGGCCGACTTCCTGAAGGCGCTGGACCCGGCCGTTCCCGTGACGATCCTGGGCGTCGGCTCGAACGTCATCGTGCGGGACGGTGGCGTCGAGGGCGTGGTGATCCGGCTGGCGGGACGGCCTTTCGCGGGGATCAGCACCGACGGCGAGACGATCACGGCGGGTGCGGGCGCTCTGGACGCGATGGTGGCCAAGGCTTCTGCCAAGGCGGGGCTGGCGGGGCTGGAGTTCTACGCGGGCATCCCGGGCACGATCGGCGGGGCGCTGGTCATGAACGCGGGCTGCTACGGGTCCGAGACGAAGGACGTCGTGGTGTCGGCCAGAGGGGTCACGCGGACCGGGGAATTGCGCGACTTTTCCGTCGACGACTTCGGCTACTCCTACAGACACAACGACTACGACGAAGACATCCTGTGGGTCGAGGCGACCTATCGCGGGACGCCGGACGATCCCGAGGCCGTCGCCGCCCGCATCGCCGCGATCACCGCGCGGCGCGAGACGACCCAGCCCATCCGCGAGAAGACCGGCGGCTCGACCTTCAAGAACCCGCCCGGCCACTCGTCCTGGAAGCTGGTCGACGAGGCGGGCTGGCGCGGCAAGCTGCACGCGGTCACCGGCGGCGGCGCGATGTTCAGCGATCTCCACTCCAACTTCATGATCAATCCGGGCGAGGCGACGGCCGCGGATATCGAGGGATTGGGAGAAACCGTCCGCGCCGACGTACAAAGTAAACTCGGCGTAAACCTTGAATGGGAGATCAAGAGGCTCGGCCGCCCCCTGTAACCCGCGCAGAACGCACCATGTCCCGATCCCTGTCAGAGCTGCACGTCGCCGTCCTGCTGGGCGGGCTGTCCTCGGAGCGGGACGTGTCGCTGTCGTCGGGCAAGGGCTGCGCCGATGCGCTGGAGGCGCAGGGAGCTCGCGTCACCCGCGTCGATGCCGGGCGGGACCTGGCCCAGGTGCTGGCCGAACTGAAACCCGACGTCGTCCTGAACGCCCTGCACGGGGAGTGGGGCGAGGACGGATGCGTCCAGGGGATCCTGGAGACGCTGCAGATTCCCTATACCCACTCCGGCGTCCTGGCCTCGGCCCTGACGATGGACAAGGACAAGACCAAGGCCGTGCTGAACGCCGCCGGGGTGAAGGTGCCGGGCGGGGGCCTGTTCGACCGCCATGCCGTTTCGGCCGGTCACGTCATTCCGCCGCCCTATGTCATCAAGCCCAATGCCGAGGGGTCTTCGGTCGGGGTCTATCTGGTGCGCGAGGGCGATGCGCCTCAGCCCGAGCCCGGATCCGACAGCTGGACCTATGGCGACCTGGTGATGGTCGAGCCCTACATCCCCGGCAAGGAACTGGCCGTCGCGGTGATCGGCGAGGCGACGGGGCCGCGTGCCCTGACCGTGACCGACATCACCCCGGTGAAGGGGTTCTACGACTATGAGGCCAAATACGCGCCGGGCGGATCTGTCCACAAGCTTCCGGCCGACCTGCCGCCCCACGTTTTCGAAGCGGCCATGCGGGAATCCGAGCAGGCGCATGCCGCCCTGGGGTGCCGCGGCGTCTCGCGATCCGACTTTCGTTATGACGATGTTAAGGACGAACTCGTCTTGCTGGAGGTCAATACCCAGCCCGGCATGACCCCGACCTCTCTGGTTCCAGAGCAGGCCGCCTATTGCGGGATGTCGTATCAGGATCTGGTTCGTTGGATGGTGGAGGACGCCTCATGCCCGCGGTAGTCCGCGGCGGCCGGCGCGCAGCGGCGTCGGCTCCCAAACGCAGCGCGGGGCCGAAAGGGCAGGGGCGTGGCCGTGGGCGCGCGCCGCAGAACGTGGGTGGCGTTCCGGGCAAGATGGCGGTCCTGGGCCGGCTGGACCTGACGCCGCGCGCGGTGGTCATCTCCATCTGTGCCGGCGTCGCGGTGCTGGTCCTCGTGCTGGCCACGGGGGCCCGGGCCGAACGGATCGGCCAGTCGTTCAGCCAGGGCATCGACGGCATCACGACCGGCATGGGTCTGAAGCTGAACCGCGTCCACATCAGCGGGGCCTCGGCCGAGGCGACGCCGGCGATCCAGCGGGCCCTGGCGGTCCAGGCCGGGCAGCCGATCACGGCGCTCGATCTCGATGCGCTCAAGACCAATGTCGAACAGGTCGGCTGGGTGAAGTCCGCGCGGGTCGTCCGCCTGCTGCCCGATACCCTGATCGTCGATGTGGTCGAACATGACCGTCTGGCCGTCTGGCAGACGCGCGGCCAGGTCTTCGTCATCGACGGCGAGGGCAAGGCCATCGCCGGCGCCGATGCCGGGCGCTATCCCAATCTGCCGCTGGTCGTCGGCACAGGAGCCGATGCCGCCGCGGGGGCGATCCTGCCGCTGCTGGCCCAGCGACCCCGCCTGATGAGCCGGATCGACGCCCTAGTGCGCGTCGACGAGCGCCGCTGGGACCTTCGGCTGAAGGACGGCAGCCTGATCCAGCTGCCCGCCACCAAACAGGAGGCCGCCCTGATCCAGCTGGACGCGCTGGACCAGCGCGAGCGGCTGCTGGAACTCGGATTTTCGCGCATCGACCTGCGCACGGAGGGCCAGGTCGCGGTGCGGCCGGGCGCCTGAGACGACAGTAGAGTAGGGGACGGCGGGCCATGGCAATCAAGAAGGGTGAACCCTCGGTCGATGCGGGGCGGGCAGCCACGCGCGCGCCGGTCGTGGCGGCGCTGGACCTGGGTCAGTCCAAGGTCGCCTGTTTCATCATGAAGCCAGACGGCGTGCGCCACGCCGACCGGACCATCCGCGTCGCGGGGGCCAGCCACGTCCAGTCCAAGGGCGTGCGCGGAGGCTCGATCGTCAACATGGACGAGGCGGCCCAGGCGATCGGCCACGCGGTCGAGCGGGCCGAGCGCACGGCGGGTGCCCCGGTCTCGGGCGTGATCGTCACCACGGCCATCGGCCAGATGGCCAGCCACCGGGTTCAGGCCCGCGTGTCGCTGGGCGCCAATCCGGTCGGCGACGCGGACCTGGCGCGCGCCATCGGCATGGCCCTGGCGCAGATCAAGCTGCCCAACCGCCGCCCGATCCACGTCCTGCCCATCACCTGGTCGGTCGACGGGGCCCGCGGCGTCCACGATCCGCGGTCGATGCGCGGGGGCTCGCTGGGCCTGGACCTGCTGGTCGTGTCGATGGCCGAGGGCGCGTTCGCCTCGCTGAGCCACTGCCTGGAACTGGCCCATCTGGATCTTCAGGGCGTGGCGGCGGCCCCGGTGGTGTCGTCCCTCGCGGCGCTGGAAGAAGACGAGATGGACCTGGGCTGCGTCTGCATCGACATGGGCGGGGGCTCCACCAGCGCGGCGGTGTGGGGGGGGCGGTCGCTCCTGCATATCGAATCGCTGAACGTGGGCGGCGATCACGTCACGGCCGACATCGCGCGGGGCCTGTCGACCTCCCGGATCGGGGCCGAGCGCCTGAAGACTCTTCATGGGTCGGCCATGGCGGCGGCCCATGAGGACCGCGAGATGCTGGAGGCCCCGCCGCGCGGCGAGGACGCCTCGGCCGGCCCCGTTATCGTCCCCCGCGCCATGCTGAAGACCGTCATCGCGCCCCGGGTGGAGGAGACGCTCGAACTGCTCCGCGACCGTTTGAGGAACGCGGGCGTGGGCATGGACCCGGGCGCGGGTCTGGTCCTGACCGGCGGGGCCAGTCAGCTGAACGGCGTGCGCGAGCTGGCTGTGCGCGTGTTCGACCGCCCGGTGCGGCTGGGTCGACCCCAGCGCGCGCCCCACCTGGCCGACGCGGCATCGGGTCCTGCCTTCTGCTCGGCGGCCGGCGTTCTGCTGCGCGCCGCCTACGGACCCCGCGAGGCCGTTTCGGCGCGACGCCTGATGTCCCGCCAGGTCACGGCCGCCGACGCTCCGCGTGTGCACCAGGGCAATCTGATCGGCCGTGCCGCCGGTTGGTTGCGCGACAATCTGTGACACGCGCATCGGCTGTAACCAGACTGTGTCTCGATTGTAACAAATCTGCGTTCGCGTTGCCGCAGGGCTGCCTCAAAGGTTGCGGCGTGACCGAATGTTGTTAGCAATGAGACAAGCCGCGCCGACTCCTTACTCGGATATCGGCGTAATTTAATCCATCACGGGGCGAGGTTCATGATTTCCAAGCGCAAGTATCTTTTCGGCACGACCGTTCTCGCGGGCATTCTTTCGATTGCCGCACCATCCTTTGCTCAGACCGCGCCGACCGCGCCGCAGCAGGATGAAGACGAAGTCGAAGAGGTCGTCGTCACAGGTTCGCGCATCGCCCGCCCCGAAACGAGCGGCACGATCCCCGGCGTACAGGTCGGCGAACAGGACATCGAAGAGCGTCTGTTCACCAACGCCGGCGACATCCTGAACGACATCCCGCTGGTCGGCGGTGGCGCCAACCTGAACGGCACCAACGGCGGCCAGACGGCCTCGCTGGGCGTCACCTACATCGACCTGCTGAACCTCGGCACCGCGCGCACCCTGACCCTGGTCAACGGCCGCCGCTTCGTCTCGAACAACTCGGCCACCATCTTCGTCGCCGGTAACGAGACGGGCTCGCAGGTCGATGCCTCGACCATCCCCGTCGCCCTGATCGACCGCGTCGACATCCTGACCGTCGGCGGCGCCGCCGCCTACGGCGCGGACGCCGTGTCCGGCGTCGTCAACTACGTCCTCAAGGACGACTACGAAGGTGCCCAGATCCAGATCCTGGGCGGCGAGACCTTCAAGGAGCACGACGCCGGCCGTTATTCGATCAACGGCGTCTGGGGCCAGAACTTCCTCGACGGCCGCCTGAACGTTGCCGTTTCGGGTGAGTACTCCTTCATCAACGACGTCCGCGCCTCCGACCGCAGCGTCCGCTCGAACAACCCGGGCCTGACGGGCAACCCCCTGAACGGCGCCCAGCGCAACCCGGCCTTCGTGCCCGGCGGCACCGCGGGCGTGTTCCTCGGAACGACCGTGGACAACATCCTGCCGTCGGTCTTCCGTCCGAACCTGCGCGGCAACACGCTGACGCGCGGTGGTCTGATCTTCAACGTCACCCAGACCAACAACACGGCCGAGAACCCGACGATTGCCGGCTACGTGCCCGGCAGCGCGCCGATCCCCGTCAGCCCGGCCTTCTTCCAGCCCGGCAACGCCTTCCGGATGCCGGGCTTCGCCCAGGTTTCGCCCGCCGCATGGTCGGGTGCCAACGCCTTCACCCTGCTGCAGCAGGTTCCGATCACGCCGTTCGGCGCCTGTATCACGAGCGCGACCGACGTCTGCGCCTTCGCGCCGGCCAGCCTGACGGCGGCCCAGGTGACCGCTGCCCGCGCCCGTTACGGCCTGTCGCCGACCCTGACGGCCGCCCAGGTCCTGGCCGTGGTTCAGGCCAACCGTCCGACCGCGCGTGAGTACTACGCCGCCAACCCGTCGACCAACGTCAACGACTTCATCGGCACCTTCATCCCCGGCGTGCCGGACATCGCGAACCCGAGCGGCACCGCCGGCATCCTGCCGCGCCGCGCCGTGCCGATCCGCTTCGACCCGACCGGCAACATCGTGGGCTATGACCTGGCCGGCGAGCTGGCGACCAACCCCGCCGCGCCCGGCACCAACACGACCTCGGCCGGCGGCGACGGCGAACTGCGGACCGACGCCACTGCGCTGCGCGTCCGTCAGGAGCGCTATGTCGCCAACGTGATCGCCAACTATCAGATCACCGACAACCTGCGCTTCTACACCGAGAACCTGTATTCGGACGCCGAGGTCCGCAACCCGCTGGCCAACGCCGGCCTGCAGAACAGCGCCGGCGGCACGACCCCGGAGAACGCGGGCCTGCTGGTCAACGTCAACCACCCCTTCCTGACGGCAGCCAACCGCACCTCGCTGGCCAACGCCGGGATCACGGGCAACTTCATCTTGTCGCGGAACAACGAGGACGTGGTCAACAGCACCGAACAGGTGTCGACCAACGAGACCTTCCGGTCCGTCAACGGCATCAGCGGCGACTTCAGCCTCTTCGGCCGCGACTTCGGCTTCGACATCTCGCACAGCTACGGCAAGGCCGACACCTTCGTCGAGTTCAGCGCCATCAACGACGCGGCCTACGCCATGGCCGTTGACGCCGTGCAGGTCGGCTCCAATGTGGTGTGCCGTGCCCAGCGCGACGGGCTGGCGTCCTACATCGCCAGCTACGGCGGCAACCCGGCGACGGGCTTCATCCCGGGCGCCATCATCCAGCCGATCTCGACGATCGGACCGGACGGCATCCGCACCCAGTCGCTGTTCGCCCCGACCATCACCCAGGCGATGGTCGATGCCTGCCAGCCGCTGAACGTGTTCGGTGAAGGCCGCGCCTCGCAAGCCGCGAAGGACTTCGTCTCGACCCGGGAATCGTTCACCAACGAGTCGACCCAGAACTTCACCCAGGCGACCCTGACCGGTTCGCTGTTCGACCTGCCGGCCGGCCCGCTGCAGTTCGCCGTCACCGGCGAATACCGCAAGGAAGAGCTGACCTACTTCGCGTCGACCCTCGGCGGCACGGGCCGGACCCGTTCGGCGCCTTCGGCCACCACCGAAGGCTCGATCGAGGCGACCGAGTACGGCCTGGAACTGCGCATCCCGCTGCTCGGCGAAGGGTTCAACATCCCGTTCGTCAAGTCGCTGGAGCTGAACCCGGCCATTCGCTACACCGAACTGGAAGGTGAAGCCGAGACCTACCGCAACCTGAGCGGTACGATCGTCACCCCGACCTATGACGGTGATCGCGAGGAGGTCTACACCCTCGCCGGTACCTGGGAGGTCAACGACCAGCTGCTGCTGCGCGGGAACATCTCCAAGTCGGTCCGCAACCCGTCGATCGTGGAACTGTTCCTGGGCAACCAGGCGTTCTTCACCTCGGCGACCGATCCCTGCCGTGCCGCCGGCTACAACGCCGGTGCGCAACCGGCCGTCCGTCGCGTCAACTGTATCGCTGAAGTTCGCCGCATCGCCGCAGCAAACGGTGGCGCGCTGATCGCCCAGAATGGTGTCTCGACGCCCATCACGAGCGATGCCGATGCCGAAGCCTTCATCCTGAACGTCGGCAGCGCCGGCTACGGGGTGTCGGGTGCCAGCTTCACCGGGGTTATCGCGGGTCGTCAGACCCTCGTTCCGGAAAAGGGCGACTCCTTCACCTTCGGCTTCGTCGCACGGCCGAGCTTCATCCCCAACCTGATCGTCGCTGCCGATTACCTCGAAATCACGGTGACGGACGCCCTGGGGCCGCTGCTGGCCACGGACTCGGCCAACTTCTGCTACGACAGCACGTCGTACCCGAACAACACGCCCGACATCGGCGTGAACAGCTGCTCGGGCATCCAGCGGGACGCCACGTTCAACTTCACCAACGGCTTCGAACTGCCCTACTTCAACCTGGGCGGTACGCGGGTTAAGGCCATCAACGCCAACCTCAGCTACTCGGTGGGTCTGTCGGACGTGTTCTCGACCGACATGGATCTCGGCACGCTCGCGTTCCGCAGCAACATCTACTACCTGATGGAATACAGCACCTCGGGCATCGGTGACTTCTCGGACGCTTCGCCGTCGGAGAACTCGCTGGCCAACCCGAGCTGGAAGACCCAGGCGTCGATCCTGTACAACCGTGGACCGTTCAACGCGCGCTGGACCACGAACTTCCAGGACGCGGCGATCGTCCGCTCGGGCGTTCTGCAGGCCACGGCCGAACAGGCCAACGTGGTTCGCTACGACGCCTACACCCTGCACAACCTGTCGCTGGGCTACGACGTCAACGAGAACATCACGGCCCGCTTCGTCGTCGACAACGTCTTCGACATGCAGGAACTGGGTAACAACGGCTACCTGAACCAGGTCTACGTCGACTCGATCGGCCGTCGCTGGACCGCGTCGCTGACCTACACGTTCTAAGAAACGATCCCGCCTCCGGGCGGTTCGAAAAAGCTGGGGCCGGACGAGCGATCGTCCGGCCCCTTTTTTGTGCGTCGTTCGGGCTGTGGCCCCGATGCCTTCCGGCGCGCGGGGCCGGTTCGCCCGCCGTTTGGCGAGGCAATAGGTAAATTTACTCCGGTCACGCTTTGGTTTTCTGCCCAGCGCGTCCGACTCACCGTATCGGTAACCTTCTCTTAAGGGCGTTGGGTGATCCTTAACGCGCTCATAACCAATGCGGATCTGCGGGGACTTCGCGTCGGAACCTTAAGGGGCAGGGTCGGAACAAAGGTCGGTTTGGATATGTCTCTCTCGCTGGTGCGGCCTACGGCCACGGAACTGAAGCCCCGGATCGTCGTGTTCGGCGTCGGAGGTGCCGGCGGGAACGCCGTCAACAACATGATCGACGCCGGCCTCGAAGGGGTCGAGTTCGTCGTCGCCAACACCGACGCCCAGCACCTGTCCTTCGCCAAGACCGACCGCCGCATCCAGCTGGGTGAGACCATCACCCAGGGCCTGGGCGCCGGCGCTCACCCCGAGGTCGGCATGAACGCCGCCGAGGAGAGCGCCGACGAGATCCATGCGCACCTGGAAGGCGCGCACATGGTCTTCATCACCGCCGGAATGGGCGGCGGCACCGGCACCGGCGCCGCGCCGATCATCGCCAAATGCGCGCGCGACCGCGGCATCCTGACCGTCGGCGTCGTGACCAAGCCCTTCACCTTCGAGGGCCGTCACCGCATGCGCCTGGCCGATGCGGGCATCGCCGAGCTGCAGCGCTACGTCGACACCCTGATCGTCATTCCGAACCAGAACCTGTTCCGCGTCGCCAACGAGCGCACCACCTTCGCCGATGCCTTCGGCATGGCCGACCAGGTCCTGCACTCGGGCGTGCGCTCGATCACCGACCTGATGATCCTGCCGGGCCTGATCAACCTCGACTTCGCCGACGTCCGCGCCGTCATGTCCGAGATGGGCAAGGCGATGATGGGCACCGGAGAGGCCTCGGGCGACGACCGCGCCCTGCTGGCCGCCCAGAACGCCATCGCCAACCCGCTGCTGGACGAGACCAGCCTGAAGGGGGCCAAGGCCGTGCTGGTGAACATCACCGGCGGCCTGGACATGACGCTGCTGGAAGTCGACGAGGCGGCCAACGCCATCTCGGCCGAGGTGGACGGCGACGCCAACATCATCTTCGGGGCCGCCTTCGATCCGGCTCTCGACGGCAAGATTCGCGTGTCGGTCGTCGCCACGGGCATGGACGAGGTCGGTGGCGTTCGCGCCGAGCCGGTTTCGCCGCCGCAGTCGACCTACCAGGACCCGCGCCGCGCGGCCCCGACCGCCGCCGCTCCGACCCGCGCGCCCGAACCCGCGCGCCGCGAGCCGATCCGCGCCGAGGCCGCCTATCGCGCGCCGGAGCCCGCCCCGGTCGTCCCGACCTTCCAGGCCCCGCCCCCGGTCGCCCGTGCGCCCGAGCCGGTCATCCACGTCGCGGAAGAGCCGCGCGCTCTCGAGCCGATCATCGACCCCTGGGTCGAAGAGTTCGAGGCCGCCCCGGCCCGTCCCGCCGCGACCGCCCAGGACCAGGGCGACCTTTATATGGACAGCGGTGCCCAGGCTCCGCGTGAGTACGACGAGCCGGCCTATGACGACCGCGATCACCGCCGGTCGGGCTGGAGCCTGTTCGGCAAGAAGCCGCGCGCCCAGACCGCCTATGCCCCGGTCCAGCAGAACCCGCAGCGCGGCCAGCCCCAGATGCGTGCCACCGCCCAGCCAGCCCCCGAGCCCCTGCAGGCGGAGGACGATCTGGAGATCCCCTCTTTTCTCAGGCGGCTCGCGAACTAGGGATTAGGCAGTAGGCAGTAGGGAAGGGGCGGTCCGTCGGGCCGTCCCTTTTCGTTGCGGGGCGTCATGCGCCCGCGATCCGGTACGCCCTATTGCCTACTGCCTACTGCCGACTGCCTACTGCCTCCCTACAGACCGAAACAATTCGAAACCCGACTTTGGTTTATGCTTTCGGAACGGACCGCTAGGCATCGATCTTCGGATATTGCGCTGCACACCGGCGCAGGTCGAATGTCGAGTTGAACCCCTTGCCCGCACGCCACGATCATCGTGAACGGACCCTGGTCGCCCCGGCGATCTGCGCCGGCGTGGGCGTGCATACGGGCCAGCGCGTGCGTCTGGCGATCCGCCCCGCGCCGACCGGCACCGGCATCGTCTTCGTCCGCACCGACATCACCGACCGCGACAACCGCATCGTCGTCTCGGGCGACGCCGTGATCGACGCGCGGCTGAACACCATGATCGAGAACGCGGCGGGCGTGCGCCTGTCGACCATCGAGCATCTGATGGCGGCGTTTTGCGCCCTCGGCATCTCCAACGTCGTGGTCGAGGTCGACGGCCCCGAGCTGCCGATCCTGGACGGGTCCGCCCTGCCGTTCGTGCAGCTGCTGGACCGCGCCGGTTTCCGGCGGCAGGCGACGCCGGTGCGCTACATCGAGATCCTGGAGCCCATCCACGTCACGGACGGCGACAAGCACGCGGCCCTGCTGCCCTGCGACCGTTACGAGATGCGGTTCGAGATCGACTTCGACAATGCGGTCGTCGGCAACCAGGTGATCGACTTCGTCGTCGACGAACAGACCTTCCGCGACGAGATCATGTCGGCCCGCACCTTCGGTTTCGCGCATGAGGTCGAGGCCCTGCGTCAGGCCGGCCTGGCCCGGGGTGGCAGCCTCGAGAACGCGGTCGTCATCGACGGCGACGAGATCCTGAACCCGGGCGGGCTGCGGATGGAACGCGAGTTCGTCCGCCACAAGGCCCTGGACGCCATCGGCGACCTGTATGTCCTGGGCGCGCCCCTGCTGGGCCGGTACGAGGGCTACAAGGCCGGTCACGCGGTGAACAACCTGCTGGTCCGGGCCATGCTGGCGGCCCCCCACGCCTGGCGCGAGGTCGTGCTGGAACCCCAACTGGCCGAGGTCGGCTAGACCAGCCTTCTCCCCGCCGGATGCAGTCGCTAGGGTCTGCATCCGTCTGGAGAATCTCGATGTCCGTATCCGTCCGTCATGCCGTGCTCGGCGCAATTTCGACGCTGGCGCTGGTCGCCGGCCTGACGCCCTCGGCTCAGGCCCAGGACGCGCGCACGATCGCGGCGGCGGAAGCGGTCCGGGATGCGGCCATGGCCGACAACATCGCCCTCGACTACGTCACCCAGCTGACCACCCGGTTCGGTCCGCGTCCGGCGGGCTCGCCCAGCGAGACGGCGGCGTCCGAGTGGGCGGCCGACTATCTGCGCGAGCACGGCTTCAAGAATGTCCGCATCCAGGAATTCCCGCTGGTCGGCTGGGAGCGGGGCGAGGAGAGCGCCGCGATCGTGGGCGCCAACGCGCAACGGCTGGTCGTGGCGGCGCTGGGCCATTCGCCGGGCACGCCCGCGGGCGGGATCGAGGGCGAGGTGGTGCGGTTCACCTCGCTGGAGGCCTTCCAGGCGGTGCCTGACGGGTCCCTGGCGGGCAAGATCGCCTATGTCGACGCCGGCCAGCTGGTGCCGATGCAGTCGGGGGCCGGCTACGGCCCGCTGTCGCGCATCCGCGGGGCGGGGCCAGGCGTCGCGGGCCAGAAGGGGGCGCTGGCCTTCATCATGCGCTCGGCCGGATCGGATGAGCACCGAATGCCGCACACGGGCACGACCCGCTATGTGAACGGCGTCGTGCCGGTTCCCGCCTTTTCCCTGAGCGCGCCCGACGCGGACCAGCTGAGCCGTCTGGTCGGCTATGGTGAGCCCGTCCGGGTGCGCCTGTCGTCCACCGCACGCACCTTCGAGACCACCTCGCGCAACGTCATCGGCGACCTGCCGGGGCGGACGCGGCCCGAGGAGGTCATCGTGCTGGGCTCGCACATGGACAGCTGGGACCTGGGTACCGGGGCCATCGACGACGGGGCGGGCGGGGCGATCACGATCGCAGCGGCGCGCGCCATCGCCGATCAGGGCCGGACCGCCCGGACGCTCCGGGTGATCCTGTACGGGTCGGAAGAGGTGGCCCAGCCGACCGATACCGGCAACGGCGGCGGGGCCTATCTGCGCAGTCTCTCGGCCGAGGACATCGCCAACCATGTCTTCACCGGCGAGAGCGACTTCGGGGCCGACCGGGTCCATACGCTGCAGCTGCCCGTCGGTGCGCAGACCGGGCCCTTCGCCGAGGCCGCCAACCGGGTGCTGTATCCGATCGGGGTCCTGCGGTCGTCCGTGCCGGAGACGAGCGGCGGTGCCGACATCGGACCGATCGTTCGGGCCGGGGTCCCGGTGTTCGGGCTGCAGCAGGACGGTCTGCGCTATTTCGACCTGCACCACACGGCCGACGACACCCTGGACAAGATCGATCCCGAACAGCTGAGCCAGAACGTCGCCGCCTGGGCCGGTTTGCTCTGGCTGGTGGCCGACTCGGATGTCGACTTCCGGGCCATGGCCCCGGCGACGCCCGCGCCCTGACTTGACGATATGTAAAGCGTCGTTTACATATTGGGCCCTCGAAGAGGGGGCTTGCGATGATCAGGAACCTGCTGGCGGCCGTTTTTCCGGTCGCCCTTCTGGCCTGGTGCTGGCTGGAGTTTTTCGTCCCGTCCGCCGACGACGGCCTCAAGGACATCCTGTTCTGGATCGGAATGCTGGCCGTTCTGTTCACCGCCTATGACCGCCGACGTTCCGACGCTTGACAGACGCGCCCCCGCCCGCGACGCCAGACGTCTGCGAGCGTGGCGAAACTGGTAGACGCAAGGGACTTAAAATCCCTCGGCCTCGGTCATGCGGGTTCGACCCCCGCCGCTCGCACCATCTGCTCCCACCCAGGCGTCAGGCCGTCTGGCGCAAGGCCTCGAACAGGCCGATGCCGGCGCTGACCGACAGGTTCAGCGAGCGGGCATCGGGTCGGATCGGGATGAAGACGCGGGCGTCGGCCGCGGCATGCACGTGCTCGGGCGCTCCGGCGGTTTCGGACCCGAACAGCAGGGTGTCATCGGGCTGGAACACGAAATCGGTCAGGGGCGCGGCGCCCTTGGTCGTGAAAAGAATCAGGCGACCGGACCCCCGCGCCGCCTGAAAGGCCGCCCAGTCCGGATGCCGCGTCATATGGGCCAGGGGACCGTAGTCGAGGGCCGCGCGCTTCATGGCCCGGTCGTCGAACTGGAAGCCCGTGGGCTCGATAATGTGAAGCTCGACCCCGAAACAGGCCGACAGACGGATGCACGCCCCGACGTTCTGCGGGATGGCTGGTTGAAAAAGAGCGAGACGCATTCTATGGCCCTTGTACGCGTGGGGCAGGGCCTTGTCGCGGCCCTGAATGCGACCGCTTATCATTAGGCGTCAGCAACTTGCGGCGATGAGCCGCAAAGCCGGGCCGGGTCATGTTTCGTCCGGTGCGCTATAGAAACGCTTCCTCGCGCGGACACCGATCGGTGGGCCGCGTTCGGGCTTTTTCAGAAGGTGAGCCGTGGCCGAATCGGTCGTGAACGCAGAGCATCCCGAAGGTGGAGCGCCCGAGGGTGAAGCCACTCGTCGGGACTTCATCCACATCGCGGCCGGTGCCGCGGCCGTGGGCGCAGGAGTGATGGTGGCCTGGCCCCTGATCAACTCCATGAACCCCGCCGCCGACACCCTGGCCCTGTCGACCACCGAGTTCGACACGTCCAAGGTCCAGGAAGGCATGCAGGTCGTCATCACCTGGCAGGGCAAGCCGGTGTTCGTGCGCAACCGCACCGCCGCCGAACTGCAGAAGGTTCAGGCCGATCCGCTGAGCAGCCTGAAGGATCCGGAGACGGACCAGGACCGCACCAAGCCGGGCCATGAGCCGATGCTGGTCGTTCTGGGCAACTGCACCCACCTGGGCTGCATCCCCACGTTCGGATCGGGTGATTACGGCGGGTGGTTCTGCCCCTGCCACGGCTCGCACTACGACGCGTCGGGCCGCATCCGTAAGGGACCGGCTCCCACGAACCTGGTCGTCCCGGAGTATGCGTTCACCGCGGGCTCCACCATCAAGATCGGCTGAGAACAGGCATCATGAGCGGACATGAATCTACCTACGTCCCCAAGACGGGCGTCGAGAAATGGCTGGACACCCGGCTGCCGATCGTTCGGTTCGGGGCTGACTATCTGGCGCTGCCGACGCCGAAGAACCTGAACTACTGGTACACCTTCGGCGCGATCCTGAGCATCTGCCTGGTGACCCAGATCGCCACCGGCATCTTCCTGGCCATGCACTACCAGCCGAACACGGCGATGGCCTTCGCCTCGGTCGAGCGCATCATGCGCGACGTCAACGGCGGCTGGCTGATCCGCTACGTCCACGCCAACGGCGCGTCGATGTTCTTCGTCGCCGTCTACATCCACATGCTGCGCGGTCTCTACTACGGCTCCTACAAGGCACCGCGGGAGATGATCTGGATCCTGGGCTGCATCATCTTCTTCCTGATGATCGCCACGGCCTTCCTCGGCTACGTCCTGCCGTGGGGCCAGATGTCCTACTGGGGCGCCGAGGTCATCACCAACCTGATCGGGGCAATCCCGCTGATCGGTGAGCCGGTTCTGATCTGGCTGCGCGGCGGACCGGCGATCGACAATGCCACGCTGAACCGCTTCTTCTCGCTGCACTACCTGCTGCCGTTCGTGATCTTCGGCGTCGTCGTCCTGCACCTGTGGGCGCTGCACACCGCCGGTCAGAACAACCCGGTCGGGATCCTGATCCCCAAGGAGCGCGAGAAGAAGGACATGGTGCCGTTCCACCCGTACTATACGGTCAAGGACGGCTTCGCCCTGCTCATCTTCCTGATGATGTTCTCCTGGTTCGTCTTCTTCATGCCCAACGCCCTGGGCCATGCGGACAACTACATCCCCGCCAATCCTCTGGTGACGCCGGCGCACATCGTGCCCGAGTGGTACATGCTGCCCTTCTACGCGATCCTGCGCGCCGTTCCGGACAAGTTTGGTGGCGTGGTGGCGATGTTCGGCGCGATCGGCGTCCTGTTCATCCTGCCCTGGCTGGACACGTCCAAGGTGCGGTCGATGCGCTATCGTCCGACCATGAAGATCTTCTACATGCTGTTCGTCCTGAACGGCCTGATCCTGGGCTGGTGCGGTGGCCAACTGCCGGACGCGCAGGTGGTGCCCGGCATGCCGAGCTTCACCCTGATCGACGGACAGCTGAACAGCTATCTGTGGCTGACCCGTCTGGCGACGCTCTACTACTTCGCCTTCTTCTTCGTGATCCTGCCCTTCGTGGGCCTCAGGGAAACCCCGTTGAAGATCCCGGCGTCGATCTCCGAGCCCGTCCTGTCCGGTCCGGACGCGATGAGCGGCGCGGTTCCTGCTCAAGCCGAAAAGAAGGGCTGATCGCGATGACGATTTCTATTCGCAAACTGGCCCTTGCCGCGGCCTCGGTCGCGGCCCTGGCCTCGGCCGGTCCCGCTCTCGCCGAAGGCGGCAAGCTGGAACCTCGCTCGGGTGGCTTCAGTTTCGACGGCCCGCTGGGCACGTTCGATCAGGCCCAGCTGCAGCGCGGCTACAAGGTCTATCGGGAGGTCTGCTCGGCCTGCCACTCGATGAACCTGCTGTCGTTCCGCACGCTCGGCGAGCGGGGCGGTCCCTTCTACGATCCTGAAGCGGCCAGTCCGGCCGAAAACCGGTTCGTGAGGGCCCTCGCTGCTGAGACGCAGATCGCCGACATCGACACCGAGACCGGTGATCCGATCATGCGGCCGGGTATCGCGGCGGACAAGTTCCCGGCGCCGTTCCCCAATGCCACGGCGGCTGCGGCGGCCAACGGCGGAGCCGTTCCCCCGGATCTGTCCGTGATGACCAAGGCCCGCGAGGGCGGGGCCGACTACATCTATTCGCTGCTGTCGGGCTATCCGGAAACGCCGCCCGCCGGGCTGAAGGTCAACGACGGCCAGTACTACAATCCCTATATGAGCGGCGACATGACGCCGTTCTGGTCGGGCGATCCCGAGCACGTTCCCGCCGGCGGCTTCATTGCCATGGCCCCGCCGCTGGTCGACGGGCAGGTGACGTTCGACGACGGCACGGCCAACACGGTCGACCAGATGGCCAAGGATGTGGCGGCCTATGTCGCGTGGGCTTCCGACCCCCGCGCCACGGAACGCAAGCAGACGGGCATGGGCGTCCTGGCCTTCCTGGCGATCTTCGCCGGCCTGACCTACGCCAGCTACCGCAAGATCTGGAAGGGCGTCGCCCACTAGTCTTCGAGACCCTGTCGGAAACAGACCAGGCCCGCCGGATCCGTCCGGCGGGCCTTTTCCTTGGGCCCGGCTTCGGGGGCAGGGGATGCATCGACACCCTTCCGATCCCGGCCTAACCTTCGCTCATTCCAGTTTGTCGAAGGCCCTTCCATGCGTCTGTTCACCGCCGCCGCCGCTCTTCTCATGGCCCTGTCCCTGTCTGCGGGCGTCCAGGCCCAGACCTCGCCGTTCGATGCCGCGCGGTTGTCCGAGCACATCCGCATCCTGTCCGCCGACGACTACGAGGGACGCGGGATCGCGACCCCGGCCGAGGACAAGGTCATCGCCTACCTCAGCGAACAGTATGCGGCTGCCGGCCTGCAGCCGGGCGGAGACAACGGCGGCTGGACCCAAGCGGTGGCGCTGAACCGGTTCACGGCCTCCAACATCCAGGCCCAGGTGCGGGTGGGGGACTGGAGCCAGCCCCTGACCCAGGGCGAGCAGATCGTGATCTCGAGCCGGCGGCCCGGCGAGGACCACGTCATGCTGATGGACGCGCCGCTGGTGTTCGTCGGCTATGGCATCCATGCGCCCGAGCGCGACTGGGACGACTTCAAGGGCCAGGACATGACCGGCAAGATCCTGGTCGTCTTGGTCAACGACGCCGACTTCGAGGAGCCCGCGCTGGACACGTTCGGCGGCAAGGCCATGACCTACTACGGCCGCTGGACCTACAAGTACGAGGAGGCTGCGCGTCAGGGGGCCGCGGGCGTCATCATCGTGCACGAGACCGATCCGGCCTCTTACGGGTGGACTACGGTGCGCAACAGCTGGTCGGGCGCAAACTTCGACATCGTGCGGGCCGATGCCAATGAGCGGGTACCGATGGAAAGCTGGATCCAGCGCGACGTCGCCGTCGATCTGTTCCAGCGCGCGGGGCTGGATTTCGAGGCCCTGAAGCGCTCGGCCCGCAACCGCGACTTCCAGCCCGTGACCCTGACCGGCGCGGCGATGGACGTGATGTTCGACGTCGCGTCGACACAGATCGAGACCCACAACGTTATCGCCCGCCTGCCGGGCCGCACCCGCCCGGACGAGACCTTCCTCTATACCGGTCACTGGGATCACATCGGCATCGGCACCCCCGACGCGAACGGCGACGCCATCTTCAACGGGGCGGTCGACAACGCCTCGGGCACCGCCGGACTGCTGGAACTGGCGCGGGTCTTCGGGGCCGGTCCGGCACCGGAGCGCTCGGTCGTCTTCATCAGCTTCACGGCCGAGGAGAGCGGGCTGCTGGGGTCGGAATACTATGCGGCCAATCCGATCTATCCGCTGGCCACGACCGTGGGCGGAATCAACATGGACTCGGCCAATGTCTATGGTCGGGTCAACGCCATGGGCGTCGTCGGCTACGGCCAGTCCGACTTCGACGACCGGCTGCTGCCGCTGGTCGAGGCGCAGGGGCGCGTGATCCAGCCCGACGAGAACCCGGCCTCCGGCAGCTATTTCCGCTCCGACCATTTCCCCCTGGCCAAGCGCGGCGTGCCGATGGCCTATGCAGACTCGGCCGGAGATTTCGTCGAGGAACCGATTGCCGATCGGGCCGCGGCGCGGGACGCCTATACGGCGGGCCGCTACCACCAGGCCGACGACGAATGGTCGGCCGACTGGGACTATTCCGGCCAGATCCAGGATCTGGACATCTATCTGGCGCTCGGGCGCTCGCTGGTCGACGGCGCCGAGTGGCCGCAGTGGAAAGCCGGGTCGGAATTCGCGGCCGTGCGGGCCCGCTCGGCGAGCGAGCGGGAGTAGGGGCACCGCCCACATGACAAATCCGTAAGGCGCGGCATTGCGACCGGGTCTCTAATGTCGCCGCTGAATTGGCGAGGAGAGCCCTGATGTTGCGTGGATTGTTCGGTGGAGCCGCCGCCCTGGCGCTGGTGTTGTCGGCGGGGCTGGCCTCGGCCCAGGATTTCTCGGCGGACCGGATTTCGCAGGATATCCGCCATATCTCGTCGGACGAATTCCAGGGTCGCTATCCGGGTACCGAAGGGGAACGGATGACCCTGGCCTGGCTGCAGGCCCAATACGAGGCCATGGGCCTGGCGCCGGGTGGGCCGGACGGCCAGTGGCTGCAGCCGGTCGAGCTGAAGCGCTACACCCCGGTCGAGGGCGCGACGGTCGCCAGCTGGACCGGACCGGACGGCACGGTTCACACGCTGGCTCCCGGAACCGACATCATGGTCCGCGCCGCCACCAATGACGGGCGCGCCGACATCGCCGGGGCCGGTCTGGTCTTCGCCGGCTATGGCATCCACGCCCCCGAGCGGAACTGGGACGACTGGGGCGACATCGACGTGCGCGGCAAGGTCGTGATCGTCATGGGCGGGGAGCCGACCGCCGAGGCGGTGACCGGCCGGTTCAACGGGGTCTATCCGACCGCCTATTCGAACGGCTGGTACAAGTCCGACGAAGCCTTCCGGCGCGGCGCGGTGGGGGTCATCGTCCTGGCCATGGTGCCTGCGGACAATCCCGGCTGGCTGCGCAGCGCCCAGTTCAACAACCGCCAGCGCACCCTGACGCCGGGGGCGGCGGATCTGGAGTTCTCCGGCTCCATCAACCACGACACGGGCATGGCCTGGGCGGCGGCGGCGAACGTCGACCCGGCGCTGCTCACGACGGTCGATACCGGCACTTTCAAGGCCGTGGCCCTGGACGGCGTGACCCTGTCGGTCCGGGCCGAGGAGACCATCGACACCCTGGTCACGCACAACCTGCTGGCCCGCATTCCCGGCACGACCCGTCCGGAAGAGACCATCATCTATTCGGCCCACTGGGATCACGTCGGCGTCGGCGCGGACCATGTCAGCCCGGTCTCCACCACCGAGGACAACATCTACAACGGCGCCTGGGACAACGCCTCGGGCACGGCCGGCATCGTGGAAATGGCGCGCCAGATCGCGGCGGCACCCCGGCCCGCGCGCTCCATCGTCTTCGCCCACATGGCGGCGGAGGAAATGGGGCTGCTGGGCTCCTACGGCTATGCCGCCAACCCGGTCTATCCGCTTGAGACGACGGTCGCCGACATCAACATCGACATGCTGCCGCTGTCGGGCCCGACGCGTGACATCGCCATCTTCGGCAAGGGGCAGAACACACTCGAGGACGATCTGGCCGTCCTCGCTGCCGAGGAAGGGCGCGTCATCACCGACGACCGCCAACCGGAGCAGGGGTTCTACACCCGCTCGGACCACTTCCCGTTCGTGCGCATGGGGGTTCCGGCCCTGATGACCTGGCACGGCGTGGACTGGGACGAGGGCGGGGTCGAGGCCGGTCAGGCGGCCTGGGACGCCAAGTTCGGCGCCGACTATCACAAGCCGTCGGACGAATGGTCGGCCGACTGGGACCTGCGCTCGGCGGTCGAGAACCTGACCCTGCTCTACAAGCTGGGCCTGCAGCTGGCCAATGGCGACGCCTGGCCGACGTGGAAGCCGGACTCGGAGTTCGGGGCCATCCGCACCACGAGCGACGCCGCCCGTCAGTAGGACGATGACACCGAAGGTCGACTGAACCTTCACCGTGGCCGGAGCGTTCAGGGCGGATGATCCGTCTCCTGTGCGTCTCCGGCCTGATGCTGGCCAGCCTGTCCGCCTGCAACGAGATGCGGGACGTGAACCCCCCGACCGAGCCGGCTCAGGGCATTCCCATCGACGAGGCGACGCCGCAGGGCACGCCCGGCACCCTGACCCTGCCCGGTCGGGGGCCGGTCAGCTTCGTCGGACGCTGGGCGGGCGATCCCTCCTGGTGCGCGGCCCCGCAGGGCGACCGGCGACCGATCGACATCACGCCGCTGCGGTTCGAAGGCTATGAGAACAGCTGCGCCATCGCCGCGGTCGACGAGGTCGTCGACGGCTATGTCGCCACGCTGGACTGCCAGTCGGAGGGCGCGACGCGGCGCGAACGGGTCAAGATGGCCGTCGCCAGCGACACGATGACATTGAGCTGGCTGGACCGGGCGGGTCCGCCCACCACCCTGCACCAGTGCACCACGCTGACGGACACGGCGACGGCCCCGACGACCTTCTAGACCGGGCTGTCCCGGGTCAGGCTGGACTTCTGCCGATCATCCGGTTCACCATCGCCAGGAAATCGTCCCGGGTCGGCGGGGGAAGCAGCAGGGTCCGTCCCGCCGGCAGGCCCGACGTCAGTTTCACGCTGGCCCGGCCGTCCAGATCGACACGGTCGACCTCGATGCTGATGCCGCGTGGATCGGTCACGCGACCGCGTCCTTCGGCGTCGAGAGGCACCGCGATCCGGGCCACCTCGTCCAGCCCGTCGCCCCCGGCGGCGCGCTCGATCCGCACCAGGGCGTTCCCCTCCGAGACGGGGACGGGGCGCGCCGGCCCGGTCAGCAGCCGGAACAGAACGACACCATCGACGAGGCGTCCGTCAGGCGCGACCCGCGCCTCGGCAGGGCCGTCATAGCGAAGGACGACCTTCTCGACGAAATCGGCCTGTCCCCCCGGCGCATAGGTCACGACGTCCCGCAGGCGCTCGTCGCGGCCCAGGGTCGTGAACTGGAAGCGGCTCTGCCCCAGACCCGTTTCGGGCATGGAGTTTTCCATCGTCACGTCGAAGTCGCCGTCGTTGTCGGTGTCGCGATAGCAATAGATGTCGGACGGCATGAACCAGGTCGGATACCGGTCGCCGTTGCGCCAGCACCACCAGTCTCCATCCTCATTGATGCCGGCCCAGAGCACCGCGCCCGCCGGTCCATATTTCCGCCCGTTCCGGGCCGGAGCGACGATGGTGGCGAAGGCGGCCGGGCGGACGGTCTGTTCGCTGAGCACGTCGCCATGGTCCACGGTCCGGAAGTCCGTATCCGGCGCGACCGCCGCCTCCACCATCAGGACCGCCTGGGCCGGTGGCTTGTTCAGCTTGGTCTCGACCTCGACCCTCAACGCTTCGGGCAGGTCGTCCCACGTCAGTAGACCCGTATCTTCCGGAGCGGGGGGTGCGTCATCCGCCGGTGTCGCGGGCGAGCTCGCGGCCGGTGCCTCGGCCGGCGGGGGTGGTGTCTGGACGGGGTCCTGGAGGCCCAGGGTCAGCGCCGCGGCAGCGATCAGGGGGGAAAGCATCGGTCAGCCCGGGATGAAGATGGGGACGTACTGGGTCGTCGAGGTCAGGCCCATCGTGATGCGCCGGACCTGGGCAGGGGTTTCCGAAATGACGCGAAACCGCACCGTGCCGTCGGCGTCCACGCCGAGGATCTCGAACTCGGCACCCATCAGGGTGATCCGCGTGGGCGCGCCGTTCCGGATCACGGCCGTCTCACTCCAGCCGCCGATGGGGACGGGCGACGCGTTCACGCCCTGGCGAAAGCCACCCTGCAGCGTGATCGCCATGCCGTCAGACTCCGGGGCGGGCGTGCCGCCTCCCGGCTGTGGCAGGCGTCTGGCAGAGGCCGTCACGACATAGTCCACGGAAGGCCCCGCCTCGGTCGGCTCGGCGCTGTAGGGCGCGGGCGTGGGCAAGGGCTGCTTGCGGCCCGTCTCGAAGACGAACAGCGGCACGCCGAGGAACGGCGCACCCGAATGCATGGCCGTTTCGAAGCGCCCGTCGGCGTCCGCGTCCTCGTAGCAGACGAACTCGTCGCCCGACCACCAGGAGGCGGTCGTCTCGGCCACGGCGCAATAGGCCCAGCCGGTCGCCGTATGGATGCCGAACATCGGGGATCCGGCGGGGAACGTCTTGACCTTGCCGAACCCCGACAGGGACGGCGTATCGGCCAGCAGGCGCGCTGCCCGGATGGACCGCGCCGCCTGGACGATCAGGGCCTGGCCGCGTGGTGCCGTGGCGACCTCGCCGATGGCGGGGCCCGCGGTGATGCCCGCCTGAATGACGAAGGGGGTCGATTCCCGCGTCTGGGTCTGGGCAGCCGCCGGCCCCGATACCGCGGCCAGGGCCAGGGTGATCGCCAAAAAGGATCGCATTGTCGACGCCGCCCCCGAAAAGCTACCGGACTCACAATCGCAAGCGGAGCGAGACACCGTCAAGGGGATGCAACCGGCCGTCGTGCCTAGCTGAACAGGAAGTTCATCACGTCGCCGTCCTTGACGACATAGGCCTTGCCCTCGGCGCGCAGCTTGCCGGCCTCGCGGGCCTTGGCCTCGCCCTTGAAGGCGACATAGTCGTCGAAGGCGATGGTCTCGGCGCGGATGAAGCCCTTCTCGAAGTCGGTGTGGATGACGCCGGCGGCCTGGGGCGCGGTGTCGCCGACGTGGATCGTCCACGCCCGCGCCTCCTTCGGTCCGACAGTGAAGTAGGACTGCAGCCCCAGCAGGCTGTAGGCCTCGCGGATCAGGCGGTTCAGGCCGGGCTCGGCCAGTCCCAGGCTTTCGAGGAACTCGGCCTGTTCTTCCGGGTCCAGCACGGCGAGTTCGGAATCGATCTTGGCCGAGATGACGACGGCGTTGGCGTTGTCCTCTGCGGCGCGTTTGGCGACCAGGTCGGACAGTTCGTTGCCCTTGTCGGCCGAGCCCTCGTCGACGTTGGAGACGTAGAGGGCGGGCAGCGAGGTCAGCAGCTGGAGCATGTGCCAGGCCTTCTCGTCCTCCTTCGACACCTCGACGACGCGGGCGGGCTTGCCGGCACGGAGCGGCACCAGGGCCATGTTGATCAGGCGCAGGGTCTGCTGGGCGTCCTTGTCGCCGCCCTTGGCCTTCTTCTCGACGTTGACGACCCGCTTCTCGAGGCTTTCGAGGTCGGCCAGCATCAGTTCGGTCTCGATGATCTCGAGGTCGGAGATGGGGTCGATGCGGTTCTCGACATGGGTGATGTCGTCGTCGACGAAGCAGCGGGCGACGAAGGCCACGGCGTCGCAGTCGCGGATATTGGCCAGGAACTGGTTGCCCAGACCCTCGCCCTTCGACGCGCCGCGCACCAGGCCGGCGATGTCGACGAAGGTGATGCGCGAGGGGATGATCTCCTTGGATCCCGCGATCTCCGCCAGGACGTCGAGGCGCGGCTCCGGCACCGCGACGTCGCCGGTGTTCGGCTCGATCGTGCAGAACGGATAGTTGGCGGCCTGTGCCGCTGCCGTCTTGGTCAGGGCGTTGAACAGGGTGGACTTGCCGACGTTGGGCAGGCCGACGATCGCGACTTTCAGAGCCATGGTATTCCTGAGGCGGGCCAGAGGGGGCCGAGTGAGGGCGAGCCTTTAGACGGTTCACGACCGTTTGTCAGGCTCGCCCTTCGCAGCCGCCGGCAGGCTCTCCGGCGCCGGCCGCTCGGGGCGATTGCCCTTACTGCGCGTCGGCGTAGAGGCGGTTGACGCTGTCCCAGTTCACGACGGTCCAGAAGGCCGTCAGGTAGTCGGCCCGCTTGTTCTGGTATTTCAGGTAGTAGGCGTGTTCCCAGACATCGACGGCCAGCACGGGCGTGCCCCGGACTTCGGCCAGATCCATCAGCGGATTGTCCTGGTTGGGGGTCGAGGTGATCTGCAGCTTGCCGTTCGCGACGATCAGCCAGGCCCAGCCGGACCCGAACCGGGTCGTGGCCGCCTGGTTGAAGGCGGTCTTGAAGGCCTCCATCGAGCCGAAGTCTCGCGTGATGGCCGCGGACAGCTCCGGCGACGGCTCGCCGCCCTGGCCGACCGGAGCCAGCAGGGTCCAGAACAGGCTGTGATTCCAGTGCCCTCCGCCGTTGTTGCGGACCGCCGCAGGCAGGGTCGACACGCGGCCCAGCAGATCCTCGATGGCGAGACCGGCCAGAGCGGGATCGGCCGCTACCGCGGCGTTGAGATTGTCCACATAGGCCTTGTGATGCCGCCCGTGGTGGATCTGCATGGTCTCGGCGTCGATCGCGGGATCAAGGGCATCGAAGGCATAGGGGAGCGCCGGCAAGGTGAAGGCGGCCGCCGGGGCGTCGGTCTGGGTCGCAGCGGCGGGGGCCGGGGTCGACTGCGCCAGCACCGATGCCGCGGGAAGAACGGCCAGGGCCAGGGCCGAGGTGAAGAGCAAGGGTCGGATCATGAATATCTCCTGAGGGTTGCTCTTGAACGCCTGGGGCCGCGAATTGCTCAAGGCTGCGACTCTTTGGAGCCGGCCCGGGCCCGGGTCAGGACGCGGCGGGCGGCTGGCCGACGGCGGCGCGGACGCCGACCGGCTGAGCGTGCTCGAAGGTCAGGGTGAGCGGGACCTGCTCGCCCGCCGCCAGCGGCTGCTTGAGCTGCAGCAGCATGATGTGGTTGCCGCCGGGGGCCAGCGAGACCGCTTCACCGGCCGGCAGGGCCAGTCCGTCCTTCAGTTCGCCCATCATCATCATCCCGTTCTCGGTCTTCATCTCATGGATCTGGGCGAGGCCGGAGACCGGCGAGCCGACCGAGATCAGCCGGTCGGCCTGGCTGGCGGTCAGGGTGAGATAGCAGCCGGTGACGTCGCGGCCGTTCGGCGTCGGCCGGCACAGGGCGTCGGAGACGGCGACGGTGGCGGGACCGGCCGGGGCGGAGGCCTGGCCGCAGGCGGCGAGCGTTAGCAGGCAGGCAGACAGGAGCAGACGGGTCATGGTGCTTCTTTCCAGTGTGTGGGTCATGCGGCTTGCGGCCGGGTTCGGTTCAGCATCGAGACGATCCGGTCCAGTCCGACCGCGACGATCAGGCTGAGACCGGTCAGGGGATACAGGATGGCGAGGGGCAGCACGATGGCCAGGACCGCGACCTTGGCGCGCGGGCCGGGCGGGGCGAGGGGGGCGCCGAGGCGGCCGTTCGGCCGCCGCTTCCACCACATGACGAGGGCGCTGATGCCCAGGATCCAGATGGCGATGCAGCCGGCCAGCATCAGAGTGCGGTTCACCCAGCCGTACTGGGTGCCCTGGTGGACTCCGATGCCCCACTCATAGGCCTTGGCCCCGATACCGAACTGGTCGTAGCGGACGTCGGCGCGGACCGCGCCGGTCGTGGCGTCGATATAGAGGATGCGGTTGTCCTCCACGCGCTGGACGACGCGCGCGGCGGTCCAGGCCAGGGCAGGGTCGGTCGGGATCGACACCGTATAGGGACGGGCCAGCCCTTGGGCTTCGGCGGTGGCGAGGGCGGTGGACAGGCGCGCGGGTCCGACGGCGTCCGGGGTCGGCATGACCATGCCCTCCATCGTCCAGCCGACACCGACGGGCGCATTCATGTGCCCGGCGTGCTGGAAGGCGGGGGAGGCGGCCGGGGGCCTGGGCCGGCCGAGGCCATTGTCCTTCAGATAGCCCATGACCTGATCGCCCCAGACGGCCGACCAGGGCATGCCGGTGACCGCCAGGAAGACGATGATGGCCCCGGCATAGAGGCCCGTCACCGCATGCAGGTCACGCCAGAACGGGCGGCGGGCGGTGTCGGTCGCCTTGATCGTCGCGACGCCGACGCCCCGCTTGCGCGGCCACCACATGAAGATGCCGGTGGCGACCAGGATGATGGCCCAGCCGGCGACGATCTCGATGACGGCATTGGCCCATGAGCCGAGCAGGATCAGGCTGTGCAGCCGCTTGACCGTCTCCATCACGCCGCCGAAGGGCGTGACGCCGATCAGGCGGGCGTCGTGCGGATCGACGAAGGCGGTGCGCTTGCCGCCGTCGGGCAGATTGACGGTCAGGCGCGCGGCCTGATCGGGGCGGGCGGGGACGAGGACACTGGCGACCTTGCCCCCGGTCCCGGCCTCGGCCGCGGCGACCCAGCGGTCGGGGGACACGGTGGCGGGCCGCGCCTCGACCTGCGACAGGCCGCGATAGGCCAGGCCGTCGATCTCGCCCTTGAACAGGTAGAGGCCGCCGGTCAGGGCCAGCAGCATCAGGAAGGGCAGGACCAGCAGGCCGGCGTAGAAATGCCAGCGCCACACCGTGCGATAGGCCCCCGACAGGAGGCCGGGAGCGGCCAGAGCCGCCCCCGTCTGTTCGGTCGTCGTCATCACCACGCCATCCTCACGCCCATGAAGACCGACGTGCCCTCGCCCGGCCAGAAGACGGCGGTCGAGGCGACGCGGGCATCGGTGACCGCCCCGAAGTTCGAGACATAGCGCTCGTCGAACAGGTTGCGCGCGTCGACGAACAGGCTCGTTCCGTTTTCCAGAGTCCAGCCGAGGCCCAGGTTGATCACGGTATAGCCAGGGGCCTTCAGCGTGTTGGCGTAGTCGACCCAGCTGTCCGACGGGGTGGTCTCCACCGCGGGCGCGACGAACCAGCCGGCAGGATGGTCGTAGCGCAGCTCGGCCCGGTACAGATGCGGCGGGACCAGCGGCAGGTCGTTGTCGCCATAGGCCTTGTCGCGTTCGAAGAAGAAGTCGGACCAGGTGTACGTCTGGCGCAGACGCCAGCCGGGGGCGAACCGCCAGTCCAGCCCGGCCTCGATCCCCTGGTGCACGGTGGGGCCGGCGTTGAAGGTTGCGGCCGGGATGCCGAGCGCCGGATTGACGATGAAGGTCAGAAGCTCGTTCTCGAGCTCGGCGCGGTAGACGGCGACGTCCCAGGAGAACTGCGCCGTGCGGCCGCGCACCCCGGCCTCATACGTCCAGGCCTCCTGTGCCTTGATATCGGCGAACCCGCCGACCGTCGGCGTCAGGGATCCGAAATTCGGCGGCTCGATCGAACGGGTCACGTTGGCATAGGCCTGGGCCCCCGACGGGCCTTCCCAGAGCAGGCCGACGCGGGGCGCGAACCACGCGTAGTCCTTGCCGGTGGTCAGGTTGAAGGTGGTGGAGACGCCGGGCAGGGCGAAATTCTGATAGTCCCGCTCGGCCCGGCCCCAGGTCCCACCGGCAACCAGCGCCACCTGATCGGTGACGAACAGCCGGCCCTCGGCGAAGACATCGAGGGCCGCGGCGTTCTGCCGGGCCTTGGCCATGCGCGCCCCGCTGGAGCCCCGGATGTTGACGAACTGCTGGGCGTCCAGATCGCCGACCCGGTACCAGGCCCCCCCGAAGGCGTCGGCGCGCAGTCCGAACAACTGGCCCTCCCAGTCCAGGCGGCCGAAGGCACCGTAGTTGCGGCTCTGCTGGTCGATGACCTGAAAGATGGGGTGATGCAGGTCCTTCCAGGTGCCATAGACCGCGCCCTCGAACAGCAGGTCGGGCGACAGTCGCCAGCGGGTCGACAGGGTCGTGCGGACCGAGGCGTAGTCGCGCTGATAGGCGTTGGCGACGTTGGCGGCGGCGGGCATGACCGGGGTGTTCAGCGCCTGGGCCAGGGTCAGGGATCCCGGAATTTCCTGATGAATGTAGGCCCCCTGGACGATCAACCGGGCCTCGCGGTCCTCGCCGAACGTGCGACCGATGTTGGCGGTGATGTACTGCTGCTGCCCGTCCGACTGCTGGCGCCAGCCCTCGGCCGTGGCACCGGTGACGCCGAGGAAGGCGTCCCAGTCGCCGCGCACGCCCCCGATCTCGGCATGCAGCCGGCCGGTGCGCCACGAGCCGAAGTCGGCACGGACGCTGGCGGTCTCGCCCGAGGTCCGGCCGTTCGGCGTGACGAGATTGACGGCCCCGCCCAGCAGGGAGCCGCCGAAGCGCAGGGCGTTGCCGCCCTTGTAGACCTCGGTGAACCGCGCCAGCAGCGGGTCGACCATCTGGACGTCGCCGAAGCCGTCGGCCTCGTTGAAGGGGATGCCGTCCTGCGACACGAACAGGCCGCGCAGGTGGTTGGCGTTGCCGATGCCCGAGCCGCGGATCGAGAGTCGGACGTCGCCGCCCCATTTCTTCTGGGCATAGACGCCGGGGACGTCGCGCAGGACGTCGGCCAGGTTTGGCGCATACCGGTTTTCCAGGCTTTCGGCCGAGACGACGGCGACGGCACCCGGGGTCCGCGACAGGCGGCGGCGCGCCTCTGCGACCACCGGGGGATCTTCCGGATTGAGTGCGCCGGTGACGATGACCTCGCCCAGGTCGACGGCGGGACCGTCCGGGCCAGACTGGGCGGAGGTGGGGCTGGCCAGCAGGCACAGCAGGGCGGCCGGAGCCGCCGAAGCGAGAAATCGCATGAAAAGGATGTCCTGAAAGACGCAAGGGAGCGCCCGCGCGCGCGAGGCGGCGGGCGGGTTTAGGAGCGTGCGTTCAGGACTGGGGCGGGGCGGTCGAGGGTGGCCGGGGCGGTGCGCGGGCCGGTGGCGGGGCGGACTGATTGCGCGTGACGAAGCGCGAGGCCGGGTAGGTCGTGGCGGCGCGGACCGGCTGGAGCGCCGGCGGTGTCGGCAGGTCGGCGACGACCGCCATGACGCAGGCCGAGCATTTGACGCCCGCCATGCCCTTGCTGGGTTCCTGCTGACCGTCCACGCCGATCGAGATGGTCAGGGGCCCCTCGGTGGAGCAGATGACCATCGGATGACCCGGCGTCGAGGCCGCATAGGCCGCGAACGGCAGCAGGCTTCCGAACACGATGGCGAACGTCGCGGCCAGGAAGGCCAGCGAACGCGCGATCGACCAGGATTCGGCCTGAGGAGGGGTCACCGCGGGGCGATAGCGGATGGGGTCAAAGAATGGAAGTGCGTCCAGGTCTCCTCCCCATCGCTCCGCGACGGGGAGGAGACGGATCATTCGCCCTTTGACGCCTGGGCCGCCTGACGGGGGCTGAACTTCGGTGCCGGGGCGAGGCGCAGGACCTCGCCCTGGTAGCGCTCGTCGTCGCCAGCGAGGGCGAAGGGCAGGGCGTCGGCGCAGGCGTTCAGCAGGGCCTGCAGCCAGGGCTGCTCGGCCTTGTGGAAGTCACCCAGGACGTGCGGCATCACCAGGTGGGCCTCGCCCGGGTGGCCGACGCCCATGCGGGCACGGCGGAAGTCCGGACCCAGCTGGCTGATCAGGCTGCGGATGCCGTTCTGGCCCGCCGCTCCGCCACCTTTCTTCATCCGGAAACGGCCCGGAGCCAGGTCGATCTCGTCGTGGAAGATGATCACGTCGGCGGGCGCGATCTTGTAGAAGCGCGCGGCCTCTCCGACCGCATTGCCGGAGTTGTTCATGAAGGTCTGGGGCTTCATCAGCAGGACCTTGGTGCCCTCGACCTCGCCCTCGCGAATGACGGACTGGAACTTGGCCCGCTCGGGGCCGAAGCGCCACCGGCGCGCGATCTCGTCAGCGGCCATGAAGCCGATGTTGTGGCGGTTGTGCTGGTATTTGGGGCCCGGATTGCCCAGGCCGGCGATGATGATCATGGCGCTGTCCTGATACGAAAACGGCCCCGTCCGTCACCGGAAGGGGCCGCGATCGTGAGGTGATCCGTGGGATCAGTCTTCGGTCTTCTCGCCTTCGGCCTCGGCGGCGTCTTCGTCGCCCTGTTCCGTGGCGGGAACGTCGCCGGCCTCGATGGCGGCGGCTTCGGCCTCGGCCTGTTCCTCGGCGATGGCTTCCTCGATCTGGTCGGCGGCGATGGCGGCCGACGAGACCTTGATGGAGCCGATCACGAAGTCACGGTCGGTGATGGTGGCCTCAACGTCGGACGGGACCTTGACGTCCGACCAGCGCAGGGTGTCGCCCAGCTTGTGGCCGGCCAGGTCGACGACCAGGTCTTCCGGGATGTGGTCGGCGCGGACCAGGATCTCGACCGAGTGACGGACGATCTCCAGCGTGCCGCCCTGACGGAAGGCCTTGCACTGGTCTTCGTTGATGAAGTGGATCGGCACTTCGATCTTGATGGTCTGCTTCGCGTCGACGCGCATCAGGTCGAAGTGCAGCGGGCGGTCCGACACCGGGTCGAACTGCACGTCCTTGGCGATGACCGACTGGGTCTCGTCGCCGTACTTCAGCGTGACGAGGTGGCCCAGCAGCTTGCCGGTGTACAGGTTCTTGCGGAAGTCCTTCTCGTTGACCGAGATGGCGACGGGGGCCTTGTCGCCGCCGTACAGGATGCCCGGAACCGCGCCGGAGCGACGGGCAGCGCGCGCGCCGCCGGTACCGATGTTCTCGCGAACGTCTACGTTCAGAATGATCTCGGCCATCTGGCTCGCCTCAACAACAAAAACGCCTGCGCCGACATTGCGGCCCGCGCGGCGGGGTCAGCGACCCTCGAATTCAAGAGCGCGGGTCATTACACGCAAGCGCCCCCATGCGCAACTGCGTCCGCGAGACGAAACGCGCTCAACCCGCACGCGACCGTGTCGCGCGCGGTCGCGCCCTTACCGTGTCGCGGGTTGGGTGGCGACGACGGAGGCCGTGGCGGCTTCCTCGGCGACGCCGACGACAGGGGTGACCGATGCGGTCGTCGTGGCGGCCGGCGTGACGACCGGCACGGTCGCCTGGGTGGTGCAGGTCGCCAGATCGCGCACGATGTGGCGGCCGACGCAGAACATGTCCTCATAGCTCGGGCGCGAGGCCGCGAGGCACTGGAACAGGTTCAGCTTGGACATATCCAGGCAGAACTGGGCATTGGTCTCGATCGACAGGGCCTCGGTGTTGGCCCGGGCGTCGTCGCCTGCGGCCCCAAGGGCCGCGAGGGCGGCGATGGCCAGCGAATGGACCACCGCGGGCGTGTATGGCGGCGCCTGGGTGGCCGGGGCCAGGCTGAGGCCCGAACCACTGTTGGCGGCCGCGAACAGCCGGGCCGATTCCTCGGCCGAGGGCAGCATCTGGCCCGCGGAGATGGTCTTGGCGGTTTCCAGGCGGACTTCGCGATTGGGGATGGGGACCGTGGCCCAGCGGCGGCGCGGGTCGCTGCGTTCCTGGATCGTATAGGCGTCCTGCTCCACCGCATCCGCGATGGTCGTCAGGCTGGCGATGTCCTGGCCCAGGGTGGCGATGATCAGCCCGGCCGCGACGTCGGCGCCCGGAAGACCTGCGGCATAGGCCGGGTCGCGGATGATGTTGGCGACGACGTCGGCCCGCGTGGCGGGATCCACGGCGAAGGTGCGGACGCCGGCCACGAACTCGGGCGACTGCAGGGCCAGGATGGAGCCATAGGCGATCATGCCGCGCGACAGGGTCGCGGGGTCATAGGCCGCGCCCTTGTGCATGGCGTTCTGGATCGACTCGGCGTCGGGGAAGCCCGCCTGGATGGTGCCGACGTCGCGGATGAAGGACACATAGATGGAGGCGGCCTGGGCCACGCCCTCGTTGAGGGTGACCGGAGGCGGCGGGGGCGGGGGGGCTTCGACGACGACGACCGGTTCGGGAGCCGGTGTGCTGCACGCGGTCAGAACGGCGCTAGAGGCGGCGACGGCGATTGCCAGCGCGCGACGCGAAAAAGCCATTCGCATGGATGGTCCCCCGGATACGGATACTGAGGCGCGCTCCGGCGCCACGGCTTCTATATCGCGTTGTCTATGGTTTTCCGAACGTTAATCCCGGCGCGCGAGTTCATCTTTGTGGTGCCGGGGGCGCGGCGTTCAAACGCTGGGTCGGGCTCGCGCCGGGGGCGAGCGCGGGATTGGGCGTGATCGACGGCGCGGGCGGCACGACGGGGGTCACGGTCGCCGGCGTAGCGGGCGCGGGCGAGACAGGGAGTGGCGTCGACGGCTGTATCGGCTCGGTCCGGATGACCGGTGTCGCGGGCTGAGAGCGGCTCTGGGTCGGCGCGCCGACCGTGATCTGGCCGGCCGGCTGGCTGGTGCCGCGGGCACAGGTGGCCAGGTCGCGCACGACATGGCGGCCCAGGCAGAACTCGACCTCATAGCTGGGGCGCGAGGCGGCAAGGCACTGGAACAGGTTCAGCTTGGAACTGGCGAAACAGTCCTGGCTGGCGCGGTCGTACTGCAGGGCGTCTGTGTTGGAGACGGCGTTTTCGCCGGCTCCGTCCAGGACCGCCAGGGCGGCCAGGGCGAGGGCGCTCGAGACGGCGGGGGGATAGGGGGGCTGGCGCAGGCGCGGGGTCGAGACCCCGAGGCCGGAGCCGGAAGACGCTGCGGCCGACAGGCGCGCTACGTCCTCCGCATTGGCGACCATCCGGCGGGCGGACAGATCCTTGACGCCCTGGATGCGGGCCTCCCGGTCGGGCACCGGCTGGCGCGCCCACGACGCGCGGCCGTCCGCCTGGATGGCATAGGCGTCATTCTCGATCGAATCGGCGGCCGTGCGCAGGGCGGCAATATCGGCGTCCAGAACGCCCATGATCAGGCCGGCGGCGGCGTCGGCGCCCGGCAGGGTGGAAGCATAGGTCGGGTCGGCGACGATCCGGGCCACGGTCTGGTTGCGCGTCTCGCGATCCGTTCCATACTGGCGCACGCCCGTGAGGAACTCCGGCGACTGCAGCGCCAGGATCGAGGCGTAGGCCACCAGGCCGCGCGAAATCTGGTCCGGCTGGTAGGCGGCGCCGCGCTGCATGGCGGCGAGAATCGCCTCGGGGCTTTCGAAGCCGCCGCGCAGGGTCGCCATGTCGCGGGTGAAACCCAGATAGATGGCGGCGGACTGGATGACGCTGTCGTTCAGCGCGATGGGCTTGGGCTGAGCGGCCAAGGCCGCAGCGGCGGCGACCTCGGCGGCGACCCGCGTGGCTTCGGCTTCCTCGGCGGCCTTGTTCGACGCGCAGGAGGCCAGGGTGGCGGCGATCGCCAGCGCCGCCAGGGCCGATGCCCCACGGCTCGAAAACAGTCCCATCAATGATCCTCCGCAGCGTCCCCTGTCGGACTCAGATAGCAGGCTCCCGGCGGTTTTGAGGCAGGGTCGCCTCAGTCGAACAGTTTCGACACCGATTCCTCGTTGGCGATCCGCCGGATCGCTTCGCCGATCAGGGGTGCCACGGGCACCGAGCGGATCTTCGAACAGTTCGAGACCTCGAACGGCTGTTCGATCGAATCGGTGATGACCAGTTCCTTCAACGGGCCGTCGGTGACGCGCTGGACCGCCGGGCCGGACAGGACGCCGTGGCTGATGTAGGCCGAGACGCTGGTCGCGCCCGCGTCCATCAGCGCCTTGGCGGCGTTCACCAGGGTGCCGCCCGAATCGACGATGTCGTCGAACAGGATGCATTCGCGGCCCGACACGTCGCCGATGATGTTCATGACCTCGCTCTCGCCCGCGCGCGGACGGCGTTTGTCGACGATGGCCAGGTCGACGTTCAGACGCTCCGCCAGGGACCGGGCGCGCACCACGCCGCCGACGTCGGGCGACACGATCATCAGATTGCCGCGCTGGTAATGGTCGCGGATGTCCTGGGCCAGGACGGGCGTCGCCACCAGATTGTCTGTCGGGATGTCGAAGAACCCCTGAATCTGGCCCGCGTGCAGGTCCATGGTCAGGACCCGGTCCGCGCCGGCGCGGGTGATCATGTTGGCGACCAGCTTGGCCGAGATCGGCGTGCGACCACCGGTCTTCCGGTCCTGCCGGGCATAGCCGAAATAGGGCATGACGGCCGTGATCCGCCGCGCCGAGGCCCGCACGAGGGCGTCGATGCAGATCAGCAACTCCATCAGGTTGTCGTTGGCGGGGTAGGAGGTCGACTGGATGACGAAGACATCCTCGCCGCGCACGTTCTCCTCGATGACGGCGAAGACCTCGTTGTCGGCGAACCGTTTCACCTGGGCCTTGGTCAGGGGCATGTCGAGGTGATCGGCAATGGCCTGGGCAAGGGACCGATTCGAGTTGCCTGCGAGCAGCTTCATCCGGTCATCCTTTCGCCGTCATCGGACCGCCATTGAAGCGCGTTCCGTCTCGCGCGCTCTTTAGCAGCGCACCGGGCCGTAGCAAGCCGTCATCGTGCCCTTCTGGATGCATGGCGCGGCTGGCCGGGGGGTGATAGGGAACGCGGTCTTGGATTCCGGCTGGCCAGATCGGTCGCTCGGGTGTCGTGTGATGAGGTTTGTCTTGCCGACTTTCTCCCGGTCTTCGTCCGCCCTGCGACGCGGCGGCCTGATCCTGATGGCCGCGGCCGTCACCCTGACGCTGCCCGCCTGTGGCGGCGGTGCCGGTCGGCCGCGCCTGGCCTATGAGGAGCGGCCGGTCGAGCTGCTCTACAACACCGGTTACACGCGCCTCCAGTCGAACCGCTGGTCGGACGCCGTCGACTATTTCCAGGAGGTCGAGCGCCAGCATCCGTATTCGGAATGGTCGCGCCGGGCGATCCTGATGCAGGTCTACGCCCACTACCAGAACGGCAGCTACGAGGAGTCGATCGCGGCGGCGGACCGGTTCATCTCGCTGTTCCCCGGCAGCCCGTCGGCCGCCTATGCCTTCTACATGCGCGCCACCTGCCACTTCGAGCAGATCGTCGATGTGGGCCGCGACCAGAACCAGGCCCAGCAGGCCCTGGACGGACTGAGGGATGTGGCCCGCCGTTATCCGGGCTCGTCCTATGCCACCGACGCGACCGTCAAGATCGACATGGTCAACGACCAGCTGGCGGGCAAGGAAATGTCCATCGGCCGCTATTACCAGCGCGCCAACCTTCCGCTGGCCGCCATCGGCCGGTACAAGGCCGTGATCGACAACGAGGCCTACCAGCGCACGTCGCACACGCCCGAAGCCCTGTATCGTCTGGTCGAGGTCTATCTGAGCCTGGGCCTGAAGGACGAGGCGGAGCGCAACGGGTCGGTCCTGGGCTTCAACTATCCCGGCAGCCCCTGGTACTCCCAGGCCTATGCCCTTCTGACCGAACAGGGCGAGCAGCCCGGGACCGCCCCCACGGGACCGCGCGAAAGCTGGCTGCAACGGATCATTCCGGGCTGACTGTTCTCGCCTCGTTCCGGGCTAGACTGTCGCCGATGCCGAATCGTTTCGCCCCATGCTGACCAGCCTGTCGATCCGCGACGTGGTGCTGGTCGACGTCCTCGACCTTGAGGTCGACGCCGGCCTGACCGTGCTGACCGGTGAGACCGGAGCCGGCAAGTCGATCATCCTCGACGCCCTCGGCCTGGCGCTCGGCGGACGCGGCGAGGCCGGGCTGGTGCGGGCGGGCGCGAAACAGGCCGTGGCCACCGCCGTCTTCACCGCCCCCGACGATGCCGGCCTCATCGAACTCATCCAGGACAAGGGGTTCGACGTCACCCCGGGCGAGGACCTGATTCTGCGCCGCGTCCTGTCCGCCGACGGTCGCAGCCGGGCCTGGGTCAACGACCAGCCGGCCGGGGTCGCGGCCCTGCGCGAGATCGGGGCGCTGCTGGTGGAGGTGCACGGCCAGCACGAGACCGTGGGCCTTCTGGACTGGAAGACCCATCGCGGCCTGCTCGACGCCTATGGGGGCCTGGCCCCACAATTGGGCGGGGTCGCCGCCGCCGCCGATCGGCTGAAGGCCGCCGAAACGCGGCTGGAGGGCCTGCGCGCCGCCGCCGCCGATGCGGCGGCCCGGGCCGAAGAGATCACCCTGAACCTGGCCGATCTCGATGAACTGGATCCTCGCGAGGACGAGGAAACCGAGCTGGCGGGCGAGCGGGCGGTGCTGGGCGCGGCGGAAAAGGCCGTCGCCGATCTGGCCGACGCCCGCACGAATCTCGGTGGCGACAAGCTGAGCCAGAAGCTGTCGGCCGCCTTGCGGGCCGTCGAACACGCCCGCCAGCGCGCGAGCCAGGCCGGTGTTGAAGCCGATCACCCCGTTCTGGTCCGGCTGACCGCCGCGGCGGAGGCCATCGACCGCACCATGGTCGAGGCGGCGGAAGCCATTGCCGAGGTCGACGCTGCCGCCAATGCCTTCGATTTTGAGCCGGGCCGGCTGGACAAGGCGGAGGAGCGGCTGTTCGCCCTGCGCGCGGCCGCCCGAAAGCTGAACACCACCGTCCATGCGCTTCCGGCCTTGCGCCTGTCCCTTCGCGAACAGCTGCGTCTGATCGAGGACGGGGCGGAGGCCATGACCGCCGCGGCCCGCGAGGCAGCGGTCGCGCGCGAGCACTATGATGTGGCTGCGTCTCTGCTGAGTTCGGGTCGCGAGGCCGCGGCAGAGCGCCTGGCCAAGGCGGTGATGGAGGAACTGGGCCCGTTGAAGCTGGACCGCGCCCGTTTCCGCGTCGCGCTGGAGCCGGTGGCCGAGGGCCGTCGCGGGCCTCTCGGCGTCGAGACCGCCCGGTTCGAGATCGCCACCAATGCCGGCACGCCGTTCGGTCCGCTGGACGCGATCGCCTCGGGCGGGGAACTGGCACGCTTCGCCCTGGCCATGAAGGCGGCCCTGGCGGGGCGCGAGGACCAGCGCCAGCCGGTGATGATCTTCGACGAGGTCGACCAGGGCGTCGGCGGGGCGGTGGCCGAGGCGGTGGGCCAGCGGCTGAAGCGCCTGTCGACCGGGGCCCAGGTGCTGGTCGTCACGCACAGTCCGCAGGTCGCCGCGCGCGGGCATGCGCACTGGAAGGTGCGCAAGGCCGACGCAAACGGCGCGACCACCACGACGGTGGACGCGCTGAACGACGAGGCTCGGCGCGAGGAGATCGCGCGCATGCTGGCCGGGGCGGTCATCACCGAGGAAGCCCGGGCCGCGGCAAGGGCGCTGATCGGCTAGAGGTCCGGCCGCATGGGCCGGAACGGTTAAGGACGTCGGGCGTTTGCCCGGCGGGGATGATCCATCCTCCGACGCCGTGGGCGTCAGAGGATGCTGTTTTGCCAATCAAACCCTATGCCAGCGAACCGGACGTAGCGGTTCGCCCGCGCGTGACGCCGTCATGAGCGGCCGGATTCTGATCATCGAGGACGAGGTCCTGATCGCCTGGCAGCTGCGCGACGTGCTCGAGGATCTGAACTACACCGTGGTCGGCATGGCGGGAAACGCCCCGGCGGCCCGACTTCTGGTGGAGGATGGCCGCGTCGATCTGGCGCTCGTCGACATCCACCTGTCGGACGGCCCGACCGGCGTCGATCTGGGCCGGGAGATAGGGCAGGGGTCCGGGATCACCGTCCTCTACCTGACCTCCAATCCCGAGATGGTCCGCAACGGCGTGCCGGGGACCTTCGGTGTGATGAGCAAGCCGACGGACGACGATTGCGTGCGCACGGCCGTCGCCTTCGCCATGCAGTCGCGGCGTGGGGGTGCCTCGACGGTCGCGCCGCGATCCCTGACCGTCTTCCACTAAGGACGGGCACCGGCGCGGGGGCGCGCCCTAGCGCGCGCAGACCCGGGACGGAGCCGGCGTTTCCTCGTTGGCGATCCAGCAGGCCCGATCGCGCGAATCCCGACGATAGGTCCCGCCGATGGCGACGCGTTCCTCGGGACCGATCACTTCGAACAGGCCGCCTTCGCCGTCGGAGATCACCATGCGCAGGGCGATGTCCGGCCCGTCCAGCTGGAAGCTGCCGTCGCCGAACAGGGGGGTGAAGGTGCAGTCGGTCTCCGGGGCCGAGCCGACCTGGCAGCGGATCTGGCGGGCCCGGCCCGGCTGGTCGTCACGGCTGATCGGAACCGGCGTGTAGGCGGCGGCCTGGGGCTTGGCGGCGGTCGGGGCCGTGGGGACGGGCGGCGCGGGGGTGCCGGGTTTGGCCGCGGTCGCGCCCGTGTCCTCGGCCGGTGCCGGGGTCGTGGCCTCGTCGGCGGTCGGGGCGTCCACGGAGCCCTTGGCCTGGCTGCAGGCCGTCAGTGCCAGGCTGGCCACGCAGGCTGCCGCCATGATGATCGATCGCATCGTCTTCCCTCCCAGATCGTCGATATGCTGACGGCGACTGTCCCCCAAGCGTGGCCATGGGTCCAGTCTCGGTACGGGACGCGACCGGTTTCGTCAGTCCGCCGGTCCAGGGGATCTCGCTGGCGTCACGGCCGTGTGCGGCTAGGCTGTGGTTTTACCGATGAGGCGCGCCCCTTCATGCCATGGATCGATCTGTCCGAAGCCCGGCGTCGCCTCGCTCCGGCGATATGGCTGGCCTGTCTGGTGCTGGCGATGTCAGCGCCGCCGGCCCGTGCCGAAGGCCGTCCGCAGGCGGTGCTGCCGACCCTGTTTCCGGCCGATGGCGCTACCGGGGTCAATCCGGACACGCGTCTGGTTCTGACCTTCGACCGTCCGCCCGCGATCGGCGCGGCCGGTCAGATCCGCATCCTCGACGCCGCGGACGGACGCCTGGTGGACACGCTGGACCTGGCCCTGCCGGTGTCGCCCGTTCCAACCGGGCGCGCGACGAACCCGGACGGGACGACGCGACCGCCCACGCCGCCCCAGCCCGCCGGTCCGGACAATCCCGGCTTCCAGGCGACGCAGATCGGGGGGGCCTGGTTTCACTTCTTTCCGGTCATCGTCCACGGCAACACGGCGACGCTGTATCCACATCATGGCGCGCTGACCTATGGCCGAACCTATCGGGTCGAGATCGACCCCGGGGTGCTGACGGTCGGGGACGACGACACCGGTCGATCCTGGCGCTTCACGACCCGGGCCGGCCCCCCCGCCGCCGACACGGCGCGGGTGGTCGTGGCCGCAGACGGCAGCGGCGACTTCAATACGGTCCAGGGGGCGATCGACTTCGTGCCCGCCGCGCCGGTGGAGCCGGTCACGATCTTCATCCGCAACGGGCGCTACGAGGAGATCGTCTATCTGAACGGCAAGTCCAACCTGATCCTGCGCGGCGAGAGCCGGGACGGCGTGGTGGTCGGATACGCCAACAACAGCGCCTTCAACCGGATCCGGCCCGCCTTCACCGTGACGGCGTCCCGCGACATCCAGCTGTCGAGCTTCACGATCAACAACTATTTCTTCGGCCAGGCCGAGGCCCTGCTGATGCGGGGCGAGCGCAACATCATCGACCGGATGACCCTGAACGGATCGGGCGATGCCCTGACCACCCACGGCACGCTCTATATGGTCGACAGCCTGCTGACCGGCGATGGCGACACCATCCTGGGCTATGCGGCGCTGTACTGTCTGCGCTGCGAGCTGAGATCGGCCGGGCCGTTCAGCTGGACCCGGACGCCGCAGGGCAGCCACGGCAATGTCTTCGTCGACTCGACCTTCATCCATGTGGACCGGCCCCTGCCGTGGGAGATCACCCCGGCGGACGTGCCCGGCCGCAGCGGCCCCGGGGTCTTCGCCCGTCTGCCGCGAAACGGCCCGACCTCGTCCCAGATCAACTTTCCCTTCGCGGAGATGGTGCTGATCGACACCCGGACCGACGGAATCCCGCCCGAGGGCTGGGGCCCGGTCGAGCCCGAACCGGCCTTCGGCTGGTCGAACATCCGGCTATGGGAGTTCAACACCATGGATCTGGACGGGCGTCCGGTCGACACGTCGCGGCGTCACCCGGCGGCCCGGGTCCTGACCCTGCCGCGGGATGCCGCGATCCTCGACGACTACCGCCGCCCGGCCTTCGTCCTGGGGGGATGGGAGCCCGTCGTGCGCTGACGACGGTGCCGGCTCAGACCCCCAGGATCCAGCCTTCCTCGTCCTGGACCAGGGCGATCACGGCGTCGTCGGTGCCCTTCTTGGGACCGAACGCCTTCGACAGGTCGCCACGCTCGTCCATCAGGGCCAGGGCCTCGGCGGTGGTGCGGACCTGGGCCTGGTCCTTGAACTCGCCGGCCGCCACGGTCGTGGGCCACATCGAGGGCCAGACCTCGGCGACGACGACCGACAGGGGTTCGACGTCGGCCGTATCCAGCGCACGCCAGCCGGTGCCGAAGGGCCAGACGGCCGCGGACGCGCCGAGGCTTTCCAGCAGGCGACGCACCATCGGAATCCCGACCAGGGTCTGGCCGCCGACAGCGCCTGCGCCATGCATCTGCCAGTTCGACTTGGGCTGCAGCTTGCCGCCCTTGATGGCCAGTTCGGTCGCCCGGTACTCGGGAATGTCCGCGCCGGAGCCTGCGGGCGGCTTGGTCGTGGTCAGCCAGCGCTGGGCCTGCTTGGCCGGCGCGCCCCAGAAGGGCCAGGCCTCATCCGTCATCAGCCGGTTCATCTTGGCGGCGATCTGGTAGCGGTTGTTGGTGTTGTCGACCTTGTCGACGATGTTCGAGGCGACGAACTTCCACAGCGCGGACCAAGCCGGGGTATCCTTCAGGCCAAGCCGCGCGGCGGTGCCTGCCGGGTAGCCGAACGAGAAGTCGAAGCCCAGCAGCACGCGGTCGCCGCGTTTGGCATGGTCGGCCAGGATCGAGCGGATCATCGCCTCGCCCTCGGCCCGCGTCGCGACGTTGTGGGTCTCGGTATAGAGGCGGAAGCGGACGTCGCGCTTGGCCACGCCGATCCAGACGGAGTTCTCGCCCAGCTTCTTGCCCTCGGCAGCGGTCCAGTCGGCAATGACATAGGCGTCGAACAGGCGGGCCACGGCGGGCTCCTTGGAAAGGCGGAAATCGTTGGAAGGGGGCTTCTACCCTTCCGCTCATCCCGGCGAAAGCCGGGAAGAGCCGGGCGCGACAGATCAGCCCTTCAGCAGCGCTTCCAGATGCGACAGCCAGCGGCGGCCCAGCCGCATGGCCTCGGGCGGCGATCCGGTATGGCCGGGCGACATGGCGTTCCACAGGGCCAGTTCGAACTCGGGATAGCGGGCGTCGGCGAAAAGCAGCCGCAGCGTCACCTGCTCGGCGTCCGGGGCCATGACGTCGAGCGCCTTTCGGGCCTCGCCGCGCCGGACGCGGGCGACGACGTGGCCATCGACGATCAGTTCGCCGCCCTCGACCTCGTCGAAGGCATAGACCAGACCGTGGGCCCCGCGATCCCACAGGACGGCGACCTGGCCGCCGTCGAAGTCCAGGCCCGCGGCGCGGCCCTCGGCGGCCGAGATCGCTTCCGCCTCGGGCAGGGCACCCAGGGATTTCAGCATGGCCCGGCGCAGGCGACGCTCGGGCTCCATCCACCAGTTCAACGTCAGGGCGGCGGTGGTCAGGGCGGCCGCGGCGAGCGCGACCAGCAGGATGACGCGCAGGGCCTCAGCCATCTCGGGCCTCGCCCATCACTCGGCCAGTTCGATCACGACCGGGACGTGGTCCGACGGCTTGTCCATGTCGCGGGCGTCGCGGTGCGTCTCGACGCCGACGAACCGGTCGGCGGCCTGCGGCGACAGCAGGTGGAAGTCGATGCGTATGCCGTGATCCCGCTGCCAGGCCCCCGCCTGATAGTCCCAGAAGGTATAGGTGCCGGGCGGCTGGTTCCCGAGCTCGCCCGCCTCATAGAGGCCCAGCCCCTTCAGCGCGCGGAAGGCGGCGCGGCTCTCCGGCTGGAACAGGGCGTCGGTCACCCAGGCCGAAGGGGTCTTCGCGTCGTCCGGCGTGGGGATGACGTTGTAGTCGCCGCACAGGGTGAAAGCCTCTTCATTGGCCAGCAGGTCACGGGCGTGGGCGTTCAGCCGGCCCATCCAGCGCAGCTTGTAGTCGAACTTGCCTGTGCCGATCGGATTGCCGTTGGGCAGGTAGAGGCCCCCGACTCGGATGGGGCGGGGGGCCTCGATGAGGGCTTCGATGTAGCGGGCCTGGTCGTCCTCGCCCTCGGCGAGCAGGTCCGAACCGGGCAGGCCGCGCCGCACGTCCGAGACCGGATATTTCGAAAGCAGGGCCACGCCGTTGTAGGACTTCTGGCCGTGAACCTCGACGTTGTAGCCCAGGCTTTCGAAGGCCTCGCGCGGGAACTTGTCGTCGACGGTCTTGATCTCCTGGAAGCAGACGACGTCGGGCACGGCCGCTTCGAGCCATTGCAGGACCGTCGGCAGGCGGGCGTTGACGGAGTTCACATTCCAGGTGGCGATACGCATCGCCGGGAGCCTAGGCAGCGTCGCCCCCCCGAGCAAGCGCCCGGGGGGGCGTTTGATTACTGCGCGGCCGAGGCCGGGGCGGCGGCTTCCGGAACCACCGTCAGGCGGCAGCCGCCGCCGATGCGCTGTGCGGTTTCGCAGGGGTAGACCTGCTGCACGGCATAGGCGGTGTCGAAGCGGACGATGAAGCCTTTGCCGTCGGCGCATTTGGCTTCGTAGAAGCTGCCGTTGGCGTTGGCACCCATGTAGCGGGCCTCGGTCGGGTCGCAGGCGGCGGCTTCGGCGTTGCCGGCGAAGCGGCCCTTCAGCGTGGCGACCTGTTCGGCGGTGGTGGAGAAGCGGCACTTGCCGTTCTGACCGACGACCTCAAGGCATTCGGTCTTCTTCCAGCCCGTGGGCAGGCGTTCCAGCCAGTAGCCGTCGGTGCCGTTGCAGCCGATTTCATAGATCAGGTTGCCGGCGCTGGAGCGACCGATCGAGCTGCCCTGATCCGGCGTGCAGGTCACGCCGGCCTCGACGGCATAGGCGCTGACGACGCGCAGGACGTCCAGGTTCACGGGGTTGACGCACTGGGTGCCGACGTCGGCCGCGGGGTCACGGGCGCGCTCGATCTCGGCCTGACCGGCCAGCAGGATGCAGTCGGCGGCGACCGGCGGCGTGGACGAGATGAAGACGAAACCGGGCCCGGTGGCGCAGACCGCCTCGTAGAGTTTTTCCTGGGCGGGGGTCACGCCGCGCAGCTCGGCCGACGTCACCTGGCAGGGCGTGCTGGTGGCGGTCGCCAGGGCCTGGGCCGCGGCCATGTTCTCGGCGGGCGTGGGCGGCGGCGGCGCAGCCCGGTTGCGGGCTTCGCGACGCTGGCGCGCGTTCTGCTCGGTCTCGATGGCCTGACCGTCGACCGGCGACTGGGATTGCGCGCCTGTGGTGTTGCCGGGGATGTTGCTGCCGGTCGACTGCGCGCTGGCGGTCAGGGGCGCGAGCCCGGTGAGCATGATCGCGGCCCCGAAGGCCGCGAGGATGGAGGATTTGAACACGAACTGGCTCCTGGACCGCATTTCCCTGTGGGCAGAGCCTTGGCGGGGTGCCGGGACAAGGTCAAGACCGAGTTGCGGCGCGGGTGCGGCGAACGTCCGGCGCGCTGGACGGACAGGGCCGGCTCTGGCAAGAATGGGCCCGTTGCGATTGGAGACGGACTTGGCCGACGGCGTCATCACGAGCGAAGGCGAGACCGGGACCACCGGGAGCGGCCTGCGGGGCCTGGCCTATCCCCTGGGGACACCGCCCGCGCCGGGCGAGGCGATCGAGGCGGCACCCGGCGTGCTGTGGATGCGTCTGCCCCTGCCGATGGCTTTGAACCATATCAATGTCTATGCGATCGAGGACGGCGACGGCTGGGTCTTGGTCGACACCGGCATCCGCACCCCGGACAGCATCGAGGCCTGGGAAGCGGCCCTGGCCGGGCCGCTGGGCGGCCGGCCGGTCACCCGCGTCATCTGCACCCACATGCATCCCGACCACATCGGGCTGGCGGGCTGGCTGTGCGAGCGTTTCGACGCGCCGCTTCTGATGTCGCAGCTGGAGTACGTCACCGGGCGGATGCTGACCGCGGACATCGGCCCGGCCCCCGAAGACGGCGTCCGCTTCTTCCGGGCCGCAGGCTGGTCCGACGACCAGCTGCAACGCTATCGCGAGACCTACGGCCGGTTCGCCAAGGGGGTCGCGCCCCTGCCGGCCGGGTATCAGCGGCTGGCCGCCGGTGGAACGCTGTCTATCGGCGGGCAGGACTGGTCGATCGTGGTCGGCAATGGCCACAGCCCCGAGCACGTCTGTCTATGGCGTGGGTCGGATGGCGTCTTCATCGCGGGCGATCAGATCCTGCCGCGGATCTCATCCAATATCTCGGTCTGGCCGACGGAGCCGATGGCCGATCCCCTGGCCGACTGGCTGACGTCGCTGGAGCGGCTGGGCGAAGTGCTGCCGGCCGACACGTTCGTCCTGCCCGGTCACGGCGAACCCTTCACCGGCGTCCTGCCCCGTATCGAGGCGCTGAAGCGGGGCCATGCCGTCTCGCTGAAACGGCTGGCCCGGACGCTGCGGACCCCCAGCCGCGCCATCGACGTCTTTCCCGCCCTGTTCGCGCGTCCCGTCGGCGACGGCCTTCTCGGCATGGCGACCGGGGAGGCGATCGCGCACCTGAACCACCTGGAGGCGCAGGCCAAGGCCCGGCGCGAGCGCGATGCCGACGGCGTCGACTGGTGGACCACTCTCGAAACGGAGCCTGCCCAATGAGCGACCTGATCCAGACCGCCTTCGCTGACGGCGTCCTGACCGTCACCCTGAACCGGCCGGAAAAGAAGAACGCCATCACCCAGGCGATGTACGCCTCGCTGGCCGCGGCGACGCAGCGGGCCCGCACCGACGACACCGTGCGCGTGCTTCTGTTCCGGGCCGAGGGCGACAGCTTCTCGGCCGGCAACGACATCGCCGACTTCATCGCCATCGGATCGTCCGGCGGCGGTCAGGTGGTCGATGCGCCGGTCTTCCATTTCCTCAAGGCCCTGGCCGAGCTGGACAAGCCGGCGGTCGCGGCGGTGCGGGGCCGGGCCGTGGGTATCGGGCTGACGCTGCTGCTGCATTGCGACATGGTCGTCGTGGCTGAAGATGCGTTGCTGTCGGTGCCCTTCATCAACCTGGCCCTGGCCCCGGAAGCGGCCTCGTCGCTGCTCCTGCCGATGGTCATCGGTCATCAGCGGGCGTTCGAGATGTTCGCCCTCGGCGAGCCGATCGACGGACGCACGGCCCTCGCCTGGGGCATCGCCAGCCGCGCCGTGCCTGCCGCCGAGGTGGATGCGGTCGCCGCCGGCCTGGCCGCCAAGCTGGCGACGCGGGCTCCCAACTCGATGCGCAAGTCCAAGCAATTGATGCGCGACGCCGGGGCGCTGTGGTCGCTGATGCTGCGCGAAGGCGAGGCGTTCGGGTCCCAGATGTCGAGCCCCGAGGCGATGGAGGCCTTCATGGCCTTCAGCCAGAAGCGCGCGCCCGACTTTTCGAAGGCCGGCTGAACCGCGGCCTGTCACGGGTCCAAGGTTGAACCGGCGGGCCATAGGGCCTAGGTGCCCGCGCCATGTCCGCGTCCCCCGTTCCCGTACCCGTGCTCCGGATCGTTCCGGAAACCCCCGCCGACGCGGCCGAGGTCGACCGGCTGGTGCTCGACGCCTTCGGGCCGGGCCGGTTCGCCAAGACGGCGGAGCGCATCCGCGAGACCGCCCGGCTGGCGGCAGGATATGTTGCGCGCGAGGACGGACGCCTGGTGGGGTCCGTGCGTCTGTGGTCCATCACCATCGGCGGCGTGGATGCCGTCTTTCTGGGACCGATCGCAGTGGCCGCCGAGGCGCGGGACCGGGGTCTGGGCGCGGATCTGGTCGGGGCCTGTCTCGGCCAGGCGCAAGCGCTCGGCGTCGCGGGCGTGCTGCTGGTCGGGGATCTTCCGTACTTCTCGCGGTTCGGGTTCGCGGTCGCTTCCGACGTCAGAATGCCCGGACCGGCCGATCGGCGACGCGTCCTGTGGCTGGGGATCACCTCGGCCGCACCGCAGGGTCTCGCGCTTCCGGCCTGACGCCTTTCGCCGGACGGCGACGCGGCCTAAGTCTTGGGCATGAGCGGATCGGAGACAGCAACGGGCCTTGCGGGCCTGACCCAGGCGGCGAAACAGGCCCCCGGTCGGGGCCTGCCGCCCGTCCACCTGTGGCATCCGGACCATTGCGGCGACATCGACATCGTCATCCGCGCGGACGGCACCTGGATGCACGAGGGATCGCCGATCGGGCGGGCCGAGCTGGTGCGGCTGTTCTCCACCATCCTGAGACTGGACCCGGACGGCTATCATCTGGTCACGCCCGGCGAGAAGCTGAAGATCACGGTCGAGGACCTGCCGTTCCGGGCGGTGACCATGGAGCGGGACGGCGAGGATCTGGTCTTCACCACCGATGTCGGCGACGTCGTGCGGGCCGGGCCGGACCATCCCGTGACGGTCGAGACCGATCCCGTGACCGGCGAGCCAGCACCCCGCGTGCTGGTCCGGCGCGGGCTGGAGGCGCGGATCGCGCGGACCGTCTTCTACGATCTGGTCGAGGCGGCCGAGGTTCGCGATGGGCAGTTGATGGTGTCGTCGGGCGGTGCCTGGTTTGCGCTCGGGCCGCCAGGCGCGGGCGTGGCATGAGGCGCGCCGTATGAGTCTGACCTCCCTCAAAGCGCGGCTGATCGAGGGCCTTGCGCCGGCGGACCAGTGGCGGGCCGATGGAGCAGCCACCCGCTCGGACTTCGACCTGAATCCGGGGGCGTCGCGCTGGGTCGAAGGGCCGCTGAAGCCGGCGGCCGTCCTGATCCCCGTGCTGGTCACCCGCGACGGCCCTTCCGTGATCCTGACGCGCCGTGCCGACAGCCTGGCCCGGCACACGGGCCAGATCGCCTTTCCCGGTGGTCGGCTCGATGCGGGCGAGACGGCCGTGGAGGCCGCTCTGCGCGAGGCGCGCGAGGAGGTCGATCTCGACCCTGGGCTGGTCCAGGTGCTGGGCCTGTCGGACCCCTATGAGACCGGCACCGGCTATCTGGTCACGCCCGTCGTCGGCTGGATCGAGGCCGAGCCCGCCCTGGTGGCCTCTCCGGACGAGGTGGCCGAGATCTTCCGGACGCCGTGGGACTTCCTGATGGACCCGTCCAACCACAGCCGCGACCATCTGGAGGCCCCCGACGGCGCGCGGCGCTGGTACTGGTCGATGACCTGGCAGGAGCGCTACATCTGGGGGGCCACGGCCGGCATCATCCGGGGCCTGCGCCACCGTCTGTATGGCGAGGAAGACGACCTGCCGGCGGCCGTGGCCGAGGACGCGGCGTGACGACCCGGCTGGAGAGGCACGACTGGCTGACGTCGTCGGCCACCATCGCCGTCATGGACGCGCTGGAAGCCGCCGGCGGTCCGGACTGCGCCCGCTTCGTCGGCGGCTGCATTCGCAACGCCCTGGTCGGACGCCCGGTCGACGACATCGACATCGCCACGCGGCTGAAGCCCGAGGACGCCATGGCCGCCCTGAAGGCCGCGGGGCTGAAAGTGGTGCCGACCGGCCTGGCGCACGGCACCGTCACGGCGGTGTCGGAGCGTCGGCCCTATGAGATCACCACCCTGCGCCGGGACGTCGAGACCGACGGGCGCCGCGCCGTGGTCGCCTTCACCGACGACTGGGCCGAGGACGCGGCGCGCCGGGACTTCCGCCTGAACGCCCTCTACGCCGACCGGACCGGCGCGATCTTCGATCCGACGGGGCAGGGGGTCGAGGATGCCCTGGCCGGCCGGGTCGTGTTCGTCGGCGACCCGGACCGCCGGATCGAGGAAGACTATCTGCGCATCCTGCGCTTCTTCCGTTTCTTCGCCTGGTACGGCCGGGCCGCGCCGGATGCCGAGGGCCTGGCGGCCTGCGCGGCCCATGCGGACGGGCTGGCGCGGCTGTCGGCCGAGCGGGTGTCCAAGGAGCTGCTGAAACTTCTGGCCGCGCCCGATCCGCGCGCGGCGGTGGCGGCGATGCGGACGGCCGGGGTGCTGGAGCGACTGGTGCCCACGGTGCCGTCAGCCCGCGCCTTCGAGGCCATGGTCGCCCTCAGCGACGACCCCGTGCTGCGGCTGTCGGCCCTGCTGCCGGATGACGCCGTCGTCGTGACGGCGGCCGCGCAGGCCCTGCGCCTTCCCCGCGTCATGGAAGCACGTCTGGGGGCCGCGGCCGCAAGTCCACTCGATCCGGCGACGCCCGTCGCGACGCTGCGGGCCCTGACCTATCGCCTCGGGCGACAGGCCGTGCTGGACCGGCTGATTCGGGGGCTGGCCGAGGCGGACGGGCAGGGCGACCGCTCTGTCCTGACGACCGTGGCGGACTGGCCCGTGCCCCGGATGCCCGTCGGCGGTCGCGACCTGGCGAAGCTGGGCGTCGAGCCGGGGCCGGATACGGGCCGGATCCTCAAGGCCTTCGAGGACGAGTGGGTCGCGGCGGATTTCCCCGCGACCGGCCATGTGGAACGGCTCAGCCGGCTGGTGGCGGCGCGGCGCGGGTGAAGCGGGTGATCACCGGCCGGTGATCCGATCCGTTGCCGCGACCGAGGCGGCGGTCCAGCAGGGCCAGGTCCGGCGAGCGATAGACCTGGTCGATCGTCATGGCGGCGGGCGAGGGCATCGCGCTGTGCCAGGTGCCCGGCCAGCCGGGAGCGGGGATCAGGCCCGTCTCGGCCTGGATCTGGCGGCCGATGCGGGCGCTGGACACGCTGTTGAAATCGCCGGCGAAGATCATCGGACCGCTGTAGGCCTTGCGCCAGTTGGCCAGTCCGCGAGCCTGGATGATCTGGCCCCACTGGTACTGATAGGGCCACGGCCGGGTCAGGTGGACGCCCACGAGCGTGACGGGCCCCAGCGGGGTTTCGGCCACAAGGCCGTGGGCGTCGAGCTCCTCGGCATGCACCTGAACGGTGCGCAGTGGCCAGCGCGAGGCGAAAACATAGCGCGACGGCCCCTTCTTGCCGGGGTTGCGGTTTCCGGTCACCCGATAGGGGTAGGCCCCCACGATCCGGTCCATCTGTCCGGCGGGCGTGTCGCCGACCTCGACCAGGACGACGATGTCGGCACCGGCCGCCTCGATCGACCGGGCCATGCCTCCGACGTCGGTGTTCCCGACCCAGACATTGGCCGAATACAGGCTGAACTCCGGTGCCCCGACCGCCGCCGTTCCGGTCGGGGGAAACCACTGTGGCCAGCCGGCGACGGCCAGCACCAGCAGGGTCAGGCCCGTCGCCGCCGCGGCGACCCAGAGACGGAATCCAACCACCGCGATCGCGATCAGTCCGACGGTGAACAGGGCCGGCCCGACGAACTGGGCCAGGATATCGACCCAGCGATGCCCGACCCCGCTCAACGCCGCGGCCCCGATCGCCAGCGGGGGTCCCAGCAGGACCAGGGCTGCGCCGGTCAGGATCAGTCGGGCGCGGGACACGGGCGGCCTTTCGCGAAGACGCTTGCGTTCCGGGCTGAACGCGGCTCGATGTGGTGCGTTGACCACTCGCTTTTGGGAGGGCGGAATGGCGAAACGGTCGATCGGGGATATCGAGAAGATCTGGTCCAATGTCGAGGGCGTCAAGAAGCTGTCTGACCGCGCGGTCGGCTTCGGGCCTTTCGGCGTGGGTCTCGACGGCCTGCTGACCTGGATTCCCGTCGTGGGCACGGTCTACAGCGTCGGCACCAGCGGCTGGCTGCTGCTGCAGGCCACCCGGGCCAAGGCCTCGCCCGGAGCCCTGCTGCGCATGGCCGCCTATCTGGGGGCCGACAGCACCGCCACGGCGGTCGGCGAGGTCATTCCGTTCGGCCCGGACGTGATCGACTTCTTTTTCCGCGGCCACCTCCTGGCGGCCAATGCGCTGCAGAAGGACATCGAGACCACCCACTGGGTCGAGGCCAACGAGCGCGAGGCCAGGGCGTCGGGCGAGCACGACCGCCACGTCGCGGCCATGCGGGCCGATCCGAAGAAGCGGCGGATCGTCTATCTGCACGATTAGGCCGGCCGCCGCGCTTGACGCCCGCGCCCGGAGCGGCCCTAGTCCATCAAGTTGTGGTTTTCGGACGGTTTCATGGGTGCGATGCTGACGCGGGACGAGCTGGCCCTGGCGCTTGGTCGGGCGGGGGAGGGCGATCGCAGCGCCTTCAAAATCGTCTATGAGGCGACCTCCGCGAAGCTATTGGGCGTGTGCCTCCGTATATTGGCTGACCGCCAATTGGCCGAGGACGTCTTGCAGGACACCTATCTGACAGTCTGGAGGAAGGCCTCGACCTTCGACGCGACGCGCGCCAGCCCGATCACCTGGCTGGTGACCATCGCGCGCAACCGCTCGATCGATCGCCTGCGCTCGGCCTCGCCGATGCGCCGCTCGGTGCCGGTCGAGGATGCCCACGATCTGGCGGACGCGGCACCCCTTGCGTCGGACGTGATCGAGACCACCGACGACGTCGGCCGGCTGAACGTCTGCCTGGAGACCCTGGAGGACAAGGTCCGCACGGCGATCCGCACGGCCTTCCTCGAAGGCGTCACCTATGATGCCCTGGCCAGCAAGGAAAACGTGCCGCTGGGCACGATGAAGAGCTGGATCCGCCGGGGGCTGTTGAGGCTGAGGAGCTGCCTCGAGACATGACCGACACACCGATCGAACCCGCTGACGAGGATCGCGCCCTGGCCGGGGAACTGGCGCTGCGCGTCCTGCCGGCGGACGAGGAACGGGCCGCCCGGGCCCGCGAACAGTCCGATCCCGCCTTCGCCCGCGAGGTCGAGGCCTGGAACGAGCATCTGGCCGCCTTTGCCGCCGGGATCGCACCGGTGGCACCGTCGCCGGGCGTCTGGCCGCGCGTCGAGTCCGCCATCGGATCGGGCGCGTCTGGATTGGCCGCCAACGACAACGGCCGTGTCGCCTTCTGGCGCACCTGGGCCGTGGCCTCCACCGCCCTGCTGGCCGCCAGCGTCGCCGGCGTGGCCATCCTGCTGGCCCGGCCCGAGCCCGCTCCGATCGTGCAGTCCGCGCCCGAAGGCGGCGTGACGCGGGTCGCGACTGTGTCCCTGACCGAGGGCGGCGCGCCCGTCGTGGCCCTGGCCTATGACACCGCCACCGGCAAGATGTTCATCGCGCCGACGACGGCGCTCAGCCGCGAGACCGGAGTGCCCCACCTGTGGCTGGTCAAGCCCGAGGGCGGGGTTCAGCTGATCGGTGCCATTGACGGCTCCGCGACCAGCCGCCGCACCCTGACGGCCCTGCTGGCCGACCAGGCCGGTCAGGCCAGCGCCGTGGCGATCTCGCTGGAGGCCCCGGGTCATACCCCGGCGCCCGACACCCCGGATGGACCCGTCGTCGCCACCGGCGAATTGCTTCCGCTCTGACGCATCCATTCCCGCGGTCGCTTCGTAGCTCAATCTGACCGGATCGTTTCGGCGACGCCTTGTGCGACGTCGAGGGTCCTGACAGCCGCGATCCGGTCAGCGGGGAGGCCTCCCAGCCCTTCCATTGGTCTCCCCGCATCCCGCTGCCATGTGTCCGCGACGCCGTGCCGAGTTGTCCGCGTTGGCCTCGAAAAACCCATTACGATCAAAGGGCGTACCGTTTAGCGAGCGTCTGAACGCGCCCGGGTTCGAGGCTGAACGACACTGATCTCCGTCCTTCAACGGAGATTTCGATGCCTTCCAGCCAGAGTGCCCGCCTGAGCCTGCCCTATGTGGCAGCGGGCCAGCTTCAGAAACATGTGACCGTCAACGAGGCCCTGACCCGGCTGGATGGTCTGATCCAGGCGGCCGTCGTCAGCCGGACGGTCGCGGTCCAGCCGGCCGATGCCGACGACGGCGCGCTCTACATCCTGCCGCCGTCGCCCGGCGGTGCCGTCTGGTCGACCTGGAGTGCGGGTGACCTGGTCCGCGCTGAGTTCGGGGGCTGGACCCGCGTCCCTGTCCCGTCGGGCATGATCGCCATGGTGTTGGACGAGGGCGAGCTGGTCGTTCGCGACAGCACGGGCTGGTCGGCACCGACGATTGCCGGCGGTGCGGTCCAGAGCCTGACCCGGCTCGGAGTGAACGCCACGGCCGACGCCGGAAACCCCCTGACGGCGCGTCTGAACAGCGCTCTGCTGACGGCGCGTCCGCTGGCGGAGGGCGGGACCGGAGCCCTCAGGCTGGTCATGAACAAGGACGCGGCCACGGACGTCATGTCGGTGCTGTTCCAGACGGCCTACGCAGGCCGGGCCGAGCTGGGCCTGATCGGCGACGATGACCTGAGCCTGAAGGTCAGCGCGGACGGTTCCAGCTGGCGTGAGGCCTTCAGGGTCGATCCGGACGAGGGACGCGTGACGTTCGCGGCCGGCGCGCTGCGGACCGAGTCTGTGCTGCTCGACAGCACGACGACCTATGTCCCGCCCGCCTGGGCCCGGATGCTGACGATCACGGCCGTCGGCGGCGGGGGAGGCGGCGGGGCGGGCGCCTTCGCCGCTTCGGGCGAACGACCCGGCGGCGGGGGTGGCGGAAGCGGAGGTGTGAGCACGGCCCGCTGGAGCACGGCGGACCTGCCGTCCAGCCTGACCGTCGTCGTCGGCGCCGGCGGGGCTTCGGGTGTTCCGGGTCAGGCCAGCACGGTGTCGGGGGCCGGAGACATCCTTCTGGCCGCTCGGGGCGGGAGTGCCGGCGGAAGCGGTCCCTCGGGCGGCGCGGGCGGTCAGCCCGGCGTCGGGCTGATCCCGGCGAACGCGGGCGGGGCGTCCGTCCCCGGCGGTCCGGCCCCGGCGGGGTCCAGCCTGTCCGGTCCGGCAGCCCCGGGCGGCGGGGGCGCGGGGGGCGGTCTCGCGGCGACCGGAACCCTCCAGACGGCAGGCGCGGGCGGCGACGGTGCGCCCCTGATCAGACCCGCCCCTGGCGGAGCCGCAGGAAGCGGCATGGGCGCGGTCGGCGGAGATGCCGCGACGCCCCGTCTGGTCCTGGCCGGGGGCGGGGGTGCGGGCGGTGCGGCGTCGACGTCCGCAGGCGGTTTCGCCGGTGGGGACGGTGGTGGCTTCGGGGGTGGCGGCGGAGGCGGTGGTGCCGGGATCACGGCCGCGGGCCTTGGCGGCACGGGCGGGGCCGGCGCCGTTCTGATCCTCGCCGAGGGATGAGCGCCATGGCCCGCCCCGCCGAAACCCTCGATCCCGATGAGCATCCGTTGCTCGACGCCGACATCTGGGACCAGCCGCGCCGCCTGACGCGCCGCGAGGGGACCCTGTCCGCCGGGTCCGACTGGATCTGGATCCAACCGCATTTCGTGGAGGACGACCGCGATGACTGAACCCACATCTTCGCCCCTGGCCGAAGGCCGGTGGCTCTGGCGCAGGCTCTATGCCTTCCTGGCCAGCTGTGCGCTGCTTTGGCTGCTCGCCAATGCGATCGACCGGATCGAGCCGGAGGATCTCCCCCCGATTGCGTCGGGGCTGATGGGCCTGCTGGCTCTGACCGTCATCCTCTATCTCGTCGCCCCCACCGCCCAGCAACTGATGGTTCTGGTGGCCGATCTGCGCAGCCACCGGGTCCGCGGAGGCGCGCGATGAGCCGCCGGCTGTCGAGCCGGTCACGCGACCATCTGAAGGGGGTCCACCCCGCGCTCGCCGGCGTCATCGAGGCGGCGATCCTGACCAGCCCGGTCGATTTCATGGTGACGGAGGGATTGCGCAGTCCCGCCCGTCAGGCCGCCCTGGTCAAGGCCGGGGCCAGCCGCACCCTGAACTCGCGCCACCTCACCGGCCACGCGGTCGATCTCGCGGCGCTCGTCGACGGCAGGATCCGATGGGACTGGCCGCTGTATCCCCGGATCGCCGCCCACATCAAGGCGACCGCGGCGGCCAGGGGCGTGGCCTTGGTCTGGGGTGGCGACTGGCCCCGGCTCCGGGACGGGCCGCACTTCGAGCTGGATCGCAGGGTGCACCCATGAGGGCCCTGACCCTGCCGGCGGTGATCAGGACGTTGACGCCGCTGGGCTGGATCGCCGGGATCGTCGTCGTGCTCGCCGCGACCGGCCTGGTGCTGGGCGGGCTCGGTTTCCGCTGGGATCCTTTCGACCTGGCCCGCCGCCGGCTCGAGGCGGCCGAGCTGTCGATGGCCAGGGCCGAGGCCGAAGCGGCGGCGCGCTCGGCCGAGGCGCAAGCCCAGGCCGATCAGGTCACCCGACTCGATGCGGCCCTTCACACCCTGCGGTCCTTGGACCGCGCCACCACCCTTTCCATTCAGGAGGCCCGAACCGCCGATGACGCCGACCTTCCCCTGGCGACCGACCGCGCTGATCGCCTGCGCGACCATGACCGCGAGCTGTGCCGGATCGCTCCCGACCTCGCCGGTTGCGCCGCCGCGCCTGACCCTGCCGGCGCTGGCGAGCCGACCGTGCGACGTCTACCGGCTGCCCGCTGACCCCACCCTGTCCGATCTGGAGACCGGCTACATGACGCGGGGGCGCCAGATCGCCGACTGCGACCTGGCCCGGCAAATGGCGGTCGACACCCTGGTGGCCGAGCGGGAGGCGATCCAGCCGGGGAGACGTCCGGTTCGACCGCTTTTCCGCGGGTTCTGACGAAAATCTGGCAGGTGGCAGGTCTGGCACCCGCTTTTTTTGGCACCCTGCCAGTTCGCCTCGGGCCACCTGACCCGGCAGGAACTGCCGACCGCCGGGCATTTTCTGCCGATAGCGGTCGTATCGGGCACATTCTGCCGGGTGAGGGGCGTGGTTAAGGCAAAGTACCGTAGGGAAATCAGCATATTGGCCGTGCGTCGAAATCGTGACGCGTGGCCCGGCGATTGCTTCTGTCGACGTGAGCAAAATGCTCCCGACGGTCAAAATGACGGTCGGACACCTTGAAACAAGGACTTTCGTCATGGCGCTGAACAGCGTGAACACGAACTCGGGCGCCCTCGTCGCCCTGCAAAATCTTCAGTCCACGAATTCGGAGCTGGCCACTGTCCAGAGCCGCATCAACACGGGCAAGAAGGTCAACTCCGCAAAAGACAACGGCGCTGTCTGGGCTATCGCCCAAGGCCAACGCTCGGAAGTCAACGCCCTGGGCGCCGTCAAGGACAGCCTGGCGCGCGGCTCTTCGGCCGTGGACGTCAGCATCGCGGCGGGTGAATCGGTTTCCGATCTGCTCCTGCAGCTGAAGGAAAAGGCCCTGTCGGCCACCGACAAGTCTCTGACGACGGCGGCTCGCACCGCCCTGAACGAAGACTTCAAGGCGATCCGCGACCAGATCACCACGGTGGTCACCAACGCCAAGTTCAACGGCGTGAACCTGCTGGACAACTCGACCGGCACCGGCGGCTACAAGGCCCTGTCCAACACGGCGGGTTCGACCATCAAGGTGGCGGGTGAAAACCTGTCGCTGGGCGGCACCAACGTGACCGTGGCCACCACGACCACCATCGGCACCTCGACCCTGGCCACCACGGCTCTGGGTCTGGTCAATGCCTCGATCGACAAGGTTTCCGCTTCCCTGGCTCGCCTGGGTACCGGTGCCAAGGCGCTCGACACCCACTCGACGTTCGTCGGCAAGCTGTCGGACGCGCTCGAGAACGGCATTGGCAACCTGGTCGATGCGGATCTGGCGAAGGAAAGCGCTCGACTGCAGTCGCTGCAAACCAAGCAACAGCTGGGTGTGCAGGCTCTGTCGATCGCCAACCAGTCGTCCTCGATCCTGCTCGGCCTGTTCCGATAAGCAAACGACGGAAGGGCGGGGCATCGTGCCCCGCCCGACCGCTTTTCCAGGAGCCGCCGGCCTTCACCGGCGTGAGGAGCCATGGATAGAAATGTCAGTAACCGGGTAGTCGTCCCCATCGCCGTCGCCGCCTCGTCGCCCGCGACGCCGGGCGGAGATTTTCAGCAGGGACGCGCTGCGGAAGAGGCCGTCCGAGCCGCGCAATACCGGCTGGTCATCGAGGAAGGCCCCACCAGGGGCACCTTCGTCTACAAGACCCTCGACAGCGAGACCGGGAAGGTCGTTCGCCAGTTCCCGCGCGAAGAGGTCCTGAAGATGTCGGAGAGCGGGGGCTATTCCGCCGGGGGCCTGATCGACACCAGCGCCTGATTCCCCGGCGTTCCAAAAGGACTTCCAGACCGCGCGGGCAGGCCCGACGCGGTTAATCGGCGTGGTGAATCGCCGTTAACCATACGCTCACTGTTCTCGCTCTAGCCTCGCGGCCAACATCCCGGGGCAAGAAGACCTATGAGCAACAGCGTTCACACCAATGCCGCAGCCGCCGTCGCGCTGCAGAACCTGTCCCGCACCAACGACAATCTGACCGGCGTCCAGAACCGCGTCTCCACGGGCCTGAAGGTCCAGGGGGCCAAGGACAATGCCGCGATCTGGGCCATCGCCCAGGGCCAGCGGGCCGATATCGGCGCACTCTCGGCGGTGAAGCAGAGCCTCGACCGCGCCACCTCGATCGCCGACGTCGCCCTGTCCGCCGGCGAATCGGTCTCGGATCTGCTGAACCAGCTCAAGGAAAAGGTCGTCGCCGCCAAGGACGTCTCGCTGGGCACCCAGTCGCGCGCCCTGCTGAATTCCGACTTCAAGGCCCTGCTTCGCGCCATCAAGTCGGCGGTCGAGAACGCCTCGTTCGACGGCGGCAACATCCTGAACGGCTCGCTGACCAACGGCCTCAAGTTCCTCGCCAACGCCGACGCCACGTCCTTCGTGACCCTGTCGGGCAAGAACCTGACCCTGTCCGGCTCCATCATCTCGCTGGGCCTGGCGGACAGCCTGTTGACGGTCACGGGGGCCACGACGGCCCTGACCAAGCTCGACAACTCCATCACAGCGCTGAACTCGGCGCTGGGCGATATCGGTGCCCAGGCCAAACAAATCTCGGCCCACAGCACGTTCGTCACCAAGCTCAGCGATACGCTGGAAAGCGGGATCGGCAATCTGGTCGACGCCGATCTGGCCAAGGAAAGCGCGCGGCTTCAGGCCTTGCAGGTTCAGCAGCAGCTTGGTGCCCAGGCTCTGTCGATCGCCAACCAGGCGCCGCAGATCATCCTGTCACTCTTCCAGTAGGCCTCAGCCGAAACGGCGCACAGAGTGGCCGATGATCACGGGGGCAGGGCGCTGGCGGGGCATATGGGCCCTGTCGCCGAACCCGTAGAGCGCGAGCAGGGACTGAATAAGCGACTTGGGAAAGATCATCGTCTTGCTCCGGTCTGACGGGATCACAACACGATTCGCGGACCTTCGTTCCTGACCCGGACGTTAATGCCGCGTTGAGTCTGCTCTGTCAGAATGACGCCAGGAGCTCCGCGTGGCCGTCAACAACAGCTATCTGCTTGGACTGTATGGGGGAACCTACGACCCCGCGTCTTCGGCTGCGCTGACGAATCTGGTCACCAGGAAGGCCCAGCCGACGGCGCCGTGGAGCACGGCCGCGCAGGCGACCGCCCCCAAGCCCGACGCGCTGGTCCGGCAGGCTCTGGGGGGACGCAAGTTCGTCAACGAGGACGCGGCCCAGCTCGACGTGAAGGGGGCCTCCGCAGACTACAAGAAGCTGTTCGCCCTGTATCAGGGACTGGATACGCTGAACGCCCTTGCCAACCGGGCGTCGACCAAGGGTCTGTCTTCGAGCGAACTCGCGCTGGTCCAGAAGCGCTTCGCCGCCGGGCTGGAAGAGATCGGCGCCTATCTGCCCAAGGCCGAGTTCGAGGCGTTGCGGCTGGTGCAGGGCACCTCGACCAGCGTGTCCAAGACGACCGCCGCCGTGCCCCGCGACAGCGCCAACTCCATCACCGGCCCGATCCACGAAGGCGCGCTCGATACGCCCGTCGCCGCCTTCGCCGGGGACACCCGGTTCAACATCACGATCAAGGTGCCCGCGGGCCTGTCGACGACCACGACCAGTATCGCCATCGACCTTTCACAACTGGGATCGACGCCGCGCACGCTCGACGCGGTGACGGGCTTCATCAACGGCAAGCTGGCCGATGCCGGCTTCCAGACCCGGATCGGGCGTGACCAGATCAAGGCCGAACCCAAGACGGTGACGGTCAACGGCAAGCCGGTCACCCTGCCGGCGGGACCGGACAAATGGGCCCTCGCCATTCGGGGCACCTCGACCGAGACCGTCGGCTTCACCGCGCCGGACACGTCCGATGCCGTCTATGTCGTGCAGTCGGCGGGGGCGGCTGCCCAGACCGCGACCACGACGGTCAACGGTGTCACGACCACCAAGACCACCGTGCCGGCCAGCACCGTCAATCAGATCCTCAAGTTTCAGAGCGACGGCGGGTCTGCCGCCGCCCCGACGGCCGGCAATGTCGGCGAAACCCAATGGGTCGACGGTCGCCTGTCCCAGGAAAAGCTGCCCGATGGCGTGAAGACCGTGCGCGCCAGCGCCGTGGGGCCCGACGGCTCGCTCTGGTTGGTGGCCGACGTCGAGGCCGGGCCGGGTAATCAGCCGATCAAGGGCTCCCAGGATGTGGCGCTGCTGAAGTACGACACGGCCGGACGGCTGGTGGCGACCCGCACCCTGGGCGCGGCCTCGAGCGCGAGCGGGTTCGCCCTCGCGGTGGACGCCGACGGCAATGTCGCGGTGGCCGGGTCGATCACGGGGTCGCTGAACACCTCCAGCACCGACGCGGGCAAGGCCGGCGAGGTCGCGACCGTGGCCGACAGCTTCGTCACCGTCTTCGACAAGGACGGTCAGGAACAGTGGACCCAGCGTCGCGGCGCGCGTGCCGCCGACGAGGCCACCAGCGTCGCCTTCGGGGCCGGTGGCACGGTCTATATCGGCGGGCGGTCGAAGTCGGCGATGACCGGCTCGACCGCCGTCGGGGGCTGGGACGGCTATGTCCAGGCGTTCAAGGCGGGCGAGCCCTATCCGACGGCCGGGATCGTCGCCAAAGTCGTGGGGCAGGCCCAGTTCGGCACCAGTGCCGACGACGGTGTGGACGCGGTCACCGTCGACGGTTCCAACCTCTATACAGCCGGCGTCGAGAACGGCCGCGCCGTGGTGCGCCGCTTCACCCTCGATGCATCGGGGGTCCCCACCCTGGCCTCGACTCGGGACCTCGGGGTCATCTCGGGCGAGATCGCAGGGCTGGCCGTGTCGAACGGCAAGGTCATCCTGACCGGCACCAGTCGAGACAGCGGGCTGGCGGCCGGGACTACCACGACGGCCAATTCCGGCGGCAAGGATGTCTTTGTCGCCGCCCTGTCGATCGATCTGGTCGCGGCCGGCACCGATCGGCTGAACTGGTATGGCAGCGCGGGCGAGGATTCGGCGGCCGACGTGAAGGTGGTGGACGGCAAGGTCTGGATCACCGGCATCGCCAACCGCGCGGCGGATGCCAAGGACACCGACCCGACCAACGCCTATCTGACGCGGCTCGATCCGCTGACCGGCGCCGTCGAATACACCCGCACCTGGTCCGGCGACGGCGACCAGGCCAAGCCGATGACCCTGGCTGTGGCGAAAAACGGGGCCAGCGTCCTGGATCGCCTGGGCCTGCCGCAGGGCGAGATCGACCAGTCGGATTCCAAGCTGCTGACCGCGGCGACGTCGCTGCGCGTCGGCGACCGGTTCTACATCAGCCCGGCGGACGGAGGCCGCGCCACGGCCGTGACCATCGACGCCAAGGACACGCTGGCGACGCTGGCCCGCAAGATCAGCGTGGCCTCGGGCGGCAAGCTGAAGGTCACGGTCGCATCCGAAGGCGGGGCGGTCACCGGCAAGGACGGCGAGACCACCACTACGACGGGCGGGCTGCAGCGGCTGTCGATCACCGCCAAGGACGGCAAGACCGGGGCGGTGCTGACCTCCGGCGAAACGGGCCGCGACGCCCTGCTGGGTCTCGGGCTTTCGCCGGGCTACATCGGGCTGGCGGCAGCCGACACCAGGACGAAGACCTTTGGCCTCGGCCTGCCTTCGAACCTGACCCTGTCCAATGCCGACGCCATCAAGGCGGCCGGGGAGAAGATCCAGGGCGCGCTGAAGGCCGTCCGCGACGCCTATCGCGGTCTGGCCCCACAGGACACGTCCGCGACGACCGGCGGGACCGTTCCCGCCTATCTGACCAATCAGATTTCCAACTACCAGGCCGCGCTTTCACGTCTCACCGGTTCCTGACGCGGGCGTCCGTTCCCGGTTGACGCATGGGGGGCGCGCGGGGTTATTGAGCCCTTACGCTTTCGCCGCCCCCGAGTGCCCCGCACAATGCAGCTTCCCAACGACAATCGGGTGATCCTGGCCATCGGCGCTGCTGTGGCGATCCTGGCGGCGATCGTGCTGGCCCTGATGTTCGGTGGCAAACGGGATCAGACCGAGGCCCCGCCCGTCGACCGGCCCGCCGGTCTGCAGGTCGATCTGGCTGACGCGCCTTCTCTGGAGCCGACGCGCGAGCTGCGCTGTTTCGTCGACGGTCAGTTCGTCGGCATGGCAACGCTGGCCGACTGTGCCCAGCGCAACGGACTGGCGACCGACGGCCTCGATGTCGGCCTGGACGCAAGCGGCAACCTGTCGGCCGCGCCGACGGCGTCCTTCGCCCCGCCGCCTGAACTGCCGACGTCCCCGGTGGCAGACCTGAACGACGATTTCGGCAATCCCGGCGCACCCCTGCCTGAGAAGCCCGGCAGCCAGCCGCAACGGGAACCCCAGGTGCAGCGCGCGTCCGGTGCGCCCTGCCTGCGTTACACCGGTTCGGAATGGCGCCAGATCTCGACCGACATGAGCCTGGGTCAGTGCGTCCAGGCGCTTTACGCCGGGACCTGTGTCCGCCCGGGTGACGCACAGTACGGGCAGCACGGCGGCCTGACCCTTCGTCTCGTGCCGCGCCGGGTCGAGCAGTCCACCGACAACAGCCGGTTCCGTATCCTGGCCGACCAGGACCGGAACTGCCAGTTCCCGAGCCTGAACTGATGCGCGCGATCGTTCCCGTTCTACTGCTGTCTGCCCTCGCTGCGGCTGGATGCGCCGAAAAGCTTACGCCTCCCTACGACAAGGGCGTCTGCTATGCCCTGGGCACGCCGGAGGGCGAGGCACCGCAGTTCAACGTCGTAGCGCGCGACCAGCCGGCGATCGAATACTGCGCCGCGCGTCTGGAAGAGGTGCGGGCCCGGTTCCTGGGCATGGGAGGCAATACCCGCGAGATGATCGGCTCCTATCAGGGCCGCTTCATCTTCGTCGACGGACGCGGCGTGTCTTACGGCAAGTCGCTCGACGGGATCCGCTTCTTTGCGCTGGCGCGTACGGGTGACGGCCGACTGGCCGTGCCCCAGGCCATCGAGCGCGAGGCCAATGGGCTCAGCATCATCGAGGAAGCGGCACCGCCGACCCCGCCGGCGGGCTAGAACGAAACCGGAACACGTGTTAACGATCGGCGCGGGCAGGACCCGAGCGGTCGAGATTTCAGAAAGAGAACGAAACTCATGGCGGGAAGCGTCAACAAGGTCATCCTGGTCGGCAATCTGGGCCGCGATCCCGAAATCCGGTCGATGCCGAACGGCGACCGGATCGCCAATCTGTCGATCGCCACGTCCGAGACCTGGCGCGACAAGTCCTCGGGCGAGCGCAAGGAAAAGACCGAGTGGCACCGGGTGGTGATCTTCAACGACAACATCGTCAAGGTCGTTGAAAACTATGTGAAAAAAGGTTCGACGGTCTACATCGAAGGCGCGCTGCAGACCCGCAAGTGGACCGACAAGGACGGCGTCGAAAAGTATTCGACGGAGATCGTCGTGGGCAAGTTCAAGGGTGAACTGACCATGCTGGGCGGCCGTGACGGCGGCGGCGCGTCGCAGGGCGGCGGCGGGCGTTCCAACGACGACGACTATTCCTCGGGCTTCTCGACCGGCGGGGCCAACAAGCCGTCCGGTCCGCGCGAAAGCTACGACCTGAACGACGACATCCCGTTCTGATCGAAACGGCCTGTCACCGACTGTGAGGCGCATCGCACGACAGATCGTGCAATGAGCCGCCCGTGCCCGTAACTCCCGACAAGCCTCACAGCCCGCTGACCCTGATGGAGATCGGCGCGATCGTCGCCATCGTGGTGATCTGGGGGGCGAACAACGCGGCGGCCAAGGTCGCGACCGACGTCCTGCCACCCCTCCTCACCGGAGCGTTGCGGTTCGCCATCGCGTCGGTGTGCCTGATTCCCTTCGTCCGGCCGCCGTTTCCGAACTGGAAGAGCCTGCTGCTGATCGTGGTGATCGGTGGTCCGCTCCACTACGGTCTGTTGTACCTCGGCTTTTCGCTGGCCGAGGATGTCAGTCCGGTCTCGGTGGCGTCGCAGCTCTGGATTCCGTTTACGGCGGTGTTCGCCTTCGTGCTGCTCGGGGAGCGCCTGTCGATGGCGGCCCTGGCGGGGCTGGTCGTGGCCTTCGCCGGTATCGTCTGGATGACGGCGGACCCCCATGCGCTGCATGACTGGCCCGCCATCCTGATCGTCGGCGTCGCGAGCGCCTGCTGGGCCATCACCACGGTCATCGCGCGGCGCACCACCTCGATCCCGCCGCTCAAGATGCAGGGACTGCTGGCCATGTTCGCCCTGCCGACGCTGGCCATGGGGTCGGCCTTCACCGAGCAGGGACAGGTCGAAGCCATCCGCGCCGCGACGCCGCTGATCTGGGTGTGCCTGCTGTGGGCGGGGATCGTGTCGTCGGTGTTCGCGACCAGCATGGTGTTCTGGCTGGTCCAGAAGCGCGAGGCCGGACGGGTGACGCCCTATTTCCTCGCGACCCCGGTTGTCTCGATCGCCATCGGCTGGGGATTTCTGGGCGATGTTTTAACGCCGCAGATCCTGACCGGAGCGGCCCTGACCATGGGGGGCGTGGCGGTCGTGGCCCTGGCGGAACGCGGCTTGCGCGCGGGTGCCGCCAAGGCCTGACGTTCGGGTCAGCCGGCCGCCATAACCCCGCAGATCACGCGGTCGCCCGCGCCGCCGATCGGCTGTGAGGTGTGATCGTCGATGTTGGCGTGGATCACGATGGCCGATCCGTCGGCATCCCACAGCCATTCGCCGGGGCCCTCGTCTGCGATCCGGGCGCGGCTGGTGAACAGCTCGGCCGAGACGGAACCATCGGCGGCGGCGAAGATGTTGGGCAGGTCGCCGTCGTCGGGACCGTCTGCGTTCAGCAGACCGTGCGGCTTGGCGGGCATGCCGTGGTTCACATGCGCGCCCGCCGAGGTGAACGGCGCAGCGCACTGGCCGACCGAATGGATGTGAACACCGTGCCAGCCGGGCGTCAGGCCCGTCGCCTCGATGCGGATCAGAAGGCCGGTCGCGCCCTGGGTCACGACAGCGCGTCCGACGCGCGCGCCCGAGGTGTTCATCAGCGTGGCTTCACCGAAGTCGCCGGGCGTCGCACGGGCCCCCGTGTGGTCACCGTAGTCGTTGGCAGTGACGCTGACACAGGCACCCAAGGGTGCGATCAGGAGCAGGGCGGCGAGGGTGGCGGCGCGCATGGTTTCGTCCTTTTGGTCGAGCGGTACGGGGCGGCGCGAAACTTTGCCTCGCGGGCCCACGGGTGCTAGAAAACGTCGCAGTGAATCACGTTCCGATTCCGGCCAACTAAAGCCACAAATCCTTGACTGACGACAGCAACTTCGACGACGCGCCGAACCCCGAAGAGGGCCGCGGCGCGGGCGCTCCCCTGCCGCCTTCTTCCGGCGGCGACATCGCCGTGATCTCGATCGAGGACGAGCTGAAACGCTCCTACCTCGACTATGCGATGAGCGTGATCGTCAGCCGGGCGCTGCCGGACGCGCGCGACGGGCTGAAGCCCGTGCACCGTCGCATCCTGTATTCGATGCACGACCTGAACATGACGCCGGAGCGCTCGTACTCGAAGTGTGCCCGCGTGGTCGGTGACGTGCTGGGCCGGTTCCACCCCCACGGCGATGCCTCGGTCTATATGGCCCTGGTACGGATGGCGCAGCCGTTCTCGATGGGGCTGATGCTGATCGACGGCCAGGGCAACTTCGGCTCCGTCGACGGCGATATGCCCGCCTCGATGCGTTATACCGAGGCCCGGATGGCCCCGGCCGCCAGCGCCTTGCTGACCGACATCGACAAGGACACCGTCGATTTCCAGCCGAACTACGACGAGAAGGAGCTGGAGCCCGTCGTCCTGCCGGCGCGGATCCCGAACCTGCTTGTCAATGGTGCCGGCGGCATCGCCGTCGGCATGGCGACCAATATCCCGCCGCATAACCTCGGCGAGATCGTCGATGCCTGTATCGCCTTGCTGGACGATCCCGAGGTCTCCGATGACGCGCTGCTGGATATCGTGCCGGGTCCCGATTTCCCGACCGGCGGCGAGATCCTGGGCCGCACCGCGCCCCGCAATGCGCTGCGCGACGGACGCGGCTCCGTCGTCGTGCGAGGCGTCGCCTCGGTGGAGACGATCCGCAAGGACCGCGAGGCCATCGTCGTCACCGAACTGCCGTTCCAGGTCAACAAACAGACCCTGATCGAGCGCATCGCCGAGATGGTCCGCGAGAAGCGTCTGGAGGGCATCTCCGACGTCCGCGACGAATCCGACCGCGCGGGCATGCGGATCGTCATCGAACTGAAGCGCGACGCCTCGGGCGATGTGATCCTGAACCAGCTGTGGCGCTACACCGCCATGCAGTCGTCGTTCGGCGTCAACATGCTGGCTCTGAACCATGGCCGTCCCGAGCAGATGGGCCTGCGCAAGCTTCTGGAGGTCTTCCTCGACTTCCGCGAAGAGGTCGTGGTCCGCCGGGTCAAGTTCGAACTGGCCAAGGCCCGAGACCGCGGCCACGTCCTGGTCGGTCTGGCCGTCGCCGTCGCCAATATCGACGAGGTCATCCACATCATCCGCTCGTCGGCCGACCCGGCCGAGGCGCGCGAGCGGTTGCAGGCCAAGGCCTGGCCGGTCGGCGACATGATCGCCCTGGTCGAGCTGATCGCCGATCCGCGCTCGGTGCTGATCGACGGCAACAGCCTGAAGCTGACCGACGAACAGGCCCGCGCCATCCTGGGCCTGACGCTGAGCCGCCTGACCGGCCTCGGTCGCGACGACATCTTCGGCGAGGCGAGGGGCCTGGCCGACACGATCCAGGGCCACCTGACCATCCTGTCGGACCGCAAGAACATCCTGGCGATCATCCGCGAGGACCTGCTGGACGTCCGCAACCAGTTCGCCGTGCCGCGCCGGACCCTGATCGGGGAGGGCGACTTCGAGCTGGAAGACGAGGACCTGATCCCGCGCGAGGACATGGTCGTGACCGTGACCCACGGCGGCTACGTCAAGCGCGTCGCCCTGAACGCCTATCGGACCCAGCATCGCGGCGGCAAGGGCAAGTCCGGCATGACGATGAAGGACGAGGACGCCATCACCGGCGTCTTCTCGGCCTCGACCCACACGCCGGTGCTGTTCTTCGCCACCAACGGCAAGGCCTACAAGCTCAAGGTCTGGCGCCTGCCGCTGGGCGCGCCGACGTCGCGGGGCAAGGCCTTCGTCAACCTGCTGCCCATCGAGCCGGGCGACAGCATCATGAACGTCCTGCCGCTGCCCGAGGACGAGACGACCTGGGGTGACTACGACATCATGTTCGCCACCCGCTCCGGCGACGTGCGCCGGAACAAGCTGAGCGATTTCGCCACCGTCAACCGGGCCGGCAAGATCGCGATGAAGCTGGAGGACGGCGATCACATGGTCGGCGTGGCCCTGTGCACCGCCGAGGACGACGTCCTGCTGACCACGGCGGGCGGCCGGGCGATCCGCTTCAAGGCCGACGACGTCCGCGTGTTCAAGGGCCGGGATTCGACCGGGGTGCGCGGCGTGCGGCTGCAGGGCGACGACGCGGTCATCTCCATGGCCGTGCTCGGTCGGGTCGATGCGACGCCGGACGAGCGGGCGGCCTACGTCAAACACGCCAACGCCATGCGCAAGGCGACGGGGGAGAGCGATGATGAAACGACGGGGGTCGAGGCGGATGACGAAGGCGCGGAGGAGGGCGGCGACGCCCCCATCTCGCCCGAACGCATCGCGGCGCTCGGCGCGGCGGAGCAGTTCATCCTGACGGTGACCGAAACGGGCTTCGGCAAGCGGTCCTCCGCCTACGAATACCGCCGCACCGGTCGGGGCGGGCAGGGGCTGACGGCCCACGGTCTGGGCGGTCGCGCGGGCAAGCGTCTCGCCGCCGCCTTCCCGGTCGAGGAGAGCGACGACCTGCTGCTGGTCACATCCAGCGGCCAGATGATCCGCACGCGCGTGGGCCAGGTCCGCATCGTCGGCCGGTCGTCGCAGGGCGTCACCATCTTCCGCACCGCCGAGGGCGAACGGGTCGTGTCGGTCGAGCGGCTGGCGGAAACGGGCGGCGGGGATGAACCCGAGGTCGAGGGTGACGGGGAAGACTAGGGGGATCGGTGAGCGATATCCTGATCGACGGGCTCGCGCCCACCGAGGCCGACCTCCACTACCTCGCCCTGGTCAACTACGGGGCCTACACCTCGTTTCGGGTGGAGGACGGCGGCGTGCGGGGGCTGGCCCTGCATCTGGCGCGGCTGGAGGCGTCTTCGGTCGAGCTGTTCGGCGCGGCGGTGGGGCAGGGGCACCTGCGTGACCTGCTGCGGACCGCGCTGGGCGACCGGCGCGAGGCCTGGGTCCGGATCAGCCTGTTCTCGCCGGACATCTGGCCCCGGATGCCGTCAGGGGTCGGTGCGCCGAAGGTCATGACGTCCGTGTCGCCGCCACCCCCTCCGCTGGCCGACAGTCTGCGCCTGCAGGTCCAGACCTATGGACGCGAAGAGCCGCACATCAAGCACACGGCCAGTATGGGCCTGATCCGGGCCCGTCGATCCGCCCGCACGGAAGGGTTCGACGACGCCCTGTTCGCGGACCCGGACGGCGTGATCTCCGAAGGCAGCAGCTGGAACATCGGCTTCGTCACGGGCGACACCGTCGTCTGGCCGCAGGCCCCGATGCTGGCGGGCGTGGCCCAGGCCCTGATCGCGCAAGGCCTGTCCGCGGTCGGTCTGGATCAGCGCGCCGCGCCCGTGCCCGTCGCGGAGCTTTCAGCCTTCGACGCCGCCTTCATCTGCAACAGCGCGACCCCGGCCTGTCCGGTGATAGCCATCGGCAAGACGGCCCTTGACCCGCGCCCGGACCTGATTGCGCGCATCCGGGCCGCCTGGGCGGCGAACCCGGTCGAGCCGATCTGACGGCCCGACCGGTCCTGCGTCGGTCTAGCGCCGGCGGGCCGTGAACAGGTCGCCCAGACGATCCGGCGTGCCCTCGATCCGCTCCAGATGCGGATACTTCAGGCCGTCGTGATAGTCGAAGGTCACGGTACGGAAACGGGTGCCGTCCTTGACGATCAGCTCGATCTTCTCGTCCGTGCCTTTGGCCGCGGTCACGGCGTTCGACAGACGCGAGGCCGAGGCCTCCTCGCCGTTGACGGCGATGATCTGCATGCCGGGGGCCAGGCCCAGCTGGAAGGCCGGGCCGTTCCACATCACGCTGCCGATCTGGTTCGTCGCGCTGGTCTGGAAGCCGAGCGAATAGGTGAAGTCGTTGCGGCCGTATTCGCCGTACAGCGTCTTCTGATAGTCGCTGGGCGTGTCGGTATAGACCAGCCGGTAGCCGCCGCGCGTCAGGCCGTCCAGCGGCGCGCCCGGGCCGTGACCGTCCAGACGGGTGCGCAGGAAGGTGGCCCAGTCGTGCTCGACCACCCCGTTCAGCGTCGCGACCACCTCTTCGAACGTATAGGGGTTGGCGCTGTAGTCGCCGTCGTTCATGCCGAAGAAGGCCTTGGCGAAGTCGTCCAGCGAGCGGCGGCCGTTGGTCTTCTCGCGGATCAGGGTATCGGCATCCAGCCAGATCAGCTGGCCCTCGACATAGTAGTCCTCACTGCGCTGCCAGGCGCGCCAGCCGATGGGCGCGCGCTGCTGGATGATCGGATCGTTGACGGTGTCCTGCATCGCCCGCCATTCGCGGCCGACGGTGTTGTCATAGGTTGCGGCGTCCATGGCCAAGGCGTCCAGCGCCTGCTGGCGGTTGTGCAGGCCGGACCGTGCGGCCAGCACCTTGCCCCAGAACTGGGTCTGGCCCTCATAGACCCACAGCAGGGTGTTCTGCATCGGGATGTTGAAGTTGGCGACGTCCTGACCGGCCGGGCGCCGGTACTTGCCGTCCCAGGAGTGGGTGTATTCGTGGGCCAGCAGGTCGCGGTCGCCCAGCTTCGACTCCCAGCTGGTGAAGAACTCCGGGTCGACGCTGTTCTCGGACGACCGGTGATGCTCCAGCCCGATCCCGCCCAGGCGGTCGGTCATGGCCATCAGGAAATCGTAGTGGTCGTAGTGCCGGGCTCCGAACAGATAGTCGGCCTGGTCCACCAGGTTCCGCAGGATGCCGATCTGCTCATCGGTGGGGGCGATGTTCGAGGCCTCGTCGGCGACGATGTTCAGGCGGACGGGCGAGCGGCCGCCTGGATCCAGGTCGATCTGGCGATAGTGCTCACCCGCGAACATCGGGCTGTCGACCAGGACGTCCAGCGTCACCGGCTTGAAGGTGGTGGTGTTGCCGGCCGTCGTCTCGGGCTCCAGCGCCGTGCCGAACTGCCATCCGGTGGGCAGGGTGATGCTGGCCTGGGTGGTGATGTTCCGGTGGAAGCGCCCGGCCGGATACAGCAGCATCTTCTCCCACTGCACGTTCAGCATCTCGGCCGTCATGGTGATGCGACCCTGGCTTCCCGTCGTCGGCGACAGGTGCTGGAAGGTGGCGACGATCTCGGTCGCGCCCGCCGGAACCTCGATGTGATAGGCCCAGGGGCTCAGCGTATCGCGTATCCATTCTACCCGCTGGCCATTGGCGGTGATGATCAGGCCGCCCAGCTGGACGATCGGCCCGACCGGTCCGTGATTGCCGGGCAGCCATTGCGGGAAGAACAGGGTCATCGGCCCGGCACGCTCGACCGGAATCGTCTCGCGCACCTGATAGATGCGACGGTTCAGGTCCGTGGCGTCGACCTCCAGCCGCACCACGCCTGACCAGGCCTGATCGACTACGGCGGGGATCGGCTGGGGCGTCTGCGGGTGACCGGCATAGCCGTCGACCTGCGCCAGAGCCGAGGTCGAAGCGAGCAGCAGGGTCGCGAGGCACGCGGAGAGGGCGAGACGCTTCATGGGCAGGGATATCCGGGGGATGAACAGGGGCGCACATCGCGCCGCAGCGGGTGGGGCGTCAAGCGGCGCTGTTTTCCTTCTCCCGCAAGGGGAGAAGGGCTCTCTGGATGTTTGCGAGGACTCGCGACGCCCGCTAGGACAGCGGCTCATCCCGCCCGCCCCATGAAGACCGCCCGCCATGCATGACATCCGCGCCATTCGAGAGACCCCGGACACCTTCGTGGCGGGCTGGTCGGCGCGAGGCGTCGAGGATGCAAAGGCGCTGGTCGCCGAGATCCTGAGCCTGGATACCGCGCTGCGCGCCGCCCAGACGGCGGGGCAGGACGCGCTGGCCCGGCGCAATGCCACGTCCAAGCTGATCGGGGCGGCGATGGGCAAGAAGGACATGGCCGAGGCCGACCGGCTGAAGGCCGAGGTCGAGGGGCTGAAGGCCGAGATCGCAGCGGCTGAGGCCGTCGAGGCGGACAAGGGCACGGCCCTGCGCGACCTGCTGGCGGCGCAGAAGAACCTCGCGGCCGACGACGTGCCGGACGGCGAGGACGAGGCTGGCAATGTCGAGGTGTCCGTCTGGGGCGAACCCCGGCGGACGGGTCCGGCCAAGGACCATGCCGATCTGGGTGAGGCGCTGGGCCTGCTGGACTTCGAGGCGGCGGCGCGGATGTCGGGGGCGCGGTTCGCCGTGTTGAAGGGCGGACTGGCGCGGCTGGAACGCGCCATCGGCCAGTTCATGCTGGACCTGCAGACAACCGAGCACGGCTATCTGGAGGTCAATCCGCCGTACCTGGTCAAGGACGACGCGATGTTCGGTACAGGGCAACTGCCGAAGTTCTGGGAAGATCTTTTCCAGATGCCATTGGAACAGCGGGCCGAGATCGAGCGAACGCTTAAAGCCGCTTTTGCCGCAGGCGTGCACCTCGACGGCTTCGAGACGCTATCCGATGCGGAGTTCCAAGAGATGGGCAAGCGGATGACTTACTTCGAGGGCCGCCGCTGGCTCATCCCCACCGCCGAAGTCTCCCTGACCAACCTCGTGCGCGAGCAGATCACGGCGGAGGATGAACTTCCCTTGCGCCTTACCGCCCTGACGCCCTGCTTCCGGGCCGAGGCGGGGTCGGCGGGGCGGGATACGCGCGGGCTGATCCGCCAGCACCAGTTCCACAAGGTCGAGCTCGTCTCCATCACCACGCCCGAGGCCAGCGACGACGAGCACGAGCGGATGACGACCTGTGCCGAGACCGTGCTGCAGCGGCTGGGGCTGCCCTATCGCCGGATGCTGCTGTGCAAGGGCGACATGGGCTTCTCGGCCCGGAAGACCTTCGACCTGGAGGTCTGGCTGCCCAGCCAGGGGGCCTATCGGGAGATCAGCTCGGTCTCCAACTGCGGGGACTTCCAGGCGCGGCGCATGGATGCGCGGTTCAAGCGCGCCGGCGGCGGCAAGCCGGAGTTCGTGCACACGCTGAACGGCTCGGGCCTCGCGGTCGGGCGGACGCTGGTGGCGATCATGGAGAACTATCAGGACGAGGGCGGGCGGATCGCGGCGCCCGAGGCGCTGGTGCCGTACATGGGCGGCCTGACCCACGTCGGCGGAGCCTGATGAGAATCCTCCTCACCAACGACGACGGGATCGAGGCCGAGGGGCTGGCGTGTCTCGAGCGGATCGCGCGGACGCTGAGCGACGACGTCTGGATCGTGGCCCCGCATGAGGAACAGTCCGGCAAGGGGCGGGGGATCACCCTGACCGAGCCCCTGCGGGTCAACCGGTTCGGCGACAAGCGGTTCTCGGTCACGGGGACGCCGACCGACTGCGTCGTCCTGGCCGTCAACGACCTGATGCCGGAGCGGCCCGATCTGGTGCTGTCGGGGGTCAACCGGGGGCACAACGTCGGCGAGGACTGTTCCTATTCCGGCACGGTCGCCGGCGCGCTGCAGGGCATGGCCTTCGGCATACGCTCGATCGCCCTGAGCCAGTCGCTGGAGCGGTTCCACGACGAGGTGACCGCCCATTGGGAAACCTCCGAGACCTTCGCCCCCGCCATCATCAGCCGCCTGCTGGCCCAGACCTGGGAGCCCGGCGTGGTCATGAACCTGAACTTCCCGGCCCGCGCGCCCGAGGACGTGACCGAGGTCGAGGTGACGGTGCAGGGCTTCCGTCAGGCCGGTGAGATGCATGCGGTGAAACGCACCGACCTGCGCGGCCGCGACTACTACTGGATGAGCTTTCGCGGCACGAAACAGGACCACACGCCGGGCACCGACCTGCGCGCCATGGACGACGGGAAGATCAGCGTCACGCCCCTGCACATCGACCTGACGCACAGGCCCAGCGTGCATGACCTGAAGGGCGTGCTGGGCGGGGCCCCGCCCAAGGCGCTGGCGGAATGAACCTGAAGGACGACCGGGCCGGGCGGCTGATCCTGTCGCTGCGCCAGCAGGGGGTGACCGACCCCCGCGTGCTGGGGGCGATGGAATCCATCGACCGCGCCGTGTTCGTGCACGAGAAATTCCTGGATCAGGCGTGGGAGGATCAGGCCCTGCCGATCGACTGCGCCCAGACGATCAGCCAGCCCTATATCGTCGGCCTGATGACCCAGGCGCTGGACGTCCAGGCGCGCCACCGCGTGCTCGAGATCGGCACCGGCAGCGGCTACCAGTGCGCGGTCCTGAGCCGGCTGGCGCGCTATGTCTATTCCGTCGAACGCTATCGCAGCCTTATGGTCGAGGCCGAGGGCAAGCTGCGGACCCTGGGCATCGACAACGTCATCACCAAACATTCCGACGGCGGCCTGGGCTGGCCCGAACAGGCGCCGTTCGACCGGATCATGGTCACGGCCGCCTCGCCGACCGAGCCGACCGAGCTGCTGAAACAGCTGAAGCCCGGCGGTGTGCTGGTGTGCCCGGTCGGGCGGACCTCGGTGCAGATGCTGCATCGCTACACCGGCCAGGACGACGGCTCGTTCCGGCGCGAGAGCCTGTGCGAGGTGCGGTTCGTGCCTCTGGTCGAGGGAACGGCGAAGGAGGGGTGACCGCCCCCGCGCGGGCAGGCATGATGCGTCCTATGCGTGTTTTTCCTGCCCTGGCGTTCGGACTTTCTGTCATCGTTATCGGCTGGCCCGCCGCGGCGCAGACGCGGTCGGTGTGCTTCGAGCCCGGGACGGCCCAGCTGACCGCAGACGCCTATGCCGCCGTGCGCGAGGTGGGTCTGGAGATGCAGACGGGCCCGGGGAGATGGCCGCACGCCGTGCTCGGGGGCAGCGTCGCCGACGACGGATCGGCGCTGGATCGTGAGCGCGTCGACCAGGTCCTGCTCGAGCTTGTCCGGGTCGGGGTGGGCGTGGGTCGCGTGAAGATCGAGCCGATCCCATCCCCTTCCGCGCACTGTGTGCCCCTGGACGTCGGTCAGGACGACCCGCCCTATTATGCGCTCTGGCATTTCTGGCCGCTCTTCTTCCCTGAAGGCGGCACCGAGGTCGCGTCGGACGGGGCGCGCCGCATGCGCTTCATCGTGGCCGACTACCAGCCCGGGCAAACCGTCTATCGCGTGCAGGGTTACGCGGACACGGCCGGCAGCGCGGCCGCCAGCATGGCCGTCAGCCGACGCCGCGCCGACAACGTCGCCAGCGAACTGATCCGCCAGGGCGTCCGCTGGGACGACATCGTGGTCGAGGCCTTTGGAGAGACCCGGCTCGCCCGCCCAACGCCAGATGGCACAGGGGAACCGTTGAACCGAAGGGTTGTGGTGGATGTCAGAAGCCGGCCTGCCGCCTCGCCCCGTTAACCTTCCCGCCCAACTTTCGTGCTGTTTGCCGGGTTGGTAGAGGCAGCGGTGCGGGGCACGGTGTGATGCTTCCTGGGAGGGGTTCTATGCGGCTTTCGAACTGGCTGACGGCGGTGCTGCTTGTGGGCGGGGCGCTGGCGACGACGGCGTGCGCCAGCTATCCGACCGAGCCGCGCTATTCGACGCGGCCGATGACCGGATACGGGTCGGGCGTGGCGAACCAGCCGCAGTCGCCGGCGATCGAACCGCCACCCTATGAAGCGCCGCCGCCTTCGACCGTGCCCTACGAGAGCATCGAGGGCGGGGCCCTGCCGCCGCCGTCGTCCGGCGCGACGACCGGAAACCTGAACGGCGGAACCTATTCGCCGCCCCCGGCCTACCAGCCGCCGGCCTATACCCCGCCTGCGGCCGAGCCGGCCTATGTGCCGCCGCCTGCCTATCAGCCGCCCGGCGGGCCGGTCTCCACCAGCGCCGGGGCCGCCTATACGATCCGGAGCGGTGACACGATCTCGGGCGTCGGTCGACGCTTCCAGACGCCGGTCCAGACCCTGATCGACCTGAACGGCCTCGGCCCGCGCGGCGCGATCACGGTCGGACAGGACATCATCCTTCCCGACAGCGCGGTCGACACCGGCCCCGATCCCTATGCCACGGGCCCGGCCCCGCGCGGCGTCATGGTCCCCGAAAACGGGATGGCCCCGCCGCCGCCTCCCCCGCCTTCCGGCAACCCCGCGGCCCCGCCGCCGTCACGCCAGCCGGCCAGCAGCGGACAGGTCGGGACGGCTCCGATCAGCTCGTCGGTCGCCCTGCAGTGGCCCGTGCGCGGCGAGATCGTGCGCCGGTTCGGCCCGGTGGGGATGGGAGAACGCAACAACGGCATCAATATCGGTGCCTCCGCGGGGGCCTCGGTGGTCGCGTCGGCGGACGGACGCGTGGCCTATGTCGGCGACGACCTGGTGGGGCAGGGGCTGACGGTCCTTATCGTGCACCGCGACGGCTGGCGCACGGTCTACGGCCATCTGGGCTCGGCGACCGTGGACGACGGGGCGGACGTTCGCGCGGGCCAGCAGATCGGCACCGTGGGCCTGACCGCCGGCGACGGCCGACCCTCGATCCACTACGAGACCCGGCGGATGCAGGGCGACGAGCCGGTGGCGATCGATCCGCTGACGGTGTTGCCGAGGTAGCGGCGTTGCATTGTTGAAGGCTCGGCCCTAGGTATCGCGCCTTGTTTTCAAAGGGCGCCCCGACGTGTGGCCTGCCCGCGTGGGGATTGACCTATGACACCTACCGCTGACGCAGGCCCCATGGGCCTCATCGTGCAGTTTCTGCCCTTCGTCGCGATCTTCGTGCTGTTCTACTTCCTGCTGATCCGTCCGCAGCAGAAGCGCGCCAAGGAACACGCGGCCCTGATCGCGGCGGTCAAGCGCGGCGACACCATCGTCCTGTCGTCGGGTCTGATCGGCAAGGTCACGCGGGTCGAGGATGCCGAGGTCAACGTCGAGATCGCGCCCTCCGTCAACGTGCGCGTGGTCAAGGGCATGATCGCCGAGGTGCGCAATCGCACCGCGATCGCCGCGAACGACACCAAGGCCATTTCCAAGTCCTGATCCCCGACCGCTGAACCGGAAGTCGCGTCCATGATTCAGCTGTCCCGCTGGAAAGTCATCGTTCTGATCGCTGCGCTGGTGTTCGGCCTGCTGCTGGCCCTGCCCAATGTGCTGAGCCCGTCCCAGCGCGCGGCACTTCCGGGTTTCATGCCCAAGAACACGCTGAACCTGGGGCTGGACCTGCAGGGCGGGTCGTATCTGCTGCTGGAAGTCGACGTGGACGCGATGCGCACCAAGCGGATCGACAACCTGATCGAGGACATCCGCGTCGGGCTTCGCGAGGCCGGCATCGCCACCAATCAGATCACCCGCGAGTCGGGCGGGGCGGTGGTCACCCTGGCCGATCCGTCGCAGGCCGAGGCAGCCTATCAGGAACTGCGCAAGCTGATCGGCGCACCGGGTGCCAACGGCGCCGCCGAACGGGCGGCGACGCGCCTGTCCGATGGCCGCGTGCGCCTGGCCTTTACCCAGCAGACGCTCGACACGATGGGGGCCACGGCCGTGGACCAGTCCATCGAGGTCGTGCGCCGCCGGATCGACAGCCTCGGCACCCGCGAACCTTCGATCACCCGTCAGGGTGCCGAGCGGATCGTCGTCCAGGCCCCCGGCGAGAGCGATCCCGCCGCGCTGGAACGCGTCATCGGCCAGACGGCCCAGCTGACCTTCCAGATGGTGGACACGGAGAATTCGATCCAGGACGCGCTCGCCGGTCGGGTGCCCCCGGATGCCCAGCTTCTCGTCGGCGACGACGGACAGACGCCCTATCTGGTGAAGAAGCGGATTCTGGTGTCGGGTGAAAACCTGACCAAGGCCGAGGTCAGCGCCGACCAGAGCGGACGGCCCGCCATCGGCTTCCGCTTCGACGGTCAGGGCGCACGACGCTTCGGCGAGGCGACCGCGGCCAACATCGGCAAGCCCTTCGCCATCATTCTGGACGGCAAGGTCATCTCGGCCCCGACGATCAACGGCGCGATCCTCGGCGGCTCGGGCATCATCGAGGGCACATTCACGATCGCCCAGGCGTCGGAACTGGTAAATCTGCTGAATGGCGGGGCTCTGCCGGCTCCGCTGAAGGTCGAGGAACGCCGGACCGTGACCGCCGAACTGGGGGCCGACGCCGTCCAGAACGGCAAGATCTCGACGATCATCGGCTTCATCATCATCGTCGCCTTCATGATCCTGGCCTACGGCTTCCTGTTCGGAGGCATCTCGGTCATCGGTCTGGTGCTGAACGGGCTGCTCATCATCGCGGCCATGTCCCTGACACAGGCGACGCTGACCCTGCCCGGGATCGCCGGTCTGGTCCTGACGTTCGCCGTGGCCGTGGACGCCAACGTGCTGATCTATGAGCGGATCCGGGACGAGGCGCGGGCCGGTCGATCAGTGATCGCCAGTCTGGACGCCGGCTTCAACAAGGCTATGGGCACCATCATCGACGCCAACCTGACGACCCTAGTGGCGGCGGCGATCATGTTCATCTTCGGGGCCGGACCGGTGCGCGGCTTCGCCTGGACCCTGTCCATCGGGGTGTTCACGTCCGTCTTCTCGTCGGTCCTCGTGGCGCAGGTCCTGCTGGCCTACTGGCTGAAGACCACCAAATCGAAGACCCTGCCGATCGCGGAGAGCGTGCGATGACCTGGTGGCCCCTGATCAAGGTCCTTCCGCAGAAGACCAACTTCCACTTCGTCAAATACGCCCGGCTGGCCGCCGTGCTGTCGGTCGTGCTGTGCACGGCCTCCATCATCGGCTGCTTCTATCCGGGGCTGAACATGGGCATCGACTTCCGGGGCGGGGCCTCGATGGAGGTCTACAAGCCCGCCGGACAGTCCATCAACGCCGAGGCCATCCGCGAGGCCGTGTCCGGGCTGGAGATCGGTGACGTCGGCGTGCAGGGCATCGCGCGTCGCGATACCAACGTCGAGGACGGTTCGACCGCCATCGTGCGCTTCCAGGTCCCCGAGGGTCGCGACCAGACCGCGGTGGTCAACAGCGTCCAGAGCGCCATCAACCAGGCCGTGGGCCAGGTCAGCTATTCGGGCGTGGAGGTGGTCGGTTCCAAGGTCTCCGGCGAGCTGTTCACCTCGGGCCTGCTGGCCCTGGGCGTCGCGATCCTTCTGATGTTCGCCTATATCTGGTTCCGGTTCGAACCGCAGTTCGGCTTCGGGGCCGTCGCCGGCCTGCTGCACGACGTCATCCTGACCTTCGGCCTGATCGTCCTGTTCAAGCTGGAGTTCAGCCTGAACATGGTGGCCGCCATCCTGACCGTCATCGGCTATTCGATGAACGACACCGTCGTGGTCTTCGACCGTCTTCGCGAGAACCTGCGCAAGTACAAGACGATGCCCCTGCGCGAGGTCATCGACCTGTCGCTGAACGAGACCCTGTCGCGGACGATCATCACCGGCGTGACGGCGGTCATGGTGCTGGCGGCCCTGGCCTTCTTCGGCGGCGAGGCCCTGTTCGGCTTCTCGATCGCCCTGATGTTCGGGATCATCATCGGCACCTATTCTTCGATCTATGTCGGCGCGCCGATTATCCTGCTGTGGGGCGTCAAGCGCGGCGAACTCGCCGAGGATGCCAAACCCGTCAAGCTGGGGATGGCGAGCCGGCCCTGATCGCCCTAGCTTGCCGCTGACGACTCAGGGGGAACGACCACCATGGCCAATCTGCTTTCGAACTTTCGCACCACGCTGATCCTCAGCCTGGCGCTGGCGGCGATCATGATCTTTGCCTTCGCGCGCGTGTCGGGCGTCGATGCGCTGACGTTCGGACAGGCCGTGGCGCGCTGGGCCCACGTCGGGTTCGGCATCCTGTGGATCGGGCTTCTCTACTACTTCAACTTCGTCCAGATCCGGGTCATGCCGTCGATCCCGGGCGAGCTGAAGCCGGCCATCTCGAAATACATCGCGCCCGAGGCCCTGTTCTGGTTTCGCTGGGCGGCCCTGTTCACCGTGATCGCCGGCCTGGCCGTCATGGGCTTGAAGGGTCACGCCTATTCGGCCGAGGTCATGAGCTTCGGTTTCGCGGGTGGTCTGGTCGAGGGTGATCAGGGCTATGCGCTGATGGGCGTGGGCGTCTGGCTGGCCATCGTGATGTTTCTGAACGTCTGGGGCATCATCTGGCCGAACCAGAAGCGGGCGCTGGGCATCGTCGTCGTCGACGACGACAAGAAGGCCAAGGCCGCCCGGGTCGCCATGCTGGCCAGCCGCACCAACCTGCTGCTCAGCCTGCCGATGCTGACCTCCATGGCGATGTACCAGACCCTGTTTGGCTGATCGGCCATGACGGCGCCGCGCCTCGCCTTCGTCCTTCTGTTGCTGGGCGAGGGCATCCAGCTGGCGGCGATCGTCATCGGCGGGGCGCTCTATCCCGGTTACGACCACCTGCGTCAGTACATCAGCGAGCTCGGAGCCACGGGGGCTGTCACCGGGCCTGCGGTCAGCTGGCTCGGGTTCGTGCCCAGTGGCCTGTTGATCACGGCCTTCTGCGGGTTGGCCGGCTGGATTCTGCGCCGAAATCTCCTGGCCGTCGTCGCCTGTCTGCTGCTCGGTTGGTACGGGCTCAGCCTTGCCGGAGCAGGGCTCTATCCGTGCGCCTTCGAGTGCGCCCGGTCCGAGCCCACCCTGGACGCCCTGATGCACGACCTGATCGGGGGCACCGGCTATCTCACGGGCGTGGTCGGGCTCGCCCTGGCAGGTCTGTCGGCCCGTTCCGGCGCGGCTCCGTGGCTGGCGCCGCTTGGCCTCGGCTGTGCGGCCGTGGCCCTGCTCGGGTTTGGCGGGATCGTCGCCGACGTGGAACTGGGCGGTCTGTTCCAGCGCCTTCTCGAAAGCGCCATGGCCGTATTCCTGATCGCGTTCGGCTGGGCGCTGCGAAGGAGCGGGGTATCCAACCCGGCCGCGTCCGGATGAGCGAAGCCGGACTCGATGCCCAGGTCCGGGCCGCCGATCCAGATCGCTGGCTGTCCAGCCGGTTCGTGAGCGACCCGCAGGCCCGTGCCGACCTGATCGCGCTGTATGCGTTCGAGGCCGAACTGATGGCCATTCCCACGCGGGTGACCCAGCCCCTTCTGGCCGAGATGCGATATGCCTGGTGGCGCGAGCAGCTGGACGGGGTCTGGGCCGGGAGCGCGCGCAAGGGCCATCCTGTGCTGGAAGCCATGACAGATCTGGTCGGCCGGCACGGACTGGATCGCGCGCCGTTCTACGCCCTGATCAAGGCGCATATCGGCCGGGTCCATGGCGACCCGCACGACCTGGAGGCCTTCTATGTCGGTCCGATGCAGGCCGCGGTGCATCTGCTGGCAGGGGCCGGTCATGCCGGGACGGTCGTGGAGGCAGGACGATTGTGGGGTCTGCAGCAGGTCGGCCGCGCGACTGAGGCCACGCCGCTCAGACCTCTTGCCAACCAGGCGCTTCGCGCCCTTCCGGCGGCCGGGTTTCCGGCCGTGGCCCACGCCTGCTTGTCCGCCCGACCCCGGTCGGACGCCGCGCGGCGGATCAGGCTTTTGTGGTCGATCCTGACGGGGCGCGTCTGACGCGCTGCTGATTTAGATACAGGACGCCGCCCCAGGCCAGGGACAGGGCGGTGGCAGCGGCAATCACGGCAAAGGTCATCAACATGGCGATAAAAATGCGCATCGCCGGGTCGGGTTCCCGTCAGGCGGCGCCCCGCCACGCCTCGAGCTCGCGGAGCGCCCGCAGGCTCATCAACCGCTTCTTGGCCCGGCCACGTTCCTTCAGCGGAATCTTGACCCCCGCCTCGTCGATCTTGGGGGCGTCGAGGGGTGGCAGAAGGCCATAGTTGATGTTCATCGGCTGGAACTTCGACCCCGTCAGGTGCCCTCCGGTGATGTGCTCGACCAGCGCGCCGATCGCGGTATGGGCGGCGGGCGCATCCAGCGGCTTGCCCAGCCGTTCGGCGGCGGCGAGCCGCCCCGCCAGCAGCCCGGTAGCGGCGCTCTCAACATAGCCCTCCACGCCCGTGACCTGACCGGCGAAGCGCAGGCGCGGCATGGCCTTCATCCGCAGCTGGCGGTCCAGCAACTGCGGGCTGTTCAGATAGGTGTTGCGATGCAGGCCGCCGAGCCTGGCGAACTGGGCGTTCTGCAGGCCGGGGATCATCCGGAACACCTCGGCCTGGGCCCCGTGCTTCAGCTTGGTCTGGAAGCCGACCATGTTGAACAGTGTCCCCAGCGCATTGTCCTGACGCAGCTGGACGATGGCGTAGGACTTGACCAGCGGGTCGCGCGGGTTGGTCAGGCCGACCGGCTTCATGGGTCCGTGGCGCAGGGTCTCGCGCCCCCGTTCGGCCATGACCTCGATCGGCAGGCAGCCGTCGAAATAGGGGACATTCTCCCATTCCTTGAACTCGGCCTTTGGCCCGTCCAGCAGGGCGTCGATGAAGGCCTCGTACTGGGCCTTGTCCATCGGGCAGTTGACGTAGGCGGCGGCGTCCCCGCCGGGGCCTTCCTTGTCGTAGCGAGACTGACGCCAGGCGATGTCGAAGTCGATGCTGTCGGCGTGGACGATGGGGGCGATGGCGTCGAAGAAACTCAGCGCCTCCTCGCCGCTCAGCGACAGGATCGCCTCGGCCAGGGCGGGAGAGGTCAGGGGGCCGCTGGCGACGATCACGCTGTCCCATTCCTCGGGCGGCAGGCCCGCGATCTCCTCGCGCACGACCGTGACGAGGGGGTGGGCGTGCAGGCGGTCCGTCACGGTGCGGGAAAAGGCCTCGCGGTCCACGGCCAGGGCTCCGCCCGCCGGCACCTGGTTCACATCGCCGCTGGCCATGATGATCGAGCCCAAGGCGCGCATCTCGGCGTGGAGCAGGCCCACGGCATTGTGCTCCCAGTCGTCGGAGCGGAAGGAGTTCGAGCAAACCAGTTCCGCCAGCCCGTCGGTGTGGTGGGCGTCGGTCTTCACCCCCGGCACGCCGCGCATCTCGTGGATCACGACCGGCACGCCCGCCTGGGCGATCTGCCAGGCGGCCTCGGAGCCGGCGAGGCCGCCGCCGATGACGTGGATGGGGGACAGGGTGGGGGAGGGCGTGGTCATGCGGCTTCTTAGCCACGCCCGGCCAGTTCGTCAGCAGGCGTCTGTCGGGCGTCGTCGTCGCGGGCTATCATGGGGGCCGCTGACCGGTGGTGTCCTGGCGGGGCGTCAGCCGCACACGCTCGGCGAGGGGGCTTGATGAGCTACAAGGATGCACACGGCCGTCGGCTGAAGCTTCAGGCCGCGCTGCAGGCGACGGCGCGTGGGCTGCCGCGCCTCTGGCTGGGGGCCGGTGGCGCGCTGGTCGCCGCGGCGGTGGTTTGGGCCCTGCCGCTGGTCATGGCGGAAAGCCTCGACGTCGGGGGCTGGAGCGCCGGGGTGGCCACGACCCTGACGCTCGTCGCCGTCGGGGCTTTGGCCCGGCTGTCGATCAGCGCCACCCCCAGGGATGCGCGAGCGCTCGGCCTGGGGCCTCTGGGGTTCCAGTTCAGAGGGCCTGAACTGCGTCTGGTCGGGGCGGCGCTGCTGTGCCTGATCTTTCTGAGCATGATCGTGGCTCTGCTGGGCCTCGTCGTCCTGGCGATCTTCGGCGTGGCCGAGCTCGACGTGGCGGCGATCCAGACCCGGAACTGGGCGGCCGTCGGCCCGACCTGGAAGCTGGCGATCCTGGCCGCCGTCGGGATCGGAGCCCTGTTGATCCCGCTGCTGCTGGCCGTGCGGCTGTCGCTGTTCGTGCCCGCGACCCTGGGGCGGCGACAGATGGTGTCGCTGAACAGCATGGGGATCGCCTACGGCAGCTTCTGGCAAATCCTCGGCGGGCTGATCGTCACGAGCGCGCCGTTCGTCGGCGTGGCGGTGCTGACCACCGCGATATCGCCGGGCCATCCTGCGGGGGCCATCGTGCGGATCGCGGCGCTGTTCGCCCTGCAACTGCCCCTCATGCTCGGGTTCCTCGGCGCGGCCTATCGACAGCTCGAGTACTGGAGCCCGGAGCAGCCGCAGCCATGAAGCCGACCTTCTCGATCGGCGAGGCGCTGGCGGCACCGTTCCGGCTGGCCCGCCGACGGCCCGTGTCCCTGTTCCTCTGGGGCGCGATCATGACGGGGGTCATGGTGGCCCTCTATGCCCTGCTGGTGCCCGCCTTCGCGAACGTCCCCCTGGGCGAAGGCCGGGGCGAGGAGGCCGTGGCAGAATACATGCGTCAGTCGCAGATGTCGGCGGTGTGGCTCAATGCCATGACGCCCCTGATGTATCTGGCCATGCTCCTCGTCTGGACCGCGGCGGCGCGCGCGACCCTCAGCCCCGGCAAGGGCGACCGGCTGGCCTTCCTGCGGGTTGGCATGGACGAGGTCCGCGTGGCCGTCGTCTACGTCGCCTGGTTCCTTCTCTGGTACGTCGGCCTGATCGTGCTGGTGATGATCGGCTTCGCCCTCGGCCTGACGATCTGGTTCATCGACCAGACGATCGCCATCGTCGTCGGGGTGGTGTTCGGACTGGGCGTCGCCGTCGTCGCCACCTGGCTGTGGCTCCGGCTGTCCCTGATCGCGCCCGCGACCCTGATCCTGAAGGCCTTCGCGTTCGCGGAGGGCTGGGCCCTGACCCGTGGGCAGGTCTGGAAGCTGCTGGGGCTGAACCTGCTGAAATGGGTGATATCGATCCCCCTGATGTTGGGTCTTTATGCCCTCGTCGCGGCGATCCTCGCGGGCGCCTTCTTCGGCCAGGGCCTGACCTGGCCCGCCGATGCCCAGACGGTCGCCGATCTGCAACCCCTCTTCCGGACCATGCTGCCGGCAGGGGCCGTCGCCCTGATCCCCGTCGCAGGGTTCTATGGGTTCTATCTGGCGTTCAGCGCCGCCCCCTCGATCGTGGCGGCACGGCAGTTGCTGGATGGTGTGCCTGTGCCGCCCGCGCCCATCGTGGCTGACGCTGCGTCCGGGGATGGGCTAGAACCGGCGTGACACAGACCCCCGGGAGGGATTCGATGACGTTTTCGGCCACTGACGCGGCGTTCGAGGGCTTCCGCATGGTGCGCAGGCATCCTCTGGCGATGGTCTTCTGGGCCGGATTGTACCTGCTGGTGTTCGCCGCCTTCTTCGGCGCGTTCGGTGCCAGTCTGGCGAATATCCTGGCCTCCACCGAGACAATGCAGGGCACAGAGCCTTCGCCGGCGGATCTTGAAGGCCTCAGCGCGACCTATCTGGGTCTGTTCGCCCTCGTGGCTCCCCTGGGCCTCGTGCTGAGCGCGGTGCTCAACGCCGCCGTGGCGCGGGCCGTGGTCCGGCCGCAGGAGAAGGCCTTCGGCTATCTGCGTCTGGGGATGGACGAACTGCGGGTCCTCGCCGTGACCGTGGTGATGGCGGTCATCTTCGGCGTGGGAACGATGATCCTGTTCACCCTGATCGGGATCTGCGCCGGTCTGGCCGCCGTCGTGAACGTCGGCCTGGCCTGGCTCGTGGGGATCGTCCTGGGTCTGGGTGCGACCGCAGCGCTGGTGTGGATCATGGTGCGGCTGAGCCTGGCCGTGCCGACGACCGTTGCGGAGCGGCGCATCTCGCTCTTCGACACCTTCGGCCTGACCAAGGGGCATGCCCTGAGCCTGCTGGGCATGGGCGTGATCGCCTTCATCATGAGCATTCTCGTCGGCATGCTGATGGGCGTCGTGGCCCTGCCGCTCACCATGACCACGGGCGGGATCGAGCAGCTGGCGGCGCTGGAAGGATCGTCGAACATCGATGTCCTCAGCGCGGCCTGGCCGGCGATCGCCGCGTTCGTCGTCGTGAACGCAATCGTCTCGGCGCTCCAGCTGGCGGTTCTATATGCGCCGTTCTCCGCCGCCTATCTGGGGCTCAAGGGCCTGCCCCAGGAGGCGTGAGCCGGCCCGACCTGTCCAAGGCTTAACTTGGCCGTATCGCGGCGTGCGACTAGCCTGACGCCTTAACAGGGGTGGGCGACATGGCTGGACGGGAACTCTACGCGGCGGCACCGGGCCGGCAACGCAGGACGTGGTCGGTCGCGGCCGTGATCCTCGCCCTGGCCTTCGTGATCGTGGGACAGATCGGCGCCGTGGTGCCGATGCAGATCACCCGTGCCCTGCCGTCGGACCAGACGCAGTGGCCGACGCTCAGCTACATCCTGTTCGTGGCCTTCGGGCTGGGCGCGGCCCTGACCCTGGCCTGGGTCGTCTTCTTCGAGCGGCGTCGGCTGGCGAACGTGGGCCTGAACGGGGACTTCGCGGTCCGTTTCGGGCGGGGGTTCGGGCTGGGCCTGGCCTATCTGGCGACCGTGGTCTGCATCATCTGGGCGACCGGAGCCTATCGCGTCGAGGCGTCCGGCATCTTCCAGGCCGGCCTTTCGGCGGCGGTGCTGACCCCGCTGGTGGTGCTGCTGTTCGGCTTCATCGTTCAGGGCTCGACCGAGGAGATCGTTTTCCGCGGCTGGCTGATGGGGATCATCGCCTCGCGGCACGGGCTGGTGATCGCCCTGACCGTCTCGAGTCTGCTGTTCGGCCTGGCCCACGCCGGCAACATCGACCCGTCCCCCGAACTGGCTCTGGCCCTGGTCAACATCGCCCTGTTCGGTCTGTTCATCGGCCTGTACGCCGCGCGCGAGGGCTCGATCTGGGGCGTCTGCGGCTGGCACGCGGCCTGGAACTGGCTGCTGGGCACAGGCTTCGGCCTCGAGGTGTCGGGCGAGGTCGTCAACGTCACGCCGTCCATCGTCGACCTGCAGGCCGTCGACGGCGCGGCCTGGTGGCTGACCGGCGGAGCCTTCGGGCCGGAAGGCAGCGTGGTCGTCACGGCCGTGCTGCTGATCAGCGCGGTCGTGCTGGTGCTGCGGGGCGGTTTTGCGCGCCAGGGCGGACTGGCTCCGGCCTGACGCGCCGCCATTGGCGAAATCAGGCGCGCGCCTTCTTGCGCTCCGGCTTGGCCTTGGCCGTTTCCGCCGTCAGAGCCGCGACCCGCGCCTTGCGGCGCGTCTCGTGGCGGTCCAGCACCTCCTTGAGGTAGCGGCCGGTCCAGCTGGCGTCATTGGCGGCGACCTGTTCGGGCGTGCCCACGGCGACGATCTCGCCCCCGCCGTCGCCGCCCTCCGGACCGAAGTCCAGCAGGTAGTCGGCGACCTTGATGACATCGAGGTTGTGCTCGATCACCACGATGGTGTTGCCGGCGTCGACCAGTTCCTGAAGCACCTCCAGCAGCTTGCGCGTATCCTCGAAATGCAGGCCGGTGGTCGGCTCGTCGAGGATGTAGAGGGTCTTGCCGGTGGCGCGTTTCGACAGCTCCTTGGACAGTTTGACCCGCTGGGCTTCGCCGCCCGACAGGGTCGTCGCCGACTGGCCGACCTTGACGTAGTCCAGACCCACGCGGGTCAGGGTCAGCATCTTGTCCCGGATCGGCGGAACGGCCTTGAAGAAGTGGCCGGCCTCCTCGACCGTCATATCCAGAACGTCGGAGATGCTCTTGCCCTTGAAGACAATTTCCAGCGTCTCGCGGTTGTAGCGTTTGCCCTTGCAGACGTCGCAGGTGACGTAGACGTCTGGCAGGAAGTGCATCTCGATCTTGATCAGGCCGTCGCCCTGACAGGCCTCGCAGCGTCCGCCCTTGACGTTGAAGCTGAAGCGGCCGGGACCGTAGCCGCGGGCCTTTGATTCCGGCAGGCCCGCGTACCAGTCGCGGATGGGGCCGAAGGCGCCGGTGTAGGTCGCCGGGTTCGAGCGCGGCGTCCGGCCGATCGGCGACTGGTCGATATCGATGACCTTGTCGAAATGCTCCAGCCCCTCGATCCGGTCGAAGGCGGCGGGGGCGTCCGAGGCATTGTGCAGGCGACGCGCGGCGGCCTTGTACAGGGTCTCGATGGTGAAGGTCGACTTGCCGCCGCCCGACACGCCGGTGACGCAGGTGAACAGGCCGACGGGGATCTCGCCGGTGACGTTCTTCAGATTGTTGCCGGTGGCCCCGCTGATCTTCAGCGTCTTCTTGCGGTTGATCGGGCGGCGGCCCTCGGGCGGCAGTTCGATCTCGCGCTCGCCGGTCAGGTATTTGCCGGTCAGCGACTTCGGATTGGCCATGACCTCGGCTGGGGTGCCTTCGGCGCAGATCTGGCCGCCGTGGACGCCGGCGGCCGGGCCCATGTCGATGACATAGTCGGCGGTCATGATCGCCTCCTCGTCATGCTCGACGACGAGGACCGAGTTGCCGAGGTCGCGCAGACCGCGCAGGCTTTCCAGCAGCCGGGTGTTGTCGCGCTGGTGCAGGCCGATGGACGGCTCGTCCAGAACATACAGCACGCCGGTCAGGCCCGAACCGATCTGCGACGCCAGCCGGATGCGCTGGCTCTCGCCGCCGGACAGGGTGCCCGACGACCGCGACAGGCTGAGATAGTCCAGCCCGACGTTGTTCAGGAACCGCAGTCGGTCGGTGATCTCCTTCAGGATGCGGCGGCCGATCTCCAGCTGCTTGTCCGTCAGGCGATCCGACAGGGTGGTGAACCACAGATAGGCCTTGGAGATCGACAGCCAGCTGATCTCGGCGATGTCCTCGCCATCGATCTTGACCGCCAGGGCCTCGGGCTTCAGCCGCTTGCCCCCGCAGGCCTCGCAGGGGGTCTCGGACTGGAATCGGCCCAGTTCCTCGCGGACCCAGGCGCTGTCGGTCTCGCGCCAGCGGCGGTCGAGGTTGGGAATGACCCCCTCAAACGGCTTGGAGACCTCGTATTTGCGGGCATTGTCGTCATAGACGAACTTGATCTTCTCGCTGCCCGTGCCCTGCAGGATGACCTTGCGGGCCTGGTCCGGCAGTTCGCGCCAGGCAACATCCATCGAGAAGCCGTAGTGGCGGGCGAGGGCCTGCAGCGTCTGGGTGTAGAGCGGCGAAGGCCCGCGCGACCATGGGGCGACGGCCCCCTTGTGCAGGGTCTTGTCGCGGTCGGGGATCACCAGATCGGCGTCGAACGTCAGCTTCAGACCGAGGCCATCACAGACCGGACAGGCCCCGAACGGGTTGTTGAAGCTGAACAGCCGGGGCTCGATCTCGGAGATCGTGAAGCCGGAGACCGGACAGGCGAACTTCTCGGAAAAGAGCAGCCGGCGCGGCTCCTCGCCCTCGGCCGCATTCGCCCATTCGGCCACAGCGATGCCGTCGGCCAGATTGAGCGCGGTCTGGATGCTGTCGGCATAGCGCGCCTCCAGGCCCGCCTTGGTGACGATCCGGTCCACAACGATGTCGATGTCGTGCTTGAACTTCTTGTCGAGCGTGGGCGCGTCCTCGATGGCGTAGAATTCGCCGTCGATCTTCAGGCGCTGGAAGCCCGAGCGCTGCCACTCGGCGATCTCCTTCCGGTACTCGCCCTTGCGACCCCGAATGACGGGGGCCAGCAGCAGCAGCCGCTCGCCCTCGGGCAGGGCGACCAGCTTGTCGACCATCTGGGACACCGTCTGGCTCTCGATCGGCAGACCCGTCGCCGGAGAATAGGGCACACCGACCCGCGCCCAGAGCAGGCGCATGTAGTCGTTGATCTCCGTCACCGTGCCGACGGTGGAACGCGGGTTCTTGGACGTCGTCTTCTGTTCGATCGAGATGGCCGGCGACAGGCCCTCGATCAGGTCCACGTCCGGCTTGCCCATCAGTTCCAGGAACTGGCGGGCATAGGCGCTGAGGCTTTCGACATAGCGCCGCTGGCCCTCGGCATAGATTGTGTCGAACGCGAGCGAGGACTTGCCCGAGCCGGACAGCCCGGTCATCACGACCAGCTTCTCGCGCGGGATGTCGACATCCACGCCCTTGAGGTTGTGCTCGCGCGCGCCGCGCACGCGGATGAAGTTGTGCTTTTCGGTCATGTGGTCCGGGAACGCGGGAAGGCCGGACAGGTGTCCGGTGCAACATCGCTATATGGGCATTGATCCCCGTGATTCAGCAAGAACAATGTGGGAACATTGAGGCTGCTGTCCGCCAGCCCCCACTCCTGCAGAGCATCAGGGTGACGCTGACGTTTACCGGCCGGTCCGTGTCCGGCGGCCGGCGTCAGCCCCAGCCGACGATCTCGCCCATGCGCCTGCCCGGATCGAGCGCCTGCAACTGGGTGCGTGGTTCGGCCTCGGCCTTGCCGAACAGCCAGCCCTGGCCATGGTCGACACCGAGGTCGCGCAGGATATCGGCTGCGCCCTGCGTCTCGATCATCTCGGCGATGGTGGCGACCTTCAGCGAGCCGCAAAGCTCGACCAGATGCCCGATCAGGGTCCGGGCGCGCGGATCGGTTTCCACGCCTTCGACGAACTTGCCGTCGATCTTGACCGTATCGACCGACAGGCCGCGCAGGTAATCGTATGAGGCTGACCCCGCGCCGAAGTCGTCGATGCAGACCTTGATCCCGGCTGCCCGGAGCGCGCCCAGACGACGGTTGGCGGCGTCGACGTCGGCGAGGGCGGCGGACTCGGTGATCTCGACGATCAGCCGCCGGCGCTCTTCGGGTCGCGCCGCGGTCATCCTGAGCAGGGACTGGACGTAACGGTCGTCCGCCAGAGAGGCACCCGAGACGTTCACGGCGAACTTCAGCAGACCCGATCCGGGACGCCGGAGCCGGCCGAGCGCCTTTTCGGCCACGGCGACGTCGAAGCTTTCGATCAGGGCCAGTTCTTCGGCCATGTGGATGGTGTCGGCCGGACCATTGGTGCCGCGGAAGCGCGCCAGCGCCTCGAAATGGTGGACCGCCCCGGTCTTCAGATCGACGATCGGCTGATAGTGAAGCTCGAACCCGCGATCGCGAACCATGGCCCGGAAGGCATCGGCGTTCCTGAGGGTACGCGACAACGAGGCGGTGAAGGTCAGTTCGGGCCGGTCCAGCCCCCCGTCCTTCAGACAGCCCTCCACGGCGAAGCGCAGGGCGCGCAGCGTGTTCAGGGAGTCGCCGCCGACGTCGATGCCGACCTCGGTCGCCCGCACGCCCAGATCGAGACCTTCGCTCAGTCCCAGTTCCCGAACCTCTCCGGCCAGGTCGACGTCCACCGAACGATCGCGCAGCAGGGCGAACCGTTCCGGGCCCAACTGCCCCGTGCTGTTGCCGTCGACGGACGCGGCCTGCAGCGCCGCCTGGACACGGGCGTTCAGGCGCTCTCCGGCCTCGCCCAAGGCTTCCGCCGCCTGAAGCCCCGATACGTCGACGAACGAAACGGCCAGATCCGCCGAGGCTCCGGGCGCGGTGAGGACGTCGCGGGCCCGATCCAGGAAGGCCCCCGGTGTCAGGGCCGGTCGCGACTGCGGATCGTGCAGGCGGTAGGCGGGCCCTTCCCAGGTCACGGCCCCGGAGATGTGCGGCGCCAGGTCTGGCATCATGAACAGACGCACCGTCGCACGCCGCACGCGGCTGTCGCCGGCGGCGAACAGGACTTCCACCGCAGGCGAGCGCGTGCCGGGTTTCAGCGTCGCGAGGACGGCCTCGACCGCCTTGGCGCTGGCCTTTCCGACGCCGTCAAAAATCGATGAGCCGACCAGCGTCTCGGCCAGAACGTCCGTCGACGGTCCGGACCCCATGGCGAAGACGACCTTGCCCTGCGGATGAATCTCGATCAGCAGATCCGAGGCGGCGAAGGCGAAACCCAGAAGGCGCTTGAGATTCTGCATGCGCGCACGGTGCCATACAGCCCTTAAAACTCGCCTCAGACACGTCGTTAACGCGCGGAAACGGGTGCGCCGGAAGGCCTCGATCAGGCCATGCGGTTCAGGGTCACCGCACGGCCATCACCGGCGGCCGCTCGGCCGGACGCGCCGTAGCCCGTGCCCATGGCCCGCGCGCCCGCGACTTCCTGGGCGATCGTGCGCACAAGACCCTCGGAGATGGTTCGGGCGGCTTCCACGGTGCGCGCATGGACGGCCAGGACGGCCTCGAACGCTTCGGTGGCCTTGATGAGACCCATGCGTTCGCTGACAGGTGCCGCGGCCAGCAGGCCGGGGTTCGACTTCAATTGGGCGGACTCGCGACGGTAGAGGTTCGCCAGATCCTGGGTTTCGGCCAGGCTGGCCGTCACATCCTGGGGCCGGCGCGAAGCGAAGGCATCGGTTTCGGCCTCCAGCCGCGCCGTCAGCCGGTCGGTCAGGTCTGTCAGCCGTCGCAGATGAGCGGTGGCCGTGATGGGATCGTAGGTCATGGAGCGACCTCCGTGGACTGTTGAGCCTGCATGCGGACCATCTCGGCCACGACCGTATCGGCCAGGCCGATGCCGCCGGCCTTGACCGTCTGTTTGGCCATGGCGTCGATCATGAAGCTGCGCCATGTGCCCTCGGCCTCTCCGCCACCGAACGGACCGTCGGTCGACAGGCCTTCGAACATGGGCTTCAGCATCTGGGCCAGGAACGACGCCTCGAAATTCTCGGCGGTTTCGCGCATCCGGGCGGAGGCCGCGTTCGGCGCTGCCGGGGCGGGGGCGAGCAGGTCGGCGGAGACGGTCAGGTCGCTCATCACAGCACCTCGATCTCGGCCTGGAGGGCCCCGGCCGCCTTGATGGCCTGGAGGATGGAGATCATGTCGCGGGGCGAGACGCCAAGGGCGTTCAGGCCGTTGACCAGGGTGGACAGGGACGTGGCCCCGTTCACCAGCCGGATCTCGCGGCCCAGTTCCTCCTCAACCGTCACATCGGACTGCGGGACGACGGTGGTCTGGCCCTGGCTGAAGGGGGCGGGCTGGCTGACCTGCGGGGTTTCCTGGACCGAGATGGTCAGGTTGCCCTGGGCGATCGCGACGGTGGAGATGCGGACGTTCTCGCCCATCACGATCACGCCGTTGACCTCGTCGATGATGACGCGGGCGGGAGTGTCGACGGCGACGGGCATGTTCTCGACCCGGCTGATGAAGGCCGCCATGCCCAGCTGGGCCGGCGCGCGCAGGGTGATGACCGATCCGTTTTCGGCCAGCGCCGTCGAGGGATAGGTCGCGTTGATGGCTGCGGCGACGCGCTGGGCCGTCGTGAAGTCAGGGTTGCGGAGAGTGAGGCGGACTTCCTGCAGGCTGTCGAGGTTGAAGCCGGTCTCGCGCTCGACCGTGGCACCCGAGGCGATGCGGCCCGCGGTCGGTACGCCGCGCGTGACCGACGACCCGGACGACCCGGAGCCGGACACCGAGCCGGTCTGAACCGACCCCTGTGCCACCGCATAGACGTTGCCGTCCGCGCCCTGCAGGCTGGTGACCAGAAGCGTGCCGCCCAGCAGGCTCTTGGCGTCGCACAGGCTCGAGACGGAGACGTCGACCCGGGCACCCGGCGTGGCGAAGGGCGGCAGATCGGCGGTGACCATGATCGCGGCCAGGTTCTTGGAGTTGGCGTTCGACCCGCGGATGTTGACGCCGAGGCGCTCGGTCATGCCTTCCAGCGACTGGCGGGTGAAGGGACAGTTGCGCAGGCTGTCGCCGGTGCCGGCCAGGCCGACCACCAGGCCGTACCCGACCAGCTGGTTGGTGCGCACACCCTCGATTGAGGCGATGTCCTTGATCCGCGACTGCGCCGACGCCGTCCCGGCCACGGCGAAGGCCAGGGCGAGCGGAGCGAGGAGGGCGGTCAGCAGTTTCTGCATCGGGCGGTCTTTCGGCGGACGTACTGGGCACGGCCGATGCGAAGATCGTGCCGCTTGAAAAACCCAGCCATTTCAACGGAGGCCCCGACGCCGACGGACGCCTCCCGGCAAATCCTGCCGCCTCGTTAACCAAACGGTGACGGTCGTCTGGCGATGGTGGGGAATGCGACGGAGCGCCCTGCCATGAAGGTCACCGGCCCATCGGGCACCAGCCCCGCTGCCGGGCAACGTCCAGTCCGCGCGAGCGGCGGCTTTTCCGTGCCCCAGGGGGCCGGAGCGGCCTCCGCTGCGACCAGCCAGGCCGTGTCGTCGGCCTCGAGCGTCAGCGACGTCTCCGCCCTGATGGCGCTGCAGGGCGTCGAGACGGCGACCGAACGGCGGCGGCGCGCGGTCCGGCGCGGCGCGGGCCTTCTGGATCGGCTGGACGAGCTGAAACTGGCCCTGCTGTCGGGCGAGGCCGGGGAGGGCGCGCTGGAACGCATGGCCCGCGGTTTGCGCGAGGAACGTCCCGAGGATCCCGACGAAACCCTGAGCGGACTGCTGCAGCAGATCGACCTGCGAGCGGCCGTCGAGCTGGCCAAGGCCGAAGTTCGCCGCACTGCAGCATAAGCCCCGGAAAATCCGGCTCAATCCCCGACGCGGCGATCCGGGTGATGAAGAAATGTCACGCTGCCCGTTACAAGCGAGCTTGGCCGCGATCACGGACGCGCGATGGTAGTTGCCGCGAGTCGCCAACCCTGCCTATAGGCCGTCTTGCGCCATGGGGGGCGCTGCTTCGAGTGTGAGTGCGATGACCGCATTGGCCTCTGTTCCGTCGGACGAACCGGCCGGTTACCGGCCCTCTGACGACGAGCCGTTCATGAACGAACGGCAGCTCGCCTATTTCAAGCACAAGCTGCTGGCCTGGCGAGACGACATCCTGCGTGAATCCAAGGGTACGGTCGTCAATCTGAAGGCCGAGACCGAGAACCATCCCGATCTGCTGGACCGCGCCTCTTCGGCCTCCGACCGGGCGCTGGAACTGCGGACGCGGGACCGGCAGCGCAAGCTGATCTCCAAGATCGAGGACGCCCTGCGCCGGATCGAGGACGGATCCTACGGCTACTGCGAAGACACCGGTGAGCCGATCGGCCTTGGCCGCCTGGAAGCCCGTCCGACCGCGACCCTGTCCGTCGAGGCCCAGGAACGCCACGAACGCCGCGAGCGCGTCCACCGCGACGACTGATACGAGCCTATCCCTCTCCCGGCGGGAGAGGGCTTGAGGCTCGCAGAGCGAAGCGATGCGCCTTCAGCCGAAAGCGTAAGGGGCTGCAGCTCACCCGTTGGCACTGACCCCTCACCCTTTCGCGCCAGAACTCCGGCTGCGCCGTCGTGCGCTCAAGCCCTCTCCCGCCGGGAGAGGGAAACTCACTCCGGAATATCGGCGAAGCTCGAGCCGTAGCGGCCGTCCCGGGCCAGGTTGCCGAAGCGTGTGGTGTCGGCGTCGAAGCTGAGCTTGACGATGCCGATCGGGCCGTGGCGCTGCTTGCCGATCACGACCTCGGCCTGGTGTTGCAGGATGTCCATGTCCTCCTGCCACTTCAGATGCTCTTCCGTGCCCTCGCGGGGCTCGGTGCGGCCCAGGTAGTAGCTTTCGCGATACACGAACATCACGCAGTCGGCGTCCTGCTCGATCGAGCCGGATTCGCGCAGGTCGGACAGCTGGGGCCGCTTGTCCTCGCGGTTCTCGACCTGACGCGACAGCTGCGACAGGGCGATGATGGGGACGTTCAGCTCCTTGGCCAGGGCCTTCAGGCCGCCGGTGATCTCCGACACCTCCTGCACCCGGTTCTTGTTGCCATTGCCCTCGCCGACGGTGATCAGCTGGAGGTAGTCGACGATGATCAGGTCCAGACCCTGTTCCATCCGCTTCAGCCGCCGCGCCCGGGCCGCCAGCTTGGAGATGGCCAGGCCGCCCGTGGCGTCGATGTAGAGCGGGCTCTCGCCGATCTCGATGGCGGCGTCGCGCACCTTGCCGAAGTCCGAAGCGTCGATCTCTCCCTTCCGGAGACGGTCGGACGACACGCCGGACGCGTCGGCCAGGATGCGCATGGCCAGCTGCTCGGCGCTCATTTCCAGCGAGAAGAAGGCGACGACCCCGCCAGACACCGTCTTGCGGCCGTCCGGCGTGGGCTCCCAGCGGTAGTTGCGAGCGACGTTGAAGGCGATGTTGGTCGCCAGCGCCGTCTTGCCCATCGACGGGCGGCCGGCGAGGATCAGCAGGTCGGACGGGTGCATCCCGCCCAGCTTGGAGTCGAGATCGTCGAGGTGGGTGGCCAGGCCGGCCAGTTTGCCGTCCCGCTGATACGCCTCTCCGGCCATCTGCACGGCACCGGCCAGGGCGGTCGAGAAACTGACGAAGCCGGACGACGGCGCGCCGGTCTCGGCCAGGGAATACAGCGTCAGCTCGGCCTGTTCGATCTGGTCGATCGCGGGGGTCTCGGGGTCCGGGGCCTCTTTGATGATCTCGCCGCCGATGCGAATCAGGTCGCGCCGCAGGGCCAGGTCGTAGACGACCCGGGCATAGTCGGGCGCGTTCGCACCCGGCGGGGCCCGGTCCATCAGGTCGGCGAGATAGCGCAGGCCGCCGAATTCGGCGAAGGCCGGATCCTGCTTGAACCGCTCCATCAGGATCGTCGGCTCGGCCAGCATGCCCTGGCGGATATGGTCCTCGATCGCGTCGTAGAGCCGCTGGTGGAAGGGCTCGTAGAAGTGCGACCCGCGCAGCCGTTCGGACAGACGCTCGAAGATGGCGTTGTCGAACATCAGCGCGCCCAGCAGGGCCTGCTCGGCCTCAAGGTTGTGCGGCAGCGACGGGATGGCGACGGAATCGGCGAAGGGGGTGAAGGCGTTCATCGGGTTAACGCATACCCCTCTCACGCCCCTGCGACAGGCCCGGACGTACCCGTGGCGGGGGATCGAATTGGCCCGTCTGTGGACTCCTCGAAAATCCCCAGACGGATCAGTTGGAGGGCCGGATCAGGCGGGGCAGGGATACCGTTCGGCCATCCATTCGCGCATGGCCTGGGTCACGCTGATGTCCCGGCGGCTTTCGGGAATGGCGTTGAAACGGGCCAGAAGGGCGTTGGAGCTGATGCTGATCCGCCCCTCGGGCGAACAGTAGGCCGGGCGTCGACCGGCCGCGACGGCGGCGTCGTGTTCGGATCGGAGTGTCGCCCCCGCCGCCCGAACCTCGCCGATAAGACGGCGCGCATCCGAGCGCAGCAGGGCGGTGGGGTTGCGTGGAATGCCCGCCGCCGTCGACAGGAACTCACGCACGCTCATGGCCTGGGCGGCCGTGGCGGCCAGGGTGACGACGAGCGCCAGCGCAACGCCCCAAGGTCTGATCTTCATTCTGGATTCCCCGACAGACACCAAGCTGAGCTGTTCTTTGTGACCAGATCAAGGGCGGCGGATGCGAAAACGGCGCGGAGATCGCTCTCCGCGCCGTCGTCTGCTGTCGTGTGGGTCTGTGCCTAGAAGGCGTAGCTCAGCCGGCTGTAGAAGAAGCGGCCGTTGAAGCCGTAAGGCGAGTAGCTGGGGAAGCCCACCGAGCCGGTCGCGCCGTTGAGCGTGGTCGGGGTAAAGTCGGGGTATTCGTCCAGCAGATTGTTCGCCCCGATCGCGCCGGTGATGCCGAGCGGGAACTCATAGCGGGCCTCGAGGTCCATCAGCACGGCCGCACCAGTCTCATAGTCCAGGGTGGCGTTGTTGTTGGCGACGAAGACGCTGTCGTAGCTGGTGATCTTGCCGGTCAAACCGAGCCGGTTGTAGGTCCAGTCCGCGCTGGCGACGATCTTCTGTTCCGGCGTGCCCTGCTCGAAGGACAACCGGCTGGACCGGTCGAACAGGAAGTCGTCGGCAGGCGCGATGGCCAGGTTTGCCGGCACGGGCGGGGTCTTGGTGACGTCGGTCTGATTGAAGTTGCCCGCCAGGGTCAGGTCCAGGCGACCGCGTTCGCCCGAGATGCGGTAGCGCGCGACCACGTCGATGCCCTGGGTTTCCGTATCGACCCCGTTGAGGAAGAAGCGCGCGCCTTGCACGTTGAGCGGGGCCAGCAGGGCCGCGATCGCCGCGGTCGAGGCTGCCGGCTGGCTCGGACGGGCCACGCCGAGGGTCTCGGAGTAGATGATCCGGTCGGACACATCGATCCGGTAGGCGTCGACGGTCAGTTCCAGCCCGCCCCAGCGCAGCACGCCGCCCAGCGAATAGTTGACCGAGGTTTCCGGCTCCAGCGGCTTGGCGCCCAGCAGCAGGGCGACGGGATCATCCACCCGGAGCGAAGCATTCTGCTGGAGGACGACACCGGCCTGCGTCGCCACCAGGTTGGTGGCGATGTAGCTGAAGAACTGCTGCTGCAGGGCGGGGGCCTTGAAGCCGGTCGAGACGGCACCGCGCAGGGCGAACTCCGGCGAGAAGTCGTAGCGGCCCGAGACCTTTCCGGTGAACTGATCGCCGAAGTCAGAATAGTCTTCGTAGCGTCCTGCCACGCCGAAGCTGAGCGCCTCGGTCAGCTTGCCTTCCAGATCGACGTAGACGCCGTAGTTGTTGCGGTCCTCGTCCACTTCGTTGGCCGGGGCGAAGCCGGGGAAGCCCTGCGATCCAAGTCCGCCGGTAAGAACCGGCCCGCGGTTGTAGGATGTCGGCTCGCCGGCATTCACGTCGAAGGATTCCCGGCGGAACTCGACGCCGACGGCCAGATTGAGCGGCTCATACAGTCCCACGTCCAGCTGGCGCACGGCGTCGGCGCCGACGGTCAGCTGGTCGTAGCCCAGGCCGCCCGCGTCGAACGAGGTCTGCGAGGCCGCGCCATAGGACGCGTTCAGGCTGTTCTCGACCCGGTAGTCAAGCTCGTTGCGGCCGTAGCCGACGTTGATGTCCCAGTCGAAACCCAGGGCCGGGCCGCGAACCCCGCCGTAGATGTTGTAGTCGTCGATCGCGGTGGCGATGATCGGCAGGAAGCCGGTCGGATAGATGGCGGTGACGTTGTTGGCGTTGTTGAAGGCCCGCGCGGTCGCGGCGGCATTCGAGTCGCGGTGCTGATAGCCGCCGAACGCGTAGGCATCCCAGCCGCCCGCCAGAGGCTTGCCGGCGTTGAAGTACCCCGTCTGCGCTTCGGTTTCCGGGTCGCCGAAGCGGCCGATCACGGTGGTGGACGACCCGTTGGCGACCGAGCCCGGCGCGGCATAGTCGGAGCGGTTCGTCGGGTCGCGCTTCTGGATCTCGCCCGACAGCGTCAGGAAGCCGTCACCCAGCAGGGGCAGGCCGATCCAGCCGGACAGCGACGACTGTTCGCCGTCGGTTTCATTCCGGTTGCCGCGCGCGGTGCGGAAATCGGTGTCGTAGATGCCGTAGTTGGCCGTCACCGCGCCGCCGGAGTTGGCTTCGCGCAGACGCAGGTTGATGACGCCGGCAATGGCGTCGGCGCCGTACTGGGCCGAGGCCCCGTCGCGCAGCACTTCCACCGACCCCAGGGTCACGGTCGGGATCGTATTCAGGTCGAACGCCGTCGAGCCACGACCGATGTTGCCGTTGACGTTGACCAGGGCGCCGATGTGGCCGCGCTGGCCGTTGATCAGTACCAGCGTCTGGTCCGGGGCGAGGCCTCGCAGGGTCGCGGGGCGGACGTGGTCGGATCCGTCGGTGATGGCCGGACGCGGGAAGCTGATGGACGGGGCCAGGGCCGACAGGGCGGCGGCCAGTTCTGTGCCGGCGCCCTGGCGCGTCAGGCTTTCGCCCGAGACGACATCGACGGGCGCAATGGTGTCGAGCCGCGACCGGCCCACGGCACGCGTGCCGGTCACCACGATCTCGTCGACCTCGCTCGCGTCATCCTGGGGGGGCGCGGACTGGGCGGACGCCGCCAGCGGGCAGGCCAGCAGGGTCGCCGCCGAGGCGAAGCCGAGGAGCAGAGAGCGAGTAATCCGGATATGCATGATGGGCCCTGACGACTGGATAAAGGAGCAGCGGATACCGACGTTATGTAGACTTCCTGCTTTCGCAAGAACCGCGTTCGGTCAGGTGAATTGTCGCTCGCAAGAACACTGTAATGCGTAGCGACCTGACTTCTGTGCTCACCAGTTGGGCGTGTAATTGTGGCCGATCAAGATGCAATCATGTCGTAAATCGGGCGTCGTTGTATTTTTGACATGAAACGGACGCAGCCCGAAAACGAAGAAGGGCGCGCCTTTGCGGCGCGCCCTTCAGTATTTCTAATCCGTTCGACGAACGGAAATAGGGTCGGCGATCAGGCCTCGGAGCCGAGACCGTCCTGCTGGCCGGCCCCGCCTTCGACCATGTCGCGTGCCTGTTCGGCGGCGGCATTGCGGTCTTCGTCGTAGGCCGACTTGATGACGTCCTCACCCTTCGCCTGACGCTCGGCTTCATCGGCCGAACGGGCGATGTTGATCTTGACCGTGGCGGTGACCTCGGCGTGCAGGCGAACCAGCACTTCGTGGACACCCAGGGTCTTGATCGCCGTGTTCAGGACGACCTGCGAGCGTTCGATCCGGCCGCCTTCGGCCTGAACGGCCTCGGCGACGTCGCGGCCCGAAACCGAGCCGTACAGCTGGCCGGTTTCACCCGCCTGGCGGATCATGACGTAGGACTGGCCGTCGATCTTGTCGGCGACCTTCTGGGCCTCGCCCTTGTTCTTCTCGTTGCGGGCCTCGATGGCGACGCGGTCGAGTTCGAACTTCTCGAGGTTCTTGGACGTGGCCCGCAGCGCCTTTTCACGGGGCAGCAGGAAGTTGCGGGCGAAGCCATCCTTGACGGTGACGACGTCGCCGATGGCGCCGAGGTTCTCGACGCGTTCGAGCAGAACGACCTTCATCTTATTTCACCACATAGGGCAGGAGGGCCAGATAGCGGGCGCGCTTGATGGCCTTGGCCAGTTCGCGTTGCTTGATCTGGGACACGGCGGTGATGCGCGAGGGCACGATCTTGCCGCGTTCGGAAATGTAGCGCTGCAGCAGCTTGACGTCCTTGTAATCGATCTTCGGCGCGCCTTCGCCCGTGAACGGGCAGACCTTGCGACGACGATTGAACGGACGACGGCCGGAACCGGATCCGACGGGCATGCCGGGGGTGGAGGTGGTATCGGTCATGGGTTCAATCCTCCTTACGCGGCCACTTCGGCGTCTTCACGCGGCGTGCGTTCGCGATCGCGTTCACGCTCGCGCTCACGACGGGCCAGCAGCGGCGACAGTTCCAGGTCGAGTTCCTCGACGCGGACGGTCAGCCAGCGCAGCACGTCCTCGTTGATGCCGAGCTGACGCTCGACTTCGGCCATGGCGGGCGGGGGGCAGTCGATGGCCAGCAGGGAGTAGTGCGCCTTGCGGTTCTTCTTGACCCGGTAGGTCAGGTTGCGCAGGCCCCAGTACTCGATCTTGGCGACGGAACCGCCGCCGGCCACGATCAGGTCCTTGATGGTGTCGTTGAGGGCTTCGGCCTGTTGCGCGCTGATATCCTGGCGCGACATGACCGTGTGCTCGTAAAGAGCCATAGTGCAGTCTCCCTTGTAGGGCGTCGGCGCAGACGGACCGGGTGAAGTCCGAACCACGATGGATCCTGAAGCGGCGGCCGGAATGACTTCCCGAACCCTTTGGTGTTCCGCATCAGGACCGAAGCCCTGGAAAGCGGGCGCGTATAGGGGAAAAGGGGGCAGAGAGCAACCGCAAAGGGCCATGCTTGCCCGCGCTGGCCAACCGGCTTACCCCTCCGCCCTTCTGACAACCATCACGGACCGACCATGACACTCGCGCTTCTCTTCCCCGGACAGGGCAGTCAGGCCGTCGGCATGGGGGCCGTTCTGGCCGAGACGTTCGCGTCCGCACGCGAGGTGTTCGCCGAGATCGACCAAGCCCTGGGCCAGGATCTGTCCGGCCTGATGCGCGACGGTCCCGAGGACCAGTTGACCCTGACCGAGAACGCCCAGCCGGCGCTGATGGCGGTGTCGCTGGCGGTGATGCGGTTGCTGGACAAGGAATTCGGTGTGTCCGTCGACCGCGCCGCCTTCGTCGCCGGCCATTCGCTGGGCGAGTATTCGGCGCTGGCGGCGGCCGGTGCCCTGTCGATCGCCGACACGGCCCGCCTGCTGAAGCTGCGCGGCCAGGCCATGCAGCGCGCCGTGCCGGTGGGGCAGGGGGCGATGGCCTCTCTGATCGGGCCCAAGACCGACCTTGCCCTGGCCGAGGCCGCCGCGGCGGCCGGCGCCGAGGTCGGCACCTGCGTGGTCGCCAACGACAACAACAACGGCAACGTGGTCATCTCGGGCGACAAGGCGGCCGTCGATCGCGCCATCGAGAAGGCCAAGGAACTGGGCGCACGGGCGATCCCGCTGAACGTCTCCGCCCCCTTCCACTGCCCGCTGATGCAGCCCGCCGCCGACGAGATGGCGGCCGCCCTCGCGTCCGCGAACCTGATCGCGCCGTCCGTCCCCGTCGTCGCCAATGTGACGGCCCGGCCGGAGACGGATGCCGACACCCTTCGTCGCCTTCTGGTCGAACAGGTCACCGGCCGCGTGCGCTGGCGCGAGAGCATGATGTGGATGGCGGGGGAGGGCGGCGTGACCCGCTTCGTCGAGATCGGTTCGGGCAAGGTGCTGACGGGCATGGCCAAGCGGATCGCGCCGGACGCCGAGAGCCTGGCGCTGAACACACCCGAAGACATCGAGGCCTTTGCGAAGTCGCTGGCGGAATAAGGAAACCATCATGTTCGATCTCACAGGCAAGACCGCCCTCGTCACCGGGGCGACGGGCGGCATCGGCGGGGCCGTGGCCCGCGCCCTTCACGCCCAGGGCGCGACCGTCGTCCTGTCCGGCACGCGCGAGGCGGTGCTGGCGGATCTGGCGGGACAACTCGGCGAGCGCGCGCATTTCGCCACGGCGAACCTGTCCGACCCGGCCTCGGTCGACGCCCTGGTCGGGGTGGCCGAGGAAGTCGCGGGCGCGGGGCTCGACATCCTGGTCGCCAATGCGGGCATCACGAAGGACGGCCTGCTGCTGCGGATGAAGGACGAGGACTTCCAGTCGGTCCTGACTGTGAACCTTGAAAGCTATTTCCGCCTGAGCCGTGCGGCCATGAAGGGCATGATGAAGCGCCGGTCCGGCCGGATCATCGGCGTGACCTCGGTTGTGGGCGTCACCGGCAACGGCGGCCAGACCAACTATGCGGCCTCCAAGGCCGGCATGATCGGCTTTTCCAAGTCGCTGGCGCAGGAGGTCGGCTCGCGCGGCATCACGGTGAACTGTATCGCGCCAGGCTTCATCACCTCGCCCATGACCGACGTCCTGAACGAGCAGCAGCGCGAGGGCATCCTGCGCCATATTCCCGCCGGCCGCCTCGGTACCGGCGACGAGATCGCCGCCGCCGCCGTCTATCTTTCATCCGACGAGGCGGCTTACGTCACGGGCCAGACGCTGCACGTCAACGGCGGCATGGCGATGATCTGATCGCCGAAGGAACAAGCCGATGATCGTCTTCCGCTATCTGGCCACCATCCTCGCGGGTCCGCTGCTGCTGATCGGCGTCATCTGGGTGCTGCAGGGCCTCAACATCCTGCCGGGCAGCTTCATGACCGGCCAGATCATCTGGGCGATCTACGGAGCGCCGATGGCTCTGGTCGGTGGTGCGCTGGTCTGGTGGATCAACCGCGGACGGCGATAACACCGCGTTACGGTCTATTTCCCCCGGCGAGGGGTGTGCTAAAGCGTCGGCAACCGGTTGGGTCAGCGAGGCGTTGCCTCTTGCGCAAGCGGGGCCGTCGTGAGACGGCACACCAAGATTACAACGCCGCCCCGGGCGGCCCTAGAAGGCAGAGACACCCATGTCCGATACCCTGGAACGCGTCCGCAAGATCGTCATCGACCACCTGGACGCCGATCCGGACAAGGTCACCGAAAAGGCCAGCTTCATCGACGACCTGGGCGCCGATTCGCTCGACAACGTCGAACTGGTCATGGCCTTCGAAGAAGAATTCGACATCGAGATCCCCGATGACGCCGCCGAACACATCCAGACCGTCGGCGACGCGGTGAAGTTCATCGACGAAAAGACCGCCGCCTAAGCGCCACGGTCCCATCGGCAGGCAATGGCCGCCCGGCACTCCTAGCGGAGACGCCCGGCGGCCATTACTGTTTCTGAATCAGGATTCTGCTGGAGCGCGAAAGCATGCGTCGCGTCGTCGTCACCGGTCTCGGCCTCGTCACCCCTCTGGGCACGGGAGTCGAGCATAGCTGGAAGGGCATCGTCGAGGGGCGCTCCGGCATCCGTCCGATCACGGCCTTCGACACCGAAGGCTATGGCTGCACGATCGCCGGAGAGGTTCCCAGCGTGGACGGGCGCGGCGGCGGGGGTCCGGACGTGCCGGGCAGCTTCGATCCCGACGCGATCATGACGCCGAAAGAGCGCAAGCGCGTCGACGACTTCATCCTGTTCGGCATCGCGGCGGCCGACGAGGCGCTGATCGACGCCAACTGGCATCCCGAGACCGACGAGGACAAGGAACGCACCGGCGTCATCATGGGTGCGGGCATCGGGGGCCTCGGCCCCATCGCCGACAGCGCGCAGATCCTCGCCGACTCGGGTCCGCGCCGGATCAGCCCCTTCTTCATCCCGTCCGCCCTGATCAACCTGGCCAGCGGCCAGATCTCGATCCGGCACCAGCTCAAGGGTCCGAATCACGCGGTGGTCACGGCCTGCGCCTCGGGCGTCCATGCGATCGGTGACGCGGCCCGCATGATCGCGTTCGACGACGCCGACGTGATGGTGGCCGGCGGGGCGGAAAGCTCCATCGTGCCGCTGGGTATCGCCGGCTTCCTGGCCTGCAAGGCCCTGTGCACCGCCTACAACGACACGCCCGAGGCGGCCTCGCGCCCCTACGACCGGGGCCATGCCGGCTTCATCATGGGCGAGGGCGCGGGCGTCCTGGTGCTCGAGGAGTACGAACACGCCAAGGCTCGCGGCGCCAAGATCTACGCCGAGGTGATCGGCTACGGCATGAGCGGGGACGCTTTCCATATCACGGCCCCGTCCGAAGACGGCGACGGAGCCTACCGGGCCATGAAGGCCGCGGTGAAGCGGGCCGGGATCGCGGTCGAGGACATCGACTACGTCAATGCCCACGGGACCTCGACCATGGCCGACTGGATCGAGCTGCGCGCCGTGGAGCGGCTGGTGGGCGACCATGCGAAGAATCTGGCCATGTCCTCGACCAAGTCGATGACGGGCCATCTGCTCGGGGCGGCCGGGGCCATCGAGGCGGTGTTCAGCGTCCTGGCCATCCGCGACCAGATCGCGCCGCCGACAATCAACCTCGACGACCCGGAACACGAAACCGCCATCGACCTCGTGCCACACAAGGGCAAACCCATGGAGATCGACGTGGTCATGTCCAACAGCTTCGGCTTCGGCGGCACCAACGCCTCGGTCATTTTCCGCAAGGTCGCCTGATGCAGTTTCGCCGGGGGGCGCGGACGCCGGGGACCAAGCGATCCGGGATGGTGGCAGCCGCTCTGGCGGGCTCGGCGACCGTCAGCCTGTTTCTCATCGCCGGCCTCGCCTGGGCCTGGAGTGTCTATTATGCGCCCGGACCGTCGGCGCGGGCGGGGGATGCGACCATCGTCGCCCTGCCGTCGGGATCGGGCGTTTCGGCGATCGCCGCCCGGCTGAAGAGCGCCGGGGTGATCCGGTCCGTCGACATGTTCAAGGCTGCCGCGACCCTGACCGGGGCGGACCGGCGCCTGCGGGCCGGCGAATACGAGGTGCCGACCCGGGCCTCGCTGAAAAGCGTGCTGGCTCTCCTGACCGACGGCCGCGTGGTCCGCCATTTCGTGACCATTCCCGAGGGATGGTCGTCGGCCCAGGCGGTGGACATCCTGAACAGGGAAGCGGTCCTGACCGGCACGATCGCCGAGGTGCCGGAGGAGGGCTCGCTGTGGCCCGAGACCTACGAGGTCGCGCGGGGCGAGACGCGGGCCGAGGTCATCGCCCGGATGCAGCGCGCCGCCACCGAGAACCTGGCTGAACTGTGGGCCCAGCGCGGACCCAACACGGTCGTCCGTACGCCCCGGGAGGCCCTGATCCTGGCCTCCATCGTCGAGAAGGAGACCGGCATCGCGCGCGAACGGCCGCAGGTCGCGGCCGTGTTCTCCAACCGGCTGCGCATCGGCATGCGGCTGGAAAGCGATCCGACCATCATCTATGGCATCACCAAGGGGCTGCCGCTGGGCCGGGGCATCCGTCGCTCCGAACTGGAGCGCGATACGGGGTACAACACCTATCTGATCGACGGCCTGCCGCCGACGCCGATCGCCAATCCGGGCCGGCAGTCGCTGGCGGCGGTGCTGAACCCGCCGCGCTCCCAGGACCTGTTCTTCGTCGCCGACGGTACCGGGGGGCACGTCTTCGCCTCCACCTACGAACAGCATCTCGCCAATGTCGCGCGCTGGCGCTCGATCGAGTCGGGCCGGGCCGGGCCGCCTCCGGCCGAGGCCCTGCCGCCGGGTACGGCGCCCGTCACACCGCCGCCGACCGGCGATGCCGTCATCACCATGCAGGCTCCCGGAGCCCTGACGCCGTCCCGCGCGACGGCTCCGTTGCGACCGGCTGTGCAGGCCCCGACCACCCCACCGGCCCCGGCGAACGGGCCGTGAGCGTGCTCTCGGGCATGACCGGCTTCGGCCGCGCCGACGGCGCCCTGGACGGCTGGACCTGGACGGTCGAGGCGCGCTCGGTCAACGGCCGCAATCTGGAGGTCCGCTTTCGCGGTCCGAACGGGTTCGACAATCTGGAGCGCCTGGCCAAGGCGGCGGCGCAGGCCCGTCTCAGCCGGGGGCAGGTGACCTTGGGCGTGAATGCGCGTCGGGCCGAGGGCGACGCGCCGACGCTGAAGGTCAACGAAGCCGTACTGGCCCGCTATCTGGCCCTCGCCAATGAACTGGCGGAGGAGGGGGCGACCCCGCCGTCCGCCGACGGTCTGCTCGGCCTGAAGGGCGTGATCGAGAGCGACGAACAGGTCGACGACGCCGAGGCGCGCGCGGCCGTCGAGGTCGCCATGGCCGCCAGCGTCGAGGCGGCACTGGATGCGCTGAAGGTGTCGCGCGAACGCGAGGGCGCCCAGCTGCGGCCTGTGATCGAGGACTTCACCGGCCGGATCGAGACGCTGATCGCGACCGCCGAAACCGAAGCCGCCGCCCAGACCGAGGCCGTGCGCGAGCGATTCGCCCGTCGCATGGCCGAACTGGCCCCGGATGCCCCGGGCCTGCAGGAGCGGATCGTGCTGGAAGCGGCCGCCCTGGCGACCAAGGCCGATGTCCGCGAGGAGCTGGACCGCCTGCACGCGCACGTCGCTTCGGCCCGGACGCTGCTGGATCAACCCCCTGCCGGGCGCAAGCTGGACTTCCTGATGCAGGAGTTCATGCGCGAGGCGAACACACTGTGCTCGAAATCGGCTACGACCGCGCTGACCGCCACGGGCCTCGACCTGAAGGCGGTCATCGAGCAGCTTCGAGAACAGGTACAGAATGTCGAATGACCGCACGCCCCGCCGGGGTGTTCTGCTGATCGTGGCCAGCCCTTCGGGGGCGGGCAAGACATCCCTGTGTCGTCGCCTGATGGCCGACCACGGTGGCCTGGAGCTGTCCGTGTCCATGACCACGCGCGGCATCCGGCCGGGCGAGGTGGCTGACCGTGACTATCACTTCGTGTCGCCCGAGGAGTTCCAGCGCGGCATTGACGAGGACGCCTTCCTGGAATGGGCCGATGTGCACGGCAACCGCTACGGCAGCCCGCGCGCGCCCGTGGACAAGGCCCTGTCGGAAGGCCGGGACGTTCTGTTCGACATCGACTGGCAGGGTGCCCGCCAGATCGCCGACAAATGCCCCGGCGATGCCGTGCGCGTCTTCATCCTGCCGCCGAGCCTCGAAGAGCTTCGCCGCCGGCTGGTGACCCGGTCGCAGGACGCCGACGACGTGATCGAGCGGCGGATCCAGAATGCCAAGGGCGAGATCGAACACTGCGGAGAGTTCGACTACGTCTTCGTCAACGACGACTTCGACCGGTCCTATTCGGAGCTGGCCCACATCTATCACGCCGAGCGCAGCCGCCGGTTCAGGAACACCTGGGTCGATACCTACCGGATGGGCCTGCTGTCAGAGGCGGTCTGATCGTGCCGGGCGACATCGAGATCTCGCAGGCCGCGACGCTGGAGCCGATCCAGCAGATCGCGGCCAGGGTCGGCATCGGCGCCGAGGGTCTGGAACCCTACGGCCGGCATATCGCCAAGCTTTCGCGCGAGGGCCTGGCCCGGCTGGCGGACCGCCCGGCGGGCCGCCTGATCCTGGTCACGGCGATCAATCCGACGGCGGCCGGCGAGGGCAAGACGACCACGACCATCGGTCTGGGCGACGCCCTGAACCGCATCGGGCGCAAGACCGTCGTCGCGCTGCGCGAGCCGTCTCTGGGCCCCGTGTTCGGCCGCAAGGGCGGGGCGACGGGCGGCGGCTATGCCCAGGTCGCGCCGATGGACCGGATCAACCTGCATTTCACGGGCGATTTCCACGCCATCAGCGCCGCGCACAACCTGCTGGCCGCCATGGTCGACAACGCCATCTACTGGGGCAACGACCGGGGTCTTGAGGCGCGACGGGTCACCTGGCGGCGGGCCGTGGACATGAACGACCGGGCGCTGCGGCAGGTCGCGATCGGCCTGGGCGGCACCAACGGCGCGGTGCGCGAGACCGGGTTCGACATCACTGTGGCCAGCGAGGTCATGGCGGTCCTGTGCCTGGCCGAGGGGCCGGACGACCTGGCTGCGCGGCTGGCCCGGATCGTGGTCGGCCGCACGCGTGAGGGCGTGGCGGTGACGGCGGGCGATCTGGAGGCTGCCGGCGCCATGGCGGCCCTGCTGAGCGAGGCGGTCCTGCCCAATCTGGTCCAGACGCTGGGCGGCACGCCGACGCTGGTCCATGGCGGCCCCTTCGCCAACATCGCCCACGGCTGCAACTCGGTGACGGCGACCCGCGCCGCCCTGGCGCTGGGCGAGTTCGCGGTGACGGAGGCCGGGTTCGGGGCGGATCTGGGGGCCGAGAAGTTCCTCAACATCAAATGCCGGTCCAGCGGACTGGCCCCCTCCGCCGCCGTGATCGTGGCGACGGTCCGGGCCCTGAAGCTGCAGGGCGGGGTGGCCAAGGACGCGCTGGGCAGCGAGGACGTGGCGGCGGTCCGGGCCGGCTTCGTCAACCTGGCCCGCCATATCGAGAACCTGCACGGCTTCGGCCTGCCCGTCGTCGTGGCGATCAATGCCTTCTTCAGCGACACGGCCGAGGAACAGGCGGCCATCGTCGAGCTGTGCGCCGCGCATGGGGTCGAGGCCCATATCTGCACCCACTGGGCCGACGGCGGCGCGGGGGCGGAAGGGCTCGCGCATGCGGTGGCGGCCCTGGCCGACGCCAATGCCGATCCGGGCGGGGCGCTGAAGCTGACCTATGCGGACGACCTGCCGCTGGAGCAGAAGATCCGCACCGTGGCACAAACCCTGTACCGAGCCTCCGACATCGCCCTGTCGGCGGCGGCGAAGAAGGACCTGGCCCGGTTCGAGGCCGAGGGCCACGGCCATCTGCCGGTCTGCATGGCCAAGACGCCCTATTCCTTCACCGCCGACGAGAAGGTGTCGGGCGCGCCGCAGGGCTTCATCCTGCCGCTCGATTCGGTGCGCCTGTCAGCCGGAGCCGGGTTCGTCGTGGCCCTGTGCGGGGCGGTCAACACCATGCCGGGCCTGCCGCGCGTCCCCTCGGCCGAGCGCATCGGACTGGGACCGGACGGGCGGATCACCGGCTTGGACTGAACCTCAATCGGCGGCGCGGGCCGCGAACCACGGGATCATCCGGGCCAAGGCGTCCTCGATCTCGGGGGTCGAGACGGCGAAGCTGAACCGCATGAAACGGTGGCCGTCCACGGGATCGAAGTCCACGCCGGGCGCGGTCGCCACGCCTGTGTCGCGTAGCAGCCGCTCGCAGAAGGCCACGCTGTCCTGCGTCAGGTGGCCGATGTCGGCCCAGATGTAGAAGGCCCCGTCCGGGGGCGCGATCGACTTCAGGCCAAGGGCAGGCAGGGCCTCCAGCATGCGGGCGCGGTTCCTGCGATAGACCTCGATATGGCCCTCCAGCACGTCGTGCTGGTCCATGGCAATCAGGCCGGCGTGCTGGCTCAGCGACGGCGGGGTCAGGAACAGGTTGCCGATGAAGGCGCGGGCCCGCTCCGCATGGTCGGCGGGGACCAGCAGCCAGCCCAGCCGCCAGCCGGCCATGCTCCAGTATTTGCTGAAGCTGTTGATCACCATGGCGTCCGGCTCGAACGACAGCATCGACGGCTGGGGCTCGACGTAGGACAGGCCGTGATAGATTTCGTCCGAGAGAATTCGGATACGCTTTTTGCGACACACGGCGGCGATTTCGGAGAGTTCGGATACGGAGATCACCGACCCGGTGGGATTGGCCGGGCTGGCGATTATGACCCCGGCCGGCGCGGGATGCAGCGCGTCCAGCGCGGCCGCCGTCAGCTGGTAATGCTCGGCCGGACCGCAGGCGATCTCGACCGCCTCCATGTTCAGGGCGCGAACCGTGTTGCGATAGGCGACGTAGCCGGGGCGGGCCATGGCGATCCGGTCGCCGGGCCTGAAGGCGGACGACAGCGCCAGCACGAGGGCAGGGGAGGCCCCGCAGGTCAGCAGCAGGCGGTCGGGCGTGACGGTGACGCCGTAGCGGTCGCGGTACAGCTGGACGATCCGCGCCTTCAGCGGCGCGCTCTCCCAATAGCCCATGCCGTCGAGGTCCAGCACGCGGTGCGCCTCGGCGATCGCGGCGGGCGGGGCCCCGGTCGAGGGCTGGCCGAACTCCATATGGATGACGCTGCGTCCCTCGGCCTTCAGGGCGTGGGCGAGGCGGCTGATGACGATGGCGCGGAACTGGTCAATGTCGGCGGTCATGACGAGGTGTCTAGGGCCTTCGTTCGCCTTACGACAGGGCGATGTCAGGTCCCGGAGCGCTTCACCCGGTGACGGGCGTCCGCGTGTGCGAATTGAACCACTGGAGCGTCCGGTCCCAGGCCTCGGCGGCGGTGGTGGCGTTGTAGCGCTCCGGCGTCGCGTCGTTGAAGAAGCCATGAACCGAGTCCGGCCACAGATGGCCCTCGTGCCGGACGCCGTGGCGTTCCAGCTCGGCGATCTGGGCCGGATAGCCCTCGGCCAGACGCGTATCCAGCGCGCCGTGGTGGATCAGGATGGCCGCCTCGATCGCGGGCACGAGCTCCGGAGGCGTGGCGCCGCCGTAGAAGGGCGCGGCGGCCGCCAAGTCGGGGCCCATCAGCCCGGCCAGCAGGTTCGACTGGCCGCCGCCGAAGCAGAAGCCGGTCGCCGCGATCCGCCCGTTGCAATCCGGTCGGGCCTTGAGCCAGCGGGCTGCGGCGACCAGATCTTTGGTCATCTTCTCCCGGTCCAGCGAGGCGAACAGCTGGCCGCCCTTGAAGTCATCGCCCGGGTACCCGCCGACGCTGGTCAGGGTGTCGGGCGCGAAGGCCATAAAGTTCGCCAGGGCGAACCGGCGCGCCACGTCCTCGGTGTGGGGGTTCAGGCCGCGGTTCTCGTGGATCACGATCACCCCGGGCAGAAGGGCCGGCTCGGCGCTGCGCGAGTCGGCGCTGAACGGCCGGACCAGATAGCCGCGGATGGACCCGTAGCCGTCCGGAGAGGGCACGGTCACATAGTCCGCGCGGATGCGCTCATCGTTCCGCGCGACCTGCTGGCCCAGCGCATAGTTGGGCATCAGGGCCTCGACGATCACCGAGGCGGTCAGACCCGCGACGGCATAGCGGCTGACACCGCGCACGAAGGCGCGCCGGTCGATCTCGCCGTGGATGAAGCGGGTGTAGAGATCCACCGCCTCAGCCGGGATCTTCTTCCTGTCGTCGCCCATGTCCGCCTCCCGCTTCGTCTCTCCAGACCGGAGACGATCGCAATCTGGATCAAGGCGGTCGCCGACGCTACCGGCTCAAGAGCCGCAGGCCGCGGCGAGGCGCAGAAAGCCCGCGATGTCGATGGTCTCCGCCCGCGCGTCCGGGTCGATCCCGGCTGCCTCGCACAGGGCTCCGCCGCCGAGCTGTTTCAGGCTGGAGCGCAGCATCTTGCGGCGCTGGCCGAAGGCCGCGGCGGTGACGGTCTCCAGCCGCTTCAGCATCTCGCGATCGGGGCGGTCGGCGTGGGGAACCAGGTGGACGACGGCCGAGGCGACCTTGGGCGGGGGGGTGAAGGCGGCGGCGGGCAGGTGCATGACGATCCGGGCCTCGGCCACGGCCTGGGCGATGACCGCCAGTCGGCCGTAGGCGTCGTCGCCGGGAGCCGCCACGATCCGCTCGGCGACCTCCTTCTGGAACATCAGGGTCATGGCATGCGGGATCCACGGCCCCGTCAGCCATTTGATCAGCAGCGGCGTGCCGACGTTGTAGGGCAGGTTGGACACGACGTGGGCCGGGCCGGCGACCAGATCGGCCTCCACCACCTTGAGCGCATCGGCCTCGATGATCCTCAGCCGACCGTCGCCCGTGTCGAGCTCATTGAGCAGGGGGAGGAAGCGCGGGTCCTTCTCGACCAGCACGACCGGGCCGGCGTCGCTCTCTACGATCGCGCGCGTCAGGCCGCCGGGGCCGGGGCCGACCTCGATCACGGCGCGGCCCTCGAACGGTCCGGCCAGACGCACGATCTTGCGCGTGATGTTGAGGTCCAGCAGGAAATGCTGGCCGAAGCTCTTTTTGGCCAGAAGGCCGTGGGCTTCGAGAGACTCGCGAAGGGGGGGAAGGTCTGACACCGACCCCTGTTAGCGCGTGGCCCGCGCCGCCGCCATGGTGGAGGCCAGACGGATCGCCGCGATCAGGCTGTCCGCCCGCGCCACGCCCTTGCCCGCGATCTCGAAGCCGGTGCCGTGGTCGGGCGACGTCCGTACGATCGGCAGGCCCAGGGTGGCGTTGACCCCGCCCCAGAAGTCCAGCGTCTTGACCGGGATCAGGGCCTGGTCGTGATACAGGCAGATCGCGGCGTCATAGGTCGCGCGCGCCTCGGCGTGGAACAGGGTGTCGGCGGGCAGGGGGTCGGTGATGGCGATGCCCTCGGCCCGCAGCGCCTCGGCCGCCGGTCGCAGCACCTCGATCTCCTGCAAACCGAGCGCCCCGCCTTCGCCCGCATGCGGGTTCAGGGCCGCCAGGGCCAGGCGCGGCGAGGCGATGCCGAAATCCCGCTTCATGGCTTCGTGCACGACGCGCGCCGTGCGGCACACGCGTTCGGCCGTCACCAGTTCCGGGACCTGGTCCAGGGCGACGTGGATGGTGACCAGACAGGCGCGCAGGTCCTGCGCCGTCAGCATCATCACCGGCCCCCGCGTCCCGGCGAACGGGGCGTCGGCGGTCAGTTCGGCGATGAACTCGGTGTGGCCGGGGAAGCGGAAGCCGGCGGCATAGAGCGGGGCCTTGGCGATCGGGGCGGTCACCACGCCGGACGCCTCGCCGGACAGGGCCAGGCCGACCGCGCGCTCGATCCAGTCGGCGACGACGGCGGCGTTGCGGGGATCCGGCCGGCCCGGCTCGACGGGCGCGGGGGCCGGGTGGTGCAGGACCGGAAGGCCCCGTGCGAACACGGAGGCCGCGTCGCCCGGCGCACCGATCTCGACCACCCGAACGCCCTGGGCCTCCAGCAGGGCCCGGTCGCCGATGACCGCGAAGGGGCTTTCGGCGGACAGGGCCGTCCAGGCCTTGGCGACGATCTCCGGACCGATGCCGGCGGGTTCGCCCAGGCTCAGGACCAGAGGGGCCGGCCCCATCGGTTTACTTCAGTTCGATCAGGGCGTCGGCGCGCAGGTCGCGCAGATAGCGGCGCGCCAGCATGGCCAGGTTCTGGTTCTGCAGCCGGCCCTCGATCTCGCGCGCGGTCGGGACATCGGCCCCCCCCGCGCGGCGACCGCAGACGGCGACCAGATGCACGCCCAGCGGGGTGCGCACGACGTCGCTGACGCTGCCGATCTCGGCGGAGCGCGCGACCTGCTGGAACTGCGGGGCCAGGTTGGCGACGTCCGCCTCGCCCAGATCCGAGCCCAGCAGCCCGGCCTCGGACGAGGTGCGCTGCAGGATGTTGTCGCACGTCAGGCTGCCGCGCAGGGTCTGCAGCCGCGTCGTCGCCGCGGCGACGTCGGCCGGCGGCGCGGTTTCCGGCAGCTCGATCATGGCCTGTTTCAGCGACACCAGATTGGTGGCGGCGCCGGAGCGCTTGTCGCGCATGTAGATGATGTAGACGCCGCCCGAGACGGGGATCGGACGCGACAGCTGACCGACCTCAAGCGCTTCCAGCGCGGCCTGGAGCTCGGGCTGAACCGTCCCCTGGACCAGCCAGCCGGCATCGCCGCCACGCGCGGCCGACGGCGCGGCCGAGAACTGGCGGGCCACGGCCTGGAAGGGCGCGCCCTGGACCATCTGCTGGACCAATTGCTCGGCCCCGTTCATGGCCTGCTGCTGGCCGCCGACACGGGCGGCCTCGAGGTAGATTTCGCCGACCAGATACTGGGGCTTGGACGCGGTCTCGGTGACCTGGCGCAGGGCCTGCTGGACCTGGGCCCGGCTGACGCGCGAGCGGCTGTTGAAACGCCCGCCGACCAGTTCGCGCCAGCCGATCTCGGTGCGCAGCTGCTCGCGCAGGTTTTCGGCCCGGATGCCGCCGGACGTCAGAAACTCGACATAGGCCTGCGGCGTGGTGCCGGCCTCTTCGGCCATGCGCGCGATTTCCTCATCGACTTCCGCGTCGGTGATCTTCAGCGTTTCGAACTTGGCGATCTCGGCGGCCTGGAGGCGCTCCTCGATCAGGCCCTGCAGCGCCTGCTGCTGGATCGCGGGGATGTTTTCCTCGGTCGGCTGCACCTGGCTCATCGCGATGGTGGTCAGCATGCGCTGGCGCAGGTCGAAACCCGTGATGACCTGATCGTTGACGGTCGCGACGATCCCGTCGGCCATCTTGAACTCGGGCTGGGGAGGCAGGGGGGCGGTGACCGGCTGTTGTCCGGCCGTCGGGTTCAGGGTGCCGGCAGCGGCCCCCGGGGCCGTCGCCTGGCCGGGGGCCGTCTGGGCCACGGCCGAACCGGCGACCAGCGCCGCCACCGCGAAGGCCGTCGAAATACGCATCAAACCCATGGTCAGTCCTGATTCCCTCGACCCGCGCGCCGCAATCTGAAAGCGGCCGGGCACACGCCGTCAGCGTCATGCCTAACGCAAGCCGTTTGATCCATAGCCTGACCCTCCAAAAGTGGCGAGGTTTAGACGAACATAGACGCCGTCCGACGGGCCGGTGGGCCGAACGCGGGTGTTGTCGCGGCGATAGCCGACCTCGACGCGGAAACAGTCGTCGTCGAACAGCACCCCGACCTCCGACCGGGTGATCAGATCGCGCTCCAGATCCGCGATCCCCGCGACCGTCACGCCCCAGTTGCCATAGAGGAACTGCTGGCCGGCCAGCTGCACGAACTCGTAGTTCCGGTTCGCGGACGCCAGCCGTGGGCCCGCCGGGTTCACGAGGTCGATGCGATTGTCCAGCTGAAGGGGATCGGACCGGTCGACGATGTAGCTGAGCGTCGCCAGGTTTCTCCGACCCCAGCGCCCGTCGAGGGCCGCCTCGGCCCGACGGATGTTGCCCGAACCGTCGATGGTGGCATGGCCCCAGCCGCGGATACGGTCCGAGGGCTTGAAGCTGCCCTGCACGACCCAGTCCGACGTGCGCGCCGCCAGACCGCTCGGATCGTAGAGCTTGGTCGGGTCGTCGGGGATCTGCGTCGCGAAGGCCGGCTGATCCTCATCGCGCATGCTGCGGCCGACGAACAGGCTGGCGCTGCGGGTGGCGTCCCAGCGCACGGTGGTGCGCACGCCGGCGGTCATCCGCAGTCCGCCCTCCAGCAGGTCGTAGCCGGGGAAGCGGTCGATCCGGAACAACGACGATTCGTCCAGTTCCAGCGTCTCGGAGTCCTCGACCGGGATGCGCGCATCGAGGTCCGGCGTGCTGGACAGGGAGATCTGGCCCAGCGGCTCGACGATCAGGTCGGCGCCGTCGCCCAGGCGGCGGATCAGCGGATAGCTGACATCCAGGCCCAGGGTGGCGCGTTCGCGGGTGATGGTCTCGTCGGCCAGGCCCAGGACGGGCGGCAGATCGGCGACCGAATAGACATCGACGCGGCCATCGACGAAGGGCTCGTAGCGGATGCCCGCCGCCGAGGTCAGGGATCGGCGCCACTCGAACTGCGCCGTGACCCGGCGGCTGTCGACGCCCGGCAGGCCAAGGATGGACCCCGTCGGCACGACCTCGGGCCTGAGCACGGGGCTGCCGACATAGTCATCGCGGGTCAGGGACACGGCCGATCCGCGCAGCCGCAGACGCCCGCCCAGAACCGCCGACTGGGGCTCCCACCGGGCTTCGATCAGGGGGGCGACGAGCGGCAGGGAGCCGTCGTTCTCGAACACGTTCAGCGCCGGCGTGACGTCGTTGAAACGGGCCACGCGCAGGCTCTGGAACGAGAAGGCGGCGACCGACAGGTACGACCGGGCCGTCTGGCGCTCGGCATACAGCTGCGAGATCAGGCGGCGCTGGTCGCCGTAGTACAGGCCGTTGTCCTGATAGGGATCGATGACGTCGTAGCGGTCGAACAGGGTCTTGTCGGAGGTCCGCTCGGCCGTGAAGCCCCAGCGCCACGGGCCGTCGGGATCGAACCGGCCCCAGCTCAGGATATAGCTGCGGCTGGTCTCGTCGCCGAAATCGACGTTGCTCTCGGCGCTGCCGTCGCCGTCCAGGTCGAAATCACCGAAGCTGCGGGCATAGGTGTAGCCCGTCCGGGCCACGATCGTACCGTTGGAGAACCGACGGCGCCATTGCAGGTTCAGGAACGGGGCCACGCCGGTGTTGAACTGCGGGCTGATCAGCCAGTCCTCGGACGGCGAGACCACTTGCAGATAGGGCGTCTCGATCGAGACGCCGCGGCCCTGGTCGTAGTTGATGATGGGGATCAGGAAGCCCGAGGCACGATCCACGGTCGGGTCCGGATGGGCGAAGAACGGCGTCCAGAAGACCGGCACGCCCCCGACCTTGAACACCGCGTTCCGGTACAGGATGGCCCGCAACTCCTCGTCCTGGACGACCTTTTCGGCCTGGATCGAGATGCTGGGTTCCTTGGGATTGCCCTCGGCGTCGCAGATCGGGCAGGGCGTGAACAGGGCGTAGTTCAGCTCGTTGACGTTCTCGGACCGCCGGACGGCCGTCGCCGCCATCAGGCTGTACCCATTGGCCAGACGCGTCGCCAGGTCGACCGCGACCCCGGCCTTGAGATCCGAATCGAGCTCGAGATGGCTGGCGTGGATGACGTTGCCGTCCGGATCGGTCAGCTCGACCTCGCCGTCCGCCGTGCCGATCCCCTGGCCGACGTCATAGGTGACGGCGCGGCCGCGCAGGGAATGGCTCTGGAACCGGGCATAGACGCGGTCACGCTCGCCCGTGGCGCTGATGACGTCGCCCTGACGGGTCGCCTGATCGGCCTCGATATAGACGGCGTCCGGCGGCAGGCCGTCGGCGGGCGGCGGCGTGGGGCGCGCTTGTGTTTGGGCCAGCGCGGCGCTGGACATCGCCCACGCCGCGAGAACCGAACCGGCCAGCAGTCGGGTCCGCAGACCGTGCCGGAAAAGAGGGCCGCGATCAGCCTGCATCGGTAGGACCGTATCCCTTGTTCAGGCCCCCGCCTTCCGGAAGCGCTTAGCCGTCTTCGGTATAGAACAGCAAGGTGAAGGCGGCGAGCGCCGTCAGAACGGCGGGCAACCAGGCGGCGATAAACGGGGGCACCACCTCCGCCGAGCCCATCGCGGCCGAAAACTGGTTCAGGAAGAAGAAGGCGAAGCCCAGCACCACGGCCGCCACTGCCATCCGCGCCAGATCGCCCAGCCGCATGAGCCGCAGCGAGAAGGCGGCGGCCAGGATGGTCATGGCGGCGAAGGCCAGGGGCGTGGAGAGCAGCTGCTGCAGGCGCAGACGATAGGCGGTGGAAGAGAATCCCGCCGCCTCGATCCGCTGGATCTGGCCGGGCAGGGACCAGAAGGGCGTCGACTGCGGCCGCGCGAAACGTTCGAACGCCTCGTCGTCGGCCAGGCTGGAGGGCAGGTCCAGTGTCGAATAGCGCGTGGCGCGCTGGCCCGTCTGGGCCCCCACGGCATCGACCAGCCGCCAGCGGCCCGCGCTGAGGCTGGCGGATGCGGCGTCGATCCGCTCGGTGAAGGCCCGGCGCCCTTCCGGGTCGGTTGCGTAGATAAAGAACGTCACATCCAGCAGGCGGGCGTTGGCGCGGTCCTGACGCGCGGCCCGGACCACCATCTGGCGCTGTCCTTCGCCTTCCCGCAGCCAGATCGCCTCCTGCTCGCCGCCGCCGACGGCTCCCGAGATGCGACCGCGTTCACGCTGGAACATGCCGTCGCCCGACGCGGCGAGCGGCCCGATAACGGTCACCGTCAGGACGCCCGCGGCCAGCGCCGCGCCGGCCGCCGGCAGCACGAACCGCCAGGCCGAGACCCCCGCCGCCCGCATGGCGATCAGCTCGCTGCGCCGGTTCAGCCCGACGAAGGCGGCCAGCGTCCCGAACAGGAAGACGAAGGGCAACAGCTGCACGATCACCGCGGGCGACTTGATCAGCATCAGCCCCAGGATCCGAACGCCCGACAGGTCGGTGTCCGACCCCAGGCCGCGCGAGATCTCCACGAAGTCGATCAGCATGACCAGGGCGCTGATGACGCCCAGCGCCACCGCCAGCGACTTGCCCAGCTGAAGCAGCACATACCGCTCGATCCGGCCGAGACGCAGCGCGCTCAGGACATGCGCGGGGGCCGCGCCGATATTGCCCAGGGTGCTCATGCGGGTCGCACCTTCAGGCGGGTCAGCGAAAGACGCGAGGCCTTCCTCGGCTTGAGCGCGCGGAACAGCAGCCTCAACGCCACGGCGGTCGCCACGATGGGCAGCACATACTGGAACACATTCAGCCATCCGTTCCAGGCGCTGGCGGCCACGACCGCATAGCCGACGACGCGGACCAGCAGGAAGGCGCCCGAGGCCTTGGCGATGCGCGCGCTGTAGCCGGTCCGGCTGAATGCGCCGCCGAGGATGGCCGTCAGGGCCATGGCCATCGCCGTCAGGGCGTAGAGCGGCGAGGACAGTCGCGAATGCGCCTCGGCCAGCAGTTCGCCGCGCGAGCCGGTGTCGCGAACCAGAGCGTCGGTGGGATTGAACAGCTGGCCCATCCAGAGGTCGGCGGGCTTGTAGCGGATCTTCTGGTCGTCGGTCACATACTGGCCCAGCGGAAAGACGTAGCCGTCGAACACCAGCTGCTGCAGCACGCCGGCCGAGCTGTACTGCTGCCAGGACCCCTGTTTCATCGTCAGGACCGGCTGGCCGTCGACGCGGCCGAACCGGGCCTCCGACGCGTCCCAGGTCGTCACCTCGTCGCCGTTCTGGATGTAGATGAAGAGGTTCTTCAGCAGGCCGTTCTGCTCGATCTGCTGGACATAGACGGTCAGGCCGTTCGGCCCCTGGACGAAGCGACCCTCCTCGACCAGCAGGGCGGCCAGGTCCGTGCGGATGGAGAAGGCCTGCTCGCGCGCGGTGCGCTGGGACCACGGCTGGATGACCACGTTGGTCAACAGCATGACGACGGCCACGCACACGGCCAGCCAGGCTCCCGGGGCGATCATCTGCCAGCGAGACATGCCGCTGGCGTAGGCGGCCGTCAGTTCCTGTTCGCGCTGCAGCCGGGTCAGGGCGATCAGCGCCCCGACGAACAGGCCGATCGGCAGGATCACGCTGAACAGCTGCGGCACCGCCAGCAGGGTCAGTTTCAGCAGGACCCAGACGCTCTGGCCGCGCTCGACGATGATTTCCAGCTGATCCAGGGTCTGGCTCAGGATGCCGATTCCGGCCAGCGACGCGCAGGCTGCCAGGACGGGCAGGCTGATCTGTCGGAAAAGATATTTCTGAATCAGGGTCATGCGGGCGATGAAATCACCCGGTTGCGGGCGCGGACGTGGCGGTCCATCTAATACACGTCCGGCTGCGTCGCCGACAATGGCCGACGCATCCACCTTCACAGTATCAACGACCGGGAGCGAATCCCGGCTGGAGTCTCGAGTTCATGAATATCGCCTTCGTCGCCGAAGCCGGCGTCTCGCAAGCTCTCGCCATCCTGGTCCATGACGGCCGGTCGTTCGCCGGATCGGGTGCCGATCACGATACCGCCGCCTCGGGCAGTCTGACCAAGGCGATAACCAACAGCCGCTTCACCGGCGGCGCGTCCAGCACCCTGATCGTCGCCGCGCCCCAGGGCGTTCAGGCCGACACGGTGGTTCTGGTCGGGGCCGGCGAGGCCGGCAAGTTCGACGATCTGGCCATCGAGACCGCGGCGGGCACCGCCTATCATGCGGTCAAGCTGTCGGGTGCCGGGACCCTGACCCTCGACCTGACCCACCTGTCGGCCGAACAGGCCGCGCGCGCCGCCTTCGCGGTGAAACTGGCCGCCTACCGGTTCGACAAGTACCGGACCAAGGAAAAGCCGGACAAGATCCCCTCGATCAAGACCGTCAACGTCGTGACCGCCGACGTCGCCGCCGCGCAGGCCGCGTTCGAGCCCCTGAGCGCAGTGGCGGACGCCATCTACTTCTCGCGCGATCTGGTCGCCGAGCCCGCCAACGTCCTGTATCCGGCCGAGTTCGCCCGCCGGGTCAAGGAGCTGGAACGCCTCGGCCTGACCGTCGAGATCCTGGGCGAGAAGGAGATGGAGGCCCTGGGCATGCACGTCCTGCTGGGCGTCGGCCGGGGCTCGGTGCGCGAAAGCCAGCTGGCGGTGATCCAGTGGAACGGCGGCACGCCGGGTGACCAGCCCATCGCCTTCGTCGGCAAGGGCGTCTGCTTCGACACCGGCGGCATCTCGATCAAGCCCGCCGCCAACATGGAAGACATGATCTGGGACATGGGCGGGGCTGCTGCCGTCGCCGGTCTGATGCACGCGCTCGCGGGCCGCAAGGCGAAGGTCAATGCGGTCGGGGTCCTCGGCCTGGTCGAGAACATGCCCGACGGCAACGCTCAGCGTCCGGGCGACATCCTGACCTCCATGTCGGGTCAGACGGTCGAGATCATCAACACAGACGCCGAGGGTCGCCTCGTCCTGGCTGACGCCCTCTGGTACACGCAGGACCGCTTCAAGCCGAAGTTCATGGTCGATCTGGCGACCCTGACGGGGGCGATGATCATCGCGCTCGGCCTCGACTACGCGGGGGTGTTCTCCAACGCCGACGATCTGGCCGACGCCATCCTGGCCGCGGGTCCCAAGGTCAACGAGAACGTCTGGCGCCTGCCGATGCCGCCGCAGTACGACAAGATCATGGACAGCGTGAACGCCGACGTGAAGAACTCGGCCGGTCGCGACGGCGGGTCGATCACCGCCGCCCTGTTCCTGCAGCGCTTCACCAACGGCGTGCCGTGGGCCCACATCGACATCGCGCCGGTCGCCTGGGCGTCCAAGTCCACCCGCGCCACCGTGCCGGACGGCCCGGTGGGCTGGGGCGTGCGGCTGCTGGACCGCATGGTGGCCGACACCTACGAGTCCTGAGGCCTTGGCCGCGGGTTCGGGCGAGATCTGGTTCTACCACCTGGAGCGATCCACGCTGGATCAGGTCCTGCCCGAACTGCTGGACAAGACACTGCAACGCGGCTGGCGCGCGCGTATCCGGGTCGCCGACCCGGATCGCCGCGCCGAGATCGACGACACGCTGTGGTCCTGGCGCGCCGACAGTTTCCTGGCGCATGGACAGGCCGACCAGCCCCATGCGGCGCGACAGCCCATCCTGCTGACAGCCGGAACCGAGAACCCCAACGCGTCTCAGGCGCTGTTCATTGTCGATGGGTCAGACATGACCGTCACCGAGGAGTTCGAGCGATGCTTCATCATTTTCGACGGCCGCGACGAGGCGGCTCTGCAGACGGCGCGGGACCGCTGGAAGGCGCTGAAGGGGCAGGGAGCCAATCTCGCCTACTGGAAGCAGTCGGACGAGGGGCGCTGGGAAAAGGCGGCCTGATCGGCGTGTTCCTGCTGGCCGCGTGCTCTTCCACCCCCGCCGTGGTGGCCGACGCCCCGGCGGTGGTCGAGCAGGCCGAGGCCAACCAACCCGTCGGCAGTCATATGCCGGACGGTGCCGAGGACCTCTGCAAGGCCGCCGACTTCCAGTATCTGGTCGGACGCTCCAGGACCGAGATTCCGGTTCCGGTCGAGGTCGTCAGCCGTCGCGTGGTCTGCACCACCTGCCCGGTCACGATGGACTTCTCGCCCCACCGGCTGAACATTTTCTATAACGAGCAGAGCGGCATCGTGGAGCAGGTCCGATGCGGATGATCGCCGGTCTGATCCTGGCGGGCTCGGTGCTGGCGGGGTGCGCGGCCACGCCGCCGGCATCCGCGCCCGAGGGTCCGAAACAGTGCGATGCCCAGGCGGCGCGCTCGCTGATCGGCAGCCATGTCGGCGCTGTCGATTTCGCGGCCGGGGCCAATGTGCGGATCGTCTGCACGACCTGCGCGACGACCCGCGACTACCGGCCCGACCGCCTCAATGTGCGGTTCGACGAAGCGACCGGCATCATCAAATCGGTCGACTGCGGATAAGATGATCCCCGCGCCGCATCCGCGGCGCGGGGACCCAGGCACCTACCAGCGCCAGGCGTCGTAGATGGCGTCGATGATGTAGCCGTCGTAGCTGTCGATCAGATAGATCGTCGTATCGACCAGAACCCACTGGGTTCCCGGCGGCGGATAGCCCAGCCCGTACGTCCGGTAGTCGTTCAGCTGGTAGCGCCAGAAGATCGACGGCAGGTATGCTCCGACGTAGTAGCGCTGGTTGTAGTAGCTCCGCGGGACCGAATAGTAGCCGTAGTTCGGGGCGTAGTAGAACCCGAACCTGACCCCGCTGAAATCACGGAACGAGCGGTCGTTCCGCCACCAGTCGCTGGACCGGCCGCGGTTCCAGTTGCGACGCCAGTCGTTCTGGTTCCAGCGGTTGTTGAAGCCGCCATAGTCCCGCCGGCCGTTCCGGTCGTTGTTCCAGTAGCGACCCCCGCCATTGCGGTCCCGGTTCCAGTCCTGGCCGCCGTTATTGCCGCTCCAGCCGCCGTTGCGATCGCGGTCGCGGTTCCGGTCGCGATCCCTGTTCCAGTCCTGACCGGGGTTGCCGCCGCCGGTCCAGCGTCCGTCGTTGCCGCGATCCCGGCCCGGTCCGCCCCGATCGCGATCACCGCGATCCTGACCGCCCCAGGTCTGGCCGCCGCCATTCCATCCGCCTTGGCCACGGTCACCGCCCCGGCCACGGTCGTCGCGATCCCGGCCGCCGCGCCCGCCGTTGTCCTGCGGCGGCGTCGGTGTGGTCACGACAGGCGGAGTCCCCGGGTTCCATCCGCCGCCGCCGCTGTTGCCGCCGCGTCCACCGCGATCGCCGCCTCCGCGATCACCGCCGCCCCGGTCCCCACCACCCCGGTCGCCGCCGCCGCGATCACCACCACCGCGGTCACCGCCACCGCGCCGCTCCTGAGGGGGTTCCGGGGGCGAAGGCGGGGCCATTTCCATCTCGGGGCGTTCGGCGCGCGCGTTGGCCGAAAGGGTATCCTGCTCGTCCTGGGCATGGGCCATCGCGGGCAGGGCCAGCGCGGCGAGGGCGGCAAAGGCAGTCAGGGTCGATTTCATCTCATGGTTTCCCGCACGCCGATCCCGGCGGCTCGTCCTCACGGTCGCGCTTTCTCGATGAACGCTGTCTGAACGGTCCGGGCGCTTGCGGCCGGACGCGCCGAGACCCAGATCAGCACGACGCGCGGCGCATCGCCTGCGACCCACGGAGAGCCTGAATGACCGATCCGATCCAGCTGTGGTACTGGCCGACGCCCAACGGCTGGAAGGTCTCCATCGCGCTGGAGGAGATGGGCCTGCCCTATGAGGTCAAGGCCGTTAACATCGGCACGGGCGAGCAGTTCACGCCCGAATTCCAGGCCATCAGCCCCAATGGCCGGATGCCCGCCATCGTCGACCCGGACGGTCCGGACGGCAGGCCGCTGTCGATCTTCGAGAGCGGGGCGATCCTGCAGTATCTGGGCAACAAGTCGGGGCAGTTCTATCCGACCGACATCCGGGCGCGCGCCGAGGTGGACCAGTGGCTGTTCTGGCAGGTCGGCGGCCTGGGGCCGATGGCGGGCCAGACCCATCACTTCCGGCAGTACGCGCCGGCGATCATCAAGGACCAGCGCCAGATCGCCTATGGCGTGCGCCGCTACACCGACGAGACGCATCGTCTGTACGGCGTGATGGACCGTCGTCTGGCCGACCGGGATTACCTGGCGGGCGACTATTCGATCGCCGACATGGCCGCCTGGCCCTGGATCCTGCCCGAGCATCAGGGCCAGAACATCGACGAGTTTCCCAACCTGAAGGCCTGGCTGGCCCGCGTCGGGGCGCGACCGGCGGTGGTCAAGGGGCGCGCGGTGGGCGACGCACTCCGCAGCAATCTGGCCGCGTCCGGCAAGGCGGCCGAGGCGGCGAGAAAGGTGCTGTTCGGGCAGCGGGGAAGGTAGAGTCTGAATCAGGGATTTACAGTGTATTTCGCAGGTCTGAACGACCTTCGCAGTATTCATTTCCCCTTTACAGAAAAGACTTTGCGGTCCCCGGCGCTGTTAACTTTAACTTCAAACCGGGGGTATTTGATCGGGTATCGAAGGGCGGGTCCAGAACGGACGTCCGCCATCGCAAAGGATACGCTGATGAACGCGCAAGAAAACGCGCCGGACCTGCACAGCACGGATCTCGGCGTCGAAGTCGAGGCCCCGATGCTGCCCCTGCCCACCGCCGACATGGACGGCGACGCCCTGTTCCGTCTGGGCATGATGTACTCGGCCGGATCGGGCGGCTGCCCGATGGACCGGGTCTCGGCCCACATGATCTTCAACCTGGCGGCCATGAAGGGCTCGATCGAAGCCCGGGTCTATCGCCGCGAGATGTCCGAAGAGATGGAACGCGACGAGATCGCCGAGGCCCAGCGCGCCGCCCGCCGCTACATCGACGCCGGCGTGGTCAGCCTGGCGGCATAAGCCGCAAGGGCGCTACCGCTCGGCTCGCGGAGCCTCGCTGCTTGAGCGCGGGCGGAGGTGACTCAATGGCATTGGGGCTCAAATAGCGAGCGAAGGCCCGTCGAACCGCGCTCAAGCAGCGAGCGACCGCGTCGCTCGCGTTAGCGCCCTAAAACTGCTGATACTGACCGTTGATCGAGTAGTTGAACCCGATCGGCAGGGCGGCCCGGACCTGGGTGAAGAAGTTGGCCAGTTCGCCCAGCGTCGAGCGGGGCACGAACAGGATGTCGCCGCGCCGCAGCGCCACGACCTCGCCGCGACGGGGTCTCAGATCCACGACCCGCATCATCCGGATGCCGCCGGGGCCGCGCCGGATCAGCGCCACCTGCTGGGGCTTGGCGCCCGGCAGGAAGTCGCCCGCCTGGACGATCGCCTGATAGGCGTCCATGTCGCCGTTCATGTCATAGACGCCGGGGGTGCGGACCTCTCCGGCCACCCAGACCTTCATCGGCCCCGCGGTCTTCAGCGTCACCTCGACGACCGGGCGCACCAGCTGCGAGGCGTAGGCGCTGGAGAGGTCGTATTCCAGTTCCGACAGCGTCCGGTCCGCCGCCATGGCCTGACCGATCAGGGGCAGGGCGATCCGGCCGTCGGGCCCGACCCGGATCGTGCGGGTCAGCTCGGTGGCCGTCGGCGTGGCCACCTCGATCTCGTCGCCGGGATAGAGCAGGTATTCCGGCTCCTCGTCGGTCCAGTCGGCGAAGGCGATGTCGGAAAAGCCGGACGTCTGCACGCGGTTCGGCCCCGGTCCGTCCGGACCGCTGGCGCATGCCCCGGTCGACGAGGCCATCAGCGCCGCGCCCAGGGTCCACAGAATCTGTCGCCGATGAAGCATGAAACGGAGCCTCGCCGATCATGGGTAACCAGTGGTTAACGCCGACGGTTGAAGGATCAATCTCGTTTACGATTCCACGGATTCGCCTGCTCACATGCGTTCGACGGCCAGCACGACGACCTATGTCTCGGCTCGCCCCCGCTACGGGGTGTTCGACGTCATCGGTCTGCTGTTTCGCGAACTGGTTCTGATGATCGTGATCTTCCTGGTGGTGTTCGCCCTGGGGGCCGCCGCCGTCCTCACGCTGAAGAAGACCTACACGGCCGGGGCCAGCCTGTTCGTCGGGGCGGGCCAGGAATACGTCTATCAGCCGCGCGTCGGGCTGGGCGACCGGCAGTCCACGCCGCCAGCGCCCGGTGAGGTGGCCCAGGCCGAGGCCAACATCATCGGCAGCCGCGAGGTCAAGCTGCGCGCCGTCCGCGCCCTGGGGCTGGAGTTTTTCCAGAAGCCCGGCAAGGTCGGGACCGACCCGGTCGCGAAGCAGGAAGGCGATGCGATCAAGGCCATCAACGACGGCCTGACCATCTCGACCACGCCGCAGAGCTCGATCATCGGCCTGGGATTCGAGAGCGACGACGCCGACAAGTCGGCCCGCATCCTGAACGCCATCCTCGACCAGTATCTGATCTATCGCCGTGAGGTCTTCCAGGACCGCTCCACTCCCGCCATTCAGTCGCAGCGCCGCGTGTTCGAGGACGAACTGGCCGACGTCGACACGACCTACGAGAATTTCCTGACCTCCAACGACATCGGCGACTTCGCCGCGTCCAAGATCGCCCTGGCGGCCGTCTATCAGTCGACCCTGACGGAGAAGCTGTCGGTCGAGAACCAGCTGAACCAGGCCGCGCGTCGGCTGCAGACCTTGCAGGCGCAGCAGGCCAGCACGCCTGCGGAGGTCACCCTGCAACAGGACCTGAACGTCTCGGCCCAGGACCAGATCCTGCAGCTGCGCACCGAACGCGAGCAGCTGCTGGCCCGCTACCAGCCCGACAGCCAGCCGGTGATGGACATCGAAGCGCGGATCGCGGGGCTTCAGGCCTATGTCGCCTCGGGAACCACCGTCGGGGCCAAGGAGGTCCGTCTGGGGCCGAACCCGGTCTGGACCGAGCTGGAGACGACGCGCATCACCACCCAGGCCGAGCGCGACTCGCTGTCGGCGCGTCTGGCCTCGGTGAACCGCCAGCTGGCGGAGATCCTGGACCGCCAGGCGCGGATGACCCGGCTTGAATCCGAGAACGCCACGCTCGCCTCCAACCGCGACGTCCTGACCGCCAACATCCGCGACTTCCAGCAGCGCGAGGCCCAGAGCCGCGCCGACGCCGGTCTGGTCCGCGCCGGGGCCGACAACGTCCGCATCATCGAGCGTGCCGCCGCCCCCACGCGGGGAACCAGCCTGAAGCTGCCGCTGCTGGCGCTGGTCGTCCTGTTCGCCGGGTTCACGGCCCTGTGCGTCGGTCTGCTGCGCGTGTTCACGCGCCGGGGCCTGTCGACGCCGGCCATCGTGGGCCGGACGCTGGATATGCCGGTCCTGGCCGTGGCACCGATGAAGGCGGTCTGACGGGGGCATGATAGCCTTCCCCCCGACAGTCAGCGCGTAACCGATTCGATGGTCGATCTCACAAGCGAAATGGCGGGCCTCTGGGCCGCGCTGGGATCGGCCCCCGCCCATCGCGGACGGGTCATCCAGTTCGTCTGCGCCAACACCGGGGAGGGGGCCTCCACCGTGGCCCGCGAGTTCGCCCGGCTGGCGGCCGTGCGGGCGCGCAAACCCGTCTGGCTGATCGACGCCGACCTGCACCAGCCTGGCCAGCAGGAGGCGGTCGGCGGCGACTGGGAGCGGTTCGGGCGTCTGGGCGCGGCGACGGCGTCGTCACCCGACGGCTCGGCCTTCTTTGCCGTCAGCCCCCCGGTGATCGGCAGCGACCGCAAGCCCGTCGCTCCGGCGCGCCTGATGACCGCGCGCCCCTGTCTGGGCGGCCGTCTGTGGGTCACCCGGTTCCGGGCCGAGGTGCTGCGCTCGGGCCAGCGCGCCGAGCCGGTCCATGATCCCCGCTACTGGGACGCGATGCGGAAGCACGCCGACACGGTCATCATCGACGCGCCGGCCGCGGACCGCAGCGACCTGTCGATCACCCTGGCCCCGTTCGTCGATGCGACCGTTCTGGTCGTGGCCAGCGACGTGTCGGGCGCGGCCGAGCCCGTGATCCTGCGGGACGAGATCGAATCCGTCGGCGGCCGCATCGCTGGCGTGGTCGTCAACCGGTCCACCTATCGCCCGCCCGCCTTTCTGAAGCGGCTCACGGGCTGATCCCGCGCTGCGTCCGTTTCTGACGCAGGCCTGTGCTATCTTGACCGACACTGCCCATCCGGCTTTCGCGGGGGGTGGGCAGCGTGCAAACGGGTTGCACGGGTGCAATCGGCCCGGTCAGCCCACCACAGGGTTTGAGCGGCATTTGCACCTTTTGCACCCGGTTTTTTAGAGTGCAATTCGGGGCCTCAGACCCCCAGCGCCTCGCGACCCATGCGCTTCAGCAGGTCGCCGCCCTGACCGATGGCCGCCAGTCGGCTCGACGCGTGGCCCAGGACGTTGGCGGCGTAGATTTCGTACAGGGCGATCTTGCCTTCCAGCCACGCCGGGTCGCCGTCGCCTGCGGTCAGCCTGGCCTTGGCCGCCAGCGCTCCCCTGGCCAGCATCCAGCCGCCGATGACGTCGCCCATCAGCTTCAGATAGGCGTCGGCGGCGGCCAGGACGTCGGCGGCTCCGGCCGGATCGGCCTTCCGGTCGAGGATCCACAGGGTGGCGTCTTCCACCGCCGCGATCGCCGTCTTGAAGCGTTCGATCGGCTTGCCGGAATACAGGCCGCCCAGGTCCGTCAGCGTGGCCTTCATCTCGGCGATGACGGCCTTGGCCGAGGCCCCGCCATCCTGCGACAGCTTGCGGCCCACGAGGTCCATGGCCTGGATCCCGTTGGTGCCTTCGTAGATCGGGGCGATCCGGGCGTCGCGGTAGAACTGGGCCGCGCCGGTCTCCTCGACGAACCCCATGCCGCCGTGGATCTGGACCCCCTGCGAGGCGATCTCGACGCCGGCGTCCGTCGACCAGGCCTTGGCGATGGGCGTCAGCAGGTCCTCGCGACCCTTCCAGTGGGCGCGCATTTCGGGCGTCGCCGCATGACGGGCCATGTCGGCGGCCACTCCGGTCGACAGGCAGATGGCCCGCGCGGCCTCGATCTTGGCCTTCATGACCGACAGGGTCCGGCGGACATCGGGATGGTCGAAGATCGGCGCGCCGGCCTCGCCGGTCCAGACCGAGCGCCCCTGACGCCGGTCCAGCGCATAGGCGAGGGCGTGCTGGTACGCCCGGTCGGCGATGCCGACCCCCTCCATGCCGACGCCGACCCGGGCGGCGTTCATCATCGTGAACATGTGGGCCAGGCCCTCGTTCGGCCGGCCGACCAGCTCGGCGGTCGCGCCCTCGTACTGCATCACGCAGGTCGGGGAGGCGTGGATGCCCAGCTTGTGCTCGATGCCGACGGGCCGGAAGGCGTTGCGGTCGCCCAGGGTGCCGTCGGCCTTCACCAGAAACTTGTTGGCCAGGAACAGGCTGATGCCCTTGGGCCCGGCGGGGGCATCGGGCAGGCGGGCCAGAACCATGTGGACGATGTTGTCCGTCGCGTCGTGGTCGCCCCAGGTGATGTAGATCTTCTGGCCCGTCAGGCTGTAGGTACCGTCGCCGTTGGGCGTGGCGGTGGACGTCAGGGCCCCGAGGTCCGACCCGGCCTGGGGCTCGGTCAGGCACATGGCGCCCGTCCATTCGCCCGAGACCATGCGCGGCAGATAGGCGGTCTTCTGGTGCTCGGTCCCGTGGGCCTCCAGCGCCTCGATCGCCGCCAGCGACAGCATGGGGCACAGGCCGAAGGCCATGTTGGCGGCATGGACCGTCTCGAAGGCCGCCAGTTCCAGCGCCTTGGGCAGGGCCTGCCCGCCGGCCGAGGCCGGGGCCGCCAGACCGGTCCAGCCGCCGGCTGCGAACTGGCTATAGGCGTCGGCGAACCCGGGCGCGGCCGTGACCGCCCCGTTGGCATAGGTCGCCCCGGCCAGATCGCCCGGCCGGTTGAGGGGGGCCAGGACCTCTTCGGAGAACTGTCCCGCGGCTTCCAGCACGGCGTTCAGCACGTCGCCGTCATAGTCGGGGAAGGCCCCGGTGGCGGCCAGGTCGTCGATGCCGGCGACGGCGGTCAGGCTGAAGGCCAGGTCGCGGACGGGGGCGCGATAGGTCATGGGACGTTCCTCGAAGACAGTCGAAGCCGTGGGCCGCTCCGTTCCCCTTCTTCATGCGACCATGCCGTGACGTCAGGCAAGGGACCGCTTGGAGTCTGGCTTCAGGTGCGCCAAGCTATGCTTCACGACTCCACCGGGGGACACCGCATGGCCGAGCCACGCAATCGCTATTCGATCGTTTCGCTGATCTTCCACTGGGGCCTGGCCCTGCTGATCCTGACCCAGGTCCTGCTGATCACCGCGCACGAGGCCACCGAGGGCCCGCAGTCGCGCGAATTCGTCGTCCTGCACAAGGAGATCGGGCTGACGATCCTGGTCCTGACCGTGGCACGGATCATCTGGCGTCTGATGAACCCGGCCATCCCGATGCCGCCCGGAACGCCGCAATGGCAGAAGATCGCGGCGCGCACGACGCACGTCCTGTTCTATGTCCTGCTGATCGGCCTGCCCCTCGGCGGCTGGGCGGCGTCCAGCGCAGCCGGGCGCGACATCTCCTATTTCGGCCTGTTCAACTGGCCCCTGCTGCCCCTGCCGCAGAGCCGCGAGCTGGCGGGCACCTTCATGGACATGCATGAGCTGGGGGTGAAGTTCCTCTATGTGCTGCTGGCCCTGCACGTCCTGGCGGCGCTGAAGCACCACTTCGTCGACCGCGACAATGTGCTGCACCGGATGGTGCCGTTCATCCCGCGCCGCCCCTGAGGCCATCATGGTTCGCCGCCGCTTCCTGTCCGGTCTGATCCTGATCGCGGCGGCGGTCTCGGCCCTCGATGCCCCGCCGGTCCTGGCCCAGGTCAGCCGGTGGGTCGCGGTTCCGGCCCAGTCCAGCATAACGATGCGGGTGGCCAGTCCTCTGGGCCACCGCACCGGGCGTTTCGAGCGCTGGAACGCCGACGTCCGATTCGATCCCGAAGCGCCGGAGGCGGCGCGGGTCGCCGTCACGGTCGAGGCCGCCTCGCTGCGCATGGACAATGCCGCCCTGACCCGCCCGGCCATCGGGCCCGCCCTGCTGGACACCGAACGCTTCCCCGACATCCGCTTTCGGCTGACGTCCCTGCGACGGCTGGACGGCGAGCGGTTCACGGCCCAGGCCGATGTGACCATGAAGGGCGTGACCCGCCCGGTCAGCTTCCCCGTGACCTTGCGCAGCGATGGCCGGACGGCGCAGATGACCGGCGGCTTCTCGCTGGACCGGGCCGCTTACGGAATTGGAACGCAGGGATCGTGGAACAGGCTGATCGGCCGACAGGTGCGGGTGGACGTCTCGCTGGCGACCCGATCCGCCTGAGCGAAGGGCTGGACGCCGCTGTCGCCGCGCTGCGGGCCGGCGATCTGGTCATCCTGCCGACCGAGACCGTCTATGGGCTGGCGGCAGACGCCGGCAGGGCGGAGGCCGTGGCCCGCATCTTCGAGGCCAAGGGCCGGCCCCGGTTCAATCCCCTGATCGCCCATGTCGCCGATACCGGCGCCGCCGAGGCCATCGCCGTTTTCGACGATGCCGCCCGCGCCCTGGCCGCCGCCTTCTGGCCCGGTCCTCTGACGATCGTCGCCCCGGTCCGGCCGGGCGACCGGGTCTGCGACCTCGCCCGGGCGGGGCTGGACAGCGTGGCGGTGCGGGTGCCGGGCCACCCGGTCGCGCGGGCGCTGCTTCAGGCCTTCGGCGGCCCCGTCGTCGCCCCCTCGGCCAACCGCTCCGGCCGCCCCAGTCCGACGACCTTCGCCGACGCGATGGAGGAGACCGGCTCGTCCGCCGCCGCCGCCCTGGACGGCGGGCCGTGCGATGTCGGGGTCGAAAGCACGGTGGTCTCGGTGCTGGACGGCCGCGTTACCTTGCTGCGGCCCGGGGCCGTGACCCGCGATCAGATCGAGGCCCTGGTCGGCCCCCTGGCCGAAAGCGACCATGGCCACCGCTCCCCCGGCCGCCTGACCCTCCACTACGCCCCCGACGCCCCCGTGCGCATCGACGCGGAGACGGCGGGGGAGGGGGAGATCCTGCTGGGCTTCGGCCCCGGCTCCGGCGACCCCCGCTGGAACCTCAGCCCGTCGGGCGACCCGCGGGAAGCCGCGGCGAAGCTGTTCCGTCTGCTGCGCGAGGCGGACCGGGAGCACCCCGTAGGAATCGCCGTCGCCCCCGTGCCGATGGCGGGGCTGGGCGAGGCGATCAACGACCGGCTCAGGCGGGCGGCGGGGTTTGTGGGGTAGGCGTGGATTGGGTTTCGCCGGTGGGGCCACCCGAAGACCGCATCAAGCGATTCCGGTCCTGTCAGGCTGCCGTTCATTCGAAGCCCGGCACGAGGTGGGACGGCCATCCGATGCGGACGAGCAGACCATCCGGCCCGCACACGCCGACTTCATAAAGTCCCCACTCGCGGTGTCGGAGGACGCCGCCCGGGCGAATGATCAGGTCGTCGACGCGCGCGGCGATCGCATCGACGTCCGGCGTTCGAATGAAGACACCGAAGGGGTTGTGGGCTTCCGGAACGGCCCAGGGCCCGGTGCCGGCCTGGGTCAGATGAACCTCACATCCCCAGCCGGTCATGATGAGGTAGTTCTCGTCGCCACCGGTGCGGGTGAAGCCCAGCCGCTCCCAAAACGGAACCGCCGCCGCCAGGTCGTTGCTCGGAACGATGGCGAATACGCCGGTGGTTTCAGGGATGGGCATGCATCGTCTCCGGCTGCATAGACCGGGATGGCCGGCCGAGGCTCCAGCGTGCCCGCGCGCTCTGACGCTTGCAACGGAGCGAAGCCGGACAGTTCGACCTGAAAGTCCGCCTACCCGAACCGCGCCTGCAGATCGACGCTGGACCGCACCCCGACGTCCCCGAAACAGCTCTCCAGCCATTCCTCGGCCGCCGCGCGACCGCGCGTCTTCAGGTCGTTGAGGAAGGTCCATTCGGTGTTGAACTTGGACCCCAGCGACAGGTCGCCCAGCCAGCTGTCGGCCTCGATGGCGTGCATCAGGATGTTGCGATAGCGGTCCTGGGCCGAGGGCGTCAGGCGGCCCTGTTCGATCAGGTCCTGGACGAAGGCGACGGCGCGCAGTTCGGCGACCAGGGGGGCGTTGAACACGACCTCGTTCAGCCGGTCCATGATGTCGCCGGGGGCCTTGGGCGTATCGGCGCGCTCGAAGGCGTTCAGGGTGATCAGCAGGACGTCGTCGGGCGTGTCCTCGTAGAACAGGGGCCACAGCGGCGGATTGGCCAGATAGCCGCCGTCCCAATAGGGCTCGCCGTCGATCTCGACCGCCTGGAACAGCTGGGGCAAGCAGGCGGAGGCCAGCAGCACCTGGTCGGTGATCTCGCTGTTGGTGAAGACCCGCGACCGGGCGTGGCGCACAGCAGTGGCGGCGACGTGCAGCTTGACGTCGGAGCCCTGGATCGCCTCGAAATCGATGGCGGCCCCCAGGACCCGCTTCAGCGGATGGTGGTTCAGCGGATTGAACTCATAGGGCGACATCGACATCGCCAGGGTCTCGGAGGCCCGCCACAAGGTGGTGTCCTTCAGCCAGGCCGGGGTCAGGGCGTTGGACCAGATCGAGGTGTCGCCGAAGACGTTCTTGCCGCCCGACTGGTTGGTCTCGCGCCACAGCTTGTCCAGCGTCGCCCGCGCCCCGTCCGCCCCGCCGGTCGCCAGTCCCGACACCAGGGCTGCGCCGTTCATGGCCCCAGCCGAGGAGGCGGTCACCGCCCGGATGTCGAGCCGCCCGTCCTCCAGCAGCCGGTCCAGCACGCCCCACTGGAACGCGCCGTGGGCTCCGCCGCCCTGCAGGGCCAGGCAGATGGGGCGCGGTGCCGCGGGATCGACGTCGGCGGCGGCCGCCTCGGGGGCGGGCGTCGGCGGCATCTTGCGTTTGAACAGCGCCATTCGCCCCCCGGTCGTGCTTGCCTTATTGCGCGGTCCAGCCGCCGTCGATCGAGAAGGCCGCCCCGTTGGCCGAGGCCCCCAGGTCGGAGATCAGGTACAGGAACAGGCCGGACAGCTGGTCGGTGGTGACGAACTGCTTGGTCGGCTGGGCCTCCAGGATCACGTCGGTGATGACCTTTTCCTTTGAGATGCCGCGCGCGCGCGCCTGATCGGCGATCTGGGACTGGACCAGCGGGGTCTCGACATAGCCCGGGCAGATGGCGTTGCAGGTGATGTTGTCGCGCGCGACTTCCAGAGCCACCGTCTTGGTGAAGCCGACGACGCCGTGCTTGGCGGCGACATAGGCGGACTTGAACGGGCTGGCGACCAGACCGTGCGCCGAGGCGATGTTGACGATCCGCCCGCGGCCTTGCGCCTTCATGATCGGGATGGCGGCGCGGGTGGCATAGAAGGTCGAGGACAGGTTGATGGCGATGATCTGTTCCCACTTGTCGGACGGGAATTTCTCGACCGCCTCCACATGCTGGATGCCGGCGTTGTTCACCAGGATGTCGACCCGGCCCAGCTGGTGCTTGGCGAAGGCGACCATGTCGGCCACCTCGTCGCCCTTCAGCATGTCGGCGGCGTGATAGCGGACCCGCACGCCGCAGCTGGCTTCCAGCTCAGCCCGCGTACGCTCGATCTCGGACGGATCCCCCAGGCCGTTCAGCACCACATCGCCGCCGCGCGACGCCACGGCCCGCGCCAGGGCCAGTCCGATGCCCGAGGTCGAGCCCGAAATGACCGCGACCTGACCCTTCAGGTCGTTGGGATCGCGATAGACGGGACGTTCGGTCGCTTCGTCATCCTTCTTGCCGGGCCACTGGAACATGCGTGTCGTCCACTCTGGTTTCTTGGTGTCGCCGAAAGCCTGGCGTCGGTTTCTGGTTCCGTCAGCCTAGCCGCTCGCGGCCGCGAAGGCGACAGGCCGGAGAAGATTTCATGAGCGGGTGAATATCCAGTCGCTGTCGGTCGAAGCCGTCTTGTCGAAGACGTAGCCGTCGCGGTCGAAGGCTTTCAGGTCGCCGGCCTTTTCGATCCGCTCGTCGATGGCGAACCGCGCCATGGTCCCGCGCGCCTTCTTGGCGAAGAACGAGATGATTCGACTTTCGCCGTCCCTGTTCTCGCGGAACTGGGGCGTGACGACTGGCAGTTTCAGCGCCTTGGCGTCGACCGCGCCGAAATATTCCTGGCTGGCGAGGTTCACCAGCGTTGGATCAGACTGCGCGTCCGCGTCGGCATTCAGCTGCTTCGAGATCCGGTCGCCCCAGAAGTCGTAGAGGCTGGACCCGCGCCGCGTCTTGAGCCGGGTGCCCATCTCCAGCCGATAGGGCTGAATGCGGTCCAGCGGACGCAGCAGGCCGTACAGGCCCGACAGGATGCGCAGATGATCCTGGGCGAAGGCCAGTGCCTTGTCGTCCAGCGTCCGCGCCTCAAGACCCTGATAGACGTCGCCGGCGAAGGCGAAGGCGGCCTGGATGCCGACATCGGTCGCGGCCGGATCGAAGGCCTGGAACCGCTCGCGGTTCAGCTGGGCCAGGTCATCGGAGATGCTCATCAGCCGACGCAGGTCCGCCCTGGTCTGGCGTTTGGCGGTGCGGGCCAGGCTGGCCAGGTCGTCGGTGAACCGCGGCTGGGTCGCCGGGACCGTCGTTTGGGGTTCGGAAAAGTCCAGCCGCTTGGCCGGAGACAGCACGATCAGCAAGGGCAGGGGCTCCGTTCGTCAGGCGCGGTGTCTAGGCGCGTTTGGTGACGGAATGAAGGGTACCGATCGCCTCAGAACAAGACGGCCGGGTTCATGATCCTCTGCGGATCGATGGCCGTCCGGATCGCCTGCATGGTGGCGATCTCCAGCGGCGACTTGTAGCGCCGCGCTTCCTCGGTCTTCAGCCGTCCGAGCCCGTGCTCGGCGCTGATCGAACCCTCGTAGCGGGCGACGATGTCGTGCACGACCTCCGAGCCGGCCTCCCAACGGCCCAGGAAGGCCTTCAGGTCGGCGCCCGGCGGGCACAGCACGTCGTAGTGCATATTGCCGTCGCCGACGTGGCCGAAGGCGCTGACCCGCGCGCCCGGCTCGAACCGTTCGACGGCGGCGGTGGCCTCGTCAAGGAAGTCGGCGATGCGGCTGACGGGGACCGACACGTCATGCTTCCAGCCGCCCCCCTCGGGCTTCTGGGCCGCCGACTGTTCCTCTCGCAGCTTCCAGAAGTCGCGGGCCTGGGTCTCGTTCTGGGCGATTGCCGCGTCGGTGATCAGGTCAGCCTCGAAGGCGGCGGACAGGATGCGCTCCATACCGGCCTCGGCCGCGCCCGGTTCGCCCGAGGTCAGCTCGATCAGGGCGTACCAGGGCTGGACGCTGTCCAGCGGCTCGCGGACGCCGGGGATGTGTTTCAGCGCGAAGTCGACACCGACCCGCTTCATCAGCTCGAACGCCTCGACCCCGCCGCCGGTCTCGGACTTGGCGCGGGCCAGCAGCTGGATGGCGGCATGGGGATCGGCCAGGCCCACCACGGCCGTGGCGCGGCTGCGCATGATGGGGAACAGCTTCAGCGTCGCCGCCGTGATCACGCCCAGCGTGCCTTCAGCCCCGATCAGCAGCTGTTTCAGGTCGTAGCCGGTGTTGTCCTTTCTCAGCCGCTTCAGCCCGTTGAACACCTGACCGTCCGGCATGACAGCCTCGAGGCCCAGCACCAGGTCGCGCATGACCCCGTAGCGGATCACGGCCGTGCCGCCCGCGTTGGTCGAGATGACCCCGCCGATCGTCGCCGTGCCCTCGGCCGCCAGGCTGAGCGGAAAGAACCGGTCCGCCCGGGCTGCCAGCTGTTGCGCCTCCAGAAGGGTCACGCCCGCCTCGACCGTCATGGCGTCGTCCAGAGGGGTGACGTCGCGCACCGTGCGCAGCCGGCGGGTCGACAGCAGGACCTCGCCGTAGGGAATCTGACCGCCGACCAGACCCGTGTCCCCGCCCTGGGGCACGATGGCGACGCTGTAGCGCGCGCAGATCTCGACGGCCCGGGCCACCTCGGCGGTCGTGGCCGGCTTCAGCATCAGCGGCGTGTGGCCGTTCCACCGGTTGCGCCACTCCGTCAGCCAGGGCGCGATTTCGGCCGCATCCTCGGTCCAGCCGGACGGGCCGAGGGCGGACTTCAGGGCGATGACGGCATCAGCGGGGGGAGGGGGGCTCGCGCTCATAAGGGACTTGTCTCAAAGCGGAGCCGCATACGCCACCCCAAACCGGGCCGGATCGCTATGATGGGGGAATGACCAACCCCCGTCCCACCGCTCCCGTTCCCGCTGTCGGCGTCGTCTGCGTGCAGGGAGACCGCGTCCTCATGATCCGGCGGGGGACCCCACCGCGCATCGGCCAGTGGAGCCTGCCTGGCGGGCGGATCGAGCCGGGCGAAAAGGCCGTCGAGGCCGCCCTGCGTGAACTGCGTGAGGAGACAGGCGTGTCGGCGCAGATCCTGGGCCTGATCGATGTCGTCGACGGCATCTTCGCCGACGAGGGCCGGCACTATGTGCTGATCGACTACGTGGCCCGCTGGATCGCCGGGGAACCGGTGGCCGGCGACGACGCGGTCGAGGCCGTCTTCATGCCCGTCGAGGAGGCGCTGGCGTTTGTGTCCTGGGACGAGACCCGCCGGATCATCACGGCGGGTGTCGGGATGGCCACCACGCCCTGAGGTCGCCGTCAGGTGTCGTCACTTACGTTTGCCCGCTCGGAAAGCGACACACGCTGCAGCGGACCCGGAGTGACTTCTCCGGATTCGTCTGCCACACAGCTAAGAGATCGGCGTTTTGCCGACTCGGGGGAGATATCGAATGAAGAAGACCTTGCTCGCCGCAGCATCGACCGCGGCTCTCGTGATCGGCATGAGCGCTTTCGGCACTGCCGCCATGGCGCAAGCTACGATGACCGTGACCAACACCGGCGAAGTTCCGATCGTTGAACTCGCGATTTCTGGCACGTCGGTCGAAGATTTCGGCGACAACCTGCTCGACGAAGAAATCGCGCCGGGCGATGCCGTCGAAGTCACCTTCGATGTGGGCGACGACTGCGTGCAGGACGTGATGGCCACCTACGAGGATGGCGACACCGAAGAAGTCTATGACGTCGACCTGTGCGAAGGCGGCGGCTTCGAGGTCGAGGACGACGACGTCGACGAGGAAGATCCCTCGGAAGACGAAGAAGAAGATGAAGACGACGCCGAGGACGAGGAAGAGGACGAAGAAGAAGAAGACGAGGAAGAAGACGAGGAAGAGGAAGACGACGCCGAGGACGAGGAAGAGGAGGAAGAAGAAGAAGAAGAATAGTCTCCTTCTCAATCGAGCGCTTGCGGCGGTCCCTTCGGGGGCCGCCGTTTTCGTTTGGGGGTGACCGGTTTCGATGGAACCGGGGCCGGTGCAGGGCTAACGTGGTGCGATACGGAGGAAACGGATGAGCTATTTCGCACTCGCCCTGGTGGCCCTGGCCATCGTGCTGCTGTTCAGCGTCGTCAAGATCGTGCCCCAGGGGCGCGAGATGACGGTCGAGCGGTTCGGCAAATACACCAAGACCCTGAAGCCCGGCATCAGCATCCTGACGCCGTTCGTCGAGCGGATCGGGCGGCGGATGAACATGATGGAGCAGGTCCTGGACGTGCCCCAGCAGGAGGTCATCACCAAGGACAACGCCATGGTGAAGGTCGACGCCATCGTCTTCATCCAGGTGATGGACGCCGCCAGCGCGGCCTATCGGGTCGAGAACCTGCCCTACGCGATCACCCAGCTCTGCATGACCAACCTGCGGACCGTGGTCGGCTCGATGGAGCTGGACGAGGTCCTGTTCCAGCGCGATTCGATCAACACCCGCCTGCTGACCGTCATCGATGCGGCGACCGAGCCTTGGGGCGTCAAGGTCAACCGGATCGAGATCAAGGACCTGACGCCGCCGGTCGACATCACCAACGCCATGGCCCGTCAGATGAAGGCCGAACGCGAGAAGCGCGCCATCATCACCGAGGCCGAGGGCGAGAAACAGGCCGCCATCGCCCGCGCCGAGGGGGCCAAGCAGTCGGCCATACTGCAATCGGAAGGCCGCAAGGAAGCGGCGTTCCGCGACGCCGAGGCCCGCGAACGCGCGGCCGAGGCCGAGGCCAAGGCGACCGCCATGGTCAGCCAGGCCATCGCGGCCGGCGACGTCAACGCGATCAACTATTTCGTCGCCCAGAAATACGTCGAGGCCTTCGCCGAACTGGCCCGCAACCCGACCGCCAAGACGGTGATCGTGCCCGCCGAGATGGGCAGCCTGGTCGGGACCATCGCCGGGATCGGCGAACTGGTCGGCCTGGCGCGCGACCAGCAGCAGGTGTCCCGCGCCGCCCCGCCGCCCCCTCCGGCCCGCCCCCGCGCCGGAACCGTGCCGCCCACCGCCTGAACAGGAGCGCCAGCATGACCGCCATCGCCGACATCTACGCCGCCCAGCCGTTCTGGATCTGGCTGGCCCTGGGCGTCCTGCTTCTGGCCGTCGAGGCGGCGTTTTCGACCGAATGGCTGTTGTGGCCGGCGGTGTCGGCCGGGATTGTCGCGGTCCTGACCGCGCTGGGGCTTCGGCTGGGCCTGCCGATCGAGGTGGGGATCTTCGCCGCCCTGACGCTGCTGTCGACCCTGCTGTCGCGCGCCCTGATCCAGCGGGTGAACCCGTCCGAGAGCCCGGACATCAACGACCGCGACGGGCGGCTGGTCGGCCAGCGCGCCAGGGTGGTCGAGGCGTTCGTGGGCGGGCGGGGGCGGGTGTTCGTGTCCGGGGCCGAATGGCCGGCCGAGATCGAGGGCACGGCACCCGACGTCGGGGCCGACGTCATCGTCCAGTCCAGCCTGGGGTCCGGCCTGAAGGTGCGCGCCGCCTAGGCTTTCGCTTTCGCCGCGCGCATCTCCTCGATGCCGCGGTTGGCCAGCTGATCGGCGCGCTCGTTCAGGGCGTGGCCGGCGTGGCCCTTGACCCAGTGCCATTTCACCTCGTGGCGCGTGCGGGCGACGTCGAGGCGTTTCCACAGGTCGTCGTTCTTGACCGGCTTCTTGTCCGCGGTCTTCCAGCCCCGCGCCTTCCAGCCGTGGATCCAGCCGGTGATGCCGTCCATCACGTATTTGCTGTCGGTGTGCAGGTCGATCTTGCACGGCCGGGTCAGGGCCTCCAGCGCCATGATGGCGGCGGTGAGCTCCATGCGGTTGTTGGTCGTCAGCGGCTCGCCGCCCGACATTTCCTTGGCCTTTTCGCCGAACTGGATGATGGCGCCCCAGCCGCCGGGGCCGGGGTTGCCCTTGCAGGCGCCGTCTGTGTGGATGATCACGTGACTCATTTGCGCGCACTTACAGGTTCGCTTGGCGCGTCGCCATCCGTTGGACTATATGCACCGTATGTTTGACGCGGGCCGCTTCGGGTCCGTTCGAGGAGAGTTCGTCTTGGGCAGCTTCAGCATCTGGCACTGGGCCATCGTTATCGTCGTCGTCGCCCTGCTGTTCGGCGGCAAGGGCAAGATTTCGGGCCTGATGGGTGACGCCGCCAAGGGCATCAAGGCTTTCAAGGAAGGCCTGAAGGACGAAGACAAGAAGGACGGACCGCACGAGGGCGTGTCCAGCCTGCCGCGCACCGACGCGGAAAAGGAAGAGCTGAAGCGCTAGTCGCGGACCGGATGAGAGCCTGAAGGATGGGCGGCCTCGGCCCCGGGATCGGGGGCCTCGAATATCTGGTGATCGGCATCGTCGCCCTCGTGGTCGTGGGCCCCGAGCGGCTGCCCGGAATGCTGCGCGCGCTCGGCAAGATGGTCGCCAAGGCCCGCGGCATGGCCAACGAGTTCCGCGCCAGCTTCGAGGACATGGCTCGCCAGTCCGAACTGGACGAGCTGCGGAAAGAGGTCGACGCCCTGCGCACCAGCCAGATGGTGCCCCTGGGGGCCGCCGCCGACGCGGCGTTCAAGGATATCAAGGCCGAGCTGGACAAGCCCGCCTATGTCGAGACACCGCCGAATGCCGTGGTGCTGGACCAGCCCGAGTTCCCCGAATCCATGACGATGCCCGCGCCCGAGGCCGCAGCCCCGGCCGCAGCCGCTGCGCCGAAGCCGCGCAAGCCCCGCACGGCGGCCGCCAGGACGACCTCGGCCGATGGAGCCGCGAGGACACCGATCAAGCCCCGGGCCAAGGCGGTTGCCGGGAAGGCCGAAACGCAGACGCCTAAGGCCTCCAAATCCCGCGCGCCGCGTAACAGCAAGATCGACCTGTGACCGTTCGCGACGAGGACGAGATCGAGGCGTCGCGCGCGCCGCTGATGGATCACCTGATCGAGCTGCGCGGGCGTCTGGTCTGGTGCGTGGTGGCCTTCATCCTGGCGTTCATCCTGTGCTTCTTCTTCGCGGCCCAGCTGCAGGTCGAGCTGATCAAGCCGTTCCAGGCCGCCGCCGCCGTTCACGCCGACGCCGTGGCCCGGGGCACGCACGGCAATCCGCTGGACCTGCTGGCCATCGCCGTCGGCATGAAGCCGCTGCCGGCCGGTGGCCTGGCGGCCGTCGAACTGATCGCCACCGCGCCGCTGGAACAGCTGTTCACCAAGATGAAGATCGCCGGGTTCGGCGCCATCGTCCTGGCCTTCCCGATCATCGCCTATCAGCTGTACGCCTTCGTCGCGCCCGGCCTGTACCGCAACGAGAAGGGCGCCTTCCTGCCGTTCCTGATCGCGACGCCGGTCATGTTCTGCCTCGGCGGGGCCCTGGTCTATTTCGTCATGCTGCCGTTCGTGATGCTGTTCTCGCTGAGCCAGCAGATCTCGAGCGAGGGCATCACCGTCCTGCTGACGACCAAGATCTCGGACTATCTGAACCTGGTGACCTCGCTGATCCTCGCGTTCGGCCTGTGCTTCCAGCTGCCGGTCGTGACGACCCTGCTGGGCATGGCCGGGCTGATCTCGTCCAAGCTGATGGCGGAGGGGCGTCGCTATGCGATCGTCGCCGTGGTGGTCCTGGCCGCCGTGGTGACCCCGCCGGACCCCATCAGCCAGCTGATGCTCGCCGTGCCCCTCGTGCTGCTCTACGAGGTCTCGATCTGGTGCGTCCGCCTGATCGAGCTGCGGCGCAAGAAGGACGAGGACGCCGAGGGGCTGGAGGCCGCCTGACCGAGCCGGGATGCCGGCGAACGGTCGGAAGCGACGTCGCCAGCGGTGCCATCTCACCTGTTCGAACAGGCGGGATATAATCGTCAGGAGCGGGCGGGTCCGAGTACCTTGCGCGCTTCCGCCAATCGGCGTTACCTGAAGCGGTGGCGCTGCGACGGCGGATCCGTCTGAGGCCATCCGGACAGGAGCACTCCCATGGCCTCGCGTTTGCAGACATCCTGGCGGCTGGCATCGAGCCTCGTCGTCGCGGCAATGGCCGTCGCCGGCTTGACCTACGCACAAACGGTCAACGAGGGTCAGGGCGGCAAGGTCAACGTCAGGTGCGAAGGATCCACGGGAAGCTGCCTCAACCCGGCGGGCGGCTCGCTTCGCAGTGCGCCGGCAGACGAGCCCGCAACGCCTTCAGGCCCCGCACCCTCGGCGCCCCACGCGACCGCGACGCCTGCCGACGAGGCACCGGACGACGCGGACGCGGCCGCGGAGGAGTCGTCGGAAGGCGAGCCGGAGCCTGGTTCGAACGATGAGGCGTAATCGGTTCATCGCCCGCCACGATGGCGCGACCCTCGCGGAGGCCCCGGCTTGTTATCAGAGGCCGTCGCGTCCCGGGGGTAGCAGGCAAGGTCACGGTGCCGGGGCTTCGAAGAACAGGAGCCAATCCTCGCAACGGGACGGGTCTGCGAGAATCGTTCTGGGTCGCCGGCCGATCTTGCCGTCGCGTTCGATGACGCCGATGTCGCCATAGAGGCCTGCCAGTCGGTCCAGAAGGCCTGAGGGATTTCCGCATCGGCCGGCGTTGAACTCAAGGACGAGGGCAGGGCGGTCCCGTTCCAGAACCGGCCAGGCCCCTTCGATGAAGGCCTCTTCTGCACCCTCCACGTCGGCCTTGATGAAGTCGATCTTCGGCCAGTCTGCGATCATGGTCGCCAGTCTGGCCCCTGCGACGGGCGTGGCGTTGACCTCGGATCCCGGCGGGGCGCTGGAGAGGTGGGCGTTCTTGGGCTCATGATCCGGGGTGTGAAGGCTGAGCGTCACGCCGTCCTCGGCCCCTGCGGCCTGTTCGATGACCGTCGTCCAGAACTGGAAACCGTTCGCATAGACCGACTTGCGAAGCAGGGCCGCTGTCCGCGGGTGGGGCTCCACCGCGGCGACGCGTCCCGTCGGCCCCGTCAGATGCGCGAACATCAGGGTATAGTAGCCGTGGTTGGCCCCGGCATCGACGATCGCCATGCCCGGCCTGATCCGACGCGCCATGAAGCTGGTCAGCCAGGTTTCCCACGCGCCGTCCAGCATGACGGGCGCGCCGAACCCCACGTCGTCGGCCGTGACGAACAACCTGTACCGGCCCAGGACACGGCACAGGACCGTGTTGTCGCCGACGTACACCGGGCTCGCCAGTCCGCGGCTGCGTTTCAGAAGCGCATCCGGCGAGAGGTGCGTGATCTCCTTGCGGCTGATCAGGCGATCCCGGGTCGAAAGGCTTCGGATCCAGTTCAGCAGTTTCACGCGTTGATCTCGCATCGCCCGGAAACGAAACGGCCGGGAGCGACGGATGTCGTCCCGGCCGCGGCTGTCGGCAGTTCGCCCGGCCGTGTCCGGCCGGGCTGAAACCTAGCAGCTGTAGTACATGTCGAACTCGACGGGGTGGGGGTGGAGGGCGAGGCGCATGACCTCTTCCATCTTCAGCTCGATGTAGCTGTCGATGAAGTCGTCATCCATGACGCCGCCCTTCTTGAGGAAGGCGCGGTCCTTGTCGAGGTTCTCGAGCGCTTCCTTCAGCGAGCCGCAGACCTCGGGGATGTTGCCGCGCTCTTCGGGCGGCAGGTCGTAGAGGTTCTTGTCGGCGGGGCCGCCCGGATCGATCTGGTTCTCGATCCCGTCGAGGCCCGCCATCAGCAGGGCCACGAAGGTCAGATAGGGGTTGCCCATCGGATCGGGGAAGCGGGCTTCCAGACGCTTGGCCTTGGGCGACGAGGTGTGCGGGATGCGGATCGAAGCCGAGCGGTTGCGGGCCGAATAGGCCAGTTTCACCGGGGCTTCGTAGCCGGGCACCAGACGCTTGTAGGAGTTGGTGGTCGAGTTGGCGAAGGCGTTGATGGCCTTGGCGTGCTTGATGATGCCGCCGATGTACCACAGGCACTCCTGGCTCAGACCGGCGTATTTGTCGCCGGCGAACTGGGGCTTGCCGTCCTTCCAGATCGACATGTGGACGTGCATGCCCGAGCCGTTGTCGGCGAACATGGGCTTGGCCATGAAGGTGGCCGACTTGCCGTAGGCCGCGGCCACGTTGTGGATCACGTACTTATAGAGCTGCAGGCGGTCGGCCATGGTCAGCAGGTCCGAGAACTTCAGGCCCAGCTCGTGCTGCGCCGGGGCCACCTCGTGGTGGTGCTTCTCGGGGTTGAGGCCCAGGTCGCGCATGACGCCCAGCATCTCGCCGCGCAGGTCCTGGCCGCTGTCGACCGGGTTGACGGGGAAATAGCCGCCCTTGGGCCCGGGGCGGTGGCCCATGTTGCCCTCGGTGTATTCCGAGCCCGTGTTGGCCGGCAGCTCGATCGAGTCATAGCTGTAGCCGGTGTTGTGCGGCTGGGTGGACCAGCGGACGTCGTCGAAGATGAAGAACTCGGCTTCCGGGCCGAAATAGACCTGGTCGCCCGCGCCCGAGGACTGGACATAGGCCAGGGCCTTCTTGGCCATCGAGCGGCTGTCGCGGTTGTAGGGCTCGCCCGTGTCCGGGTTCATCACGTCGCAGAACAGGAACATCGTGGTCTGCTGGTAGAAGGGGTCGATGTAGGCCGTCGTCAGGTCCGGCATCAGCAGCATGTCGGACTCATTGATCGCCTTCCAGCCGGCGATGGACGAGCCGTCGAACATGGTCCCCTCGGTCAGGAATTCCTCGTCGACCAGGTCGATGTCGAAGGTGACGTGCTGCAGGCGTCCCTTGGTGTCGGTGAAGCGGACGTCGACGTACTTCACGTCCTTGTCCTTGATCTCCTGCAGGATCTTCTTGGCGGCGCTCATAGGTTCGATGTCCTTCTGCGTTTCTTCTGGGGAGGAAGCTGTACTGGTCTAGACCGCCTGGGCCCCGGTTTCGCCGGTGCGGATGCGGATGACGTCGGTGATGTCGGAAACGAAGATCTTGCCGTCGCCGATCTTGCCCGTGCGGGCCGCCGTCTGGATGGCTTCGATCACGGCCGGGGCCAGGTCGTCGGCGACGACCACCTCGATCTTGATCTTGGGCAGGAAGTCGATGACGTATTCGGCACCGCGATAGAGTTCGGAATGACCCTTCTGGCGGCCATATCCCTTGGCCTCGAGCACGGTCATGCCCTGCACCCCGATGTCCTGGAGCGCCTCTTTCACGTCGTCCAGCTTGAACGGCTTGATGACGGCTTCGATTTTCTTCATGGGCGCCCCCGAGGTGGTTGGGCCCGATCTCTTGCGAGAACGTCCAGACACTCGGGGAGCAAAAGGACACCGCATCGCAGCATAAGGCAAGGGCCGCGTTGCATTTTCAGGCGGTCCGTGCGCGGAAGGACGGATGGTGGAAACGAATGCTCCGTCCCTCTGGCTGGCCGTCCTTCCCTGGCCGGACGCGCAGACGCACAAGCACACGCGCGGACGGCTGGGCGTGGTCTCGGGCGGCCCCCTGCGGACGGGGGCCGCGCGGCTGTCGGCGCGGGCGGGACTGAGGACCGGGGCCGGGCTGGTGCGGCTGCTGTGCCCGGCGGACGCCGCCCGGGTCGTGGCCGGGGCCGTCGAGGCGATCATGGTCGACGCGTTCGCCACGCCGGAGGACCTGGCCACCCTGACCGCGCCGATGCAGGCGGTGGTGATCGGGCCTGCGGCCGGGCTGGATGAGGCGACGGTGGCGAACCTTGCGGCCATAGCGGACGGGGCGGCGGCGCTGGTGGTCGATGCCGATGCCCTGACGATCTTCGCGGGCCGGGCCGGGGACCTGTTCGCCCTGCTGGACGACGGCGACGTCATGACCCCGCACGAGGGCGAGTTCGAGCGGCTGTTTCCCGGCCTGCTGGAGCGCGGCCGGGAGGCGGCGGCGATCGAGGCGGCCGGGCGGTGCGGCGCGGTCGTCGTGCTGAAGGGCAGCCGGACCCTGATCGCCGCGCCGGACGGGCGGATCGTGGTTCAGCCCGAGGCCTCGCCCTGGCTGGCGACGGCGGGCAGCGGCGACGTGCTGGCCGGCATGATCGGCGGGTGGCTTGCGCAGGGGATGTCGGCGTTCGACGCGGCCTGCGCGGCTGTCTGGATGCACGCCGATGCGGCGGCCCGTTTCGGTCCCGGCCTGATCGCCGAAGACCTGCCCGAACAGATCCCCCACGTCCTCAGGAGCCTGCGATGACCCCGACCCTGTATGGCATCAAGGCCTGCGACACGATGAAGAAGGCCCGCGCCTGGCTGGACACGCACGACCGGGCCTATGTGTTCCACGACTACAAGGCGGTCGGCATCGACCGGGCGACGCTGGCGGGCTGGGTCGCCGAGCACGGCTGGGAGACGGTGCTGAACCGCAACGGCACGACCTTCCGGGCCCTGCCGGACGACGCCAAGGCCGGGCTGGACGCCGACAAGGCCATCGCCCTGATGCTGGCCCAGCCGTCGATGATCAAACGGCCGGTGCTGGATACGGGAGACCGGACGGTGGTGGGGTTCAAGCCCGAGATCTATGCGGCGGCGTTCGGGGTGGAGTAAAGCTTCTAAATCAGTAGGTTGGGCTGGTCAGTTTGCAGGCTGAAGTCAGTTCTGGCCGAGGCCGATTGCACTCCGAAAAAACCGAGTCCATCGAGTGCAAATCTAGATTTTTCAAGGCCTTGGATCGCACCGATTTGGACTCCTGGAGTCCAACGAACTTTAGGTGCCCATTCCTTCTCCCCTTGCGGGAGAAGGTGCCCCGGAGGGGCGGATGAGGGGTGACTCCCGGTGTCGCCGGTGGCCGCGCGTCAAGCTCACACTCGATGCTCCGGAGTCACCCCTCATCCGACCTCGCTTCGCTCGGCCACCCCTCCTCGGATCGCATGCGATCCTTCGTCGACCCGCAAGGGGAGAAGGGATTTTTAGATCAGCCCTCGACGTCGGTCTCCGGGCGATCGTGGCCGTCGGCGCGTTCGGTGACCCAGGCACCGGTGCTGTCGGCGTATTCGATCATCGCCGTCTGATCCGCCACGCGCTGCTCGCGCGAGGCCCTCACCGCCGCCGCCTTGGCCGCGTCGTGGTTGGGGAAGGTCTCGGAATAGGTGTCGCCGACCTTGTAGGCCCAGCCGCCGTCGTGTTCGACGATGCGATAGGTGACGTGGGTCATGGGAGGCTCCGTGATGGGGGTATGGAGGCCTCATTCGCATTTTCTGCGCGGGCGTGCATCCATTTCGCGCCGTGGCTGCGACCACTCATCGAAAGCGCGGGCGATGGGCCGGCGCGCACGGGGTGAAGACGATGGAAGACCTGTTCCGTTCCTACTGGTGGCTGCTGTTCCCGCTGGGCTGGTTCGTGTTCGGCGGCCTGCAGTCGGTGATCGACTATTTCCGGCACAAGGACACGCTGAAGATCATCAAGACCTATGCGGACAAGGGCGAACAGCCGCCCGAGGCCCTGCTGAAGGCGCTGGAGCAGCCGGAGTACGAGGACCGGCGCGACCGGCGGCGCTATCGGTACCGGTCGCACGGCGAGCGGGGGAATGTCTTCTCGGTGGTGCTGTTCGGGGTTCTGGCCGTGGGCTTCGGCTATGCCAGCTTCACCAACATGTACGCGGCGGGCGACGCCTTCCTGATCGTGACCTTCGTGATGGGGGCCCTGGCCCTGGCCTCCCTCGTCTCGGTCGTGCTGGCCGAGCGCAATCCGCGCGAGTGATGGTGGTCCGTGGGGGGCATGACGACAGACGCCGACCTGGTGCGGGCCGCCCGCGCCGGATCGGACGCCGCCTTCGCGCGGCTGGTGGAGCGGCATCAGGCCCCGGTGCGGGCCTTCCTGCGCCGGATGCTGGGCGGCAGTTTCGACATGGCCGACGACCTGGCGCAGGAGGTGTTCGTCGCCGCGTGGAGTTCGCTGGGACGGCTGGAGGATCCGGCGGGCGTGCGGTCCTGGCTGTTCGGCATCGCCTGGCGGCGGGCGCAGGACCGGATGCGGTCGGGCCTGAGGGGGCAGGCGCGGGACCGGGCCTGGCTGGACGAGATGCAGGCCCCGGCCGGGATCTCGCCCGAGGACCGGCTGGCGCTGGCCGACGCCATGGCGACCCTGCCGGCCGACCAGAGGGCCTGCGTCGCCCTGTGCCTGGCCGACGGATGGTCGCATGGGGAGGCGGCCGAGGCGCTGGGGCTTCCGCTGGGCACGGTGAAGTCGCATGTTGCGCGGGGTCGGGCGCGGTTGCTGGCCGTGCTGACGGGAGGATCGGATGACGCCTGAAGACAAGCTGTCGGCCTTCTTCGCTGAGACCGCCGTACCGGCCCGCGACCTGGGCTTTCAGGCCATGGTGGCCGAGCGGGTCGCGCGCCGCCGGGCGATCGCGACCGTGGTCGCCCTGATCCCCTGGACGATCGCCGCCATCACCCTGTGCTGGGCCCTGGGTCCGCTGCTGGCGCCCTTCGTGCTGGAATTCAGCCAGACCCTGGCCCCGGCCGCCGCCATCCTGGCCCTGACGGCGCTGGTCGTCGCGGTGTCCCTGACGGCGGGACGCAGGCTGTCACTGGTCTGAGGCGTCAGACGGCGCGCAGATACTCCAGGCATTCGGCCTTCACGGTCTGAAGCGCGGGATCGGTCACGCCCTCGACGGCGGCGATGACGGTCGGGTCGTCGGTGGCCTCGCAGGTCAGTTCGTCGGCCCCGCCCGAGGCGTCCAGCGCGGTCAGGACGCCGGACGGATTGATCGGCAGGGCCCGGAACAGGGCGTCGGCCATCCCTTCCGCGTATTCGCCGTCGACCTCGGGTCTCAGCAGGGGCGCGACGGCCAGCCAGCCGGGGTCGCCCGTCGCCATGCCGGCGAACACCGGGTCCAGTCCGTTCGGGGCCGCTGGACCGGTCAGGACGAGCACGGTGTGGCCGGCACCATCGGCCGCGATCAGATTCGCCAGGTGTGCGGCCGTCATGGGCTGCTCGGGAATGGCCTCGGGTTCGGTCGGTTGAACGCGCGGCGAGCAGGCGGCCAGCGCGGCCATCAGGGCGATCAGGGTCAGGCGATGTGGCATGCGGAGTCTCCTCGAGCGGCACCTTACGAAGATTTCACGTCATCTGGCGCATCCGTTGGCGCTCGCCGCTGCCTCTTGTGATCAGAAGGCCGGGCATCAGGCACGCGCCGATCACTGAAAAAGGGGCCAGACCCATGGAAGACTTCATCCCGATCTTCGCCATCTTCGCCGTCTTCGGCTCCATCACCGCCATCGTCGTCGGGCCCAGCTGGCTGAAGAGCCGGGAGCGCCGCGAGATGCAGGCCACCGTCCGCGCCGCCATCGACAAGGGCCAGCCCCTGCCGCCGGAAGTCATCGAGGCCCTGAGCACCGAAGCCACCAAGAACCTGTCCAGCCGCACCCGCGACATCCGACGGGGCATTATCTGGCTGGCGACCGGCGTCGGCATCGCCGCCTTCAGCCTGATCAACGAAATGCGCGGCGTGGGTGACGACTGGGACAACGGCGGCAACTTCGACAGCGGACTGCTGGGCATCGCCGCCATTCCGGTCACCGTGGGCCTGGCCTATCTGGTCCTGAGCTTCTTCAACAAGAACAAGGACTGAGCCCGGCCTGACAGGGGGAAACAGTCATGGCCAAGTCCTTGATGGACCATCACGACGTCGAGCTCGCCGCCCTCGCGGCGGCGGGCGGGCGGCGCGAGTTCGGCGAACTGGTGCGCCGCCACGGCTCGGCCGTGCGGTATCTGCTCCGGCGGATGGGCGCGCAGGGCGCCGAGGCCGACGACGTGGCCCAGGACGCTTTCCTGCAGGCGTTCGAGAAATGCGCCGAGTTCCGGGGGGAGGGGACCTTCGCCGCCTGGGTCAAGCGCATCGCCGCGCGCCTGTACCTGAAGCGCAAGGCCAAGGACGCCCGCTATGTCGCCGAGGTCGAACCGGATCAGGAAGAGGTCACCCCCGCGCCGGACCGGGCCGGACTGGTCGATCTGGACGAGGCGCTGAAGACCCTCAGCGAGACGGAACGCCTGTGCGTCTCGCTGTGCCATGGCGCGGGGCTGTCTCATCCCGAGATCGCGGCCGCCATGAATCTGCCGCTTGGAACGGTGAAGTCACATGTCAAACGTGGTCTGGATAAACTCCGTGCCCGGCTTTCGCCAATCTCTGGGAAAGACGGTGCCGGACAGTCGGGGAGGGCGACGCATGTCGGCTGACGAATTCGATCCCATGATCGAGCGGCTGTTCGCCCGCACGCCCCATCTGGCGGATGCCCCCCTGTTCGCCGCCGGTGTCGAGACGAAGCTGCAGTCGTCCACCCGGATGCGGACCCTGGCCCTGACCCTGGCCGGGGTGGTCGGCGGGATCATCGCGGTGCGGGAATCCATGAACCTGGACCTGCAGTTGACGGATCCGCAGGCCCCGGTCGCGGGCCGGGTCATCGGCCAGAGCCTGCAGTCCGCCAGCCTGGACGTGCAGGGAGCCGTGGCGTCGGGTCTGTCGCAGATGGGCCTGGCCGACGTGACGCTCGGGTCCATGGGCGGGATGCAGCTGTTCTGGATCACCGCGGGCGCGCTGATCGCCCTGGCCGCGGCAGGGGTGGTGAAGCTGTCGCAGGAGGTCTGATCCGCCCAGGTTGCCCGGCCCCCGCGTCGCCCCCGGAGGATGACTGAGGGTCCGGGTTGCTGCTAAAGGCAGCGATCAGTTTGAAGGTTCGCCATGTCCGCCCAGACCCAACCCACGGTCAAACGCCTCGCCGCCCCTGACATCATGAAACGGAAGGGGGGCGAGCCGATCGTCTGCCTGACCGCCTATGACGCGCCGACGGCCGCGCTGCTGGACGATCACTGCGACCTGCTGCTGGTCGGCGACAGCGTCGGCATGGTCGTGCACGGCCTGCCGAATACGGTCGGGGTGACGCTGGAGATGATGATCCTGCACGGCCAGGCGGTCATGCGCGGATCGAAGCGGGCCATGGTCGTGATCGACATGCCGTTCGGCAGCTACGAAGGCGGCATGCAGATCGCCTACGAGAACTGCGCGCGGGTGATGAAGGAAACCGGGGCCCAGGCGGTCAAGCTGGAGAGCGGCCCGACCGTGCCCCAGACCATCGAATATCTGGTCCAGCGCGGCATCCCGGTCATGGGCCACGTCGGCCTGCGCCCCCAGGCGGTGCTGACGGAAGGGGCGTTCAAGGCCAAGGGCAAGACCGACGACGAGCGCCTGCGCGTCATCGCCGAGGCCGAGGCGACGGCGGATGCCGGGGCCTTCGCCATCGTCATCGAGGGCACGGCCGAGGGCGTAGCCCGCGAGATCACCGGGACCATCGACAAGCCGACCATCGGCATCGGGGCCTCGGCGGCCTGCGACGGGCAGATCCTGGTCACGCCCGACATGCTGGGCCTGTTCGACTGGACGCCGAAATTCGTGCGCCGATACGCCGATCTGCGCGGGGAAATCACCTCGGCGGTCGCAAGCTATGCCGCCGATGTGAAGTCCCGCCGTTTTCCTGCCGAAGTCGAGACCTACTTCTCCAGCAAGCCCGCCGTCTCGTAAGGTCCGTCTTCGTCGACGGACATGCGTTGCGGCGCGGACGTTGACTCTCTAGGGTCCGCGCCGATTGGCTTTGCAGCGTTTTTTGGGGCGGCGTTTCACGTGACTGATGTCTTCGAAGAGGTCGAGGAGGAGATTCGCTCCGAACGCCTCAAGCGCCTGGCGCGCACCTGGCTGCCGGTTGTCGGCGGCATTCTGGCCGTCGCCCTGGTCGCCGCCCTGGCGTGGTGGGGCTGGCAGAGCTTCCAGACCAGCCAGGCCAACAAGGCCTCGGTCGCCTATCAGCGGGGGATCGAATCCCTGCAGTCGGGCGACACGACCGCCGCCGAAAGCGCTTTCGCCGAGGCCGAGAAGGCCGGCAACGGTGCCTACAAGGCCCTGGCGCTGCAGCAGCGCGCGGGTCTGGCCGTCCAGGCCAACCGCATTCCCGACGCCATCAAGCTGTTCGACGACGCGGCCAAGGCCGATTCCGATCCGATGCTGGCCGACCCGGCCCGCTACAAGGCCGCCCTGCTGCTGATGGACAACGGCGGCACGCTGGCGGACCTCGAGGCGCGCCTGCTGCCCTTGACCGAAGACGACCGGCCGATGCGCCCCTTCGCCCAGGAGGCGCTGGGCCTGACCCGGTTGCAGTTCAACAAGCCCGCCGAGGCGCGCGAGCAGTTCGTGCTGCTGACCCTGGGTCAGGACGTGCCGGAATCGGTGCGCCAGCGCGCCCAGGCCGCGATCAGCATGATCGACGCCGGCCTGGTCACGGGCCTGGCGCCCATCGTCGCCGCCCAGCAGCTGGTGCCGCCGCCCGAGCCCGCGGCCCCGACCGGCCCCGACGGCCAGCCGATCGACCCGCGCGCCCTGGAAGCGGCGCGTCAGGCCCAGGCCCAGGCCCAGGCCGCAGGCGCGAACTGACCGTGACGACCCGCCCCCTCAAGACCGGAACACCGATGACCCCTGTGTCGCGCGCATTGAAGACGGCCCTGGTTGTGGGGCTCGCTGCCGGACTGGCGTCCTGCGGGACCGTGCGGCGCGTGCTGCCGTTCGGTCTGGGCCAGGACGACGCGCCCCAGGCGACGGCGACCGAGGGGACGCGGATCTCCATCCTGACCTTCGAACAGCAGCTGGCGCCCTCCGCCGGTCTGGCGGGGCGTGATTTCTTCCTGCCGGGGCCGGTCGCGGCCACCGCCTGGCCCCTGCCGGGCGGCACCGAGACGAACTCGATCGAGCACGTCATCGCCGCGCCGACCTTCACCGTCGCCTGGCGCCGCAAGATCGGCGCGGGGTCGGGCAAGACGCGTCAGGTCATGGCCCCGGTCGTGGCCGACGGCGGGCGTGTCTTCGTCATGGATGGCGAATCGACCGTCACGGCCGTCGATGCCGGCTCGGGCGACGTCGTCTGGAAGGTAGACGTCAAGCCGGAGGGCCGCGAGGTTCGCGGCGGGTCCAGCCTGTTCGGCCTGCCCGTTCCCTCCATCGGCGTGGGCGGTCCCGGCGAGCTGACCGGCGGTTTCGGCGGCGGTGTCGCCGTCGGCGGCGGCAAGGTCTTCGTGGCCTCGGGCTATCGCACCATGTCGGCGCTGGACGCGGCCACCGGCGCGGTGGTCTGGACCGTCGCGGTCGACGTGCCGATCCACGGCGCGCCCACGGTCGCCGGCAACCACGTCTATGTCGTCGACGTCGACAACCAGCTGATCGCCTTCAACACCGCGACCGGTCTGCAGGACTGGTCGTACCGCGGCATCGTCGAGCCGGCCCGCATCATGCGCGCCTCCAGCCCGGCCGTGAGCGGCGAGACGGTCATCGCGCCCTTCTCGTCCGGCGAAGTGGTCGCCCTGCGCGCCGGCAACGGCCAGGCCGTCTGGCAGCAGGTCCTGTCGCGCACCAGCCGCACCAGCGCCCTGTCGGAAGTTCGCGACATCGCCGGACGTCCGGTCATCAGCCGGGGCTTCGTCTATGCCGTCGGCCACTCGGGCGTGATGCAGGCCATGGACATCCGCACCGGCCAGCCGAAATGGTCGCTGCCGATCGCGGGCGTCAACGCGCCTCTGCCCGCGGGCGACGTGGTCTATGTGGTGTCCAAGTCCGGCGAGCTGACCCTGGTCAACCGCGAGACGGGGGCCGTCTACTGGACGCGCGACCTGAACGACGGCCTGATCCGCCAGGAAGGCGGCTTCCTGGGCTTCTTCGACCGCACGGTGCGCCCGGAGTGGTCGGGTCCGATCCTGGCGTCGAACCGGCTGATCCTGGTCAATTCGGACGGCAACGCCGTGGCCTTCGATCCGAAGACCGGCCTGCAGACCGCCAGCCTGTCGCTGGGCGCGCCCGCCTATATCGCCCCGGCCGCCTACAACGGCGCGCTTTATGTTCTGACCGACGACGGTGAACTGGTCAGCATCCGCTGACCTTTCACGTCGAATTACGCTAGAAGGCCGACATGGCACTGAAGCTCGCCATCGTCGGCCGCCCCAATGTGGGCAAGTCGACACTGTTCAACCGGCTTGTCGGCAAGCGCCTCGCGCTCGTCGACGATCGCCCGGGCGTGACCCGCGACCGGCGCTATGCCGAGGGCAGTATCGGCGACATGGACCTGACGCTGATCGACACGGCGGGGTACGAGGACGTCAGCGACGACAGCCTGGAAAGCCGGATGCGCGAGCAGACCGAGCTGGCGCTGGAAGACGGCGACCTGATCCTGTTCATGATGGACGCGCGCGAGGGCGTGACCTCGCTGGACCGCATCTTCGCCGAGCGTCTGCGCAAGCAGCACAAGCCCGTCATCCTGCTGGCCAACAAGGCCGAGAGCCGCGAGAGCGGCGGCGGGGTGGGGGAGGCGCACGCCCTGGGCTTCGGCGAGCCGGTCGCCATCTCGGCCGAGCACGGCGAGGGGATGGCCGACCTGTACGCCGCCATCCGCGACGCCTCGGTCGACATCTTCATTGAGGAGATCGACGAGCCGGACAAGCCGATCCGCATCGCCATCATCGGCCGCCCGAACGCCGGCAAGTCGACGCTCATCAATCACCTGATCGGCGAGGACCGGCTGCTGACGGGGCCCGAGGCCGGGATCACGCGCGATTCCATCTCGGTCGACTGGGAGTACGAGGGCCAGAACATCCGCCTGGTCGATACCGCCGGGATGCGCCGCAAGGCGCGGGTGCAGGAGAAGCTGGAGAAGCTGTCGGTCGCCGACACCATCCGCGCCATCACCTATGCCGAGGTCGTCGTGCTGGTGATGGACAAGGACAACGCCTTCGACGTCCAGGACCTGCAGCTGGCCGATCTGGTCGAGCGCGAGGGCCGGGCGCTGGTCTATGTCGCCGCCAAATGGGATCTGGAAGAGAACCCGCAGGCCAAGCTGGCCGACCTGACGCGGATGGCCGACGACAAGCTGCCCCAGCTGCGCGGATCACCCTTCGTCGCCCTGTCGGCCCATTCAGGGCGCGGCGTCGACCGGCTGATGCCCGCGGTGCTGAAGGCGCATGCGACCTGGTCGGTCAAGGTCAAGACCAAGGACCTGAACGACTGGCTGTCCATGGCGACCCAGAGGCATCCGCCCCCCGCCGTGGACGGCAAGCGGATCAAGACGAAATACATGGCCCAGACGAAGGCTCGCCCGCCGACCTTCGTGCTGTTCGCCAGCCGCGCCGCGTCCCTGCCGGAGCACTATATCCGCTACCTGACCAACAGCCTGCGCGAGAGCTTCGACCTGCCGGGCACGCCGCTGCGCCTGACCATCAAGGGCGGGTCGGAGAACCCCTATGCCTCGGGCGGCGCCAAGTCCGGCCCCGAACGCTACAAGGGCGACGCCAAGACCGCACCCCGCGCGGTCCGCAAGAAGGCCGAGGAGGAATCCCACCTGCCCGGCAAGGCGCTGGAGCAGAAGAAGACCCGCGTCGCCAAGCCCCGCATCATCGGCGCGGTGAAGAACTCGGCGTCCAAGAAGGCCGGGTCGTCGGTGGCGGTCCAGAAGGGCGCCCGGGGCGGCGCGCGTCAGGTGTCGCGGTCGGGCCGCGTGCGGACGGGCCAGAAGCACCTGCCCAAGAAATAGGCCCCGGGACCGGTCGTTCGGGAGCGTTAGGCCTACGAAAGCGTATGGCTTGAGTGCCAGTCCAAGGGCGCGCGTATCGCTGTCCGGTCCCGATGTTGTCCCGAAGTCCGCCGCCTGTTCCGTTGCCGCCCCACCTTCGTCAGCGCCTGGCCTCCCTGATCCAGGCGTATGACCAGGGCCTGGGCCCGGTGGAGCGGGAGGCGCGGGAGCGACAGGCCGCGAACGCCCCGATGACAGCCCTGCAGATCCGGAGCGTCGCCGACGCCCGCTATCCCGCCGACGTGCGCGGGTTCCTGGATACGCTCGGGTATCAGGCCCTGTATCGCGATGACCTGGAGCGGGCGCTGGCCGTCCGGGCCGCGAGCGCGCCTGCGGCGGCGGCACCGGACGCCGGGGCCGGCGCCCGTCCCGATCGCCCGCGCCGCCGGAGCGCTCTGGCGGCCAATCTTCTGAGACTGGCGGTCCTGGCCATGGCGGTGGCCGCGGGCGGGCTCATCCTCCAGTTCAGCCTGCCGAAACTTCGGGCGGAGCCGGCGTCACCCGGGGCTGCGCGGCCGACATCGGCGTCGGCGACGCCGGCATCGGTCCCGCCGCCCGAGGACAGCCCGTGCCGCCAGGCGCTCCGGACCGACGCATCGGCCTGGTGTGAAAGCGCCCTGACGGGAACGCGCGCGCGGGGCCCGACGGCGGCAGCGACGCGCGAAGCGTGCGGCAGTCCGCTGGCCGCCAACAGCGACACGGTCCGTCTGGCGCTGAATGGCCTGCTCGATGACGGTGTGACGGAAACCTATGGTCCCGCCGAGGCGCGGCAGCGGTGCGCGGCGGCGGCGATGCTGGCCGTGCCCCGGTAGGGGGGTGGGCGCGGGCACAGCCGTTCCGCGATGGAGGCCTTCGTCTGACGGCCGGTTCAACGGAGACCGGGCGGTCAGGGCAGGGCAGGCGCGGCGGCGATGCCCGGCTTGGGCAGGGGGACGTCTTCCCGCATCGTCACGGCTCGCTCCGGTCCATGCGGGGTCGCTCCGGTATGGCCCTCGATCCAGTGAACGACCGTCATGACTTCGTCGACGGAGGCCTCGAGATCCAGGGTCGCCAGATCCTCGAGCTCGACGACGGCCTCGCCTTCAACATCGGCGGCGGGCGGTTCAGGGTCGGGCATGCGCCCTCCGGGCTGGGACTGGCCGCCATGTTGCACGGTTCCTGGTCAAGCCGGCACGAAATCGTCCGGCCCATCAGATCCCGCCGGCCTCATTGCCCCTTGAACATCCCGCCCGACTCCGGCATAAGCCCCCGCTCGCAGGCGGCTCATCCGATGGGCCGCCGCATTTCGTTTTCGCGTTGTCGGGTTTCGATCCGTTGCGCCCGACCCTGAGATTGAGACGGACATGGCTGTTCCGAAGCGCAAAGTATCGCCCTCGCGTCGCAATATGCGGCGTTCGCACGATGCCCTGGGCACCAATGCATACACCGAAGACAAGGACACGGGCGAGCTGCGCCGGTCGCACCACATCGACCTGAAGACCGGCACCTATCGCGGCCGTCAGGTCCTGACGCCCAAGGAAGAGTAGACCTCAGGGTCTCTCATCCCGCCCGACGGAGCGCGAAACGCGCAGGCCGGGCCGGGAGGCGTTCGACGAGTTTTGCGGCGCACGGTTCCCCCGTGCGCCGTTTTCGTGCGTTGATGAGGCATCGATCCTTCAAGGAGTGCCCCTCATGATCCGATCCCCGACTGCCGTCGCCGCCACGGCCCTGGTCCTCGCCGCCTGTAGCGCGCAGGAGCCCGCCTCGGCCCCCGCGCCCGAAACACCCGTGGCAGCGGCACCGATGGAGCCGGCCGCGCCGGCGGGCGACGTCCTGACGGCCCAGGGCTATGGCGCGCTGCGGATCGGCATGATGCGCGCCGAGGTGGTCACCGCCATGGGCGACGATTCGAACCCGGCCTCCGTGGGTGGGCCCGAGCCCGAGGTCTGCGACCAGTGGCGGCCCGCCCGCGCTCCCGAAGGCGTGCTGGTCATGATCCAGGAGGGGGTGCTGAGCCGCATCTCGGTGGCCGACCCGTCGATGCTGAAGACCGATCGCGGCTTCGGGGTGGGTGACACCGCCGCCGCCATCAAGGCCGCCTACGGCCCGCTGGTCGTGGCCCAGCCGCACAAGTATTCGCCCCCCCCCGGCCGAGGACCTGTTCGTCTGGCAGGTCGGCGCGCCGGCGACGGCGGGCGAATATGTGCAGGACGCGGCCGCGCGCGGCATCCGCTACGAGATCGGTGACGACGGCAAGGTGAAGATCGTCCACGTCGGCGGCCCGGCCATCCAGCTGGTCGAGGGCTGCGCCTGATCTGACGGTTCGGCGGTTGGCGATTCGCGGGGGCCGGGCTAAACCCCCGGCCTGATCTCCCTGCATCGCGAAGGCCTCAGCCCATGACCGACATCGCCGACATCGTCGCCCGCCAGATCCTCGACAGCCGGGGCAATCCCACGGTCGAGGTCGATGTCGTGCTGGATGACGGCAGCTTCGGCCGCGCGGCGGTGCCGTCCGGGGCCTCGACCGGCAAGCACGAGGCGGTCGAGCTGAGGGACGGCGACAAGGACCGCTGGGGCGGCAAGGGCGTGCAGAACGCGGTCGACGCCGTCAACGGCGAGATCTTCGACGCCCTGTCGGGCATGGACGCCGAGGACCAGCGCCGCATCGACGAGGCGCTGATCACCCTGGACGGCACCGAGAACAAGAGCCGTCTGGGGGCCAACGCCATCCTGGGCGTGTCGCTGGCCGTGGCCAAGGCCAGCGCCATCTCGGTCGGTCTGCCGCTGTTCCGCTATGTCGGGGGCATCTCGGCCCGCGTCCTGCCGACGCCCATGATGAACATCATCAACGGCGGGGCCCATGCCGACAATCCGATCGACATCCAGGAGTTCATGATCCTGCCGACCGGGGCCGAGAGCTTCTCGGAAGGCCTGCGCATGGGCTCGGAGATCTTCCACGCCCTGAAGAAGCAGCTGAAGGACGCCGGCCACAACACCAACGTCGGCGACGAGGGCGGCTTCGCTCCCAACCTGGCCTCGGCCGAGGAGGCCCTGAGCTTCATCACCAAGGCGGGCCAGGCCGCCGGCTATCTGGCCGGCGAGGATTTCCACCTGGGCCTCGACGTCGCGGCCACCGAGTTCTTCAAGGACGGGGCCTACAACATGGCCGGCGAGGGCAAGATTCTGGACGGGGAGGGGATGGTCGCCTACCTGGCCGACCTGTGCGAACGCTTCCCCATCGTCTCGATCGAGGACGGCTGCGCCGAGGATGATTTCGACGGCTGGAAGCTGCTGACCGATGCCCTGGGCGAGCGCGTCCAGATCGTCGGCGACGACCTGTTCGTCACCAACCCGGCCCGTTTGGCCGCCGGTATCGGCGAGGGTCTGGCCAACTCCATCCTGATCAAGGTCAACCAGATCGGCACCCTGTCCGAGACCCTGGACGCCGTCGATATGGCGCACCGCGCGGGCTATACCGCCGTGATGAGCCACCGCTCGGGCGAAACGGAAGACTCCACCATCGCCGACCTGGCCGTGGCCACCAATTGCGGACAGATCAAGACCGGCTCACTGGCCCGGTCGGACCGGACGGCCAAGTACAACCAGCTGCTGCGCATCGAGGAACTGCTGGGCGACCAGGCGTCCTACTACGGCGACGGCATGCTGCTGAAATAGGGGGCGGATCGCGGACCTTCGGGTCCGCTTTTTCTGCCTAGTCGATGCGGGTCCAGCCGAGCGGCTTCAGGACCTCCATCGGCCGGAACTGGGCCTTGTAGTCCATCTTGGGCGAGCCCTCGACCCAGTAGCCCAGATAGACGAACGGCAGGCGCACGCCCTGGGCCTGGCGGATGTGGTCCAGGATGGCGAAGACGCCCAGCGAGCGCTTGCTCAGGGCGGGATCGAAAAAGCTGTAGACCATCGACAGCCCGTCCGAGAGCAGGTCGCACAGGGTGACCGCGACCAGGTCGCCGGGGCCTTCGTCGGTCGAGGGCAGGCGGTATTCGATCAGGTGGGTCCGGACCGCCGTGTCCTCGACCATGGCGATATAGTCCGGCCAGGTCATGTCGGTCATGCCGCCGCCGGGGTGGCGGGTCTCGAGATAGCGTTTCAGCAGGGCGAACTGCTCCTGCGTGGCCTCCGCCTCGACCAGGTCGCGCGACAGGTCGGCGTTGCGGCTCAGGATCTTGCGGTGTCCGCGCGACGGCTCGAACTCCGGCACCGGCAGGCGGACGGAGATGCAGGCGTCGCAGCCCTCGCAGGCCGGGCGATAGGCGATGTTCTGGCTGCGGCGGAAGCCGGCGTGGGTCAGCTCGTCGTTGACGTGGGCCCCGTCCGAGAAGGGCAGGTTGGCGAACACCTTCCGCTCGGTCATGCCCGGCAGATAGGGGCAGGGGGCGACCGCCGTCATGAAAAAGCGCAGCTGACGCGTGGGAACATGCTGCGTCACGTCAGGGCGTCCGCATCGGTTGGACGATCATCGAGGGCAGGCAAGGCGTCATGGGTTGATTTGGCGTCATTCCGGCCTGCGCCGCAAGGCCGTTCGCGCCGGAGCTGATCCGGCGCGACATCTTCACAGGCTGGTGTCCGTGGGCAGGACCGGAGCCTCGCGCAGCAGGACGATGGCGATGCGGCGATTTCCGGCCAGCGAGGGGTCGTCGGGATACAGCGGATCGGAGCCCGCCTTGCCCGCCACGGAGTAGACCCGGTCGGCGTCGACCCCGGCGGCCTGGAGGATGGCGCGCGAGGCGTCCGCGCGGTTGGCGGACAGGGGCCAGTCGGTGGCGACCGAGGCGCGACCCGAGCCCGCGACGGCCGAGGTGTGGCCCGAGATGGAGATGCGGTTCGGCAGCCGGTTCACGACCCCGGCGATGGCCCGCAGCAGGACCTGGGCGCGGGCATTGGGGCGGGCCGAGTTCTGGTCGAACATCGAGCGGCCTTCCTGATCGACGAGCTGGATGCGCAGGCCCTCGGGCGTCTGGTCGATGATCAGCTGTTTGGACAGTTCCGCCAGTTCGGGCATGCGCTGCATGGCCTGGCGCAGGGATTCGGCGGCGGAGGCGAACTCCGCGGCCTCGCGCGCGGCGATCTCCTGGCGCAGTTCCTCCTCGGAGGCGGCGGCCAGGTTGGCGTTGGTGCCGACGTCCTCGGGCGCGTCCTCGGGAGCCTCGGGGGCCTGCTGTTCCAGGACCGACATGGAGCCGGAGCTCTTGGAGCCGTCCTCGCCCAGCGAGGTGCCGCCCAGGATGCCGCCCGAGCCCGAGGTCGTCTGCGACACGCTGGCGGGGGCGAAATACTCGGCGATGCCGCGCTTCTGTTCCGGGTCGGTCGTGTTGATCAGCCACATCAGCAGGAAGAAGGCCATCATCGCGGTCACGAAGTCCGCATAGGCGACCTTCCAGGCGCCGCCGTGGTGTCCACCGCCGACGACCTTCTTGACCTTCTTGATGAGGATCGGACGATCACTCATGGACGACATGGCACAGGCCCCGGACAACGATACCGGACCGTGGTCGATCAAGGTTAAGGCCGCGTTGCCGACAGGGCGGTTGTCGCCGCGACCACTTGCCCCTAAACCCACCGCCCAGTGCGGATGTGGCGAAACTGGTAGACGCACCAGATTTAGGTTCTGGCATCGCAAGATGTGGAGGTTCGAGTCCTCTCATCCGCACCATCATCCTTGAAGCGCGCTAACGCTCGGCTCGCGGAGCCTCGCTGCCTGAGCGCAACCTTGGAGGGGCGCTAACGCGCGCGACGCGGTCGCTCGCTGCCTGAGCGCGGGACACCAGACAAAGCAAAAGGCCCGGGATTGCTCCCGGGCCTTTCGTCGTTGAGGGCTGAGGAACTCAGTCCTTCTGGTTGTCGACGCCGGTGCCCATGGCCTCGGCCGGGGAGGACATGGTGGTCTCCTCGGTGATGTCGATGCCCTTGGCCAGCTTGGAGTTCCAGAAGCCGTAGGCGGCATAGATGACCGCGCCGACGGCGGCGTAGCCACCCAGCAGCATCAGCGGCAGGGGGTTGTCCTCGGCGGCATGCTGGAACATCGGGATCAGGTTCTGGCTGGCCAGGAACAGGCAGGCCAGGATGCCCAGGACCGCCGTGAAGATGCCGCCGGGGACCTTGAAGGGCCGGGGCATGTCCGGGTGCTTGATGCGCAGGAAGATCACGCTCAGGCAGACGATCGAGAAGGCGGTGGCCGTGCCCAGCGACACCAGGTCGCCCAGGATCGAGATCGGCAGGAAGGCCGCCGCGATGGCGATCAGCAGACCCAGCAGGATGGTGCCGATCCAGGGCGTGCGGAACTTCGGATGGATCACGGCGAAGGCGCGGGGCAGCAGGCCGTCGCGGGCCATGGTGTAGAAGATCCGCGTCTGGCCGTAGCAGAGCACCAGCATGACCGAGGACAGGCCGGTGATGGCGCCGATCTTGATCATGAAGCTGATCAGGTTCAGCGGCTCGCCGCTGGCCAGGATGATCGGCGTGTCGGCCCAGCCGAGGCTCATGCGGTCGATGGCGACGGCGACGGGCGCGGGGCTGGCCAGCTCCAGATAGGGAACCACGCCGGTCATGACGGCGGCGACGGCCATGTAGATCAGCGTACAGACGAACAGGGCGCCCAGGATGCCGAAGGGCACGTCCTTGGACGGGTTCTTGGCCTCGGCGGCGGCGGTCGAGACGGCCTCGAAGCCGACGTAGGCGAAGAAGATGATCGCGGCGCCGCGGAAGATGCCGCCGACGCCGAACTGTCCGGCGACGCCGGTGGGCTCAGGGATGAAGGGGACCCAGTTTTCCGGGTTCACATAGCCGATCCCGACCGCGATGAACGTCAGCAGGACGATGATCTTGATGATCACGATGGCGTTGTTGATGTTGGCGGATTCGGACACGCCCAGCACCAGCAGGCCGCAGACCGAGGCGATGCCGATGGCGGCCACCAGGTTGAAGGTTCCGGTCATGGGGAAGGAGGTCGCGCCCGCGTCCTGGACCAGCTGCACCAGAGGCGTGGCCCACTGGGGACCCTCACCACCCGCATACTGGATCACCGGGAAGATCTGCTGGCTGATGCCGAAGTCGCTCAGGATCGAGACGACATAGCCGGACCAGCCGACCGCGACGGTCGAGGCGGCCACACCGTATTCCAGAACCAGCAGCCATCCCATGATCCAGGCGAAGACCTCGCCCAGCGTGCCGTAGGCGTAGGTGTAGGCGGAGCCGGAGACCGGCATGGTCGAGGCCAGCTCGGCGTAGCACAGGCCGGCCAGGCCGCAGGCGATGCCCGCGACCACGAAGGACAGCATGATCGCCGGACCGGCGTTGGCCGCAGCCACCTGTCCGGTCAGCACGAAGATGCCGGCACCGATGATGGCCCCGATACCCAGGCTCATCAGGTTCCATTTGCCGAGCGTACGCTTCAGCTCGCTCTTGGCGGCTTCCTTCTGGATCTGTGCGACGGATTTCTTGAGGAACAGACGGTTCCCCTTTGGCTTGCTGCCAACTGCGGACATGAAGTCTCGCCCCTTGAATACGCGGCGAACCCTCCCCGGGTCGCCTTCCAGCGCGGGACGCTAGCGACCGAAGCCCGCGCGCGCAACGCGGTTTCCGATCCATAAAGGGGCGACGACGTTTTCGTGACCGTGGGCGTTGCGGCCCGGACGCGGTTTCGTGGCGGGATCGGCCGGTTCGGGTTAGGCATCCGCGATGATGCTGCCCATCCACGCTGTTCTGGACGACCTGAAGTCGGTGATCGCCGGTCATCCTGCCGTCGTGCTGGCCGCTCCGCCGGGAGCGGGCAAGACCACCGTCGTGCCCCTGGCGCTGCTGGAGGCTCCGTGGCGCGGTGACGGCCGGATCCTGGTGCTGGAGCCGCGTCGGCTGGCGGCGCGGGCCGCGGCCGAGCGGATGGCGGCGACCCTGGGGCAGGCGACGGGAGAGGTGGTCGGATACCGCACCCGGCTGCAGAGCCGGATCGGGCCGGGCACCCGCATCGAGGTCATCACCGAGGGCGTCTTCACCCGGATGATTCTGGACGATCCGGGCCTGGACGGCGTGGCCTGCGTGATCTTCGACGAGTTCCACGAACGCAGTCTGGATGCCGACCTGGGGCTGGCCCTGGCGCGGGACAGCCAGGCGGTGCTGCGCGACGACCTGAAGATCCTGGTCATGTCGGCGACGCTGGACATCGCCGGGATCTCGCGGCTGCTAGCCGATCCGGACGGTGCCCCGGCCGCGGTGATCGAGGCGGAGGGGCGGGCCTTTCCGGTCGAGACCCTGTATCTCGGCCGCAATCCGGTCGAGCGGATCGAGGACGCGACCGCGCGGGCCTGTCTGACGGCGCTGGCGGACCAGCCCGGATCGGTGCTGGCCTTCCTGCCGGGGCAGGGCGAGATCCACCGGACGGCCCAGCGGATCGCCGAGCGGCTGCGCGACCCGTCGGTCGACGTCGTGCCCCTGTACGGGGCCATGGAGAAGGCGGCACAGGACCGGGCCATCGAGCCGGCACCGCCGGGCCGTCGCAAGGTGGTGCTGGCGACCTCCGTGGCCGAGACCAGCCTGACGATCGAGGGCGTACGGGTGGTGATCGACAGCGGCGTATCCCGCGTGCCCCGGTTCGAACCCGCCAGCGGGCTGACCCGCCTGGTCACCGTGCGGGTCAGCCGATCCTCCGCCGAACAGCGGCGCGGTCGGGCGGGGCGCACCCAGCCGGGCGTCTGCTACCGCCTGTGGGACGAGGAGGCGACGCGGGGGCTGGTGCCGCATCAGCGGCCCGAGATCCTGGAGGCGGACCTGACGGGTCTGGCCCTGGACCTGGCCCGATGGGGAGCAAGGTCCACCGACGGGCTGGCCCTGCTGGATGCGCCGCCCAGGGGGGCGCTGGCCGAGGCGCGCGCCGTCCTGACGCGGCTGGGCGCGCTGGACGAGACGGGGGCCCTGACCGCGCACGGCCAGCGGTTGACGCGGATGCCGCTGACGCCCCGGCTGGCGCATCTGGTGGCGGTGGCCGCCGATGCGGGCGACGCCCTGCTGGGCGCGCGGATCGCCGCCGTGCTGAGCGAGCCCGGTCTGGGCGGAAATGACACGGACCTGCGCGACCGGCTGCGGGGCTTCGAGCGCGACCGCAGTCCCCGCGCCGCTGACGCCCGCAAGCTGGCCGACCGCTGGGCCCGCGCGGCCGGGCGCGGCACCGTTGCGACGGGGGACGCCGTCGAGGTCGGGACCCTGCTGGCCGAGGCCTTTCCCGAACGAATCGCCCGGGCGCGGGGCAAGCCGGGCGAGGTGCTGCTGGCGTCCGGCCGGCGCGCTTTCATCGACGCGACCGATCCGCTGGCGGCTGAGGCCTGGCTGGCCGTCGCCGATCTGGGCGGCGGCGACGCCCGCGACCGGATCCGCCTGGCCGCACCGGTGGACGTCGGCACACTGGAAGGTCGCTTCACGATCGAGGACCGGCTGACGCGCGAACCTTCGGGGCGGATGGTCATGCGGCGTATCCGCCGTCTGGGGGCCGTCGTCGTGGACGAGCGGATCACGGGCACCCCGGACCGGGCCGCCGTCACCGCAGCCCTGCGGGATGAGGCGGGGCAGGCGGATGTCGCGAGCCTGCCGTGGGGCGAGCGGTCCGGCGCGCTGCGGGCCCGGCTGGCCTTCCTGGGGACGCTGGATGAGGGCTGGCCGGACATGAGCGAAGCCGGCCTGTCGGCCAGTCGCGAAACCTGGCTATGGCCGTTGCTGGAGGACGTGCAGTCGCTGTCGAGCCTGGCCGACGGGGCGCTGGAACAGGGCCTGCGCGCCCTGGTGCCCTGGGATCAGCAGAGGGCGCTGGACGACCTGGCGCCGGTCCGGCTCACGACGCCGCTGGGGTCGGCGGCCATCGACTATGCGGCCGAGGGCGGCCCGCGGGTCGACATCCGGGTGCAGGAACTGTTCGGGGTCACGATCCATCCCACGGTCGGCGGCGGCCGGGTGCCCCTGACCTTGGCGCTGCTGTCGCCGGCGCGACGGCCGCTCCAGATGACCAAGGACCTGCCCGGCTTCTGGCAGGGGTCGTGGAAGGACGTGCGGTCCGACATGCGCGGCCGGTATCCGCGTCACCCCTGGCCCGAGAACCCGGTCGAGGCCGACCCGACAAATCGTGTGAAACCCAGAAGTAGATGACGCCAACGCGGTCACCCGGGTAGAGAGTGCAGCGGAGGGATATCCGATGAACGGACAATGCCGCTGCGGGCGGGTGAAGATCAGGATCAGCGCGCCGGCGCTGGTGACCATGGCCTGCCACTGTCGCGGCTGTCAGCGAATGACGGCCAGCGCCTTTTCACTGTCGGTGCTCGTGCCGGGTTCGGGCTTCGAGGTCGTGGAGGGCGAGACGGTACGCGGCGGCCTGCATGGATCCTCGCATCACGAGCATTGCGGCTGGTGCATGAGCTGGGTGTTCAGCCGCTTCGACGAGATGCCCGACCTGGTCAACGTGCGCACCCCCATGCTGGACGATCCCGAGGCCTTCCCGCCTTTCATCGACACCATGGTGTCAGAGAAGCTGTCGTGGGTCGTGACGCCTGCGCGCCATGCCTATCCGGCCTTCCCGCCGGAGGATGCGCTCGGTCCGCTGATCGCCGAATATGCCCGGACCCGGGCGGAAGCCCCATGACCGAACCCGCCTTGCTGATCGCGCCCAGCCCCGCCTCGACCCGGCGCGTCCTGTTCGCCAGCCTGATCGGTACCACGATCGAGTTCTTCGACTTCTACATCTATGCGACCGCAGCCGTGCTGGTGTTTCCGGCCCTGTTCTTTCCGGGCGGCGACCCGCTGACGGCCCAGCTCCAGTCGTTCGCCACCTTCGCCCTGGCCTTCTTCGCCCGGCCGGTCGGGGCGGTGGTGTTCGGCCATTTCGGCGACCGGATCGGGCGCAAGGCCACCCTGGTCGCGGCCTTGATGACCATGGGCCTGTCGACCATCGCCATCGGCCTTTTGCCCACCTATGCCCATGTCGGGGTGATCGCGCCCCTGCTGCTGGCGCTGTGCCGGTTCGGCCAGGGGCTGGGCCTGGGCGGCGAGTGGGGCGGAGCCGTGCTGCTGGCGACCGAGAATGCCCCGCCGGGACGCAAGGCCTGGTTCGGCATGTTCCCGCAGCTGGGCGCGCCGATCGGGTTCATCCTGTCGACCGGGGCCTTCATCGTCCTGACCTCGATCATGAGCGAGGAGGCCTTCCTCAGCTGGGGCTGGCGGACGCCGTTCCTGGCCAGTTCGGTGCTGGTCTTCGTCGGCCTGTGGGTGCGGCTGCGGATCACCGAGACGCCGGAGTTCAGCCGGGTGATCGAGCGGGCCGAACGGGTCAAGGCCCCGATCCTGACCCTGCTGGCCCGCTACAAGGGCGCGCTGATCCTGGGCACCCTGGGGGCCACGACCACCTTCCTGCTGTTCTATCTGATGACGGTCTTCGCGCTCAGCTGGGCGACGACGACCCTGGGCTTCACCCGCGCGGACATCCTGCCGATCCAGCTGGTCGGGGTGATCTTCTTCGCGGCCTTCATCCCGATCTCGGCCCTGGCGGCCGATGCGTTCGGGCAGATCAAGGTGCTGATCGCCGCCTCGATCGGGATCGCCCTGTTCGGCTTCCTGATCGCGCCGCTGTTCGCAGGTGGACTGACCGGGTTGCTGGTCTTCTTCTCGCTGGGCTTCGCGCTGATGGGGGCGACCTATGGCCCGCTCAGCTCGACCATGGCGCGGCCGTTCCGGGCGGCGGTGCGCTACACCGGCGCGTCGATGGCGTTCAATCTGGCGGGCATCGCGGGAGCCTCGATCGCCCCCTATGCGGCGACGTCCCTGGCGCGTTCGTTCGGCGTCCCGGCCGTGGGTCTTTATCTGGCGGCCACGGCGCTGGTGACCATCGTCGCCCTGATCGGCATGTCGCGGCTGAAGATCGAGGACTAGGGCCTCAGGCCGCGTCGGTCACCGCATAGGCCATGATGCCGGTGGCGATGGCCAGGTTCAGGCTGTCGGCCCGGCCGCGCATCGGGATCTTCACATTGACGTCGCAGGCGGCGGCCAGCCCGTCCGTCAGACCCGCCTGCTCGTTGCCCATCAGGATCAGGGTGGGGCCGGCATAGGCGGCCTCGCGATAGCTGACCGTCGCGTCCAGCCGCGTGCCGACGACGCTGCCCGGCCATGCCGTCCGCCAGGCCAGGAAGGCCTCCACCGTGCAGCGGACGATGGCGACGGCGAAGACGCTGCCCATGGTCGCGCGCACGGCCTCGACCGAGAACGGATCCACGCAGTCGCCGATCAGGATGACACCGCCGCATCCGGCCGCGTCGGCCGTGCGGATGATGGTCCCCAGATTGCCGGGATCGCGGACCTGCTCCAGGGCGATCCAGCAGGAGGCCGAGGCCGGGTCCAGCTGATCCAGTCTGGTATAGGCCTGGTCGAACACGCCCAGCACGGTCTGGGGGTTCTCGCGGCGGCTGATCTTTTCCAGGATCGGATGGGTGACGGTGACGATCTCGCCGCCGGCCTCCAGCGTCGCGGCCTTGGCGCGATCCAACAGCGGATGCGGCCGCGCCTCCATGCCGACCATCAGCAGGCGGGGGGCGCGGCCCTGATCCAGCGCCTCGCCGATGAACTTCAGCCCCTCGGCCAGGAATTGCCCCGTGACCTCGCGCTCCTTGCGCATGTGCAGGGCGCGGATGCCCTTGACCGTGTCGTTGGTCAGGGAGGTGACGAGCCGCTCGGTCATGCCGACCACCGGGCGAAGAAGGACAGGCCGATCGCGCGGGCCTCCGGGCCATCCTCCGACAGGGCCAGTTCGCCCCAGTCCACGCGTCCCGCGCGCCCCTGCGTCGCCTCCAGCATCAGATGCGCCAGCGACAGGCCCGAGACCCGTGCGGCATAGGCATTGAGCAGCAGGAAGTCCGCGTCGTCCGACAGCAGGGTGGCGCAGTCCTTCAGCAGGGCGGGCATGTCCTCGAACAGTCGCCAGACCTCGCCGGTCGGCCCGCGCCCGTATTTGGGCGGGTCCAGGATGATGCCGTCGTAGCGCGAGCCGCGCCGGACCTCGCGGGCCACCCATTTGCGGGCATCCTCGACGATCCAGCGGATCGGATGATCGGACAGGCCGGACAGTTCGGCGTTCTCGCGCGCCCAGGCGACCGACTTCTTGGAGGCGTCGACGTGGGTCACCTCGGCTCCGGCCGCGGCGCAGGCCAGGCTGGCGACGCCGGTATAGCCGAACAGGTTCAGGATCTTCGGCGGGTTGGACCCACGGGCGCGGACGCGGGCGTCCAGCCACTCCCAGTTCGCGGCCTGCTCCGGAAAGAAGGCCAGGTGCCGGAAGGGCGTGAACCGGCCTGTGAACCGCACGTCGCGCCAGGCCAGCGGGAAGGTGTCGATCGCCTTGCCCGCGAACCGCCAGCGACCGTCGTCGTCCTCGTCCTGGGCCTGCGGGTCGAAGACGGCGTCGGGTCGGTCGAAGGCCGCGGCATTGCGCGGCTGCCAGAAGCACTGCGGCTCGGGCCGGACGACGGTGTGGGGACCATAGCGCTCCAGCTTCTTGCCCGCGCCGGAGTCCAGCAGGGCGTAGTCGGACCAGCCACGGGTCAGCAGGGTCTGGGGCTCGGGGGCGAGAACGGGAGGCATGGATCAGGCCTTATGCCGTCAGGCCGCCTGACGTCCAGCCATGGAGGGCTCCGCGACGGCTTCGGCCTGAAGGTCGATGGCGTCGGGCAGGTGCCGGGTCTTGTTCCAGGCGAACGGTTCGTAGAACAGCCGGACGAAGGCATGGAAGAACGCCAGGGTCAGCAGGGACCAGTAGAACGGTGCCATGGCCGCATCGCTCATCCTGTAGGACAGGCCGGCCCGACGCGCGCCGATCAGGGCGCTGATCCATGCGGCAACGGTCCCGAGCCCGAGGACGCCGAGGGAGAAAAGGGACGCGCGTGGCTCCAGTCCGGCAGCGGCCGCGACCAGAACGAGCGCCGTGACCCAGGCGAGCGAGATCGCGTGAACGGCGGCCGAGGCCAGCGAGACAAGGATCGTCATCAACAGCGCCACGACGCCCTGCCACCGCAGGGAGCCGAACGAACGGGTGTGCACGCCCAGGGTCTGCATGAAGCCCTTCAGCCACCGCGTCCTCTGCGGCAGCCAGGACCCCAGGCCCCCGGGCGGCGGCTCATGCGTGGGATGACGGATGACGCCGAGCCGCCCGCCCGCCCGCCAGAGCCGAAAGCCCAGATCGGCGTCCTCGGTCACGTTGTGGGCATCCCAGCCGCCGACCGCGCGCAGCCAGGACGCCCGGAAATGGTTGCTGGTCCCGCCCATGGGAAACGGCAGCCCCAGCCGGGCCATGGCGGGCAGGGTGACCTCGAACAGGCTGGCGTATTCGATCGCGAACTGCCGATCGAGGAACGGCGTCCGGGTCCGTGTCGCGGTGCGGATCCGCAAGGGCGCCTGAAGCGCCGAAAGGCGGCCGGACGGATCGGCGGCGAACCGCGCGGCGGCCTCGCGCAGCTGCAGCGGATCGGGGTCGTCCTCGGCGTCGTAGACGGTGACGAGCTCACCGGTGGCCGCGGCGAGGCCGACGTTCAGCGCCCGGGGCTTGGTGCGGGGATCGCCGGGCGGTGCGATGAGGATGGACATCCAGTCCGGGCGGTCGGCGTGCCAGGCCGCATCGATGGTCTCGTGGTCGTGGGCCTCCAGCAGCAGGAAGGCTTCCAGACGGTGGGCCGGATAGTCGATGCGGGACAGCCGCCCGACCAGCTGGTCGATCACGGCTGCCTCGTCCAGCAGGGCCACCAGGATCGTGTAGCGCGGCAGATCGGAGCCCGGGGCGACGTCGCCGGGCGCAGGCGCGGGGGCCAGCGTCAGCAGGATCCTCCAGCCGGCCACGACCACAAACGCCAGTTGCGCCCCGCCGATCAGCATGGCCCCGGTCGTATCCGGCGCGAAACCCATGCCGGTGACGGCGGCCGCGATGACCACCGCCAGGACGCCCGTCTGAGCCCAGGTCAGGCTTCGCCGGCTTGCCCAGTCGTCGAATCGACGCGCCAACGGATCCACGGCCCCCAACCGCAAGTTGCCTGACCGTCCTAGGCTGTGAAGCTTTACCGGGCAAGGCGTTGGCATGGCGTCGGGATTGCCGCTATTCCAGCGCGGCGGCACCACGCCGTGAATGGAGTCGTTCGCGTGCCGGAACTGCCGACGTCGTCTTCAGCCGGTCCGGTCAAGGGCGCCCGCAAGCCCAAGGGCGAGGGCCATGCCCGCCGCGCCGAGATTCTCGAAGCGGCCGAGCGCATCTTCGTCGAGGTCGGCTACGAGGGGGCGACCATCCGGCGGATCGCCGACGAGGTCGGCCTGTCGTCGACCGCCCTCTACATGCACTTCTCCGAAAAGTCGGAAATCCTGCACGAGATCTGTCGCGTGGCGTTCGCGCGCCTCCAGGCCATGAACCAGGCGGTGATGGACGAGCCGGGCCCGCCTGACGACCGGCTGCGGCGTCTGCTGGAAGCCTATGTCGCATTCGGATTCGACAATCCCAATGCCTATCGCCTGACCTATCTGACCCGGCCGGTCGAGGCGCGCGACGGGGCCCAGACCGCGGCGCAGAGCCTCGGCGGCGAGCTTTATCGGGCGTTCGAGGCGGTGGTGCAGGACGTGGCGGCCGAAGGGCATCTGAGGGGGGAACCCCGCGCGACCGCCCAGACGCTCTGGGCCGGCGCGCACGGCGTCGTCTCCCTGATGATCACCAAGCCCTATTTCGACTGGGTCGGGCGCGAAGCCCTGACGCGGTCGATGATCGACGCCCTGATCGCGGGGCTGCTGAAGCCATGAGGACCGGTGCGGCCGTGATGGCCGCCGTCCTGCTGGCCGCGACGGGGGCGGAAGCGCGACCGTTGCGGGTCCTGTCGCTGGACCAATGCGCCGACCAGTACGCCCTGGCCCTCGCGCCGGACGCCCGGCTGTTCCTGTCACCGCGCGCCGACGATCCGGATGCCTGGATGGCGGCGGCGGCGCGGGGACGGCCCCGGGTCCGGCCGACGCTGGAGACCGCCATCGGGGTCCGGCCCGACGTGGTCGTGCGGTCCTGGGGGGGAGAGCCCCGCATGCTGGCGGCGCTGGAACGCCGCGGCGCGACCATCGTCAGCCTGGACGACGCCTCCGAAATGGACGGCATCCGCACCAATGTCCGCAAGGTCGCCGCCGCCTTGGATCATCGCGCGGCGGGCGAGCGGATCGTCGCCGGCATGGATGCGCGCCTCGCCGAGGCCGCCCATGCCCCGGCTCCGAACCGGACGGCGCTGTATCTGACCTCCGGCGGGTTCACCGCCGGGACCGGCACCCTTGTCGACGCCATCATGCGCTCGGCGGGGTTCGTCAATCTGGCCGGGATGGCCGGGTTCGGGGCGGTCAGCGTGGAGCGGATCGCGCTGCAGCCCCCTCGGCGGTTCCTGCTGGGCTTCTTCGACCAGATCCGGGGCGACTGGCGCGGCGTCGGACGCCATCCGCTGATCGCGCGCGCGGCCGAGGGTCGGGTCGCGGCGGCGCTGCCGGCCTCGGTCCTGACCTGTCCCGCCTGGTTCGCGGCGGATGCGGCGGTGATGCTGTCGAAGGGGCAGGGCGGCTCGTGATCCGCGCGGGCGACCCTCGGCTGATCGCGCTGCTGGCGCTGGGCATCTTGCTGGCGCTGGTGCTGGCCGTGACCCTGGGCGAGACGCCCTTCGACGCCGCCCAGTATGCCGCCGGCCTCACCCAGTGGCAGTCCGACGAGGCGGTCGTGCTGTGGCAGATCCGGGCACCGCGCGCCGTCTGCGCCGTGGTCGTGGGCGCCGCGCTGGGGCTGGCGGGAGCGGTCCTGCAGGGGCTTCTGCGCAACCCCCTGGCCGATCCCGGGGTGCTGGGCGTCTCGGCCACGGCAGCCCTGGCGGCGGCGGGCGCGATCGTGCTGGGACTGGCCGCGGTCCCGGGCGCGGTCGAGGTCTCGGCCCTGCTGGGCGCGGGCCTGGCGGCGCTTCTGCTGCTGGCCGTCGCCCGCCGGTTGACCTCGCCGGAGGGGCTGATCCTGTTCGGGGTGGCCCTGTCCAGTCTGGCGGGGGCCCTGACCGCCCTGATCTTCAACCTGTCGCCGTCGCCGATCGCCCAGGCCGAGGTGATGTCGTGGCTGCTGGGCTCGGTCCAGAACCGCAGCTGGATCGACGTCGGCTGGGTCACCCCGCCGGTACTGGTCGCGGGCGGCCTAGCCTTCGCGGCCTCGGGCGGACTGCGCATGCTGGCGCTGGGCGAGGAGGCCGCCGCGACCTCGGGCCTGGCCATGGGGCGGATGAAGATGCTGGCCCTGATCGCCGCTGCCGTCGCCGCCGGAGCGGCCGTGGCCGTGGCCGGTGTGATCGGTTTCGTCGGCCTGGCCGCGCCGCATCTGGTCCGCGCCGCCGTCCGGGGCGATCCGGCAAGGCTGCTGCTGCCCTCGGCGCTGGCGGGCGGGCTGATGCTGGTGCTGGCCGACCTGATGGCGCGGGTGATCCCGACGGATCAGGAACTCAAGCTGGGCGTCTTCACCGCCCTTGTCGGCGCGCCCCTGTTCGCCCTGATCGCCTGGCGCGCGGCGCGGGAGTGGCGGTCGTGATCGCGCTCGCCGGGGTGAGCGCCCGGATCGGTGCGTCCACGGTGCTGGACGGAGCCGACCTCGCCGTGGGTCCGGGAGAGCTGGTTGCAGTCGTCGGTCCCAATGGCGCCGGAAAGACGAGCCTGCTCAAGGCGGCGCTCGGTCTGCGGCCGATCGCCTCCGGCACGATCTCGATCGACGGCCGTCCACTGGCCGATCTGGATCCGCGCCAGAGGGCAGCGGTTCTGGCCTATCTGCCGCAGGACCGGCGCATCGCCTGGAACATGCCGGCGGTCGAGATCGCGGCGCTGGGGTTGCCGTTCCTGCCCGGAGCCGAGGCGCGCGCCCGGGCGCTGGAGGCCCTGTCCGAGGTGCAGGCGGGTGACCTCGCCGATCGGGGCGTGGCCGAGATGTCGGGCGGCGAGAGGGCCCGGGTGCTGATCGCGCGCGTGCTGGCCACCGGCGCGAAGGCGCTACTGCTTGATGAGCCGGTGGCGGGACTGGATCCGGACGCGCAGTTCCTGCTGATGGATCGCCTGCGGGCGCGGGCGAGCGCGGGACAGGCGGTGATCGTCAGCCTGCACGATCTGTCGCTGGCGGCGCGCTATGCCGACCGCGTCGTGGTCATGGACAGGGGCCGGATGACCGCCGACGGGCCGCCGACCGACGCCCTGTCTCCGGAGATTCTGGCCGGGGTCTTCCGTCTCGACGCGCGCTGGCTGCCTACGCCGGACGGGCCGGTCCTGTCAGCGCGTCGGGTCCCGGCTCACTGAAACCGTCTTACTGATACGGGCGCGGGCCGTTGTAGCCCGCCGCGATGTCGCGCGAGAGGGTCAGGGGGGCGGAGCCGCCGTTCAGCCGGGCCTTGTAGACCGACATGTTTTCCATGACCCGCATCATGTAGTTGCGCGTCTCGGTGAAGGGCACGCATTCGATGAAGTCGGTCGGATCGACCCCGCCGCCGGCGACGCCGCCCCGGGGATCGCCGCACCGCGCCGTCCACTGGGGCACCCGGCCGGGGCCGGCGTTGTAGCCCACGGTGGTCAGCAGCATCGAGCCCGAGAACTGGCTTGTCAGCTCGCCCAGGTGATAGCTGCCCAGCGTCATGTTGTAGTCGGCGTCCCAGAGCCGCTCGGCCGAATAGGACATGCCCAGACGACGCGCGACGCCGGACGCCGTGGCGGGCAGGAACTGCATCATGCCGCGTGCGTCGGCGGCCGAGCGGGCGCGGGGGTCGAAGCTGGATTCCTGGCGCGTGATGGCCAGGGTGAACTCCAGGGGCGCAGCTCCGGCGACGACCGGCGGGATGCGGATCGGATACTGGCGCTCCGGCAGCAGGAAGCCGCGCTGGCTGGCGGCGCGACCGACCATCATGGCCCCGAATCCGTCGCCATAGCCGCGGGCCATGTCCATCAGCTGGGCCAGATCGGTCGCGCCGGGCAGGGTGTCGTCCAGCTGATAGGCGAAGACGCGGAACAGGCTCATCTCGCCGGTCTCGCCCAGGATCCGGGCGGCGCGGACGACCTCATTGGCCCCGAACGCGGCCGCGTCGTTCTGGGTGATGACCGGATCGGCGGGCAAGGTCAGCGTGGTGATGCCGGCCTTCTCGGCCGCCAGCTGGCCGTAGAAGGTCTGAATGTGACGCGCCCCGCCCTGGTAGAAGGCCTGGGCCCCCGCCTGATCGCCGCGGGCCTCGGCGGCGCGACCCAGCCAGTACAGGGCACGGCCCTGGGTGATGGGGGTCTGCGAGGTCTGACGCAGGGTCTCGAAATGGCGGGCGGCGGTCGTCGGGTCGTTCAGCTTGGTCAGGGCGACCCAGCCGGCGAAGAACTCCGCATCGACCTTCCGTTCACCGGACGGGAAGCCGTGGCCGGCCATAGCGGCATAGGCCGCGGGCCATTCGCGCCGCTCCAGCGCATCGAGGAAATAGTTGCGGCGCTCGGACCAGAGCGTGCTCTGGGCATCGGTGTTCAGGGGCGAGGGGGGCAGGGCGGACAGCAGGGGGAAGCCTTCCGACTGCCGGTTCGCCGCGCGCAGGATGCGCACGCGCTCCAGCACGACGTTGGGGTCCATCGCCTGCGACGGGGACAGGTTGGCCACAATGGAGTCCGCGCCATAGGCGCTGCGCAGCGACAGGACGGCATTGGCGATGGTCTGGCGCTCGGGCGACACCAGATTGATCATGGCGCGCGTCGCCGGGCCGTGCGGGCCGACCAGCAGCATGTTCAGACGCGCCTCGTGGTCGCGCTGGGTCAGGGTCGAACCCCAGCGGGCCAGAATGCGGCTCTGGCTAGCGTCGTCGAACGACTGGGTCTGCCACCATTCCTGGATCAGCAGCCGCGCCTCGTCGCCGCGTCCGCGCTGGTCCAGCGCCTCGGCCAGGGCGATAGCCCCCTCGACGGTGGTCGGACGGTCGGAGCCGAAATAGGCGAGGGCGGCATCGGCCCCCATGCCGGCCCGGTCCAGGGCGCGCTCGCCCGCCGCGACGCGGCTGTCGGCCCGCGGCCATCCGGCCAGGGCGGTCTTGTCCTGCGCCAGTTCGGTGAAGGACAGCTGGTCGCCGGAGGTGTCGACCAGGGCCCATTCGACCAGCTTGCGCGCCGTGCCGTCGCCGATGCCGGCGATCGCGTTGCGCGCCCCGATCACGTCACGGGCGCGGGCGGCAGCCAGACCCTGGCGGAACAGGGCCGTGTCGCTCTGGCTCAGGATGCCGGGTTGATAGGTGCCGCTGGCGACATAGGGCGTGGCCTGGGGGGCCTGGCGGTTCAGATCGGCGGTCTGCGGAATCGGGGCGAGCACGGCCAGAACGGCCGCCAGACTGGTCGCAAGCATGATATGTCCGATCCCCATTCATCCCGGTTGCGGGTTCGACCCCGGCAACCTACCCTCTCGCGTCTCGTTTCAGGCGACCGCCGCCCATCCCCACGCAAGGTAGACTTGTTTCAATGACCGCCCCCTTGTTCAAGGGCGTGATCACCGCCCTGATCACACCACTTCGTGACGGAAACGTGGACGAAGCCGCTTTCGAGACCCTGCTGGAACGCCAGATCGCAGCCGGGGTTCACGGCGTCGTGCCGATGGGCACGACGGGTGAAAGCGCCAGCCTGTCGCCGGACGAGCATCGCCGGGTGGTCGAGCTGTGCGTGCGGATCGCGGCCGGGCGGGTGCGGGTGATCGCGGGCGCCGGATCGTCCTCGACCGACAAGGCCATCGAGATGGTCCGCCACGCCAAGACCGTCGGCGCCGACGGTGCCCTGGTCGTAACCCCCTACTACAACCGCCCGTCGCAGGCGGGTCTGCAGGCCCATTTCGAGGCCATCGCCGACGCGGTCCAGCTGCCGGTCCTGCTGTACAATGTGCCCGGCCGGACGGGCGTCGACCTGGCCGATACGACGGTCGCCGCGCTGGCGGCCCATCCCAACATCGTCGGCATCAAGGATGCCACCGGCGACATGGGCCGGGTCAGCTGGATGCGGGCCAGCATCACGGGCCAGTTCGACCTGATCTCGGGCGATGACGCCAGCTTCCTGGGCTATGTCGCGAACGGCGGGCACGGGGTGATCTCGGTGGTCTCGAACGTCGCGCCCGACGCCATGGTCGCGCTCTACAACGCGGTTCAGGCCGGGGATCTGGCCACGGCCCGGTCGTGGCAGGACCGGCTGATCGGCCTGCACCGGGGCCTGTTCGCGGATGCCTCTCCGTCGCCGACCAAATATGCGCTCGGCAAGCTGGGCTTCTGTGGCGAGGAAGTGCGCCTGCCGCTGGTGCCGACGTCCGGGGCCGCGCGCGCCGTGGTCGATGCGGCCCTGTCCGCCGCCGGGATCAGCTGATGGCCACGACCAAGGAAAAGGCGGCCGCCGCCGCGACCAAGGCCCCGATCACCAAGGCCAAGGTGATCGCCGAGAACCGCCGCGCCCGCTTCGACTATTTCCTCGAGGACAATATCGAGGCCGGGATCATGCTGCTGGGCACCGAGATCAAGGCCCTGCGGATGGGCCGGGCCAATATCGCCGAGAGCTATGCGGCGGTGGAGGGGCGCGAGATCGTGCTGATCAACGCCGACATCCCGCCCTACGTCCAGGCCAACCGCTTCAATCACGAGCCGCGCCGGCCGCGGAAGCTGCTGCTGCACAGAAAGCAGATCGATCGCCTGATCGGTGCTGTCCAGAAGGACGGCCAGACGATCATCCCGCTGAAGCTGTATCTGAACGACGACGGCAAGGCGAAGCTCGAGATCGCCCTGGCCAAGGGCAAGAAGCTGCACGACAAGCGCGAAGCCAGTGCCGACCGCGACTGGGCCCGCGACAAGGCGCGCCTGCTGCGCGACCGGGGCTGAATCAGGCGGCGCGGCTGAGGGGTCGGGCGTCCACGACGTCCGGCATCTGCAGTGTCGGGGCGCTGGATCCATAGATGCCCAGCGACGGCGCGAAGGCGCGCTCGGCGACCATGATCGCCAGGGTCAGGACGACGGCACCGAGCAGGGCGAGCAGCCCGATCCGGCGTTCCGCGGCGGTGAAAAGCGAAGGCTTGTTACGCATGGTCTGCCCCTCCCAAGGCAATGATCCAACGCAAGCTGAGCGGGGGGTGTTCCGCCGCTAAATCATACACCCGAAGGCCGCCGATTCGTGTGTCCGGCGAACAACAGTCGCCCTTTGGGCGAGGTGAATCAGCCGTTGTCCATGAGGGCGCGGGCGCGCCGGAAGATGGCCTCGAACATCTCGGGCGTCAGGCGGCCCGTGTTCGTGTTGAGCCGGGAGCAGTGATAGCTGTTCAGCAGGGTGTAGCCGCCGATCTCGGCCTCCATGCCGTGGCCTGACGCCATGGCCGAGCCGGGCAGGCCCATGGCCTTCAGCACGCTGCGGCGCGAGACGTCGCCCAGGGTGACGATGACCTTCAGCCGGGGCAGGGCGTCCAGCCGTGCCTTCAGGAAGGGCCGGCACGTCGCCTCCTCGATCGGCAGGGGCTTGTTCTGGGGCGGGGCGCAGCGGACGGCGTTGGTGATCATGCAGTCAACCAGCGTCAGGCCGTCGTCCGGCCGGGCGTCATAGGTGCCGGTGGCGAATCCCGTCTTGATCAGCGTCTCGTACAGGATCCAGCCCGCGCCATCGCCCGTGAAGGGCCGCCCGGTCCGGTTGGCGCCCGTCCGGCCGGGGGCCAGACCCGCCACCAGCAGCCGGGCGTCGGGGTCGCCGAACGAGGGGGCAGGGCCGTTCCACCAGTCGGGGTTCTGACGCCGGTTCTCCTCGCGATAGGCGACCAGCCGGGGGCAGAGGGGGCAATCGCGGGGCGGCTCGGGATCCGTGCGCTGTGTCATGCCTGAAAACCCTTCCGGTGCATCGCCAAGAACGCTTCGCCCGCGATCGCCGCCGTGTCATAACCGGCGCGGATCGGGCGGAATGGCCGGCGAAAGCTGTCCAGCATCGTCCTGAGATCGAGATCGGCGTTCAGCGCCCTGGCCGCCGAATACAGATTGCCTCCGTCGACGAAGACGACGCGGCGGTCGGTCGGATAGGACGTCATGGCACTCGCTCCGGATACATCGGCCGCAGACATCCAGGCGGACCTCGTCAACATCGAGGGGCCCGCGGGTCTGGACGAGGCCGTCATCGTCGCGCTGGGCTGCAATGACAAGGGGGTCTGGGCCGACTGCGCCGAGGCGCTGGAGGCGGCCCTGGCCCGGTTCCGCTCCGAGGGCATCGATGTGGTCGCCCGGTCGTCGTGGTGGCGCTCGCAGGCCTGGCCCGATCCGAACGATCCGCCCTTCCTGAACGGCGTGGTGATGGTCCGCACCGCGCACGACCCCCACGCCCTGATGGCGGCACTGGGCCGGATCGAGGAGGCGTTCGGGCGGCTTCGCACGGTACCGAACGCGCCCCGGACGCTGGATCTGGACCTGATCGCCTACGGGCGCGAGCAGGGCGACTGCGAGGGTCTGATCCTGCCGCACCCGCGCGCCGCGGACCGGAAATTCGTCATGGGCCCGCTGGCGGAGATCGCGCCGGACTGGGTGCATCCGGTGGGGGGAAAGACAGCCGACGAACTGCTAAGTGTAGCGTCCGTTGCCGCTGACGCGCTTCCACTCAGATGAGGCCGTGGAAGCTGAGGTCGCAACTGCTTTGGCATAACCTTGTTGAGGCAAGGTGGGTTTTACTGATTGGAGCCGCCATCGCCAGCGTGATCGCGATCAGTCTCATTGCCAGCATGTCTCAAGGCCCGAACTACGACATCTTCGGCAATCGGCATTCCTACGACCCCGCTGCAGTCTGCAGAACCTATGGCGAAGGGGGAACGGTCTGCGCTCCGGCCTCACCAGAGGTGCAGAAATATCGAGAGGCTCAGAAAGAGCGGCGCGAGACATAGCGAGGCTGATCGCCGCAAAACCGCCCCTGTGGCGTTGCACAAACGCCTCCCCATCTGTATGCAACGCGGTTCTCCCCCCGCCCGAGGTAATTCATGGCTCGCGTCACTGTCGAAGATTGCATCCAACGGGTGCCGAACCGGTTCGGCCTCGTCCTGCTGGCCGGGAACCGCGCCCGCGCGATCGCCAATGGCGCGCCGCTGACCCTGGATCGCGACAACGACAAGAACCCGGTCGTCGCCCTGCGCGAGATCGCCGACGAGACCGTGGTCCCCGCCGAACTGCTGGAGACCGTCGTGGTCGCCCTGCAGCGCGTCGACGAGCGCACGGAAGCCGAGGACGAGGCGGAAATCGTCGGTCTGCTGGCCGAGCCGCAGCACATGAACATGGCCGAGGCCGAACTGATCCGCGCCCTGCAGAGCGACCGGGACGGCGGGCAGGAGGAGCGGTACTGACGGCCCAACCCGCCAACGGTATCACGATCCTCCCGGCGCGGTCCGGTCCGACCCCGCCGCCGACTACCATTGCCAATGACGTCGTATCGCCGCCCGTGGAAACACCGGCGGCGAAACGCATTCCGGTCCTGCGCCAGTTCGAGCTGATCGAGGCGGTCAAGGCCTATGACCCCACCGCCGACGAGGCCCTGCTGAACCGGGCCTATGTCTATGCGATGAAGATGCATGGCTCGCAGCTGCGGGCCTCGGGCGATCCCTATTTCGCGCATCCGATCCAGGTCGCGGGCATCCTGACCGACTACCGGCTGGATACCGCCACCATCGTCACCGCCCTGCTGCACGACGTGGTCGAGGACACCTCCGCCACCCGCGACGACATCGCCCGCATGTTCGGCGAGGAGGTCGCGGTCCTCGTCGAGGGCGTGACCAAGCTGAGCCGGCTGGAGCTGCAGGCCGAGCACACCCGCCAGGCCGAGAACCTGCGCAAGTTCATCCTCGCCATCTCCAGGGACGTCCGCGTCCTGCTGGTCAAGCTGGCCGACCGTCTGCACAACATGCGGACGCTGAAATACGTCAAGCCCGAGAAGCGCGAGCGGATCTCCAGAGAGACGCTGGAGGTCTATGCGCCGCTGGGCCGGTCGATCGGCATCCATTCGATCGCCTCCGAGCTCGAGGAACTGGCGTTCGAACACCTGAACCCCACGGCCCGGACCGCCATCGAGCGGCGGCTGGAGGCGCTGAAGCTGGAGCACGGCGGGGCCACCGAGACGGTCGCCGCCGAATTCCAGCGGGTCCTCAGCGAGGCGGGCATCAAGGCGCGGGTCTATGGCCGCCAGAAGACGCCCTATTCGATCTGGCGCAAGCTGCAGCGGAAGTCCGTCGGCTTCTCGTCGCTGTCCGACATCTACGGCTTCCGCGTCCTGGTCGAGGCCGAGGACGAATGCTACCGCGCCCTGGGCGTCATCCACCGCGCCTGGCCGATGGTGCCCGAGCGGTTCAAGGACTTCATCTCGACGCCCAAGTCGAACAATTACCGCTCGCTGCACACCACGGTGGTCGGCCCGGCCGGTCTGCGCATCGAGATGCAGATCCGCACCGAGGCCATGGATCGGGTGGCCGAGGACGGCGTGGCCGCGCACTGGGCCTACAAGAACAAGTCCTACGGCTTCGACCAGGCGGCCATGGAGGCCGAGGGCGGCCGCGACCCGCTGCAGAACCTGCGTCACCTGGTCCAGGTGATCGAGCACGGGGAGGGGGGCGAGGACTGGGTCGAGCACGCCAAGCTGGAGATGTACCTGGATCAGGTGTTCGTCTTCACGCCCAAGGGCACGCTGATCACCCTGCCGCGCGGCGGCATGGCCCTGGACTTCGCCTATTCGGTCCACACCGAGGTCGGCGACACGGCTGTGGGCGTCAAGATCAACGGCGAGCTGAAGCCGATGCGCACCGCGCTGCAGAACGGCGACGTGGTCGAGATCATCCGCGGCAAGAAGCGCGAGGCCCCGGCCGACTGGCGCAGCCTGACCGTCACCGGCCGGGCCCGGTCCGCCATCCGTCGCCACATCCGCTCATCGGAACGCGACGAGTTCTACAAGCTGGGCAAGACGACGCTGGAGCAGGCCCTGATCCGGGTCGGCAAGTCGCTGGCCGACGTGTCGCTGAAATCGGTGGTCGAGACCCTGGCCACCGGCACGCAGGAAGACCTGTTCGACGCCATCGGCCGTGGCCGCCTGCCGGCCAACAAGGTGGTCGAGATGCTGTTCCCGGCGCTGAAGGGCACGCTGAACACCGGCCAGGAACGCCGCAAGATCGCCGACGACAAGGCGCGCATGTTCGTGCGCGGCGGCGGCCTGACACCGGGCGTCAGCATTCACTTCGGCCCCTGCTGCACCCCGGTGCCCGGCGACCGCATCGTCGGCATCCTGGAGCCGGAAAAGGGCCTGACCGTCCACGTCATCGATTGCCAGAAACTGGCGGATTATGCCGACGACGACAGCGTCTGGCAGGACCTGCAGTGGACGCCCCAGGCCGAACAGGGCGCGGTCGGCACCGCCCGCCTGCGGGCCACGATCAAGAATGCGCCCGGCGTCCTGGGCCAGGTCGCCACCGTCATCGGCGAGGCCGGCGGCAACATCCTGAACCTGAAGATGGCCCACCGGCAGTCCGACTTCTTCGACGTCGACCTCGACGTCGAGGTCGCCGACGCCAAACACGCCACCAGCATCATGGCCGCGCTGCGGGCGAACCCCAGCGTGGATACGGTCGAGCGGTCGCGGGGGTAGGGCCTACTTCTTGCCCGGCTGGGTGAAGGGCGAGGTCCCCACCGACACGGCGGGCTTGGGCTTCTCGGCCTTGGGCTTGCGGGCTTCCTTGTTCGACTTCACTTGACCCTTGGCCATCGCCGGTACTCCACACAGGCACCGCCGGAGCGGCGATGCGATGGCTCCACCCTAGACCTTTCCACAGCGCGCGTCCCACAGGCTGTTGACGAGAACAAAAAGCCAACATAGAACAATACCGGAACACGCAATCTGGGGATAAGCCGATGACACGGGTGGTTCGGGAAACTCTGTCGCTTGCATCGTGCGGCGGCTTTGTCTGGATGGTCTGGCAGGTCGCCCTGTTGGCGAGATGAGTCGCCTCCGGCCTGACATCGAGGTTCAGGCCATCTCCGATACGCCCGCACAGACCGGTTTCGTCCACCTGAGGGTCCGCTCGGCCTATTCGCTGCTGGAAGGCGCGATCAAGGCGGGCAAGGTCGGGAAGCTGGCTGCGGACGCGGGGATGCCGGCGGTCGGGGTCGCGGACCGGGTCAATCTGTTCGGGGCGCTGGAGTTCTCTGAGGCCGCCAAGTCGGTGGGGGTCCAGCCCCTGATCGCCTGCGCCCTGCCGGTGACGGGCATCGGCGGCAAGCGCACCGAGCGCTGGGCCAAGGTGCCGACCGTGGTCCTGATCTGCCAGGACGAGCCGGGCTGGCGGAACCTGTGCGCCCTGTCGTCCTCGGCCTACCTCGACGCCGGCGACGAGGAGCCGAACGTGACCTGGGATCAGGTCGTGGCCCATTCGGCCGGTCTGATTCTGCTGTCGGGCGGTCCGGACGGACCGGTCGATCCCCTGTTCGTCCAGAACAAGCCGGCCGAGGGCGCCAGGGCCCTGGCGGCGATGGCCGGGGCGTTCGGCGATCGTTTCTATGTCGAGCTGCAGCGGCATGGCCGGCCGGACGAGGCGGCGGCGGAGCGCGGTCTGGTCGAATGGGCCTATGGCCACGACGTGCCCTTGGTGGCGACCAACGACGTCCACTACGCCCGTCAGAACCAGGCGCGGTCGCACGACGCCCTGCTGTGCATCGCCGACGGGGCCTTCACCGGTCAGGAGGACCGCCGTCGGATCACCGACCAGCATTTCTTCCGGACGGCGGCGGAGATGCGGACCCTGTTCGCCGACCTGCCCGAGGCCTGCGACAGCACCATCGAGATCGCGCGGCGCTGCGCCTTCCTGGTCAAGACCCACCCGCCCATCCTGCCCCGCTTCGACACGGGCGACGGCCGGACCGAGCCCGACGAGCTGATGCACCAGGCCCGCGAGGGGCTGAAGGCGCGGCTGAAGCTGGTCACCCCGTCGGCGCCCGAGGCCGACTACTGGACCCGGCTGGAGTGGGAGGTCGGGATCATCACCCAGATGGGCTTCCCCGGCTATTTCCTGATCGTGTCGGACTTCATCAAATGGGCCAAGTCGCACGGGATCCCCGTGGGGCCGGGCCGGGGGTCCGGGGCCGGGTCGCTGGTGGCCTGGGCCCTGACCATCACCGATCTGGACCCGCTGCGGTTCGGCCTGCTGTTCGAGCGGTTCCTGAACCCCGAGCGGGTCTCCATGCCCGACTTCGACATCGACTTCTGCCAGGAGCGGCGGGAAGAGGTGATCACCTACGTCCAGGAGCGCTACGGCAAGGACCGGGTCGCCCAGATCATCACCTTCGGCACGCTGCAGGCGCGGGCCGTGCTGCGCGACGTCGGCCGGGTGCTGCAGATGCCGCTGGGCCAGGTGGATCGCCTGGCCAAGATGATCCCGAACAACCCGGCCAACCCTACGACCCTGGCCCAGGCGATCGAGATCGAGCCGCGTCTGCGCGAGGCGCGCGACGCGGACCGGGCGGTGGCCACCCTGCTGGAAACGGCGCTGGAGCTGGAGGGGCTGTACCGCAACGCCTCGACCCACGCCGCCGGCATCGTCATCGGCGACCGGCCGCTGGTCGAGCTGACGCCCCTGTATCAGGACCCGCGCTCGGACATCCCGGCCACCCAGTTCAACATGAAATGGGTCGAGCCCGCCGGTCTGGTGAAGTTCGACTTCCTGGGTCTGAAGACCCTGACGGTGCTGGACCGCGCGCACGGATACCTGTCGCGGCGGGGCGCGGCGCAGGACTTCAACCTGCTGCCGCTGGACGACGGCAAGACCTATGAGCTGATGGCCTCGGGCCAGACGGTCGGTGTGTTCCAGCTGGAATCCCAGGGCATGCGCGACACCCTGAGGAAGATGCGCTGCGGCTCCATCGAGGAGATCACCGCCCTCATCTCGCTGTACCGGCCCGGGCCGATGGAGATGATCGACACCTATATCGACCGCAAATTCGGGCGGGCCGAGGTCGACTATCTGCATCCGTCCCTGACCGAGGTCCTGACCGAGACGTACGGCGTCATCATCTACCAGGAACAGGTGATGAAGATCGCCCAGATCCTGGCGGGGTACAGCCTCGGGGAGGCCGATCTTCTTCGCCGCGCGATGGGCAAGAAGAAGAAGGAGGAGATGGATTTCCAGAAGGCGCGCTTCATCAAGGGCGCCTCCGAGAAGTCCGTGCCGGAACAGCAGTCGGACTCCATCTTCGAACTGGTGGCCAAGTTCGCCGGCTACGGCTTCAACAAGTCGCACGCCGCCGCCTATGCGCTGATTTCGTACCAGACCGGCTGGCTGAAGGCGAACCATCCGGTCGAGTTCTTCGCCGCGTCGATGAGCCTGGACCTGTCCAACACCGACAAGCTGGCGGTCTTCTATCAGGACGCGCGCAAGTTCGGCGTGCCGGTGCGCGCGCCCGACGTGAACACCTCGTCCGCCGACTTCGACGTGACCTGGGAGGAGGGGACTGGCGCGGTGCTCTATGCTCTGGGCGCGATCCGCAACGTGGGCCTCGAGGCCATGAAGCACGTCGTCGAGGTGCGCGAGACCGGCGGCCGGTTCGCCGACATCTTCGACTTCCTGGAACGGGTCGATCCGCGGGCCGTCAACAAGCGGGCGCTGGAGGGGCTGGCCAAGGCCGGGGCGTTCGACTCGATCCATCCCAACCGGCGTCAGCTATTCGAACAGGCCGACACCCTGATGGCCTATTGCCAGAGCGTGGCGGCGGACCGGACCTCGTCGCAGGTGTCGCTGTTCGGGGCCGACCAGGCGGGGGCGTCGCGGCCGCGGCTGAAGAGCGTCGAGCCCTGGGTGGGGCCGGAACGGCTGGACCAGGAGCTGTCGGCCGTCGGCTTCTACCTGTCCGGCCACCCGCTGGAGGACATGGAAGGGGCGCTGCGCCGGAAGCGCGTGACCTTCGTCGCCGAGGCCGTGCAGCGCGCGGAACAGGGCCACGACGCCTTCATGATGGCCGGCGTGGTGCGCCGGCGTCAGGAACGGGCCAGCGCCAAGAACGGCGAGAAGTTCGCCTTCGTCACCTTTTCCGATCCGACGGGTGAGTTCGAATGCCTGTTTCCGCCCGAACAGCTGAGGAAATGCCGCGACCTGCTCGAGGTCGGCTCGGCCCTGATGGTCCGGGTCCGCGCCAAGTCGTCGGACGGAGAGGTCCGGTTCTTCGGTGACGACTGCTCGCGGCTGGATGCGCTGGTCGACGACTCGACCGTGGGGCTGCGGGTCCACGTCTCGGCGCGGACGACCGATCCCGCCGCCATCCAGGCCCGGCTGGCGCGCGCCCTGGCGCAGGGCAAGGGCGGGGAGATCACCCTGATCGCCTCGCTGGACGGGCGGCGCGAGGTCGAGATGCGGCTCCCGGGCCGGTACCGGCTGGACGGGGCGCTGCGGGGGGCGCTGAAATCGGCCCCCGGCGTGCTGATGCTGGAAGAAGCCTGATGCGCCCCGGGGCCGCTGTCCGGGCAGCCCTGTCGTCCCTGATCCTGATCTGCGCCCTGTCGGCCGGCGGATGCGCGTCGCTGGGGGCGACCTCTGCCTCGTCTGCTGCAGGCGACAGCCACCGGACCCTCGCCGCCATCCTCGACGAGCCCGGACTGGCCGGCACCCGGTGGGGAATGATGGCGATGACCCTCGACGGTCAGGTGCTGGTCGACATCCGCGCCGACGACCGCTTCAGCCCCGCGTCCAACACCAAGATCTTCACCACGGCGGCCGCCTTCGCCCTGTTGCAGGATCCGGGCGACCCCGATCCGATGGACGGCACCTCGGTCCGGCTCGAGGCCAGAGGGGAGGGCCGGGCCCCCGATGCGGTCCTGATGGGGGCGGGCGACCCGGCGCTGGGTGACGGTCCGGATTGCGTGGCCGACTGTCTTGCGGCGCTGGCCGATGCGACGGCGGCGCGCACGACGCGGGTCGGGGACGTCGTCGGCGACGACCGCCTGTACCCCGACGAGCGACGCGGCCCCGGCTGGGCCTGGGAGGACATGCAGGAGGGGTTCGGCACCGCCGTCTCGGCCCTGACGGTCAACGACAACATCGTGGTCCTGCAGGTGTCCCCGGTCCAGACCGCGGGCGCGCCGGTCCAGGCCGCCTGGCGGGCGGGCGACGATCTTCTGCCTCTGGTGAACACCGCCGTGACGGTCGCGGTGGGAGAGACGGACCTGAGGGTGGAGCGGCGGCCGGGCGAGGATGTCGTGCGTCTGTATGGCCAGATGCCGACGGGGAGCGACGCGGTCGCCCTGCGGGTCGGGCTGGACGATCCGGCGCTGACGGCGGCCCTGCGGTTCAGACGGCTGCTGGAGGCGCGCGGCGTGACGGTCGAAGGCACAGTCCGCGCCCGCCACCGCCCGCTGGAGCTGTCCGATGACCCGACCAGGGGTGACTCCTTGCCGCCCGTGGATCAGCCCGACGGGGTCGAGGTCGCGCGCCTCGCCCGACCGCCGCTGCTGGCCAGCCTGAACCGCACCGCCCGGTTCAGCCAGAACCTGCACGCCGAACTGCTGCTGCGCCGCCTTGGACGTCTGGACGGCACCGGAGCGAGGGCCGAGGGTCTGGCGCAGGTCGAGGCGGTCATGGCGACCGCCGGCCTCGAGCGCGCCGCCTTCGATCTGTACGACGGATCCGGCCTGTCGGCCTACAACCGCATCAGCCCCCGGGCGACGACGACCTTCCTGGTCTGGACCAGCCGACAGCCGTGGGGCGAGGCCTGGCGGGCGACCCTGCCGGTCGCCGGTCAGGCGGGGACGCTGCTCCGGCGCTTCGCCGGGACGCCTCTGGAAGGCCGGGTCTTCGCCAAGACCGGCAGTCTGAACGGGGTCAATGCCCTGGCCGGCTTCCTGACGGCGGCCAGCGGCCGGACGGTGGCCTTCTCGATCTACGCCAACGACCGACCCTCGACGGCCGACCCGGCGCTGGAGGCCATGGATCTGGCGCTCCTGACGCTGGCGGCGGCGCACTGAGGCGGCGCCACAGGGCCGGGACGGTCGGGCAGCGGGGGACCGGAGTCGCCTGACGGACACAGGAACAGGGGAGGCTGGTGGGGGTTAGGCATCCAACCTCTGAAGGAGACCACCCCATGATCCGCACGCTTCTCGTCGGTACCGCCGCCCTCGCCCTGCTGGGGGCCTGCAGCCAGTCCGACGACCCCGCCGACGCCGCCGCCGCCGCCGTCAATGCGACCCAGGACGCCGCCTCGGTCCCGGTCGGCCAGGCCTCGGCCGCGACGCTCGGGGCCAACACCGCCGGGGGCTTCGTCACCGCGCTGGCGACGTCCGACATGTACGAACTGGCCGCCGCCGACATCGCCGAAGCGAAGTCGACCAACGCCGGCGTCAAGGAACTGGCCGGGATGATCAAGACCGATCACACCGCCTCGACCGCCAAATTGAAGACCCTCGCCCCGACCGAGGCCGCCGACACCACCCTGCCGACCGGAATGGACGAGCGCCGTCAGGGCCTGATCGACAATCTGAACGCTGCGGCACCCGCCGACTTCGACCGGGTCTTCCTGACCCAGCAGGTCGCCGCCCACAACGAGGCCCTGACCCTTCTCAACGGCTTCAAGGACCACACCGAGACCCCGGGCCTCGCCGCCCTGGCCACGGAGGTGATCCCCAAGGTGACCATGCACCGCGACCGCGCGCAGACCATGCTCGACGCGATGTAGGTCGGGAAAACAACCCAGGCTGGAGGCGGGGCGGTCTCGCAGGAGGCCGCCCTTCGTCGTTCTGCAGGATGCGCATGACGCCTTGAACATCGCCCGCGTGCGCGCTAACAGTGAACCATATGGTTCAGCAACTGACATCCCGCCTCGACGCCTCGTTCGCCGCCCTGTCGGACTCCACCCGGCGCGGGGTCCTGGCGCGCCTCGGACGGTCGGAGTCTTCGATCACCGAACTGGCCGAGGCCTTCGACATGACGCTCACGGGCATGAAGAAGCATGTCGGCGTGCTGGAAGCGGCGGGTCTGGTCGCGACGGAGAAGGTGGGCCGGGTGCGGACCTGCCGGCTGGGCCGGCACCGTCTGGAGGACGAGGCCGCCTGGATCGAGGGTCACCGTCGGCTCTGGGACGCCCGGTTCGACGCCCTGTCCGAGGTCGTCGAGACGCTGAAACGCAAGGAGCAGGACGATGCATAGCCCCACGACCGTCGAACGGACATCGGATCGCGAACTGACGGTGACGCGAACCCTGGCGGCCCCGGCCCGGATCGTCTTCGAGGCGTGGACGACGCCGGCGCTGATGATGCGCTGGTGGGCCCCCGGATCCTTCGGGATCGTCTTCCTGTCGTGCGACATGGATGTCCGCACCGGCGGGTCGTACCGCTTCGTGTTCGGCCACCCCGCCTCGGAACAGCCGATGGCCTTCTTCGGTCGCTACATCGAGGTCACGCCGCCCTCCCGCCTCGTCTGGACCAACGAGGAGGAGCCGGACGGGGCCGTGACCACCGTGACCTTCGAACCCGTGGACGGCGGGACCCGGATCATCGTCCGCGACCTCTATCCCTCGAAGGACGCGCTCGACGCCGCAATGGCCTCGGGCAGCACGGGGGCCTGGCCCGAACAGTTCGAGGCGCTGGACGACCTGCTCGCCGTCTGAGGGGCGAAGGGGGGAGGGCGGACGGGACGGCGTCCCGACACCCGCCTTGCCTTATCCGCCCAACCCGCCTATATCGCCGCCCACTTCACACGCAGGCGTGGCGTGTTCGGGGAGACATCCCGGACGCTCCGTTCCGAGGGACCACCCGGTCCTTTCACCGCCTGCGGCGGAATAATCGGAAAAAGGACTTCCCATCATGGCTCTGCCAGACTTCTCCATGCGCACCCTGCTCGAAGCGGGCGCCCACTTCGGCCACCAGACGCACCGGTGGAACCCGAAGATGGAACGCTACATCTTCGGCTCGCGCTCCAACATCCACATCATCGACCTGTCGCAGACGATGCCGCTGTTCCACCAGGCTCTGGTGGCCGTGCGCGAAGTCGCTGCGAAAGGTGGACGCGTCCTGTTCGTCGGCACCAAGCGCCAGGCTGCTGAGCCCGTCGCCGAGGCCGCCAAGCGCTGCGCCCAGTACTACATGAACAACCGCTGGCTCGGCGGCACGCTGACCAACTGGAAGACCGTCTCGGGCTCCATCGCGCGTCTGCGCGAGCTGGAAGGCATCCTGGAGCGCGGCGGCGAAGGCCGGGTCAAGAAGGAACTGGTCAACCTCTCGCGCGAGAAGGAAAAGCTGGAACTGTCGCTGGGCGGCATCCGCGACATGGGCTCGATCCCCGACATCATGTTCGTGATCGACACCAACAAGGAAGCGATCGCGATCCTCGAGGCCCGCAAGCTGAACATCCCGATCATCGCGATCCTGGACACCAACTCGGATCCCGACGGCATCACCTATCCGATCCCGGGCAACGATGACGCCGCGCGCGCCATCCAGACCTATTGCGACCTGATCGCCGACGCCGTCCTGGACGGCCTGGCGGCCGGCGCCGCCCACTCGGGCGTCGACCTGGGCGCGATGGAAAACCCCGTCGAGCCGATGCTGGCCGAGGCTTCGGCCCCGGTCGATGCGGACGCCGCGCCTGCCGGAACCGAGGCTGTCGCCGAGGAAATGCTGGCTGCTTCGGGCGAAGAGACCGCCGCCGAAGAGCCTGCCGCCGAGGCCCCGGCTGCCGAAGCCGAGAAGACCGAAGCCTGATCGTTCGGTCCGGCACACCGGACCGTCCGCAAATCTGACATGCGGCCGGGCTAATCCAAGCCCGGCCGCTCACGCATTCAAGACCTCAGGAGACCAGAAATGGCCGAGATCACCGCCGCCCTCGTCATGGAACTGCGCGCCAAATCCGGCGTGGGCATGATGGACTGCAAGAAGGCGCTCCAGGAAACCGACGGCGACATCAACGCCGCGATCGACTGGCTGCGCGCCAAGGGCCTGTCCAAGGCCGCCAAGAAGGCCGACCGCGTCGCCGCCGAGGGCCTGGTGGCCGTCGCTTCGAAGGAAGACGGCAAGGGCGAAGTCGGCGCCGCCATCGAGTTCAACTCGGAGACGGACTTCGTCGCCCGCAATGAGCTGTTCCAGAACGCCGCCAAGGCCTTTGCCGAAAAGGGCCTGGAGCACCACGACGTCGAGGCCCTGCACGGCGCCGAGCTGGAAAACGGCAACACCATCCAGGCCGAGGTCACCAACATGATCGCGACCATCGGCGAGAACATGCAGCTGCGTCGCGCCGCCCGCCTGTCGGTCGATGAAGGCGTCGTCGCCTCCTACGTCCATAACGCCGTGGCTCCGGGCCTCGGCCGCATCGGCGTGCTGGTCGCCCTGCACGGCGGCGGCGACAAGACCGCCCTGCGCGAACTGGGCCGCAAGATCGCCATGCACGTGGCCGCGACCGCTCCGCTGTCGCTGAACACGGACGATCTGGACCCGGCCGCCGTCGAGAAGGAACGTCAGGTCCTGACCGAGAAGGCCAAGGAAGAAGGCCGTCCCGAGAACATGATCGCCAAGATCGTCGAGGGTCAGATCAACAAGTTCCAGAAGGACGTGGTGCTGACCAAGCAGCCGTTCGTCATGAACCCCGACGTGACCATCGAGCAGCTGGTCGCCGACGCGGGCAAGGAACTGGGCGCGCCCGGCCTGCACCTGGCCGGCTTCGTCCGCCTGGCGCTGGGCGAGGGCGTGGAGAAGGTCGAAGGACCGGACTTCGCCTCGGAAGTCGCCTCGATGATGAAGACCGACGCCTGATCCCGACGATCACGGCTAGATGACGGAAGGGCCGGCGAGCGATCGCCGGCCCTTCTTCGTTCCGGGTTGGCGCGGCGGCCGGTCTCGGGTCAAATGCCCGCCTGTCCGTCCGTCATCGAGAGAAGCCTTGTGATCCGTCGTCTTGCCGCCGTCTCGTCCGCCGTCCTCCTGTTCGCCAGCGCGGCCCAGGCGCAATCCGTCGATCGTGTCGCCCTCAACGGGGTCATCGACCAGGGCTTCAACCACAGCGAGGTCATGCAGACCGCGGCCTGGCTGACCGACCGGATCGGCGGGCGGCTGACCAACTCGCCCCAGATGCGCGAGGCCGAGCAGTGGACGCAGCAACGGTTCACCGACTGGGGCCTGTCGAACGTGAGGGCCGAGGGCTTCGAATTCGGGCGGGGCTGGTCGATCGTGCGCTCCAGCGCGCGCATGACGACGCCGCGGCCGATCGACCTGCGCGCCATTCCCGTGGCCTGGACCCCCTCGACCAACGGCACGGTCAGCGGCGAGGTCATCCTCGCCCCGATCACCAGCGCCGACCAGTTCGACGCCTGGCGCGGCAAGCTGGCGGGCAAGATCGTCATGCTGACCGCGCCGACCACGGGGGCCGAGCCGACCGAACCCGCCTTCCGCCGATGGACCGATGAGGAGCTGAGCGGGCGCCAGGCCTACTCCCTGCCGCAGACCGATCCGGACGCCCCCGAGCGTCAGCTGCGCGGCGCGACCGCGGATTTCCCCGCGCGCCTTGACGCCTTCCTCGCCGACGAAGGCGCGGTCGCCTGGGTGCGGATGTCCCAGCGCGAGGGCGGCCTGCTGCACGGCACCGGCTATCAGTATCAGGTGGGTCAGACGCCGCGTCTGGCCGGGCTGGAACTGGCCGCCGAGGACTATCGTCGTCTGGCGCGGCTGGCCAAGGCCGGAACCGTGCCGACGCTGGAGCTGATGAGCGAGGTCCGGTTCCATGACGAGGACGTCAATGCCTACAACGTCCTGGCCGACATCCCCGGCACCGACCGGTCCGGCGAATATGTGATGGCCGGGGCGCACCTGGACAGCTGGGTGGCCTCGGACGGCGCGGTCGACAACGCCGCCGGCAGCGCCGTGGTCATGGAGGCCGCGCGCATCCTCAAGGCCCTGGGGGTCCGGCCCAAACGGACGATCCGCTTCGCCCTGTGGAACGCGGAAGAGCAGGGCCTGCTGGGCTCGCTGGCCTATGTCGACCGGCACGTGGCGACGCGCGCCCCGCTGAGCGATCCCGCCCTGGCCGCCCTGCCGAACAACCGCACCTGGCGGGCCCGCTGGCCCGTGCAGCCGCGCGAAGGCCATGCCGACCTCGTCGCCTATTTCAACATCGACAATGGCTCGGGCAAGATCCGGGGCATAAATGCCGAGGGGAACGTCGCGGCGGCTCCGGTGCTGGAGCAGTGGCTGGAACCGTTCGCCAGCATGGGGGCCGGGACCGTCTCGCTGCGCCCGTCCGGCGGCACCGACCACGTCTATATGCAGACGGTCGGGATCCCCGGCTTCCAGTTCATCCAGGATCCGCTGGATTACAGCAGCCGCCTGCACCACACGAGCATCGACTCCTACGATCACCTGAGGCCCGACGACCTGCGCCAGGCCGCCGTGGTGCTGGCCGGGATATTGTTGAGCGCGGCGAACAGCGACGAGCCGCTGCCGCGCATGCCGCTGCCGACGCGGCCGACCGCCAGCGATCCCGTCGGCTTCCCGATCACGAACTGAGCCGTCGTCGGCGAAATGTCATGGGGGGCGCGTTCGGCTTTGAAGCCGGGCGCGCCCTTCGTCTATAAGACACCACGAATCCCGCAGAACGAGACCCCCATGCCCGCTGACAGTGCCCCGAAATACAAGAAGGTGCTGCTCAAGGTATCAGGCGAGGTCCTGATGGGCGATCAGGGCTATGGCATCGACATGGCGACGGTCGACACCGTGGCCGCCGCCATCGCCCGTGTCGTCAAAGGCGGGACCGAGGTCTGTCTGGTGATCGGCGGGGGCAACATCTTCCGCGGTCTGTCGACGGCGGCTGCCGACATGGAACGGGCCAGCGCCGACTACATGGGCATGCTGGCGACCGTCATGAACGCCCTGGCCATGCAGAACGCGCTGGAGAAGATCGGCGTCGATACCCGCGTGCAGAGCGCCATCCCCATGGCCGCGATCGCCGAACCCTACATCCGCCGTCGCGCCGTCCGGCACATGGAGAAGGGCCGCGTGGTCATCTTCGCCGCCGGCACCGGCAACCCCTATTTCACGACCGATACGGCCGCCGCCCTGCGCGCCGCCGAGATGGGCTGCGACGCCCTGCTGAAGGGCACCTCCGTCGACGGCGTCTATTCGGCCGATCCCAAGAAGGACAAGTCGGCGACGCGCTATGAGCACCTGACCTATCAGGACGTGCTGAGCCAGAACCTGAAGGTCATGGACGCCGCCGCGATCGCCCTGATGCGCGAGAGCAAGATCCCGATCGTGGTGTTTTCGATCCGCGAGGAAGATTCACTGCGCAAGGTGCTGAAGGGCAAGGGAACGTTCACGGTCATCAGCGACCTTCCCGCCCCGACGGCCTGACAAGAAACGAACCCAGGAGACCCACATGGCCAAGCCCGATCTGAAGACCTATCGCGACCGCATGGACCGCGCCGTCACCTCCCTGAAGGAGGAATTCCAGGGCCTGCGGACCGGCCGGGCGAACGCCGGCCTGCTGGATCCGGTCCAGGTCCAGGCCTATGGCTCGACCTCGCCGCTGAACGCCGTGGCCGCCATCAGCGTGCCCGAGCCGCGGATGATCTCGGTCAGCGTCTGGGACAAGTCGATGGTCGGACCGGTCGAGAAGGCCATCCGCGCCGCGGGCCTGGGTCTGAACCCCATCGTCGACGGCCAGACCCTGCGCATTCCCGTGCCGCCCCTGACCGAGGAGCGCCGCAAGGAGCTGGCCAAGCTGGCCGGAAAATATGCCGAACAGCAGAAGATCGCCGTCCGCAACGTGCGCCGCGACGCCAACGACGACCTGAAGAAGGCGGAAAAGGCCGGCGAGATCAGCCAGGACGACCAGAAAAAGATGGAGACCGAGGTCCAGAAGGACACCGATGCGGCCATCAAGCGTATCGACGAGACCTTGAAGACCAAGGAAGTTGAGATCATGCAGGTTTGAGGGCCTCCTCTCACCTCGACAGAATGGATTTTTGATGACGGCCCAACCCGGCGGTCTGCCAGCCTCTGAGATCGGGCCCCGGCATGTCGCTCTGATCATGGATGGCAACGGTCGCTGGGCGCAGGCCCGGGGACTGCCGCGTGCCATGGGCCATCGCGAGGGCGTGCAGGCGCTGAAGCGCACGGTGCAGGCGGCTCCGGATTTCGGCATCGACTGCCTGACGGTCTTCGGCTTCTCGACCGAGAACTGGCGACGCCCGGTGGAGGAGGTGTCCGACCTGATGGGTCTGGTTCGCTCCTATGTGTCCAGTGACCTGAACCGGCTGGCGCGTGAAGGCGTGCGGGTCCGGGTGCTGGGCCGCCGGACGGGCCTGCCCAGCGACATCGACGCCATCGTCGAGCGGGCCGAGCGCACGACCGCGCACAATGACAAATTCCTGCTGCAGGTGGCCTTCAACTACGGCGGCCGGGCCGACATCGTCGATGCGGCCCAGGCCCATGTGGACCGCGTCCTGGCGGGTCAGGCGACGGGCCCGCTGGACGAGGCCATGCTGGGGGCAGGGCTGTCCACGGCCGGATCCCCGCCGGTCGACGTGATCGTGCGCACCTCGGGCGAGCAGCGGCTGTCCAACTTCCTGCTGTGGGAAGCGGCCTATGCCGAGCTCGTCTATCAGGACGTGCTGTGGCCCGACTATGGGCCGGAGGCCCTGGCCGACGTGGTGCGCCAGTATCAGGCGCGCGATCGCCGCTTCGGTGCCGTCACGGTCGCCCCCGCGCTCGCGGTCGGCTGATGGCCATGCGGGTGCGCGACATCGGGCTTCGCGCGGCCTCTGCGATCGTTCTGGCGCCGGCGGCGGGTCTCGCCACCTGGCTGGGCGGGCCCTGGTTCCTCGCCCTGCTGGTCGTCGCCGCGGCCCTGCTGTCCGCCGAATGGGCGATGATGAGCGCGCCCAGGGCCTGGCGCGCGACCGGCACGGCGGTCTTCCTGGCGCTGCTCTGCGCGATCCTCACGGTCCATGCCCAGCAGCTGTCGCTGTCGCTGGTCCTTCTGGTGTTCGGGGCGGTCGCGGCCGCCCTCTACGCCCGGGCACGGGGGCAGGAGGCGCTGGATGCCGCCTATGGCGTCCTCTACCTCGGCTGGCCGGCCGTGCTGGTCATCTGGCTGCGCAACGGCCAGGCCGACGATGCCTCGGGCCTGCACTGGACCGTGTTCGTGCTGGCGGTGACCTGGGCCTCCGACATCGCCGCCTATGTCTTCGGCAGCCTGCTGGGCGGGCCCAAGCTGTGGCCCCGGTTCTCGCCGAACAAGACCTGGTCCGGCTTCGTAGGCGGACTGCTGGCCGGGGTGTGCGCCGGCGCCGCCATCGCGGCCTGGCTGGACATGGACCCGCTGACCGCCGTCTGGGGCGGCCTGCTGGGGCTGGCGGGCGCCCTGGCCACCATGGCGGGCGACCTGTGGGAATCGGCGCTCAAGCGGCGCTTCGGCGTCAAGGATGCGGGCAAGCTGATCCCCGGCCACGGCGGGCTGCTGGACCGGGTGGACGGACTGATGTTCGCCATCGTCGTCGTGGCGGCCGGACGGCTGGGCGTGCTGCTGCTGGAGCGTGGCGCATGATCAGGCGGCGCGTGAGCGTTCTGGGCTCCACCGGCTCGGTCGGGACCTCGACCCTGGACCTGATGGTGCACGGCCAGGCGGCCGGCTCGGCCGAATTCGAGGTCGTCGCCCTGACCGGCGGGGCCAATATCGAGCGGCTGGCGGAACAGGCACGACGCTGGCGGCCCGAGGTCGCCGTGACCGCCGATCCTGCCCGGCTGGAGGCCCTGCGCGACGCCCTGGCCGGCACCGGGATCGCCGTGGCGGCCGGAGAGCAGGCCGTGATCGAAGCGGCGACACGTCCCACCGATCTGGTCATGGCCTCCATCGTCGGCGCCGCGGGCCTGAAGTCCGCCTGGGCGGCGGCGGCGACCGGCGCGACCCTGGCCCTGGCCAACAAGGAGAGCCTGGTCTGCTGCGGCGCCAGCCTGATCGAGCGGGTCCGGGCCCATGGCGGCCGTCTGATCCCGGTCGATTCCGAACACTCCGCCATCTTTCAGGTCTTCCCGGCAGAGACGCCGGACCATGTCGCCCGGCTGATCCTGACCGCCTCGGGCGGACCGTTCCGCACCACCTCGCGCGAGGCGATGGCGTCGATGACGCCCGAGCAGGCCGTGGCCCATCCCAATTGGAGCATGGGGGCCAAGATCTCGGTCGACAGCGCCACCATGGCCAACAAGGGCCTGGAGATGATCGAGGCCGCCTATCTCTTCGGCATGCCGGCCGGGAAGATCGACGTGGTCGTCCACCCGGAATCGATCATCCACAGTCTGGTGGAGTTCGTCGACGGGTCGACCCTCGCCCAGATGGGCCCTCCCGACATGCGCACGCCGATCGCCTGCGCCCTGGCCTGGCCCGAGCGGCTGGACTGGCCGGCGCCCCGTCTGGACCTCGCGGCCATGGGCAGACTGACCTTCGAAGCCCCTGATCCGGTCCGGTTTCCGGCCCTCCGACTGGCGCGTGAAGCGCTCGAAACGGGCGCCGGCGCGCCCACCATCTTCAACGCGGCCAACGAGGTCGCGGCCCTGGCCTTTCTTGACCGTCGTCTGGCCTTTCTCAATATTGCCGCAGTCATCGCCGAAACGCTTGATCGGATGACGAAGGCGGGGCCGATTTCCGGTTACGACGACGCGTGCGCCGGGGCCCTGGCCCTCGATGCGGACGCCCGTCGCGTCGCGGTCGGGATCGTCCAGGACTTGGCGATCGCCGCCTGATGGCGTCTCGCGCACGGGATACGGGGACGACGAGCGAATGCTGAACGCCTTGGCGCAGATCCTGATGACGGTCGTGCCGTTCCTGCTGGTCCTGACGGTCATCGTCACGATCCACGAACTCGGCCACTTCCTGGTCGCCCGCGCCTTTGGCGTGAAGGTCGACCGGTTCGCCATCGGCTTCGGCAAGGCCCTGTTCAGCCGCACGGATCGCCACGGCATCGAATGGCGCGTCGGCTGGCTGCCGCTGGGGGGCTATGTGAAGTTCTCCGGCGACATGGACGCCTCGAGCGTGCCCGACAGCCGGGGTCTGGACACGCTGAAGCGCGAGATCGTGGCCGAGCAGGGCGTGGGCGCCGAGCGCGACTATTTCCACTTCAAGCCGATCTGGCAGCGGATGCTGATCATCGTCGCCGGACCGGTGTCGAACTTCGTTCTGGCGATCGTCATCTTCACCGTGCTGTTTTCCCTGGTGGGCGTCGAGCTGCGGCCCGCCCGCGTGGCCCAGGTCGTGCCCGGCTCGCCGGCCGCCGCCGCGGGCTTCCGCGACGGCGACCTCATCTCCGAAATGAACGGCAAGCCGGTCGAGGACGCGGGCGAGGTCGTGCGCAAGGTCAATCTGTCCAGCGGCGATCCCATCCGCTTCACGGTCGAGCGCGCCGGCCGCCCGGTCGAGATCGTGGCCACCCCGGCCCGTGTGACCCGGGAAGACCCCGTGGCCGGGCGCGTCAGCGTCGGCACCATCGGCCTGATGCTGTCGTCGACGGCCGCCGAGACCCGGCAGATCCGCTACAATCCGCTGGAGGCCGTGGGGCAGGGGGTGCGCCAGACCGGCGACATCCTCGGCACCACCCTGAGCTATCTGGGCCGCATCTTCACCGGCCGCGAGAACGGCGATCAGCTCAGCGGGCCGCTGGGCATCGCCAAGGCTTCGGGGGCCCTGACCAATGCGGCGGTCGCCGCCAATCCGGACCCGCTGGCCATGACGATCAACCTGCTTCTGACGATGACGAGCTTTGCCGCCATACTTTCGATCGGAATCGGCTTTCTAAACCTGTTGCCCATCCCGGTTCTGGATGGCGGTCATCTGGTTTTCTACGCCTATGAGGCTGTGGCGAGAAAACCCGTGGCGGCCAACGTTCAGGAGGCGGGGTATCGGGTCGGTCTTGCTTTGCTGGCGGGTTTGATGTTGTTCGCGACCTGGAACGACCTGCAGAAGTTGAACCTGTTCAAATTCCTGGGCGGGCTCGTCTCGTGAGCCGACGCCAGCCCTTTTTGGTTTCCCGAATGATCCTGAACGACCCGCGCGCCGCCCACCCTTCGGCCGACAGACCCCTGCGGAGCGGATTCGTCGCCACCGCCAGCCTGATCGCCCTGATGGCGGCCGGGCCTGCCCTGGCCCAGACGGCACCCCCGGCGCCGAACGTCCAGCCCGGTCAGCTCCAGGCCACCGGCCAGGCGCCGACGGCACCGCCGACCGAGACCGGTGTGGTCAACCGCATCCTCGTGCAGGGCAACCAGCGGATCGACCAGACCACGGTCCTGTCCTATCTGCCGATCCAGCCGGGCGACACCATCGACCCGGTCATTCTGGACGTCGCCATCCGCACCCTGACGCGGACCCAGCTGTTCGCCGACGTCCAGATCGGGCTGCAGGAAAACGGTGACCTGGTCGTCCGCATCGTCGAGAACCCCATCATCAACCAGGTGGTGTTCGAGGGGAACAGCGCGATCAACGAGGACAAGCTGCGCGAAGAGGTCACCATCTCGCCGCGCGGCATCTACACCCGGGCCCGGGTCCAGGAGGACGTGGGCAAGCTGATCGAGCTGTATCGCCTGTCCGGCCGGATCTCGGCGACCGTCACGCCCAAGCTGGTCCAGCTGGAGCAGAACCGCGTCGACGTCGTCTTCGAGATCGACGAGGGCCCCGAGACCGGCGTTCAGGCCATCACCTTCCTGGGCAACCAGGCGTTCTCGGATTCCGAGCTGCGCGAGGTCATGGTCACCAAGGAATCGGCCTGGTACCGCCTGTTCACCAAGAACGACAACTACGACCCCGGCCGCCTCGACTACGACCGCGAGCAGCTGCGCAAGTTCTACACCAACCGCGGCTACTACGACTTCCGCATCACCTCGGCCGTGGCCGAGCTGGTGCCCGACGACAGCGCCTTCGGCATGACGCTGACGGTGGACGAGGGCGACCGCTACAACTTCGGCACCATCGACGTGGTGACCGAGAACGACCGCCTGAACGCGGACTTCCTGAAGCTGCTGCTGCCGATCCAGTCGGGCGACCTCTACGAGAGCGACAAGATCGAGAGTTCGGTCGACGCGCTGACCTTCGCGGCCGGTTCGGCCGGCTACGCCTTCGTCGACATCAACCCGACCTACCGGGCCAACCCCGACACCGACACCGTCGATGTGACCTTCAACATTTCCGAGGGCCAGCGCGTCTACGTCGACCGCATCAACATCATCGGCAACACCCGCACCGTCGACCCGGTCATCCGGCGCGAACTGCTGCTGACCGAAGGCGACGCCTTCAACCGCACCCTCGTGGAGCGGTCGCGCAACAACCTGCGGGGTCTGGGCTTCTTCAAAGATGTGACCATCGAGGAGCAGCGCGGCTCCGCGCCCGACCGTTCGATCGTCAACGTCACCGTCCAGGAACAGCCGACCGGCGAACTGTCCGTCGGCGCGGGCTTCAGCTCGGTCGACAGCTTCGTCGTCAACCTGGGCATCTCGGAGCGGAACTTCCGTGGCCGGGGCCAGAACGTGGTCGCGCGCGTCGAATGGGGTTCGCTGCGCCAGCAGATCGACTTCCGCTTCACCGAGCCCCGCTTCCTGGGTCGTGACATCGGCGCGGGCTTCGACCTGTTCCATTCGCGTTATGACTTCCAGGAAGAGTCCTCGTTCGACTACCGCTCGACCGGCGCGGGCCTGCGCCTGACCTATCCGCTGAACGGCTACAGCCGCCTGGCGACGCGCTACTTCATCAAGGACGACGAGATCATCGTCCCGACGGGCTATTGCTCGGGCGGTGGACAGGGCTCGGCCGCGCTGTGCGAACAGATCGGGGCCTCGCTCAACTCCTCGGTCGGCTACACCCTGCTGGTCGATCGCCGGAACGATCCGATCCGTCCGACGCGCGGCTGGACCGGGTCTCTGCGTCAGGACGTGGCCGGCCTGGGTGGCGACGTGAACTATGTGAAGACCGAGATCGAATCGTCGGTCTACTACGGCATCACGCCCAGCTGGATCGTCACCGTCACCGGATCGACCGGCTATGTCTCCGGCTGGGCCGGCGACGCGATCCGCATCAACGATCGCTTCTTCAAGGGCGGCAACACCTTCCGCGGCTTCGAGAACGCCGGCATGGGTCCCCGCGACCTGGCCACCAACGACGCCCTGGGCGGCAACTTCTACGCCGTCGGCAGCGTCGAGCTGACCCTGCCCAACGGCCTGCCCGAACAGTACGGGATCAAGACGTCGCTGTTCGCCGACGTCGGGACCCTGGGCGTGCTCGACGACCGCTATACGCTGAACGCGACCACGGGCCTGTCCAGCGCCTGTCCCGACGGTGCCGTCATCGGCGATTCCTGCGTCGCGGACGACCTGTCGCTGCGCGCGTCCGTCGGCCTCAGCGTCCACTGGAGAGCGCCGGTCGGACCGATCCGATTCGACTTCTCCAAGATCCTCAGCTCCGAAGAATACGACCGCACCGAAACCTTCCGCTTCTCCACCTCCACCCAGTTCTAAGCCGGGCCGTTCCGGCCTCCATAAGGTTACCCATGAAACTCCTCGCTCTCGGCGCCGTCGCCCTGGCCTCGTTCGTCGCCACCGCCGCCCCTACCGCCGCCTCCGCCCAGACCGCCGGTCCGCAGAACCCCGGCCCGGCCATCCCCGGCGTGTGCGTCTATTTCAACCAGCGCCTGCTGGCCCAGTCGACCGTCGGCCAGGCCGTCCAGGCCCGCGTCGAACAGCTGGCAACCGAAGTGCAGGGTGAACTCGCCCCCTACGGCACGACGATCCAGACCGAAATCACGGCCCTGCAGCAGGGTGGCCAGGCCGCCGATCCGGACGGCTCGCGCCGCACGGCCCTGCAACAGCGCATCCAGGAAGCCCAGACGCTGGAACAGACCCGCCAGGAAGAGCTGCGCTACACCCTGTCGGAACAGCGCCGCCTGATCTCGGCCGCGGTCGAGCCCATTCTGGTCGCCGTCTATCAGGAGCGCGGCTGCGGCATCCTGCTGGACCGCGAAAGCGTCTTCATCATGAACCCCGCCATGGACGTGACCGACACGGTCATCGAGCGCCTGAACACGCAGCTGCCGACGCTCAGCTTCAACCGCCTGCCGGTGCCCGTCCAGCAGGCCCAGTAAGGCCTCTGGCATGATGCCCGACGCCCGGTTCTTCACCACGTCGGCTCCGCTCGGCCTGGACGACCTCGCTGCCCTGACGGGTGGCGAGGTCGTTCGCCGTTCGGAGGTCGCCGTGACCCGCGTGGCCCCCCTCGCCGAGGCCGACGCCGGGTCCCTGGCCTTCATGGCCGACCGCAAGTTCGCCGCGGCCCTGTCCGCCTCCGGCGCCGGGGTGGTCATCGTGCCGCCGTCGGCCGTGGACGCGGTCCCCGCCGGGGCCGCCGTGATCGTCTCGCGTGAGGCCCAGGCCGCCTGGGCCCGCGTGGCGGCGCATCTCCACCGCCCGATCCTGCTGGAGGCCGCTGGTCCGAGCGACGTCTGCGAGGACGATACGGTCGTGCTCGAGCCCGGCGTGGTCGTCGGCATCGGCGCGCGCATCGGGCGGGGATCCCGGATCGGGGCCAACACCGTCATCGGCCCGGGCGTCCAGATCGGACGGGACTGCGTCATCGGGTCCGGCGCGACGATCGGCTTCTCCCTGATCGGGGACCGGGTGAAGATCTATGCCGGGGCGCGGATCGGAGAGGCCGGATTCGGGGCCGCCGGGGCTGCCGGCGGGCCGGTGGACATCCCGCAACTGGGTCGGGTCATCCTGCAGGACGGCGTGACGATCGGAGCCAACACCTGCATCGACCGGGGGGCCTACGGCGACACCGTCGTGGGCGAGAACACCAAGATCGATAATCTGGTCCAGATCGGCCACAACTGCATCATCGGCCGCAGCTGCCTGATCGCTGCCCACACCGGCATTTCCGGATCGGTCACCGTCGGCGACAACGTCATGTTCGGCGGCAAGGCGGGGATCGGCGACCACATCGCCATCGGCGAGGGGGCCCGCGTCGCGGCCGGTGCCGGCGTGCTGGCCGACATTCCGGCGGGCGAGACCTGGTCCGGCTATCCGGCCAAACCGATCCGTCAGTTCTTGCGCGAGGCCGTCTGGCTTGCCAGACAGGTCAATCGCAAGAAGGACTGAGTGCGTGACCGACCCGACGACCGACGACATCAAGATCGACTATGCCGAGGTGATGCGGCGCCTGCCGCATCGCTATCCGTTCCTGCTGGTCGACAAGGCCGAGGCCTTCGTGCCCGCGACCTCGATCGTCGGCATCAAGAACGTGACGCATAACGAGCCGTTCTTTCCCGGCCATTTTCCGATCGACCCGGTCATGCCCGGCGTCCTGATCGTGGAGGCCATGGCCCAGACCGGCGCGCTGCTGATGTCCAAGACCCTGGACGTCGCGGTGGCCGACAAGGTCATCATGTTCATGTCGATCGACGGGGTGCGGTTCAGGAAGCCCGCGCGTCCGGGCGACCAGCTGCGCATGGAGGTCAAGGTGACCCGCGCCCGGGGTGACGCCTACAAGTTCCGCGGCGAGACCTTCATCGAGGGCAAGCTGGCGGCCGAGGCCGAGTTCATGGCCATGGTGGTCAAGGTCGACCAGCCCGCGACATGACCGTCCACCCCAGCGCCATCGTCGATCCGTCGGCGCGTCTGGCCGACGACGTCGTGATCGGTCCCTGGTGCACCGTGGGGCCGGGCGTGACCCTGGCGGCGGGCGTTCACCTGGTCAGTCATGTGGTTGTCCAGCAGGACACCAGCGTCGGCGAACGCACCGTCATCCATCCCTTCGCCGTCATCGGCGGCGACCCCCAGCACAACGGCTACAGGGGCGAGCCGGTACGGCTGGAGATCGGCGCGGACAATTCCATCCGCGAACACTGCACCTTCAACCGGGGCACGCCGCAGGGATCGGGCGTGACCCGCGTGGGCTCCCACGGCCTGTTCATGACCGGGGCCCACGTCGGCCACGACGCGGTCGTCGGCGACCATGTGGTCATGGCCAACCAGGCGACCCTGGGCGGCCACGCGAAGATCGGCGACCGGGTCTTCCTCGGCGGCCTGTGCGCCGTGCACCAGAACGGTCGGGTCGGGCAGGGCGCGATCGTCGGAGGCCTGGCCGCCGTGACCCGCGACGTCATCCCCTACGGCTCGGCCTGGGGAAATCACGCGCAACTGCACGGGCTGAACCTGATCGGGCTGAAGCGGAAGGGCTACGGCAAGGATGCCGTGCGCCGGCTGCTGGCCGCGTTCCGCGAGCTGTTCGAGGGGGACGGCGTCTTCGCGGACCGGCTGGACCGGGTCGAGGCGACCTATGCCGACCTGCCCGAGATCATGGAGATCGTCGCCTTCATCCGTGCCGACGCCAGACGCCCCCTCTGTCTGCCGGGCGAATGACCGGCGAAGCGGGCAAGCTGGGCCTGATCGCGGGCGGCGGCGAACTGCCCCATGCGATCGCCCGACGCTGCGACGAGGAGGGGCGGCCGCTGTTCATCGTGCGGCTGGACGGCTTCGCCGATCACCATCTGGATCGCTGGCCCGGCGCGACCTTCGGCATGGCCGAGATCGGCGGGATCCTGAAGGCGCTGAAGCAACAGGGGTGCGCGGCCGTCTGCCTGGCCGGCACCGTCAGCCGCCCCGATTTCAAGCGGCTGAAACCCGACCTGAAGGGGGCCTCGGTCCTGCCCGGGATCATCGCGGCGGCGACGAAGGGCGACGACGCCCTGCTGCGCAAGATCCTGTCGGTCTTCGAGACCGAGGGATATGGCGTCGAGGGGGCCGACGACATTCTGGGCGGTGAGACCCTGCCGGGCGGGGCTCTGGGCGCGATCACGCCGACCCCGGAACACCTTTCGGATCTGAAGAAGGCGCTTCACGTCGCTGAAAAGGCAGGCGAACTGGACATCGGTCAGGGGGCCGTCGTCTGCGACGGTCTGGTGCTGGCGGTCGAGGCCCAGGAGGGCACGGACGCCATGCTGTCGCGGGTGGCGGAGCTTCCCGCCGATCTCCGGGGCTCCCCGTCGGCCCGCAAGGGCGCGCTGGGCAAGGCCCCCAAACCCATTCAGGACCTGCGGGTCGACATGCCGGTCATCGGCACCCGCACGGTCGAGATGGCGGCGGCCGCCGGCCTCGCGGGCATCGGCGGCCTCACGGACCATCTGATCCTGATCGACAGGAAATCAATCATTGATACGGCTGACCGGCTAGGCCTGTTCGTCTGGGGCGAGACGCGGTCATGAAGGTGATGCTGGTCGCAGCCGAGGCCTCCGGCGACGCCCTGGGCGCGGGCCTGGCCTCGGCCATCAAGGCGCGGAACCCCGGCGTCGAACTGGTCGGCATCGGCGGTCCCCGCCTGGCCGAGCAGGGCATCGTCAGCCCCTTCGACATCGCCGAACTGTCGGTCCTGGGCTGGCTCGAGGGCCTGCGGGCCTATGGTCGGGTCAAGGCGCGCGTGGCCGACACCGTTGCCATGGCGGTGCGCGAACGGCCCGATGCCGTCGTCCTGATTGACAGCTGGGGCTTCACCATCCGCGTCGCCAAGGCCATCCGAGCCGCCCTGCCGAACGTGAAGCTGGTCAAGTATGTCGGCCCCCAGGTCTGGGCCTCGCGCCCGGGCCGGGCGAAGACGCTGGCCGCCGCCGTCGACCACCTGCTGGCCCTCTATGCCTTCGACGCGCCCTGGTTCGAGGCCGAGGGCCTGCCCACCACGGTCGTCGGCTCGCAGGCGCTTCATGTCGATATGACCGCGTCCGATCCGGTCACCTTCCGGGCGGCGCGCGGGATCGCGCTCGATGCGCCCCTGCTGCTGATCCTGCCCGGCAGCCGACCGGGTGAAATCCGCCTGATGACGCCCGTCTATGAGGCGGCTGCCGCGCGCCTGAAGGCCGAGCGTCCGGACCTGCAGATCGCCGTGGTCGCCGCCGGCACGGTCGCCGCCGACGTCACCGCCCGCGTCGCCGCCTGGCCCTTCCGCGCCCATCTGGTGACCGAGACGGACAAGTACGCCGCCATGAAGGCCGCCACCGTGGCCCTCGCCACCAGCGGCACGGTCTCGACCGAGCTGGCTCTGGCCGGCGTGCCCATGGTCATCGGCTACCGGTTCGCGCCGGTCAGTTATGCGATCATGAAGCCCTTCTTCACCGGCAAGTACGCGACCCTGTTCAACCACGCCGCCGACGCCGAGATCGCCCGGGAGCTGATCCAGACCGACGCGACCCCCGATCGCTTCGCCGCCGAACTGGCCCGGCTGCTGGACGACCCCGCCGCCCGCGCCGACCAGTCTGCCCGCCAGACCGCCGCCCTCGACAGGATGGGCCGGGAAGGGCGGGATCCGTCGGAGATCGCGGCGGACACCGTCCTCAGCCTTCTGGACGGTGTCTCGGCCAGTCCGCGCACTGGTTCCTGAACCAGGTCAGCTGGCGCTTGGCATAGTTTCGCGTGGCCTGCTGCAGGGCGACGGTCGCCTCCGCCAGTGTCAGGTCGCCCGCCAGATGCGCCGCCAGCTCGCGCACGCCCACGGCCTTCATGGCGGGCAGGGCCGGCTCCAGCCCGCGCGCCGACAGGGCACGGACCTCATCCAGCGCGCCGGTCTTCAGCATCGTCACCACCCGCGCGTCGCAGGCGGCATAGAGGGCCGTCCGGTCCGGCTCGATCACCCGCCGGTCGTAGGTGCCTGGCTCCAGCAGCGGCCGGGTCGAGGCGCGCCAGTCGCTGAGCGAGCGCCCCGTCGCCCGTGCCACGGCATAGGCCCGCGTCAGGCGCTGGCGGTCCCCGGCCTCGATGGCGGCTTCGGCCGGTGGATCGAAGGTCGTCAGCCGCAGACGGAACGCGGCCTCGCCCTCGGTGTCGTACAGCGCCGTCGCCTCCTCGCGCGCCTCCATCGGCACACCGGGAATGTCCGCCAACCCCTTGATCAGGGCGTTGAAATACAGGCCCGTGCCGCCCACGATCAGCGCCGGGCGACCCTCGGCACGCAGCGTTTCCAGCAGCGGCATCACCGCCCGGCTCCAGCGCCCCACCGACCAGGCCTCGGCCGCATCGACGGTGCCGTACAGGTGGTGCGGCGCCTGCGCCTCTTCCTCCGGCGACGGCCGGGCGGTCAGGATGCGCAGGTCGGCATACAGCTGCTGGCTGTCGGCATTGACGATGGCGGCCCCCGTCCGCGCGGCGATCTCCAGCGCCAGCCGCGACTTGCCCGAGGCGGTCGGTCCGGCGATCAGGGTGATGGACGGTCGGGGCACGGGACGCTCGCTTGCGGCAGGGGTTGGCGATAGAACGCGCGTCCCGGGCCTGCAACCATGGCCCCGCAACAGCCCCCGAGTCCGTCTTGATCGATCGTGCCGCCGTCGAAGCCGTCCTGAACGCCATCCCCGACCCCGCGACGGGTCGGGGCCTGGTCGAGGCGGGGGTGCCGAAGGGCCTGACGGTCACGGAGGATCGCGCGGGCTTCGTCATCGAGGTGCCCGCCGACCGCACCGCCGCCTATGCCCCGGTGCGCGACGCGGCCGAGGCGGCACTCAAGGCCATGCCCGGCATGGCGCGTGTGTCCGTCATCCTGACGGCCGAGACCGCCCCCGCCGCCCGCAAGGCCTCCCTGTCGCCCGCCGCCGTCGAACAGACCCGGGCGAAGGCCCCCGTGCCCACCGACCGCCCGGCCCATGTCCGTCGCGTCCTGGCCGTCGCCAGCGGCAAGGGCGGCGTCGGCAAGTCCACGGTCTCGGTCAATCTGGCTACCGCTCTGGCGCGGCGGGGCCTGAGCGTCGGCATCCTCGACGCCGACGTCCACGGCCCCAGCCTGCCGACCATGCTCGGCCTGTCGGGCAAGCCGGACTATGTCGACGGGGCCATGGTCCCGCACCGCGCCCACGGGCTGAAGGCCATGTCCGTCGGCCTGCTGACGAAGGCGGAGGACGCCATGGTCTGGCGCGGCCCCATGGCGTCGCAGGCCCTGACCCAGATGCTGACCCAGACCCGCTGGGGCACAGAGGATCAGCCGCTGGACGTCCTCGTCGTCGACCTGCCGCCCGGCACCGGCGATGTCCAGCTGACCCTGATCCAGAAGACCCCGCTGGACGGGGCCGTTATCGTCTCGACCCCGCAGGAGGTCGCTTTGGCCGATGCCCGCCGCGCCCACACCCTGTTCCAGCGTGTCAACGTCCCGACCCTGGGCCTGATCGAGAACATGTCCGGCCCGGTCTTCGGACGCGGCGGGGCGGAGGCGGAGGCCGGCCGTCTGGGCGTCGACTTCCTCGGCGATCTGCCGCTGGAGGCCTCGGTCCGGGAGGCGGGCGATGCGGGCGCGCCCCTGACATCCGGCGACGTCGCCGATCGGTTCGACGCCATCGCCGCGGCGGTCGCGCAAAAACTCGGCCTCTGAGGGTTTTCAAAGGCAACGCAAACGGCCACCTTGTCGGTATCAATCCCCGAGCGAGACTTTCCCGATGAGCGTCGACACCCTGTTCCGGCCTTTCACGATCAAGGGCCTGACCCTGCCCAACCGCATCGTCATGGCCCCGATGACGCGCTCGTTCTCTCCGGGCGGCATCCCGACGTCGGACGTCGCCGCCTACTACCGCCGCCGCGCCGAGGGTGAGGTCGGCCTGATCATCACCGAGGGCACGGTCGTGGAACGCCCGGCCGCCCGCAACGACGCGGCCGTGCCCGTCTTCCACGGCGACGCCCTGCCGGAATGGAAGAAGGTCGTCGACGAGGTCCACGCCGCCGGCGGTCTGATCGCGCCGCAGATCTGGCACGTCGGGGCCGCCCGCGGCCAGGGAGCGGATTGGCAGCCGCTGGGCCAGGTCGACAGCCCGTCCGGCCTCGTCGCCCCCGGCAAGCAGAAATACGAGCCGATGACCGAGGAGGACATCGCCGATACCATCGCCGCCTTCGGCCGGTCCGCCCGCGCCTCGCGCGAACTGGGCTTCGACGCGGCCGAGATCCACTCCGCCCACGGCTATCTGATCGACCAGTTCTACTGGTCCGGCCTGAACGCCCGGGGCGACAAATGGGGCGGTCCGTCGATCGCCGAACGCGCCCGTTTCGGCGTCGAGGTGGTCAAGGCGGTCCGCGAGGGGCTTGGCCCCGACATCCCGCTGATCATCCGCCTGTCGCAGTGGAAGCAGCAGGATTACACGGCAAAGATCGCCCTGAACCCCGACGAGATGGCCGAATGGCTGATGCCGCTCTCCGATGCGGGCGTCGACGTCTTCCACTGCTCGCAGCGCCGGTTCTGGGAGCCGGAGTTCGAGGGTTCGGACCTGAACTTCGCGGGCTGGGCCAAGAAGATCACCGGCAAGCCGACCATCAGCGTCGGTTCGGTCGGCCTGGACGGCGAATTCATCGCGGCCTTCGGTGGCGAGGGCTCCAGGCCCGCCTCGCTGGACGGCCTGATCCAGCGCATGGAGCGCGAGGAGTTCGACCTGATCGCCGTCGGTCGCGCCCTGCTGTCCGATCCCCACTGGGTGCTGAAGGTCAAGGAAGGCCGCCAGGACGAACTGTCCGCCTTCGAGCGCGGCCATATGGCGGTTCTGCACTGATATTCCTCCCCCGTGGGGGGTGGAGGAAGGATCGCATGCGATCCGACGACGGGACCACGAAGTGGTGGAGGGGGCCAACCGCGGACGAGTTGCTCGGGTTTGGCCCCCTCCGTCACGACGCAAAGCGGCGTCGCGCCACCTCCCCCAAAGGGGGAGGATTGGTTAGGGTGACGCCATGACCCCGACCGCCGTCCTCGTCACCACCCTGTGGCTGACCCTGATCATCGGGGCGCGCTATCTGCTGATCGCGGGCGGGGTCTGGTGGCTGACCTGGGGCCGGGCCCGGGGCGTGGGCCGCCGCCTGAACCGCGAGCGGCCGTCGCGCAAACTCATCGCGCACGAGATCAAGTTCTCGCTGCTGTCGACGCCGATCTATGCCTTCCCCGCCGCCATCGCGCTGGAGGCTTGGAAGGCCGGCGGGACCCTGATCTACGTCGATCCGGGCGCGTATCCGCTGTGGTGGCTGCCGGTCAGCTTCATGCTGCTGCTGGTGGTGCAGGACACCCACTACTACTGGACCCACCGGCTGCTGCACGACCGGCGGATCTTCAAATGGGCCCACGCCGCCCATCACCGCGCCCGCGACCCCAGCCCCTTCGCCAGCTTCGCCTTCGACCCGGCCGAGGCCGTGGCGACGGCCTGGCTGCTGCCGCTGCTGACCTTCCTGATCCCGCTGAACCTGTGGATGCTGGCCGTCATGCTGGCGTTCATGACGGCGACGGCCGTGATGAATCACTGCGGCTGGGAGATGTGGCCCGAGCGCTGGGTGCGCGGCCGGGTCGGGTCGCAGCTCATCACCGCCACCCACCACAGCCGCCACCACACCCACATGAAGACGAATTTCGGGCTCTATTTCCGACTGTGGGACCGCTGGTGCGGGACGGATGCGATGCCGGAGGAGAAGGCAGTAGGCAGTAGGCAGTAGGCAGTAGGCAGTAGGAAGTAGGATTCGGCTCAGTGGCTTGTGTGGGCTTCCAGGCTCACGATCAGCCCCCTCAGCATGCGTCCGCGTTCGTCGGTCTGGGAGAGGAGCTCCGTCACGACGGCCTCGTCACAATTCGACAGTCGCGATGCCAGGATCAGGTGGGTCTCGGTTTCCTTCAGTGAGCCCTGTGCGATCCGCAGGAAGTTCAGGTAGGCGGGCTTGGTGGAGCGGCCATATCCTTCTGCGATATTGGCGGCGACCGAAACCACGGACCTTCTGACCTGTGAGGTCAGCCCATACTGCTCGTCCCTCGGGAAGCTCCGCGTAAGCTCATAGACGACGACCGTCAGGTCCATGGCGTGCTGCCACACCTTGAGGTCCCGATAGCTTCTGACCGCTGGCACAGCTCAGTTTCCTACTGCCTACTGCCTACTGCCTGAGCCCTAAGCCCTAAGCCCTAGCCTTCCTCCACCACCACCGCCGTCCCGTAGGCCAGCACCTCGGTGACGCCCGGCATGATCTCGTTGGACTCGTAGCGCAGGGCCAGGATCGCGTTGGCGCCGGCGGCCTGGGCGTGTTCGACCAGCTGTTCGAAGGCTTCCTGCCGGCCCGCCTCGGCCAGCTTCACATAGGCCCCGACGCGCCCGCCCATCATCGATTGCAGCCCGCCGATGGCGTCGGACACGACGTTGCGCGACCGGACGGTGATGCCGCGCACGACGCCGATGTGGCGCACGATCCGGTGTCCGGCGATGTCGTTGGTGGTGGCAGTCAGCATGGCGGCGGGCCCTTGTTCAGATGCGGTCCAGGATGCGGAAGACGAACGGATGGTCGTCCTTCTCGCCGGCATCATGCCGTTCGTTCAGCGTCTCGGCAAAGAGGGATTCGTCGAACGCCGGGAACAGGGCGTCGCCCTCCGGCTCGGCCTCGACCTCGGTGATGTACAGCCGCTTCGCGCGGGGCAGGGCGGCCTCGAACAGGGCCGTGCCGCCGATCACGCAGATCTCGTCGATCCCGTCGTCCTCGGCCGTCTCGCGCGCCATGTCGATGGCGTCGGCCAAGTTGGAGCAGACGACCGCCCCCTTGGCCTTGCCCCGCTCCTCGTAGGACAGGTCGCGCGACAGCACGAGATTGAGCCGGCCAGGCAGGGGCCGCAGCGGCAGGCTCTCCCACGTCGAGCGCCCCATTATGCAGGGCTTGCCCAGGGTGATCTGTTTGAACCGCTGCAGGTCGCTGCGCAGCTTCCACGGCAGGTCGCCGTCCCGACCGATGACGCCGTTGCGGGCCCGGGCGACGACGAGGGCGATATGGGGGATGGGCATCAGGCGGGCTCCAGCCAGCGCAGCCATTTGCGGCGCATCGCGGCTTCAAGGTCGATGCCCTGTCCATGGCAGTAGATCAGCAGCATGCCCAGCACATCGGCCGCCTCGTCGGCCTGGGCCTGCGGATCGGCGCCGCCACGGGCGCGCGAGGAAAGCCGCAGATGCTCCGCCGTCAGCTCGCCGAGTTCCTCCTGCAGCTTCAGCAGGGCCCAGTCGCGATCGCGGTCGATCGCGTGTTCGGCGGCGTAGATGTCGGAGATGCGCAGCACGTCGGCCTGCAGGCCGGTCAGGTCCATCGCCATCAGATCGCGACAGCCGCCTTGATGTGCGGATGCGCCTCATAGCCCGAGAGCACGAAGTCGCCCGGCTCGAACGCGAACAGGTCCCGCTTCGGCGCGATCGTCATGGTCGGCAGCGCCAGCGGCTGGCGGGTCAGCTGCAGCTGCGCCTGTTCGATATGGTTCGAATACAGGTGGGCGTCGCCGAAGGTGTGGACGAAGTCGCCGGGCTCCAGCCCCACCACCTCGGCCACCATCATCGTCAGCAGGGCATAGCTGGCGATGTTGAACGGCACGCCCAGGAAGACGTCGGCCGAGCGCTGGTACAGCTGGCAGCTCAGCTTTCCATCCGCCACGAAGAACTGGAACAGGCAGTGGCAGGGCGGCAGGGCCATGTCCTCGATATCGGCCGGGTTCCAGGCGCTGACGATGTGACGGCGGCTGTTGGGGTTGGTCTTCAGCCCCTCGATCAGGCGGGCGATCTGGTCGATGCTCTCGCCGTTCGGCGCGGCCCAGGACCGCCACTGCTTGCCATAGACGGGGCCCAGCTCGCCGCTCTCGTCGGCCCACTCGTCCCAGATCGAACAGCCGTTGTCCTTCAGCCAGCGGATGTTGGTCTCGCCGCGCAGGAACCACAGCAGCTCGACGATGATGGAGCGCAGATGCAGCTTCTTGGTCGTCAGCAGGGGGAAGCCCTTCGACAGGTCGAACCGCATCTGGCGGCCGAACACGCCCAGCGTCCCCGTGCCGGTCCGGTCGTCGCGTCGCACGCCATTGTCGAGGATGTCCCGCAGCAGGTTCAGATACTGGAACTCGGGATGGTCGGCGGGCGCAGCGGCCTGCGCTCCGGTCCGGGCTTCGAGCTCACTGATTCGGGCGACGGCGTTCATGGATGACACCATCGGTCATCAGGCCGGAAAGTGAAGACGCTAACCGCGCCCCGGAGTGTCTCCGTCGGCTTGTACTGTGGATGGCCTTGCGCCCGGGGCCTTGTTGCGTCCCTCGCCACGGTGCGACCGATACTGACGTAGCGTTGCTGCAGGATGACGTCATGTCCCTCGTATCGATGCGCCTTCAGCCGGTCCGCAAGGCGAACAGGTCGGACGGGTCGGACGGGTCGGACGGTGTTTTTCGGTCGCTCGCCGTCCGTTCAGCCGCTGAACCCGCCCTGATCCAGGAACGCCTGCTCCTCCGCCGTCGTCTCGCGGCCCAGCGCCCGGTTCCGGTGCGGGAAGCGGCCGAAGCGGACGATGATGTCGCGGTGGATCTTCGCGTATCTCGCCGTTTCCGGCATGTCCTCACCCAGCAGAGGGATCAGGGCGTCGTGGTCGGCCAGGTCCTCGGAATGCTCGAACGGCGTCATGAAGAACTGGCGCAGGTCCGGAGCGAACGTCGCGGGATGGCCGAGGTCGAAGGCCCGGCGGGCGAACATCAGGCCCAGGGCATCCGTCGCGAACTGGTGCCCCGTGCCGCGAAAGCTGTTTCGGGGGTACTGGTCCAGCAGGATCATGAGGGCCAGCGCGCCCTCGGCCGTCTCGATCCAGTCGTCCAGCTCGCGGCGCGCCGCCGCCCAGTGCAGGGCGTGGCCCGCGTCGCGGAATTCGCGGTCGAAGGCCTCGTCCTTGGCATACCACCTGTCCTTTCCGGCCTCTTTCCAGAAGGCGACGACGGACGAAGGCGTTATGAGAGGCGTCATGACCCAGACCCTACCCGCTCCCTTGCCCGTCTTCCATGACCGCGATTGCGACCTGTCGATCATCCGCGGCAAACGCGTCGCCGTGATCGGCTACGGCAGCCAGGGTCGGACCCATGCCCTGAACCTGCGTGATTCGGGCGTCGCCGACATCGTCGTGGGGCTGAAGGCGGGCTCGGCGACGCGGGCGAAGGCCATCGCCGACGGCTTTCCTGTCCTGACGGCCGGCGAGGCGACCGCCGGGGCCGACGTCGTGGCCATGATGGTCTCGGACGAGGCGCATCGCGACCTGTACCGCGACGAGATCGAACCCAATATCCGCGCCGGGGCGGCGCTGATCTTCGCCCACGGCCTGTCGGTCCGGTTCGGTCTGGTGACGCCGCGCGCGGACATCGACGTCATCCTTGATTCGCCCAAGGGCATCGGCCCGCGCATCCGGGACCTGTACGAGGCCGGGGAGGGCGTCTTCTGCCTGTTCGGCGTGCACCAGGACGCGACCGGCGGCGCCCATGCCCTGGGCCTGTCCTATGCGGCGGCTCTGGGTTGCGGCCGCAAGGGCATTTTGGAAACGACCTTTGCCGCCGAGTGCGAGAGCGACCTGTTCGGCGAGCAGGTGGTGCTGTGTGGCGGGGTGGGCGAACTGATCGACGCGGCCTTCATGAAACTGGTCAATGCCGGCTATCCGCCCGAGGTCGCCTGGTTCGAATGTTTCTACGAGGTCAAGCTGGTCACCGACCTGATGTACGAGCGCGGCATCGCCGGGGCCTTTGCCAAGATCTCCAACACCGCAGAATACGGGGCCTATCTGACGGGACCGCGCGTGATCGGCGACGCCTCCCGGACCGCCATGGACGCAGTGCTGGGCGAGGTCCGCGACGGATCGTTCGTCAAACGCCTGATGGCCGACTACGACGCCGGCTCTCCCGAACTCCTGGCGCGCCGCAAGGCCTTGGGCGAGCGCACGATCGAGACCGTCGGCGCGCGACTGGCGGCCGTGGCGGCGAAAGCGACCGATTGAGGAAAGAGAGAGAAAGTTCGCGCTGGAGGCCCGGCCCCCCGAGGGGTGAGCGTCACCGCAACGATGTGATGGTCGGAGTGGCAGGATTCGAACCTGCGACCCCTGCGTCCCGAACGCAGTGCTCTACCAGACTGAGCCACACTCCGACTTGAGGACGGGGCTTATAGCGACGGGGTTCGGGGCCCGCAAGCGGCGTTCATGCCGACTGCAAAATAGTCCGGAAACCGGGTGTTGCATCCCCCGACGCCTTGGCGTATTCGACCGCCTCCCTCGGGCCCAGGCCCTTGGGCGCACCGGTCCTGCTGGGGAATGGTGTAATGGTAACACTCCGGTTTTTGGTACCGTCATTCTAGGTTCGAGTCCTAGTTCCCCAGCCACCGACCCCGCCGCCGCCGCGACGCGACCGTAACCCGGCCGCGGTCAGTGGGTGGTGGTTCCCGCGATCGGCAGCCGCACGCGCACGCCGACCCCGGCCCCCGCTGCGGTCTCGATCGCCAGCGTGCCTCCCAGATGTTCGACCAGGCCCTGCACGAGCGCCAGTCCGTCCCGCGGCGTCAGCGCGTCGGTGCCCACGCCCGTGTCCCGGATCACCAGGCTGACCCCGTCCGACGCCCGCGAGTAGGCGACGGCGATCGACCCGCGCTCGCGCTCGGGGAAGGCATGACGCACGGCATTGGACATCACCTCGTGCACGATGATGGCCAGCGGCAGGGCATGGGTTTCCGGCAGCAGGGCCTCGGCCGCGCGCACGTCGATACGGACCCCGCGCGCCTCGCCGACCCGTCGCCAGAAGGCCGTGGCGTCGTTCAGATAGGCGGCGAAATCCACCGGGCCTTCATCGGTCATCCGACGGTTCAGCAGACCCATGGCCGCGACCACGTCGCTGAGCCAGGTCAGATGCCGCCGGCTCTCGGGATCGGAAACGCTGCGCAGGCGTATACCCAGCAGGGCCTGCAGCAGGGTGTAGCTTCCCGTCAGGCGGCGCTCGAGCGTCGCGATCCGGACTTCCGCATTCGCGGTCATTCGCCCTCCGGGCATGAAATACTGACGCTTTTCATAGAGGCGGTGAACCCTTTGGCCAAGGACGCGTTGGAAGTGTTCGGTAACCGACATAGTAACCGTAATTCGGTGGCCGGGGCTTTGGGGTGTTTGGGTGAAGCAGGCTTCTGACCTTCGGGTCATGATCGTGGAAGACCAGGCCATCCTCGCGATGGAACTGGAGCTGGTGCTTGGCGACGCCGGGTGCGACGTCGTCGGCTGTGCCATGGACCGGGCAGGCGCGTTCGAGATTGCGGACCGCGAACGGCCCATGCTGGCGTTGGTTGATGTGAACCTTCTGGACGGCATGACGGGACCGCAGATCGCCCAGAGACTCGTCAGCGAATACGGCACGGCCGTGATCTTCCTGACCGCCAATCCCGAGCAGATCCCCGAGGGGTTCGCCGGGGCCCTGGGTGCGGTCTGCAAGCCGTTCGACGACCAGACCATTCGCGCCGTCGTCGCTTTTGCCAGCCGGTTCATCACCGACCGCACCGTGGGCGAGGCGCCCCGAAAGTTCCGCCTCGCCCCCTGGCTCAAGACGCCGCCTGCCGGCATCCCGTCGCACTGACGTCAGTCGATCTTCAACCGAATGAAGATCATCCCGCCGTCCGGATCGCCGCCGTAGGAAGGCTCGAGCCCGTCCGGGACGAAGTTGCTGGCATAGAGCGCGCCCACGCCAAACCGGACGTGCTCTGCCACGCGCCAGTCTCGGATCGCCCCGACCGAGACCTTGCCGACCGTATAGACCGGTCCATGCGCCCCGCCCGGCAGTTCCAGCAGCTCGTCGGTCTCCGTCCTTTCGGCCCGCGCGAACATCGTCCATCGGTCGTTGGGGCTGAAGGCCGACTCGAGCGCCAGCGCGTTCGTCGCGTCGTCACCCCCGTGGGACTTTGCGCCCCAGGCCAGGGTCGTGGACCACCAGCCCTCAGCGCCGATCCGGCGGGTGTGGATGGCGCTGGCGGACCACTTCGTGTCGTCCTCTCCAGGCGACAGCTGTTCGGGCGACGTCACATCGGCATAGGAGGCCTGCAGCGACCATTCGGCCGACGGGTTCCAGGAAGCGCGCACCGACCAGCTGTCGAACTCCGGCCGTTCAATATCGTAGCGATCCTGGTCGGGCTCGCGGCCCTTGAACGTCGAGGCCTCCAGCTTGAAGGCATCGTGCACCCAGCCCAGGGTCGCCACGCCGAAGACGATGTGGGTCGAATCCAGCCAGTGATGGGTGATGGGCGCTTCGGGCGAATCCATCGCGCTCATGCGGTGCATGAAGGCGGGTGGCCCGAAGGCGGGCTCGCCCGGCAGACCGACGTAGGCGAAGACGCTGTCGGTGTCCGAAAGGCGGCGCGCGTAGCTGGCTGACAGCTCCATGAACAGGTCGTGGGGATGCTGGCGGTCAATCAGGGTCTCGACGCCGTCCGCAGTCTCCCCGGCGGCCAGCAGCAGGGGATAGCCGCGCTTGCCCATGAGAGGATCGGGGCTGACCATGGCCCGCAGGTTCAGGGTCGATCCATCGTCGAAGTCGCGGCGCGCCGACGTCATGACCATTCCAGACACGAAGGTCTGATCGTCCCCGCGCGGTCCGTTCTGGCCGTCATAGGTCAGGTTCAGCAGGGCGTGGGTCATGAACGACCAGCCGCCCTGCGTCGTGTGGATCCCTGCGTGCTCCGACACGTCCGGCTGCCAGCTGGTCCCCGAGGCATCCCGGCCTATGGGCCAGGGACCGAGGGCACTGGTCATGGGGTGGTCGCCGGGGGGCATGCCGCTCATGGCGTGATCCATCCCTTGCATCGCCGACATGTCGTGGCCCTGATGCGAAGACGGTGACGGGGCTGTCTGTGGAGCTCGTGCCGCAGGCATCGCATGCCCGGCGTGGGGGGCGGCAGAGACGGGCGTCTGTGCCGGAGTGGCCGCGGGCTGCGGGATCGGCATGGTGTGCCCGGCATGATCCTGCGCGAACACAGGCAGGGCGAAGGCGAGCAGGGAAGCGCCGGCGCTGAGCGCGGCGAGAGATCGGGCAGCCATCAAGGGCTCCTTGCAAAGAGAGTTCGGGGTGGCGAGCGGGTCGCCGACGAATCTGTTCGAAAGGATCAGGCCTTGGGCGGGCCGGTCTCTGGTGCTGTGAGCAGGCCGTTCGGCAATGCGCGGTCGAGCGCCACCGGACGCGCGCGGGGCAGGGTGACCACCGACCGCAGGGGCGGAGTCACATGGGGCGCGGCGATGCAGGCGACACAGCAGGCCATGCTCTTCATCGGGCGTTCGGGTGCGGAGGACGGTGTGCCGTGATCCATGCCCGCCATGGCGGCCGTCTCGTGACAGGGCGCGGGACCGGTGTCGGCCAGGACCGGTGAGGTCGCGCCGAGGAGCAGGACGCCCAAGGCGCCCAGAAGCATAAACAGGGTCCGAACCGTCGCCATGAGCCTGTCTAGGCCCGATGGCATCTCGCCTCAAGCAAGACCACCGCCCAGGTCGAGACCCGGCGTGGTGGGCGGCTGGCCATCGGGCAGGAGGTCCAGCTGCATCAGGTGCACGTCGATCCACCGATCGAACTTCCAGCCGACCTGGGCGTAAGTGCCGACCCGACGGAAGCCCAGCCGCTCATGCAGGGCGATCGACGCCTCGCTGGTCGCGCTGTCGCTGATGGCCCCGATTACGTGGCGCAGACCCATCGCGCGGACCCGTTCGACCAGCGCCGTCAGCAGGGCGCGCCCGACGCCATGACCGCGCGCCGCCTCCTCGACATAGATCGACCCCTCGACGCCATAGCGATAGGCGGGGCGAGGCCGGAACGGCGAGGCGTAGGCATAGCCGGCGAAGGCTCCGTCGATCTCGGCGACGAGCCACGGCAGACCCTTGGCCCGCACGGCCTCGAACCGCGTTGTCATGTCCGCCGCCGAGGGCGGATCCAGTTCGAAGGTCGCGGTGCCGGTCAGGACCTCGCGGCCATACAGCGCCGCGATGGCGGGCAGGTCAGCCGGGGTGGCCGCCCGGATCACGCGGTCTCCCAGCCCCGGTCCACGGCCCACACGGCGAAGGCATAGTCGTGAGCGACTTCCTTCAGATAGTCGAACCGGCCCGACGCCCCGCCGTGACCGGCCTGCATGTTGATCTTCAGCAGGACCGGATTGCCCGAGGTCGTCGCCGGACGCAGCTTGGCGACCCATTTCTGGGGCTCCCAGTAGGTGACGCGCGGATCGGAAAGCCCGCCGGTCGCCAGGATCGCCGGATAGGGCTTGGCCTCGACCTGATCGTAGGGGCTGTAGCTCATCATGTAGTCGTAGGCCGCGGGGTCCTCGATCGGATTGCCCCACTCGGGCCACTCCGGCGGGGTCAGGGGCAGGGAGGTGTCGGACATGGTGTTGATCACGTCCACGAACGGCACCTGGCCGATCACGCCGGCCCACAGGTCCGGACGCATGTTGTTGACCGCTCCCATCAGCAGGCCGCCGGCCGATCCGCCTTGGGCCACGATCCTGCCGGCGCTGGCATAGCGGTTGGCGATCAGGTGTTCGGCCGAGGCGATGAAGTCGGTGAAGGTGTTCTTCTTGGTCATCTTCCGGGCGTCCAGGAACCAGCCCCAGCCCTTGTCCGACCCGCCCCGGATGTGGGCGATGGCATAGATCCAGCCGCGATCCACCAGCGACAGACGCCCGGTCGAGAAGCTGGCAGCCATGGGAATCCCGTAGGATCCATAGCCGTAGAGCAGCAGGGGAGCGGACCCGTCGACCGGCGTGGTCTTCCGGCGCAGCACGGTCACGGGGACCAGCTGCCCGTCGGGGGCCGGCGCGTTCAGCCGCTCGACAACATAGCCGGCCGGATCGTGGCCGGACGGGATTTCCTGCACCTTCATCAGCGTCCGGGCCTTGCTGCCCATGTCGTAGTCGTAGGTCGAGGTCGGGGTCGAGGGTGAGTTGTAGGTGTAGCGGGTGACGGTCGTATCGAACTCCGACGCCCCCGCCAGCGACAGGGCATAGGCCGGTTCGTCCGCAGCGATCGCGTGCTCATCGCCCGCCTTGTCCCGGATGATGATCGTGGTGTTCGCCTCGGCGCGCTCCTGCCAGGCCAGGTGCGCCGAGGTCAGGTCGAAGCCCTCGATGAACCGGCCCGGGCGATGCGGCACCAGCTCGCGCCAGGCGATGCGCGCCGGCTGTCCCGTCGGGGCCTGCATCAGCTTGAAATCGACGGCGTCGTTGTCGTTGGTGCGGAACACCCAGCCGTCCGGCCAGTGATCGGCGTCGTAGCGGATACCGACCCGGCGAGGTGCCAGGACGGTCGGCATGGCGGTCGGGGCACCGTTCGGGATCGCCCAGGCCTCGGACGTCTCCTGGTTCTGGACGCTGATGACGACGAAGGCGTCGTCCGACGAGCGTCCTACGCCGAGGAACATGCCTTCGTCGGCCTCGTCATAGACCAGGACGGTCTCCCCGCCGCGCGCGGGACGGCGATAGATCTTGTCGGGGCGTCCGTTGTCGTCGCGGTTGGTCCAGAAGATGTAGCAACTGCAGGGGCTGAACGTGAAGTTGCCGTTCGACGACTGGATCGGGTCGGGCAGCAGTTCGCCGGTGTTCAGATCGCGGGTGTAGATCTGATGCACCTCGGAGCCCTGCGCATCCTCGGCGTAGGCAAACAGGGTGTGGTCGGGACTGTGCTCGACGGAAGCCACTTCCGAATAGGCTTTGCCCTCGGCCAGGGCGTTGGCGTCCAGCAGGATCGTTTCGGCTCCCCCGCCGCGCGGACGGCGACAGAACAGCGGATGCTGCATGCCCGTCTCGAACCGGCTGTAGTACTCCCACGGACCGTCGGGGGAAGGGACCGACGAATCGTCCTCCTTGATGCGGCCCTTCATCTCCTCGAACATCTGCGTCTGCAGCGGCAGGGTCGAGGCCAGCATGGCCTCGCGGTAGGCGTTCTCGGCGATCAGGTGGTCCCTGACGTCGGCCTTGATCAGCGTCGGATCGCGCAGAACCGCCTGCCAGTTGTCGTCCTTCATCCAGTGATAGTCGTCTGTCCGGGTCCGGCCCAGCTGTTCGATGGTCACCGGGATCTTCTTGGCGACGGGGGGCGTGGGCAGGGTCATCGAAACTCCGGACGGGCGGGCGAGAACAGGGGAGGCGGCGGCCGTCAGCGCGGAGGCTGCGGTGGTAGCGACGAACTGGCGACGGTTCATGCGGGGCTTCCCTTTAGGACAGGAGACCAGCTTGTGCGACGGGAAGCGCCCGCGTCAAATGCCGCGAGCCGGAGACCTCGCCGAATGATCCAGACCCCACCCGTTCAGGACGCGCCCCCGCCGGCGACCGCCCCCGCCTGGGATCTGACCGTGGGCCTTATCGACGCGACGGTGCAGCTGGATCAGCCGTCCGGCCCGGCGACCCGTACCGTGGGCACCGGGTTCCTGATCCAGGCGCCGCGCCCCGACGGCACGCCCCGCATCGTGCTGGTCACCGCCGCCCACGTGCTGGAGACGATGCCGGATCCGGAGGCGCGGATCGGCTGGCGGGTCGCCCTGCCGGACGGGGCCTGGCGATTCGATCCGGAGCCTCTGATCATCCGCGACGACGCCGGCCGACCCCTCTGGACCCGGCATGGCGACAAGGACGTCGCGGTCATGGAGATTACGGCCCCGGAAACCTTTACACGCGCGGCCATTCCCCTCGGCTGGCTGGCGGACGAGAATGCCTTCGATGCCTGGCAGGTCGGGCCGGGCGACGAACTGCTGTCGCTGGGCTTCCCGCGCGGCCTGTCGTCGAACCGGGCGGGATTTCCGATCCTGAGGGTGGGGCGGATCGCGTCGTATCCCCTGTCGCCGGTCAGCGCCTTTCCCACTTTCCTGCTGGATTTCACCGTCTTTCCCGGCAACTCGGGCGGGCCGGTGTTCTGGACACCCAGCGCGCGCAAACGGCCCGGCACGACGGAGCCCGAGACCGCCTTCATCGCCGGCCTGCTGAGCCAGGAGGTGCGGGTCGGCGACGACGCGCTTGAGATCGGGGTGGTCACCCACGCGGTCTTCATCCGCGAGACCATCGCCCTGCTGGACGCCGAAACTACGCCCGCGCCGTAAGTCCGTTCAGCCGTGCCAGTTCGCGGGAGCCGTAGAACTGCGGTTCGAACCCCCGGGTCCAGAACACCTTCCCGAGGCCCCGCGCGGTCCGGTCCATCATCGTGGGTCGGGCGGGATGGGCGATGACCGTCAGGGCGATGGCCGCGAGGCCCCAGACCCCGGCCTGCGCCGCGCCGATCAGCATCCAGCGGGCGACACCGGCCCAGTCGCGGGCCTTGGCGGCCGTCTGGCTGGGCCCCTGACCATAGGCAAAGGCGCGGGACAGGGCGTATCGCATGGTGGCCCGGTGCGGGGGTGCGAACTCCTCGACAAGGGCGTCCGCGGCCCAGCCGAAGCGGCCGCCTCGCGCCCGAAGCGCAGCGAACAGGGCGTCGTCCTCGCCCCCGCTCTGGTCGGCGCGGGCGTCGAACGGGGCGATCCCGGGCAGGGCGGTGGCCCGAACCAGCAGGGAGTTCCCGCAGCCGTAGCTGTGGTTGATCAACCCCGTGGATGTCGGGCCCTCGCGGCCGAAGAAGCGCTCCAGATGAGCGGTCGCCCATCCGGTGCCGTCCGGCACGCGCCCCGAAATCGGGCCGAACACGGCGTCCGCGCCCGTCGTGGCCTGAGCGACCAGAAGCGCCGAAAGCCAGCCGGGCGAGGCCGCCTCATCGTCGTCCAGAAAGGCGATCAGGGGTGCCGTGGTCATGCCGAGCCCGGCGTTGCGCGCCGTGGCCACGCCGGGACGTGGCTCGTGCCGATAGACCAGCGGGCAGGGGCTGGCAGGGGACAGGCGCGACACGGTCCCGGCCGCCGTACCCTCCGGATCGTTGTCGACCACGACGATGGAGGCCAGATGGTCGCCGACCCCCGTCTGCGCGAACAGCGATCGCAACGCCCGCTCCAGGCTTTCGGGGCGTCGCAGGGTCGGCACGATCACCGATACGTCCTGCATCACACAGCCTCGGCGTAGAGGGCGGCGCGGTACAGGCGCAGCGAAAAGGCCCGCGCGCCCGTTGGCATCCAGCCCGCGACCGCGGCCTGCTTGATCCATGGGCGGACCCGCGACAGGGCCGGGACCCGTTTCAGCAGTCTGGCGGCCTTGAAGCTGGGATAGGTGCCGACGATGTCGGGATGGCGGGCGACGACGCGGGCGAAGTTTCCGGCCGACTGCTCGTACTTGCCGGCCAGGGCCTCCACGGTGTCCAGGCCCATGTGGGTGGCCGGGTTGTCGACGTGGACGACGGTGAAGCGGCGCGATACGCGCATGGCCCATTCCACATCCTCCCAGCCCCAGCCGGTGAAGGCCGGATCGAAGGCTTCGGCCTCGAACACGTCGCGGCGGACCAGAAGGTTGGAGGTGTAGACGTATTTCTCGGGCGTGCGGGCGCGTTCGCCATAGGGCACGCAGTCGCTGCGGGTCGCCATGGCGCGGTGGACCGAGAACCGGGCATCGGTCGGGGCCTGGAGCAGGGAGAAGCCGCCAAAGGCCACCGCCGGATCTTCCCGCGCCACCAGATCGGCCCAGGTCCAGAGGAACCGGCGATGGTCCGGCCGCATGTCGCTGTCGAGGAACAGCAGGCTGCCGCCGCGCGCCGAGGCGGCCAGCCGGTTGCGCCCCTGCGAGCGGCCTTCGTTCACTGTCAGCGAGATCAGGCGGACAGGCAGGCTCATGGCGTGCACCACAGCCTGAAGCCGCGCGGTCAGCTCGGCATCGCCGGTGCCGTCATCCAGCAGGACGATCTCGACCGCGCCGTCCAGCGCGCCCGCCTCCTCGTCCAGCAGGCCCAGCAGCTCGGTCGGGTCGTCGCGAAGGAAGGGGATCAGCACCGAGACGGCGGGTCGCGCCGCCTGTCGGCGGGCGTTGTCGGTCAGGACAGATCCGGGCGAGGGGGGACGGGTCATATCGGCATGCTCCGGCCGGTTCGCGCGATGATCAGGCGGGTCGCCAGGTCGCGCACGCCCGCCGCGTTCAGGGTCATGACGACGGCGGCATAGACGATCGCGCCGACTGTCGCCTTGAGGGCCAGTTCCAGCACACCGCCCCAGGCCGGCAACAGGAGGACGACGCCCGCCATGGCCCCGCAGGCCAGCGCGCATCGGCTCAAGGTCGTCCACGGGATCGGCATGGCAATGATGCTGCGCCCCATCACGATGGAGGCCAGCACGCCGATAGCGAAGCTGGTGGTCGTGGCCAGCGCCGCGCCCATCACGCCCATGCGGGGCACGAGAATCAGGTTCAGGATGACGTTGGCGGCCGCCGGGATGCACAGGGTCAGCAGCAGCCGATCCGTTCGCCGGCCGAGCACGAAGGACTGGCTGAGGTAATAGGAGGTCATGCCGGACAGCAGGGCCGACAGGGCGATCCATGGCGTCACCGAGGCGGCCACGCTGCGCAGGTCCTCGCCGATCATGAAATCCGCCAGGGGGCGGGCGACCAGGGCCACGCCGACGGCTGCGGGCAGACCGATCAGGATGAAGGTCGAGGCCTGTTCGCGGGCCGCGGTCATGAAGGCCTCGCGGCTGCCCCGCTCCCACGCCATGATGAGGGCGGGCGTTCCCGCCGCGCCCAGCCAGATGAACAGGACGTCGAGTGTGCGGCTGGAGAGGCTGTAGCCCGCGTGGTAGGCCCCGACCGCCGCCGGACCCATGAAGACCTCCAGCAGGAAGCGATCCGTCGAGGCCATGATGAGCGACAGGCCCAGCCCGGCCGCGATCGGATAGCCATAGCGGGCATAGCCGAAGAGCCGGTCGCGGTAGTGGACGCCGCCGCGCGCCTGCCTCAGCTCGCCCGGCAGGACGAAGGGCAGGGCCAGCAGAGGGGCCACGGCCAGGCCGATCAGGGGCGAGGCCGCGCCGACACCCAGCAGCGCGCAGGTCGCCCCGATCAGAAACCCGCCCAGGGTCACGCCGATGTCCATGGCCGCCGATTTCGAGACCTCGCCCGCCGCCCGGAAACGCTCCTGCGCCAGTTTGGCCAGAGACCGGATCGGCAGGCCGACCAGACCCGCGCCGATGGCGAGCTTCAGACCGTCTCCGATCGGCGACAGCCACAGCAACAGGGCTGCGACCGGCAGGACGGCTGCGGTCATCACCGCCATGGTGCGGTAGAGCGTGGTGAAATGGTCGGCGAGACCCTGGTCCCGCTCGGCCGCCCAGAACCGCGCCATCGACGCTTCCAGCCAGCTGAACGTGCCGACGTGGACCAGGGTCATGACGGAGAAGGCGATGGCGTAACGGCCGAAATCCTCCGGGCTCAGCAGCCGGGTGAAGACGACGATCGCCCCGAACCCGACCAGGCCCTGGACGATATTGGCGGGCAGATAGCCCCAGACGCCGCGCCAGAACATCAGCGGGCCCCGATCAACGGACGGCCGCGCGGTCGCCCAGCAGGACGGGCACGGTCACGGCCATGATCCAGAGGTCCAGCCACAGCGACTGTCGCTCGATGTACTCGACGTCCAGCTGCACCCGGCGGCGCACGTCCTCGGCGGAATGGAGTGGCCCGCGCGACCCCTTGATGGCGGCCCAGCCGGTCATGCCGGGCTTCATGCGGTGACGATGGGCGTATTCGGCGACCAGGCGGGCGCTCTCGACCGCTCCGGTCTTCATGCCGATCGCGTGGGGGCGGGGGCCGACCAGCGACATCTCGCCCTTCAGGACGTTCAGCAGCTGGGGCAGTTCATCGAGGCTGGTGGACCGGATCAGGCGGCCGACGCGTGTCACGCGGTCGTCGTCGGTGGTGACCTGCCGGCTGGCGGTCGCATCGGCGGCGTCGGCCCGCATGGAGCGGAATTTCCAGACCACGATCTCCTCGTGATTGAAGCCGTGGCGGCGCTGCCGGAAAAAGATCGGGCCGGGGCTGTCCAGCCGGATGGCGAGCGCCGTCAGCAGCATGACGGGCGACAGCACGACGAGCGCCAGGAGACCGATGATCAGATCCTGCATCCGCTTGTTGAAGGCGCGACGGTCGTCGTCGATCGGACCGTCCAGCGACGCCAGCGGAGCCCTGGCCAGCCGGTCGAGCGCGGCGTTGCGTTCTCCCGCGTCGATGGGGTCCACCAGCAGGGTGACCTCGTTGGGCAGGGCCGACAGCCGTGACGTCAGTTCCCGGACCCGCTTCTCCGCCCTGGGGTCGATGGCCAGGACGATGCGGTCCACATAGGGAGTCATCCGGTGGGTCATCAGCGCCTCGGCGTCGCCCAGCACGGGAACGCCCTCGATGCTGTCCGGCGAGCGCGCCAGCCGGTCGTCGAAGACCCCCAGCACATTGATGTCGCGGCGTTGCAGGGCGTCGCGGATCAGCCGCTCCGCGTGTCGGGTGGCCCCGACCAGGACGATGCTGGGGGTGAGCGCGCCGGACGCCCGCCAGCGGACGACCGCCTGGCTCCATCCGAGGTGCAGGCCGTAAAGCGCGATCGTGACCAGGGCGGTCCACAGGATGTAGCCCGTCAGCGCCGGACTGGTGCCCGTCAGGAGCGCTTCCAGGGCGATGGCGCAGAGGCCGCCTCCCAACGCCACGGCGGACACGGCGGCCAGATGGACCGGCACCCGCTGGCCCCGCGCAAAGCGGTAGAGCCCCAGCGAGCGCATCAGGCCCAGGATGACGAACGCGCCGGCCGCCAGCGGAAGGGCCCGCGACAGCGGCATGGCGAGGACACCGCCCGGTGTGATGGCCCAGGCGATGGCCACGGTCAGGGAAAGGACGACGACGACATCGGCGCTGCGGAACCAGTGAACCGCGAGGCGGGAGGCTCCTTTCTGGCGCGCGTTCAGCCAGACCCCGGGGCGAAAGGGGCCGCGACGGGCCGCGCCTTCGGTCGAGGCCGTCATCGGGTCCGCGGCCAGGGTCTGCAACCCCGACGCATCCCGCCGATGCGCTCCTCTCGCGCGATCCAGATCCAGGGCATTGGTCATGCGGCCATTCTGCACAGGCGCCGTGGATGTCGCGTTAACAGGGGTCGGTGAGTTTTCGCCGATTGCGCGTTCGCCCGGCCTCCGCTATCGAGCCGTCCTGCCGGAGACGTGGCCGAGTGGCTGAAGGCAACGGTTTGCTAAATCGTCGTACCCTGTAAGGGGTACCGAGGGTTCGAATCCCTCCGTCTCCGCCAGAACCCCCCCCCCAATGCCATCGACAGAACAAGCGTCTGACCCGAACCGGCAAGGGGCCGGGTCGTCGGGGCCTGGAATGTTGGTCCTGGAGACGATGGTGGGTGATGTAGGGTTCGAACCTACGACCCGCTGATTAAGAGTCAGCTGCTCTACCAACTGAGCTAATCACCCGTACCATTTCGTCGTGGCGGACGATGAAATCGGTCTGCCACAGGCTCGCATCGTGTTGGGACGACGCGGGCGAACGGGCGAGATAGAGAGATCGGCTCGCAGATGCAAGGCCTTTCGCCGCCGGTTCCGCATCCCGTCGCGAGCCGCTAGCATCGCGATGGATTCGCCCGGACGGGCACGGGGAGTAGCGGGCATGGCGTTCTGGAACCGGCGGAAGTCGATCGATGCGTTGCATCAGGCCTCGGACGGCCCGCGGCTGAAGGCCACGCTGAGCTGGCCGCACCTGCTGGCGCTGGGCGTCGGCGCGATCGTCGGAACCGGGATCCTGACGCTGATCGGCGTCGGGGCCGGGCTGGCGGGGCCGGCGGTGATGATCAGCTTCGCCCTGGCGGGACTGGTCTGCGCCTGCGCGGCCCTGGCCTATGCCGAGCTGTCGACCATGATGCCGCAGGCGGGCAGCGCCTATGCCTATTCCTATGCGGTGCTGGGCGAGGTGATCGCCTGGGTCGTCGGGTGGAGCCTGATCCTGGAGTATTCCCTGGTGGTCTCCGCCGTGGCGGTGGGCTGGTCGGGCTATGCCGTCGGGTTCCTGACCGGGCTGGGCATCGATCTGCCGACGGCCCTGACGGTCGGCCCCCACGTGGCGGGCGGCGTGGTCAACCTGCCGGCGGTGGCCATCATCGGCCTGGTCACCGGCCTGCTGCTGCTGGGCACGCGCGAGAGCGCGACGCTGAATGCCGTGCTGGTGGTCATCAAGGTCGCGGCCCTGATCGGCTTCGTGGCCATCGCGCTTCCGGCCTTCGACGCGGCCAACTTCACCCCCTTCATGCCCAATGGCTTCGGCTCGCCCTCGCTTCCGTTCGCCGAGGCGATCACGGGTCAGCCGGTGGTCCAGACCGGGGTTATTGCGGCCGCGGCGATCATCTTCTTCGCCTTCTACGGTTTCGACGCGATCTCGACGGCGGCGGAGGAGACCAAGAAGCCCGAGCGCGACCTGGCCATCGGCATCGTCGGCTCGATGGTCATCTGCACCGCCCTGTATCTGGTCGTGGCGGCCGCCGCGATCGGGGCCCGGCCCGTGGCCAGCTTCGCCGCGAGCCCCGAGCCCCTGGCGCTGATCCTGCGCGAGATGGGGCAGGGGACGGCGGCGCAGTGGATCGCGGCCTCGGCCGTCATCGCCCTGCCGACCGTGCTGCTGGCCTTCCTGTTCGGCCAGAGCCGGATCTTCCTGGGCATGGCGCGGGACGGGCTGCTGCCCACGTCGCTGGCGAAGATCTCGAGCCGCGGCGTGCCCGCAGTGGTGACCGTGTTCACGGCGATCGTGGTGGCGGCCCTGGCCGGGGTCATGCGGCTGGACGAACTGGCCTCGTTGGCCAATGCGGGGACGCTGGCAGCGTTCGCGGCGGTCGGGGTCTGCCTGATCGTGCTGCGGCTGCGCGACCCGGGCCGGGAGCGCAAGTTCCGCGCCCCACTGTTCTGGCTGGTCGGGGCGATCACCGTCGTCGGCTGTCTGGTGTTCTTCTTCAGCCTGCAGGCGCGGACGCAACTGTACTTCCTGTACTGGAACATCGGCGGGCTGGTGATCTATCTGCTGTGGTCGGCGAAGAACGCGCGGCTGGCCAAGCACCCCGAACAGGCCGGCTGATGTCGCGGCGCGACCTGACCGGGGCGGTCGACTTCTCGGTGCTGGACCGGACGACGGGCGGCGACGACGGGGTGGCCGAGGAGGTGCTGGGGCTGTTCGTCCAGCAGGCCGGGATGTGGTCGCCGATGCTGGACGCCCGTCAGGAGGGCTGGAAGGACGCCGTTCACACGATCCGGGGCGCGGCGGCCGGGATCGGCGCGGGGGCTCTGGCGGCGGCCTGCGCAGAGGCGGAAACGGCGGAGAAGGACCTTGCTCCGGCGAAACTGGATCGCGTTCGCGACGCGCTGAATGAAGCGCTCGCCGATGTCGCGGCCTGGCGGCACGAGCTGATGATGCGATCGCTCAGGGGCTGACGGCACCCCGGGGTGCCAGAAAAAACCCGTGCCACGGGTGCCATTGCCGGGCGCGGACCGTGGAAGAACAAGCACTTAAGCCGCGCCGGCGTGGCACCCCGGCCGGATTATGCGCAATTCAGGCCAGCGGGGCGGCCGGGTGTCTGAACGTGTGAAAGACCCATGGCGGGACATGGGGCATCCGGTCGCGACGACAAGGGGTGTGTCAGGAATAAATTCCTGATCAGCTCCGCGTGCGGTCGTAGACGCTGAACTCGTGGGCGATGCTGCGGTCGATCAGGGTGCGCCACACGGGCTCGGCGATGGCGGGCGACAGGTGGTGGGCCTCGGCGCTTGCGAGGACCTTGGCGACCACGTCCTCGATCCGCGCGTCGTCGTGGACGGCGCCGCGGTCCGGCTTGATGCGGGCGGCGGCGTCCATGTAGCGCTGACGCTCGGCCAGCAGGGCGACGAGGGCACGGTCCAGGGCGTCGACGCCCTGACGGACCTCGACCATCGACCGGCAGGCGGCCGGGTCGACGCGGGCATCGACGGCGACGATCTGAGGGTGATGCAGCCCGTCAGCCGACAAAGGCGCGCTCCAGAACATAGTCGCCGGGCTCTGCGTTCGAGCCCTCCTTCAGGCCGAAGCCTTCGAGCAGTTCGGCGGTTTCCTTGATCATGGCCATGGAGCCGCACAGCATCACGCGGTCGCGATCCGGCGAGAACCCGGCGGGCAGGCCCAGATCGGCGAAGATCGCGCCGGACTTGATGCGGTCCGTGATCCGGCCGGGCGTATCGAAGGCCTCGCGGGTCACGGTGGGATAATAGGTCAGCTGCGCGGCCGCCTCTTCGCCGATCAGGGGATCCTCATGGATGCCGGAGGTGAAGAAGTCGCGGTAGGCCAGGTCGGCGACGTTGCGGACCGTATGGCAGACGATGACGCGGCCGAAGCGGGCGTATGTGTCGGGATCCCGCGCGACGCTGAGCCAGGGCGCGAGGCCCGTGCCCGTGCCGATCAGCCACAGCGTCTGGCCGCCGGTCAGGGCGTCGAGCACCAAGGTGCCGGTCGGCTTCTTGCCCATCAGAACGGTGTCGCCGGGCTGGATCTTCACCAGCCGCGAGGTCAGGGGGCCGTCCGGGACGGCGATGGACAGGAACTCCAGCTCCTCGTCCCAGCAGGGACTGGCGATGGAATAGGCGCGCAGGATCGGCTTGCCGCCGTCCTCGCCCGGCAGGCCGATCATCACGAACTCGCCGGAACGGAAGCGAAAGTCGTCGGGGCGGGCGATGCGGAAGCTGAACAGGCCGTCGGTCCAGCGCTGGACGGACAGCACCTCCAGCTCATGGAAGGCCGAGGGCTTCGGCGGCGGCGGGGCGAGGGCGGTGTCGGTCATCGGGGTTTGTATTAAGCGGATGGGGCGGATCGGGAAAGACGGCGCGACATCTTCCCTCTCCCAGAGGGAGAGGGCTTGAGCGCCCGGGAGCCGTCAGGCGATCGGACTTTGCGCGAAAGGGTGAGGGGGTACGGTGCGAACCGGTGAGAGCATAACCCCTCACCCTTTCGGCCAAGGCGCATCGCTGCGCTCTGCGGGCCTCAAGCCCTCTCCCTCTGGGAGAGGGAAGGGGGAGTGACGGCGGCAAAATCATTCTCTAGCGTCCGCGCCCATGCGCACAGTCCTTCTTGTCTCCGCCCTCGCCCTGATCGCCGGATCGGCGCTCGCTCAAACGCCGGATCCTGCCGTGCTGACGCCGGAGCGGGTGTTCTCCAACCCCGGCCTGAACGGCCCGGTGGCCCAGGGCGTCAGCCTGTCGCCCGACGGGGAACTGGTCGCCTTCCTCAGGGCGCGGCCGGACGACGTCTCGGTGCTGGACCTGTGGGCCGCGCCGACGGGGGCGGGCGAGCCGTTCAAGCTGATCGACGCGCGGGCGCTGGTGCCCGACGCGGGCGAGCTGTCGGAGGCCGAGAAGGCCCGGCGCGAGCGGATGCGGATCAGCCAACGCGGCGTGGTCGAATATTCGTGGGACGAGCAGGGTCGCTACATCCTCGCGCCGCTGGAAGGCGACATCTTCCTGGCCAGCCGGGAAGGGGGCCAGATCCGCCGGCTGACCGAGACTTCGGCCGACGAGATCGACGCCAAGGTCAGCCCCCGAGGCAACTATGTCTCCTTCGTGCGCGACCAGGACCTGTTCGTCGTCAATCTGGCGACGGGGGACGAGACGCCCCTGACGACGGAAGGCGAGGGCCTGATCACCTGGGCCACCGCCGAGTTCATCGCCCAGGAGGAGATGGATCGCGACACCGGATACTGGTGGAGCCCGGACGAGCGTTTCATCGCCGTGCAGCGGACCGATGAGTCGACCGTGGACATCGTGCCCCGGCTGGACATCACCGGCGGCGGGGCCAGCGTGGTCGAGCAGCGCTATCCCCGCGCCGGCCGGCCCAATGCGGTGGTGGAACTGTATGTTCAGGACGTGACGGCGGCCCGGCGGGTCAAGGTCGATCTGGGCGACAACACCGACATCTATCTGGCGCGCGTGAACTGGTCGCAGGACGGTCGCACGCTTTACGTCCAGCGCCAGAGCCGGGACCAGAAGCGTCTGGACCTGCTGAGCGTCGATCCGACGACCGGGGCGTCGCGCGTGATCGCCAGCCAGACGTCGCGGGCCTGGGTCGAGCTGACCGACGACTTCAAGCCCCTGAAGGACGGGGGCTTCATCTGGTCGGACGAGAGCACCGGCTGGCGGCACCTGTATCTGTACAATGCGGCAGGCCAGAAGGTGCGGGCCCTGACCGAGGGCGACTGGCCGGTCCAGACGCTGGACGGCGTCAACGAGGACACCGGTCAGGTCTTCTTCTCCGCCTCGATGCGTGACGGCGCCGAGGCCCCGCTGGAGCGGCGGCTGTTCACCGTGGCCCTGACGGGCGGCGCGCCGGTCGCGGTGACCGAAACGAGCGGATCGTTCAACCTGAACGACACGGCCACGGCCTATGTGACCACCTATTCCGACGTCGACACGCCGCCGCAGACCGCGCTGTACCGCGCCGACGGGACGTTCGTGCGCTGGATCGAGGAGAACAAACTCGACGAGACCCATCCCTTCTGGCCCTACCGCGAGCGGCGGATGGACCCGGAGTTCGGGACGCTGGAGAGCCACGGCGAGACCCTGCAGTGGATGATGACCAAGCCCTATGGCTTCGATCCCACCAAGACCTATCCGGTCATCATGCAGGTGTACGGCGGGCCGTCGGCGGGCGGCGTGCGCGCGGGCTGGCAGTCGGCGACCAATCAACTGTTGACCGAAGCCGGCTATATCGTCTTCCGCCTCGACAACCGGGGCGAGGGCTATCGCTCGGCCCGATTCAAGCAGGCGCTGCATCTGAAGATGGGGCAGCCGGAGATCGAGGATCAGGTCCTGGCGGCCAACTATCTGAGAACGTTGCCCTATGTGGACGACGCGCGGATCGGGATGATGGGCTGGTCCTATGGCGGGTTCATGAGCCTGATGGCCCTGACCGAGCCGGACATGGGACTGGCGGCCGCGGCCGTCGGAGCCCCGCCGACCGAGTGGAGCCTGTACGACACCCACTACACCGAGCGGTTCATGTCGACGCCGGAAGCCAATGCCGAAGGCTATGCCGCCTCGGACGCCATCCCGCGCCTGGACAACCTGACCGGCCGGATGCTGCTGATGCACGGGATGGCGGATGACAATGTGATCCTGGAGAACTCGACCCGGGTCATCGACGCGCTTCAGGCCAAGTCCATTCCGTTCGAGCTGATGCTGTATCCGGGCCAGCGCCACGGGGTGCGGGGCAATGAGCGCCAGCTGCAGCAGTGGCGGACGTATCTGGACTTCTTCGACCGGACGATCGGGTCGCGGTCGGCCCGCTAGTCCTTTCCCCCGTGCATCCCGGCGCAGGCCGGGATGCAGATCCAGACCGGATGTTTGACGCCATGACGATGTCCCTCTTCGGCCAGCACCGGGCCCGCGATCTGGACCCCGGCCTTCGCCGGGGTGCACGGAAGGGGGTGAGCGTCGTGACCGTGCTGGCGGCCCTGATCTCGGGCGGCGTCGCCCAGGCCCAGTCGCAGCCCGAGGGATACGGCTTGCAGTGGGCGCAGCGGGATCGCGAGACGATCAACAGCGTCGTGGCCTGGGTCGAGGACGCGGGCGAAACCAATTGGACCTCGGCCGATGGCATCACCGGCCTGCCCATCCTGCTGAAGGACAACATCGAAACGCGCGATATGCCGACCACGGCCGGGTCTCTGGCGCTGCTCGACAACGCCCCCGGGCGGGACGCGCCGCTGGTCGCCCGCCTGCGCGCGGCCGGGGCCGTGATCCTCGGCAAGACCAATCTGTCGGAATGGGCCAACATCCGCTCGTCGGCCTCCGTCTCCGGATGGAGCGGGGTCGGGGGACAGACACGCAATCCGCACGTGCTGGATCGCAACACCTGCGGCTCGTCGTCGGGCAGCGGCGCGGCGGTGGCGGCGGGGCTGGCGCCGGCGGCCATCGGGACGGAGACGGACGGGTCGATCGTATGTCCGGCGGCCATCAACGGCATCGTCGGCTTCAAGCCCACGGTCGGGATGGTGTCGCGGACCCATATCGTGCCGATCAGCCATTCGCAGGACACCGCCGGGCCGATGACCCGCTCGGTCGAGGACGCGGCCATCGTGCTGTCGGTCATCGCGGGGACCGACCCGGCCGACCCCGCGACGGCTGAGGCGGATGCGCGCAAGGTCGATTTCCGGGCGGCGCTGGACGCCGGCTCGCTGCGCGGGACCCGGATCGGGGTGGCGCGGTTCCTGACGGGCTATTCAGCCGGGACGGACCGGGTGTTCGAAGAGAACCTGCAGGCGCTGCGCGACGCGGGCGCGGTGCTGGTCGAGATCACCGAAGGGCCCGACATGGAGGCCATCGGGGCGGCCGAGACGACGGTGCTGCACTATGAGCTGAAGGCTGACCTGAACGCCTATCTGGCCTCGACCGACGCCGGCCAGGTGAAGACGCGGACGCTGGCCGACGTCATCGCCTTCAACGCGGCAACGCCGCGCGAGATGGGGCTGTTCGGGCAGGAGACGTTCGTGCTGGCCGAGGCGACGACGGGGCTGGAGACGCCCGAATACATCGCCGCGCGCGAGACCTCGCTGCGGCTGGCGGGCGTCGAGGGCATCGACCGGATGCTGGCCGAGAACAATGTGGTCGCCCTGGTCGCGCCGACGGTGGGGCCGGCCTGGTCGATCGACGCGGTCAACGGCGACCACTATCTGGGCGCGGCCTCAACCCTGCCGGCGGTGGCGGGCTATCCACACCTGACCGTGCCGATGGGCTTCGTTCAGGGCCTGCCGGTCGGGATCAGCTTTATCGGGACGAAGTGGGACGACGCGCGGATCCTGTCGCTGGGCTATGCCTATGAGCAGGCGACCCGGGCGATCCGGCCACCGACCTTCGCGCGGTCGGCCGACGACCTGCCGGACCTGGCGCCGCTGCTGGCCCCCCACGTCCGCTAAGTCGGGACGGCGACCCAGGAACCTTCGCCAAGCGGTACAGTTGGGACGCCATGGAAAGACTGTTCATCCGGTTCGCCACCCTGACCGCCAAGATCGCGGGCAAGCCGTGGACCTTCATCGCCTGTCTGATGATCGTGCTGCTCTGGGCGGTGACCGGGCCGATCTTCGGCTTCAGCGAGACCTGGCAGCTGGTCATCAACACCGGCACGACCATCATCACCTTCCTGATGGTGTTCCTGATCCAGAACACCCAGAACCGCGACGGGGCGGCCATGCAGGCCAAGCTGGACGAGCTGGTCTATGCGGTGAAGCGGGCCGATGCGCGGTTCATCGGCATCGAGCATCTGACCGAGCGCGAGCTGGACAAGATCCTGGAGGAGGTCGAGCACCGGGCCCAGGAAGTCCATGCCGGCAAGCCCGCGCGGGCCATCAAGGGCCGGCCCGCCGTCCGGGCCGAGGACGTGGAGGCGGCCCAGCCGAGGGCGGCGACCCCCGCCGCCGAACGCAAGCCCGCCGCCCGCGCGCGTCGCAAGGCCTCGACATGAGCGACTGGATCGCCACCGCCTTCGGCACCGCCGCGGCCCTGTGCTCGATCACCAGCTTCGCGCCGCAGATGATCAAGATCTGGAAGGAGCGGGACGCCTCGTCGGTGTCGCTGCGGACCTATGCGCTGACGGTGACCTGTTTCATCCTGTGGGTGGTCTATGGCGTCCTGACCGAGGCCTGGCCGGTGACGATCGCCAATGCCTGCGCCCTGCTGATGGCCGCGGGTGTGCTGGGCATGAAGTGGCGGTTCCGGGACGGGGATCCGGAAGCGGCCGGGCGCTAGCCCGCCAGGCTGTTCAGCCAGTCCTCGAGGTTCGTGTACCCGTCGCCGTCGCGGTCGGCCGCGCCGTCGGCGACGCGCGCGTCGTGGCCGTGGTCGGCCTCCCAGTCGTCGGGCATGCCGTCGCCGTCCGTGTCGATCCAGGGGGTGCCGGGGGCGAGGTCGGGCCAGCCGCCGACGTCGGTCTGGCTGTTGATGATGCGGCCCGTGCCGGCGGCCACGCCCGCGACCACGCGGGTGTCGACGGCGTCGCGGACCCGGGAGGCTCCGGCGGAGGCGAGGACAGACGCCCAGGCCTGTTCGGCGGTTTCGGTGGCGGGGGTGGCCCAGTCGGGCAGGGCGGCCAACCGGTAGCCGGGGGTGTCGTCGCCGGTGACGGGCGCCCAGGGATCGGAAGGGACGACGCCGCCGATGCTGTTGGCGTCGAACCAGGCGTGGGCGGCGGTGCTCTCTTCCTCGAAGATGACCGCCCCGGTCGAGTCCGGGCCCCGGCGGTAGGCGTTGGCGACGAAGGCATAGGTCGAGACGGTCGCCGGGTCCCTGTCGGAGTTGTAGCCCGCGTGGCCCTGGCCCCAGTTGTAGAAGACGTTGTTGGTGAACTCGAACCGGGGGCCGACGGGGTCGACGTCGGGGGTCAGATAGTTGCCGGGGCGGGGCATGCGCGCCCGGTGGCTGGCCCACAGGTTGTGGTGGAAGGTGAAGTGAGCCCCGCGATTGCCGCGCACCAGCGAGCCGTAGCCGTGGTCGCCCTTGGAATGGGCCGACAGGTTCAGGCTCTCGGCGATGATCGACCACTGGACGGTGACGGCGTCGATCACGCGGTCCCGGCTGCCGATCGAAAGGGTCTCGTCCACCGACCAGGAGGCCGAGACGTGGTCGAGGATGATGCGACTGCCCCGGTCGATGGTGACGGCGTCGGTCTCGACCCGGTCGGCGTCGCCGAGGCGTGAACGGATATAGCGGACGACGACGTCGTCGGCCGAGATCAGCAGCGGCTGGCCGCGCAGGGTGATGCCGCCGCCCGGCGCGGTCTGGCCCGCGAGGGTGAGGCGCGGCTCGCGGATGCGCAGGGGCGTCAGCAGGTGGATGGTGCCGCCGATGTCGAAGACGACCGTGCGCGGGCCCTCGGTCTCCACCGCGGCGCGCAGGCTGCCGGGTCCCGAATCGTCGAGATTGGTGACGCGCACGACTATCCCGCCGCGCCCACCCAGCGATACCCGACCCGCGCCTTCAGCGCCGGGAAAGGCCACGACGCCGGCGTCTTCCGGCAGCGGGGAGGGACGTGCGTGGGCGCAGGCGGCCATGCCCGACACGGCGGCGATGCCCAGACCGGCCGACAGGATACGGCTTGCAAGAATGTGCATCATGGGGTTAGGCTCGCATTGATACCGGTGTCACGACGCGTTTCGCGCGCAAATGATACCGGTGTCAATCGCGCTGGCAAGACAGTGGCGACATCAAAAGACAGACCGGCGAAAGCGTCGGCGACCACATTGACCTTGGGAGGAGGCATTATGTTTTACGCACCTGGAGGGCGCACGCGCGCCTATCGAAACGGCCTCGTGGCCGGCACTTCGGCCCTGGCCATCGCCCTGACGCTGAGCGTCGGCGCGGCCTCGGCCCAGACGGCCCCGGCCCAGGATGAGGAGACCCAGGTCGACGAGATCGTCGTCACCGGGTTCCGCGCCAGTCTGGACGCCGCCCTCGGGATCAAGCGCCGCGAGGCGGGCGTGGTCGACGTCATCGTCGCCGAGGACATCGCCGACTTCCCCGACCTGAACCTGGCCGAATCCATCCAGCGGATCCCGGGCGTCTCGCTGGACCGCGACGCCGGCGAGGGCCGCTCCCTGACGGTGCGGGGCCTGAGCTCGGACTTCACCCGCACGCGCATCAACGGCATGGAGGCCCAGGCCACCACCGGCGGATCGGACTCCTCGGGCGGGGCCAACCGCGGGCGCGGCTTCGACTTCAACGTCTTCGCCTCCGAGCTGTTCAACTCGATCACGGTGCGCAAGACGGCCGCGGCAGAGACCGAAGAAGGCTCGCTGGGCGCCACCATCGACCTGCAGGCGGTGCGTCCGTTCGACTACGACGAGGGCTTCACCTTCGCGGCGTCGGCACAGGGCGGTTACAACGATCTGTCCGAAACGACCAACCCGCGCGCGGCCGTTCTGCTGTCCAACATCTGGGGTGACGGCCGGTTCGGGGCGCTGATCTCGGCCGCCTATTCCGAGCGCGACCTGTGGGAGGAGGGCTTCAGCTCGGTCCGCTGGGCCCCGGCCGCGGCCCCCGGTTCGACCAACTCGGGCGGCTTCTGCAGCCCGGTCGGCGTCACGCCCCAGAACCCCGGCAACAGCACCGCCAACGGCTCGTCCGCCGCGAACTGCGCCGTCGGCGTCGCGCGCCCGGCCAATACGGCGTCCAACGTCGCCGCCTACAACACGGCCAACCAGGCCAACGTCTTCATTCCGCGCCTGCCGCGCTACGGCCGGCTGACCCACCACCAGGAACGCCTGGGCGTCACGGGGGCCTTCCAGTTCAAGCCGGACGACGCGACGGTGCTGAGCCTGGATGTCCTGTATTCCAAGCTGGACTCCACCCGTCAGGAAGACTTCCTGGAGTCGCTGTCGTTCAGCCGGAACGCCGCCGCCGGCGGCCAGACCCAGATCGCCGTGCGCGAGGCTGCGGTCGAGAACGGGGCCCTGGTCTATGGCGTGTTCGACAACGTCGACGTCCGCTCGGAGCAGCGGTTCGACGAGCTGACGACCGAATTCACCCAGGTGAACTTCACCGCCGAACACGACTTCTCGGACACGGTGCGCGGCAAGTTCTTCATCGGTCGCGCGCTGTCGGAATACACCAACCCGGTGCAGACGACGGTCACGCTCGATCGCCAGAACATCCAGGGCTACAGCTTCGACTTCCGGGGCAACCCGAACACGCCGACCCTCAACTACGGGTTCGACGTCGCCAGCCCGGCCAACTGGCAATGGCGGGACGTCACGCTGGGCACGACCCTGGCGACCCTGCCGCGCTCCGAAATCCGGCTGCGCCCCAATGGCGTGACGACCACCTTCGAATCCATCAGCGGCGATCTGGAGTGGGATGTCCGCGACTGGCTGACGCTGAAGGTCGGGGTCAACGGCAAGTCGTTCCAGTCGGATTCCTATGAGTTCCGGCGCACGGACGAGACCCTCGTTCCCGCCCTGCCGGCGGGCACGACCGTGGCGAACATTTCCAACGTCCTGACCGGGTTCGGCAACGATCTCGGCGGCACGGGCAATGCGACGTCCTGGCTGCGTCCGGACCTGAACGCGCTGGCCAGCCTGTTCAACATCTACTGCAACTGCAACACCGGGGTGGCGGGCGGGGACTTCACCCTGACCGGCGTGACCAACGGCAATGCGCGCGGCGGCAACCGGACGATCCGGGAAGACGATTTCGCCTACTATGCGCAGGCGGACTTCAACACCGAGTTGATGGGGGTCCCGTTCCGGGGCAACTTCGGCGTCCGTCAGGTGCGGACCGAGCTGGATGCCCGGGGCTTCTCCTCCACCGGGGGCGGGACGCGGGTCAGCGGCACCAACACCTATGAGGACACGCTGCCCTCCCTGAACCTGGCGATCGAGCCGGCGCAGGACCTGATCGTGCGCTTCGCGGCGGCCAAGGTCATGGCGCGGCCGCAGATCGGCAACACCCTGGCCGGGACCAACTATCTGGTGCCGACCACGTCGCTGTCGACCGCGACCAACTTCACCGCCAGCATCGGCAACGTCGATCTGGAGCCCTTCCGCGCCAAGACCTACGACCTGAGCGTGGAATGGTACTTCACGGACGAAGCGCTGATTTCGTTCGCCTATTTCTACAAGGACATCGACACCTACATCCAGATCATCCGCCAGGACCTGCCCTATACGGCCCTGACGGCGCTGAACCCGACGGCGTTCGATCCCGCGTTCTGCACCACCACCTGCTCGGGTTCGACCGTGTTCCAGCTGACCAGCGCGGTGAACACCGAAGGCGGGCCGCTGAAGGGCTTCGAGATCAGCTACCAGCAGCCGTTCACCTTCCTGCCGGGCTTCCTGCAGTATCTGGGCGTGCAGGCGAACTACACCCACGTCGAGAGCGAGATCGACTATTGCAACGACGCGGTGTGCTCGACCTTCGTCACCAACGACCTGATCAACCTGTCGCCGGCCGCCTACAACGGCACGCTGTACTATGACGACGACCGCTTCTCGGCGCGGATCTCGGCGGCCTATCGCGACGAATATCTGCAGAACGTTCCGGGGCGGAACGGCAATCTGGTCGAGGGCAAGATCGAGACGCTCAACATCGACGTGTCGTCCTCGTTCAAGCTGACCGATCAGATCACCCTGACGTTCGAAGGTCTGAACCTGACCGACGAGGACAATCACCAGTACGTCGGCGACGACAATCGCCAGTCGACCTCGGTCTACAACCATACGGGTCGCCAGTACTATTTCGGGGCGCGCTACGCCTTCTAGACGGATCGTTCTCTCCTGAACGTATGCCTGGGCCGGGGACGAGCGATCGTCTCCGGCCTCTTTTTTGGCCTGTGTTCAGGGCTGGGCCGGTACCGTCGGGGCAGACGCGGCGTCTTCCATCAGAGGCACCGAGACGACGCGGCGCAAGGTGGCGCCGGGACGTCCGTCGAGACCGGCCATGACGATATCGAGGCCGATGGCGGTGATGCCCTGCGACACGGTCGAGGGCGGCGTCGTCGGGCCGGGCGGGGCGAGCGGGGCGGGCGTGGCGGTCACAGGCTGGGGCCAGGTGTCCAGCCAGTCGCCGCGCCGACGATGGAAGGTCCAGCGCACGGAGGCGACGTTCTCTAGCAGGATCTGGGTCCGGGACCCGGACGCGCCGGACAGGGTGCGGGTCAGGCGATCGCCGGTCAGGTCGTACTGAACGTTGACGACGCCGCCCGACAGGTCGGTCTTCTGCAGCGACAGGGCCGCTCCGGAACCGCCCAGGGAGTTGGCGACCTGGTCGAGGTCGGTGGAGATCACCAGCATGGCGCGCTGGATCTCGGCGAGGCGCGACAGCCGGGTCTCGGTCGCGCCCTGGGTGCGCAGGACGCCGTCCAGCAGGGTGAAACCGGCGATGCCGATCAGGGCGAAGAGCGCCATGGCGATCAGCACCTCGACGAGGGTGAAACCCTGGCGCGACCGTGCCCGCTTCGTGCTAAGCGGCGACGAACGCCGGAGAACGCCCCATGATGAAGGTCTGGAGAACACGCGATGGCGATGACGGCCGGGCAGGGGGCGCATTTCAGTTCGAGCGCCTGACGGTCCGGGTCACCCGCTGGCGCGTGGTGCTGGCCGGCGTGGCGGTCGGGGCATATGCGCTGGGCCTGATCGCCATGGCCCCGTCCGAGATCGTCGTGGCGCGATCCTCGAACGGCGAGCGGCAGGCGGTGGGCACGGTCTGGGCCGGCGAACGCGCCCTGCCCGGCGGGTTCGGCGCGGGATGGACGCTGATGCCCTTCGCCTCGATCCTGCATCTGTCGGCGGCCGAGCGGATCACATTGCGCGGACCGGAGACCGAGGCCTCGACGCAGGTTCTGGTGCGGCCGGGCCGCGTTCTGATCCGCGATCTGGAGGGGACGATGTCGATGCGGATGCTGAACGCCGTGGCTCCGGGTCTGCCCTTCGCCTGTTCGCCCGTCATGCGGCTGGAGGTCGAAAGCCTAGCGCTGAAGGGGGCACCGGCCGGTGCCGGCCGGATCCTCAGCGGGCCGGGCGAGTGCGCGGCGACGGGTGGCGCGGCGACGCCGATCGCCGCCCTGACCGGGACGGTGAGCGCGGAAGAGGGCGCATCGAACGTGGTCTTCACGCGGGCGGGCGGGACCGAGCCGGTACTCAGGGCGCGGGTCCAGGCGGACGGCACGCTGACGGCCTCGGTCGAGCCGGGCGGGGTCGGACTTCTGCCGGGGATCGGCGCGCCCATGTCGATCGACACGACGCTGTAGCGGCTCCGGATCACAGCCCGGCGAGGTTGTTGAGGTTCACGATCGGCATCAGGATGGCCAATACCATCAGCAGCACGATGCCGCCCATCACCAGCAGGACGCCGGGTTCGACCAGCGACACCAGGGCCTGGACCAGGCTGTCCAGCTCCTGCTCCAGATCCTGCGCCGCGCGTTCCAGACCGTGGCCCAGCTTGCCCGACTGTTCGCCCGCGGCGACGATGGCCAGCAGCAGGGGCGGAAAGACATCAGCCTCCGCCATGGCCCGACGCAGGGAGGCCCCTTCGCGCACCCGGGCGGCGACCAGGAAGGCGCGCTCGCGGGCGTAGCGGTTGGGGGTGACGGCGGCCGAGGCCTGCAGCGCCTCCACCAGTGGCACGTCGGAGCGGACGAGAGTCGCCAGCGAGCCCGCGAACCGCGCCGCGTTCAGATGCTGGACGAAGCTGCGGAAGGGCGGGGTCTTCAGCAGGAATTCGGCGAAGCGGCGGCTGTTGGCCGGGACGGCGAGCCAGCGGTTCCAGGCGAGACCGGCCACGGCGAGGGCGATCAGCACATAGAGGCCGAAGGCCTGGACGAAGGCCGACAGGGCGATCAGGGCGCGGGTCAGGAAGGGCAGCTCGGCCCCGCGCGAGACGAACACCTTCACGATGTCGGGCACCACATAGACCATCATCAGGGTGATCATCAGCAGCGACACGACCGCCAGCAGGGCGGGGTAGAGCAGGGCCAGCTGGACCTTGCGGCGGGCCTTCTCCTGATTGCCGACGAACTCGGTCAGGTGGGCCAGGACGGTCGCCAGCTTGCCTGACTGTTCGCCCGCCGCGATCGAGGCGCGGTAGAATTCGGGGAAGACCTTGGGATGGCGGGCCAGGGCCGAGGCGAAGCTGCGGCCCTCCAGGATGGCGGCGCGGACGTCGGTCAGCACCACGCCGATCGGCTGGCCCTCGGTCTGCTGGGCGGCGATGCGCAGCGCCTCCTCGATGCGGATGTCCGAACCGATCAGGGTCGAGAGCTGGCGGGTGACGGCTGACAGGGTCTTTGAACTGATGCCCCGCTGGAAGATGACGATGCCCTTGGACAGGTCCGTCTTGCGGCGTTCCCCGGCCAGGGCGACCCCCGTGGGCAGAAGGCCCCGGTCGCGAACCAGCTGGCGCGCGCCGACATCCGAGGCGGCCTCGATCGTGCCCCTGTGGGCCTTGCCCTCGGCATCGACCGCCTGGAAGGCATAGACCGGCATCAGACGTCTTCCCGGACCACGCGGGCGACTTCCTGGACCGAGGTCTCGCCGTCGAGGGCCTTGGCGGCGCCGTCCTCAAGCAGGCCGGGACCGCGCTGGCGGGCCAGACGGATCAGATCGGCCTCGGCCGCGCCGTCATGGATGGCCTGCTGCATCTCGCCGTCGATCTCGATGACCTCATAGACGCCCAGCCGACCCTTGTAGCCCTCGCCCCGGCATTCGGGGCAGCCGACGGGGCGGAAGATGCGGGCGCCGACCGGGACCACGCCGCCGGTCATCTCGCTGTCGGCCTGGGTGGCCTCGGAGGGGGCCTTGCAGTGGGGGCAGAGGCGGCGGACCAGACGCTGGGCGATCAGGCCCGACAGCATGGGGGCCAGCAGATAGCGTTCGACGCCCATGTCGATCAGCCGGGTGACGCTGCCGACGGCCGTATTGGTGTGCAGGGTCGACAGCATCAGGTGACCGGTCATGGAGGCGCGGACGGCGACCTCGGCGGTCTCGTGGTCCCGGATCTCGCCGACCATGATGACGTCGGGGTCCTGGCGCAGGATGGCGCGGAGGCCCCGGGCGAAGGTGAGGTCGATGCGGGCGTTGACCTGCATCTGGCCGATGCCATCCAGCGCGTATTCGATCGGATCCTCGACCGTCATGATGTTGCGGCGGCGGTCGTTCAGGCGGGTCAGGGCCGAATAGAGGGTGGTGGTCTTGCCCGAGCCGGTCGGGCCGGTGACCAGGATCACCCCGTGCGGACGGGTGATCATCCGCTCGAAGGTGTCGAGGTCGCGGTCGCTCATGCCCAGCTGGGCGAGATCCAGACTGGTCGAGCCGCGGTCGAGCAGGCGCAGCACCACCCGCTCGCCGTGCTGGGACGGGATGGTCGAGACGCGGACGTCGACGTCCAGACCGCCGATGCGCAGGGTGACGCGGCCGTCGTGGGGGACGCGCTTCTCGGCGATGTCGAGGCGGGCCATGACCTTGATGCGGCTGACCAGCAGGGGAGCCAGGGCGCGGGCGGGCTCGAGCACCTCGCGCAGGACGCCGTCGATGCGGAAGCGCACGATCAGCCGCTTTTCCTCGGCCTCGATATGGATGTCGGAGGCGCCGTCGCGGATGGCCTGGAGCAGGAGGGCGTTGATCAGGCGCACCACGGGGGCGTCGTCCCGGCTGTCGAGCAGATCGTCGACGGCGGCGGCGTCCTCGGCCAGGGCGGCCAGATCGTCCTCCGAGGCGGCATAGTCGGCCGCGGGGGCGGCCTCGCTGCCGGTCTGTTCGCGCAGGACGGCGTCGAAGCGGTCGTCGTCCACGGCCTCGAAGGCGATGTCCCCACCGTTGACGCGGCGGACCTCCAGCAGGGTCTCGAGCGTGGCGCTGCGGCGGTGCAGGCAGACGGGCCGATCGCCGCCCCGCAGGATCATGGCTCCGCGCCGCCGGGCGAAGCCGTAGGCGAGGGTGGCGGGGGCGGCGGCGGTGTCTTCGGCGAGGCTCATGGCTGGACGCGCACAGATACGTTGACGACGCCCGGCTGGCTGCCCCGGTCGATGCGGACGGACGACAGGGTGGCCCCCGAGGCTTCGAGACCGGCGAGCCACGGCACGACGCTGTCGTAGCGGGCCTCGGTCACCGTCACCGTGGCGGCGTCGCCGTCGGGCGTCACGCTGGCGGGGATGATGCCGAAGGTGGCGGCCTGGGCGGGGATGGCGGTTTCCAGCGGGCCGGACAGGCCGGCGGCGGTGGCCCCGACGGGCCCCGCGGTGCGGACCCGGACCATGACGGTTTCATAGGCGGCGATGCGGCCGATGGCGGTGGCGCGGGCGTCCAGCAGGGGCTGCAGGATCCCCAGCCACAGGACGGCGACGGTCAGGAAGCCGCCCAGCACGGCGAGCAGCACCTGCTCGCGGCGGGACCGGCCGGCGTACCAGGCGGTGGCGGCGTCGAGCGCGGGCGAGGCGCGATTCGGGAGGACGGGGGCCTTCATCCGGCGGCTCCCGTCGTGACCTTCAGGGTCGCGTTCAGGCCGTTGGTGGCGGACGAGGCGTCGACGCCGGACGGCGCGCCGCTGGCGGTCAGGCCCGAGGCGGTCAGCGCCTGGACCGCGCGGTCCAGGGTGGCGGCGTCGGAGACCACCACGCCCATGTCGAGGCTGCCGGGGGCGTAGGTGGCGCTGTTGAAGGCCACGGCCCCGGCCCCGGGCAGGGCACCGGACGTCTGGGCCAGCAGGCGGGTGAAGGGCCGGACGCCGGACCCCGCGCCGGGCACGATGCGGTCGGCGGCGGCGACGATGTCCTCGTCGGGGGTGGTCGCGGGCGCGACGGCCTGCAGAACGGTGCGCGCTTCGGCCTCCTTCCGGTCGGCCATGCGGTCGAGCAGGAAGGTGTCGAGGCCGAGCAGGGCGATGTGGGCGACGACGCCGACGCCGGCGACGAGCGCCAGGGTCCGGAGGGCCGAGGCCGACGTCGCGCGGGTGGCGGCATAGGGGCCCTGGCGAAGGTCCAGGGGCGGCAGGACGACGACCGGTTCGCCCATGGTTCCGAGGTGGAGGGTCTCCGACCCGACCGCCTCGGCGAAGGTGGCGGGCAGGGCGTCGCCGAGCGGAATCAGGCGCGGCCGACCGGCGGCGGTCCAGGCCCCGTCCAGGGCCGACAGGGGCAGGGCGAAGCCGGCCCCGGTGTCGGTCCGCACGAGGCAGCGCCCGCCCTCGACACGGACGACCCAGACGCCCTGGGGCGGCATCGGCAGGGTCAGGGCGTCCGGCATCAGGATGGCGGGGTCGAGGTCGGCCTCGGTCAGCAGGGCGATCCAGCCCTGTATCCGGGCGTGGCGGACGACGCCGGCGATATGGCGGCGCGGCGCGACCTCGGTGCCGAGCGCGAAATGCAGGGTCGCCAGCGGTTCGGCGACGGCGTCTTCCAGCGCGAACGGCAGGGCGGACAGGCGCTGGGCTCGGGTGGCGAAGGGCAGGTCGACGGCGACGGTCAGGACGTCTTCGGACGGCACCAGAACCGTGGTGGGTCCGGAATAAGTTCTGTCCACTGCCAAGATTCTGTCATCGACAATGCGCCATAAGCCTCGACTCGGAAGGTTCGAACGGACGGGTCGACCGAGCATCGGGGGAACTCTGTAGAATGGCGTGGCTGCAAGGCGCACCCCGGTCTATAGCAGCCAAAAACCGCCTGTCGCCACTGCCTGCGCTTAAGAGAAAAAGTGTCATGATGACTTTGCCGAAGCGTCACAATACAGCCCGCCGAGCCCGCTCGCATCGCGCTGGACTGACGCTGGTCGAGATGATCGTGGTGCTGGCCATCATCGCGGTCGTGGCCGTCCTGATCGTGCCCAATGTGATCGGCCGCCCGGACCAGGCGCGTGTGACCGTGGCCAAGACGGACCTGAAGACGATCGCCACGGCCCTGCGGGTCTACCGGCTCGACAACGGCGACTATCCGACCACGGATCAAGGGCTGCAGGCGCTGGTGACGCGCCCGACCGCGCCGCCCGAGCCGCTGTCCTACGCGGCCGACGGCTACCTGCCGGAGGTCCCGACCGATCCCTGGGGCAAGGCCTACATCTATCGAAGCCCGGGCACGGGCGGTGCCTATGACCTGCTGTCCTACGGCAAGGACGGCAAGGAGGGCGGCGAGGCCCTCGACGCCGACCTGAGCGACAAGACGCGCTGATGAGCCGTGTCGGGGGACACATCGGGCGTGCACGCAAGACGCACCGGTCGGGGATGACGCTGGTCGAGATCCTGGTCGTGCTGGCCATCGTCGGCGTGATGGCGGGCGTGGTCACGCTGGGCGTGGGCCTGGGGGACCGGGGGCTGGGCGTCGAGAGCGAGGCCAACCGGCTCGCCGACCGGCTGCGGCTGGCGTCCGACGAGGTGCTGACGACGCGGCGGCCGCTGCAGCTCGCCTTCGATGCGGAAGGCTATGGATTCGTGCGGGACGAGGGCCAGGCGGACCGGGTCGTCGACGCCCTGGCCGAGCGGCACGCGCTGCCGGACGGCGTCCGGATGATCGGTCTGGGCGTAACTTCGCCCGTGACGATCGATCCCGATGGAGCCCAGCCCGTGGCGGCGTTCGGCCTGGCCAAGGGCGACCGGCGCTGGCGTGTGGAATTCGACGGACTGAACGCGGTGGCGACGCCGGTGGCGGCGGACGCGGCGGCATGAGACGGGACGGCTATTCCCTGATGGAGGCGCTGGTGGCGCTGTTCATCCTGGCCATCGCGACCGTGGGCCTGACCCGGGCGACCCAGAGCCATGTGGACGGCGTGCGCGGGCTGGAACAGCGGGTCGTCGCCCAGTGGGTGGCCGAGAACCGTCTGGTCGAGCTGAATCTGGAAGGCACCGCGGTATCGCCCGACGTGTCCACGGTGCGGATGATGGATCGCGACTGGGCGGTGCGCGTGGCGCGCCGGGCCACGGACGATCCCGATCTGGTGGCGGTCGACGTCGCGGTGGGGCCCGCCGGCACGTCGCAGGACATGGTGCGGCTGTCCGGCTTCGTGGATCGCCTGTCGGGACTGGCGTCATGAGCCCCGAACGCAGGGACGAGATCGCGCTGAGGGTCGTCAGTGTCGTGGTCGTGGGATCGCTGGCCATGGCCCTGGCCGGCCTGACCTGGCGGCTGACCGGCTGGGACGACGGGCGATCCGAGGTGGCCGTGGCCGAGACCCTGCCGCCCCTGGGGGCACAGGCGGGCGGGGCGGACAACGACGTCGCGCGGATCGTCGGCCTGGCCCCGTTCGGGGGCGGCGCGACCCTCGTCGGCGGCCTGCCGGCCTCCAGCCTGGGGCTGGTGCTGAAGGGCGTCCTGATGGCGTTCCCGCCCGGCGCCTCGACGGCCCTGATCGCGCTCGGGGACGGACCGGCGGCCATCTATGGCGTCGGCCAGTCGCCTACCGGGAATGCCGTGATCGAGGCCATCGGCGTCGACCATGTGATCCTGAAGGTCGGGGAGACCCGCGAACGTCTGGACTTCCCCGTGGCGGTCCTGGCCGCGCCGGTGGAGGGGGCTCCGGCGCCCGGGGCCGGGATCACGGTCGCGCCAGTCGGCCCGACCCCGCTGTCGCCCCAGGCCCAGGCCGTGCTGGCCAGTGCGTCGCCGATCGCATCAGCCGCGGCGGCAGCCAGTGCCGCTGCGCCGCGCGCGCCCGCCGCCAGCGCGCCTGCGCCCAATGTGGGCCAGACCGCCGCCGCGCTGGGGGCCACGGCCAGCGCCCAGGGCTACCGCATCGGCGCCAATCCCTCGGCCGAACTGCGCCGGTTCGGTCTGCAGCCCGGCGACGTGATCGAGACCCTGAACGGCCAGCCCGTCGGCGATGCCGCCAACGACCAGACGCTGATCAACCGCGCGCGCGAGGCCGGTCAGGCGAGCGTCGTCGTCGTCCGCGGCGGTCGTCGCCTGACCCTCAACTTTCCCCTTCGCTAGGAGCCCGGCGTGACCAAGTTACTCCGCCTGTCCACCACGAGCTTCCTGGCCCTGACCATGGTCGCCGGACCCGTGGCCCCCGTCTCGATGGCCGCCACGACGGGGGGGCAGACCGGCGCGCCGCCGCCGGTCGCCATGCAGGACGTGGTCATCAACATGCGCGGGGCGGACATCAAGGATGTCGCCGAACAGGTGTCGCGCATCACCGGCCGGACCCTGGTTCTTGACCCCCAGGTCCAGGGTCAGGTCAATGTCGTCTCGGCCGAGCCCCTGAGCCGCAACGGGGTGTGGGAACTGTTCCTGTCGGTCCTGCGGACCTCGGGCTTCGCCGCCGTGCGCAGCGGCAACGTCTGGCGCATCGTGCCCCAGGCCACGGTGGTGCAGAGCGGGGCGTCCGAGACGGGCGCGGCCGTGTCGAACCAGCAGATCATCACCCGGCTGATCCGCCTGCGAAACCTGCCCAGCGACCAGGCGGTCCGGGCGCTGCGACCGCTGGTCTCGTCGTTCGGGGCGATCGAGCCGATCACCGAGCCGAACGGCGTGGTCGTCACCGACTATGCCGAGAACATCCGGCGCGTTCAGCAGCTGGCCTCCACGCTGGACAGCGGCGGCGGGTCCAGCTTCGAGAGCATCGCCCTGCGCTACGCCAATGCGGGCGAGGTGGCCACGTCGGTCGGGGCCCTGCTGGGATCGGATGCCGGCGGGCCGCGCGTGACGGCGGACGAGCGGTCCAATGTGCTGCTGATCCGCGGCGATGCGGCGGATCTGGCCCAGGCCCGGTCGATCGTGGCCGCGCTGGATACGCCGGGCGGAGCCACGCCCGTGACGCGGGTCGTGCGCCTGAGAAACTCCGACGCGGAATCCATCACCGAGATCGTGCGCGGCCTGCTGGGCGGCGAGCCGTCGGCGACCAATCCGGTCGCCCGCTCGCTGCGTCAGGATACCGGGCTGGCGAGCCTGAGCGCCAACAACCGCGATGTCGCGGCACAGGCGGCCAGCGCGATCTCGTCGTCGGGCGAGGGCGCGGCCACGTCGCTGCCGTCGTCCGCGCCGAGGAGCCCCGCCGCCAGCTTCACCCTGGAAGGGGTCACGGTCCAGGCCTCGCCCGAGCTGAACGCCGTGGTCATGCGCGGCCCGCCGGCGACCGTGGAGATGCTGCAGGACCTGATCAGCCAGCTGGACCTGCGCCGCGCCCAGGTGAAGATCGAGGTCGCCATCGTCGAGATCACCGGCGAGCTGGGCGAGCAGATCGGCGTGCAACTGGGCCTCGGCGGGGCGGTGCCGGACGACGGCGTGATCGGCGGGACCAGTTTCTCGAACGGCGGGTCCGACCTGGGAACCGTGCTCAGTGCGCTCGGCTATCCGGCGGGGCGCCTGCTGGGACAGGGGCTGTCGCTGGCGGCGGGCTCCGAAGGCGAGTTCGGCCTGCTGCTGCAGGCGCTCGGCACCAACAGCGCGGCGAATCTGTTGTCGTCGCCCAGCGTGACCGTGCTGGACAACCAGCCGGCCGAGATCGTGGTCGGCCAGAACGTGCCGTTCCGGACCGGCAGTTTCGCCACCGACGGCAACTCGACCAATCCCTTCACCACCATCAGCCGCGAGGACGTCGGCCTGACGCTGCGGGTCATTCCGCGCGTGCATGAGGGCGACGTGGTCAAGCTGGACGTCAGCCAGGAGGTGTCGTCACTGGTGACGACCAACATCACCGGGGCGGCCGATCTGATCACCAACCGGCGCAGCATCCAGACCTCGGTCCTGGCCAACGACGGCGAGACGATCGTGCTGGGCGGACTGGTCACCGATGACCGGATGTCGAACAACAGCCGCGTGCCGGGCCTGAGCAGCCTGCCGGTGGTGGGCAACGCCTTCCGCTCGCGCCGGGACAGCCAGACACGCCGGACGCTGTTCATTTTCCTGAAGCCGACGATCCTGCGCACCGACGACGACGTCGCGGCCTCGGCGCGCGAAAGCTTCGACCGGCTGCGGGCCAACGAGCCCGTGCGGATCGACCCGACCCGGCCGCCGCCAATCGCCCGCGATCCCCGGCTGCCGCCCGAGGTCGACGACGTCTTCTAGCGGTCGGCCCGCGTTTCGAAGCGGGGAATGACCAGGTCCGGATCGCCCTCGCCGGCCTCGAGTCTCGGGGTGGGGGCTGATCGCTGGTCCGTCAGGCGAAGCAGGGGCGAGGCCAGTCGGGCCCGCGTCTCGGCGTGCCGATAGACGGTCTGGCCCCCGAACAGGGCTGCCCCGCCCGCGACGGCGCCGGCCGCGAACAGCAGGAGGGCGCCGAGGGCCCCATCCCACCAGCGGTCCCGGCCATAGACGGCGGCCGGCACCGGCTCGGCCACGACGCGGGCCGGTGCGACGGGGGCTGCGGGCGAGGGCAGGGTCATCAGGACGCCACCGCGCGCCATCAGCATCGGCACATTGGCGCGGGGAACGATGGCATAGGCCCCGGGGCCGGTCTGGATCAGGGCGATGTCCTGATCCAGCAGGGCGCTGCCGAAATCCTGCAGCAGGGCGGGGCCGGAATAGAGTCCGTCGGCGGAAAAGGTGACCACGCCCTCGGCCGCAGGGTCGACCGTCAGGTCGTAGCCGAGCGCCGATCCGATCACATCCTGCGCTGCCTCGGCGACGGGAGTGTCGGTGAAGCGGAAGACGTAGAACTGCACCGGTTCGGCGGCGGACGAGATCGGCGCGGGCATCACGGGCGCGGCGTACGTGGATGTTCCCGCCAGACAGGCCAGGCCGAACGCCGTGGCGGCGAGCGTGCGTCTCAGCATGGCGAGATTGGTCCCATGACCCCTCCTGACGCGGGAATGAGACAGGACGATGAAGGCGACGCCTTCGCATTTCGACCGGATCGGCTAAAGCTGTCGCGGTTCGCGGTCCCGGCCGCCTGTGGAGTGACACACGTGGTCCAGGTTCCCGGTGCCGCCAGACGCGCCGCCGCCTTTCGCCGGATGCGCGACGCCCGCTCCAGCGAGGTGGCGGAAGACTATGTCGAGCTGGTCGGCGACCTGATCGCGGAACATGGCTCGGCCCGCCTGACCGATCTGGCCGACTGTCTCGGCGTGGCCCCGGCCACGGCGGCCAAGGCCCTGCAGCGATTGCAGCGCGATGGACTGGTCGAAACGCGACCCTATCGCTCCATTTCCCTCACCGAGGCGGGCGAGGCCATGGCGTCAGCGTCGCGCGAACGCCACCGGATCGTGCACGAGTTCCTGACGGCGCTCGGCGTCAGCGGCGAGACGGCCGAGGCTGACGCCGAGGGCATCGAGCACCATGTCAGCCCCGAAACCCTGTCCCTGTTCGAAAAGATGACCGAGCGGCTGCGCAAGGGCGGTTGATGTCCATGCCTGTGCCGGTCCGGCCCGGGTCCCGCGCCGCCGGGCCTATTTGACGAAGGTGCTCGCCAGGATCGCGCCGGTGTCGGGGTCGAGCCGCACCCGCAGGCCCTGCCAGGTGTCGGCGAAGACGCCGGTCGCGTCGTGGTCCAGCGAAACGTAGGCGTCCGGCCCGTCGGTCCCGGGCGGTTTGGCGGTCCAGCGGCGACGGCGGTCGGGCTGACGCCGCACGATCGTGCCCCGGTCGGCGGCATGGGCCGCGAAGGCGTAGAGCACCAGTTGATCGCCGCCGGGCAGATCGATGACGACCGCTTCCTCGGGACGGCTCATGGCAGGGGCATGGGGTCGGAGAAGCTGTCGGGCGGGATCAGCTCCAGCAGCTGCACCTGCCGGCCCCCGCCGGGCTGGTCGAAGGCAGGGGCGGCGGTGCCGACCTTCATCAGGGTGCCGGCCGGGACCGTGACCACGGAATAGAACTCGGCGGTATTCTGGGGCGGCAGGGCGAGGCTCTCGCGGACGGACTGGCGCGAGGCCGGCGGGGTCGGCGACAGCCAGGACCCCAGCCGGTTCGCGCCGCCGCCATAGGCCCGGTAGAAGGTCATGACCCGGTCGGTGCGGATCTCCTCCACCGGCCCGATCCAGGCCTCGACCATGACCGAAGCGGTCGGTGGTGCGACGGTGGGGCCCACAGGCGTGGCACACGCCGCAAGTCCTAGCGTCAGGCTGATCGAGACCAGCATCAGCGGCCCGGTCAGCCAGCGTGACACCGCCGCCCGCCAGCCCTTTCGATCGTTCCCCCGCGCCATGATCCCCTCCGTCCCCACGGTGAAGCTACACCGCTTCGGCGGACGGGCAAGGGTGCGGCAAGCGGCCCTGTTCAGAACCCGGACGGTCGGGCTAGGGTCGCTGTCAGCGCGGTGTGCGCGGGGGATCCATCATGTTCGGAACGAAGATCGCGTGGGCTGTTTCGGCCTCGGTGCTGGCGCTGTCGGTGGCGACGGGCGCGGCGGCCCAGAGCTGGGGCTCGGCGGCCGCGGCCCGGGACGAGGCGACAGCCAACAGCGTGATCCTGTGGAACCCCGCGGTCGGCCAGGTCGAATGGACGCCCGCGGACGGCATCACCGGCATGCCCATCCTGTTGAAGGACAATATCGAGACGCGCGACATGCCCACGACCGCCGGGTCGCTGGCGCTGGCCAACAACGCGCCGGGTCGGGACGCGCCGCTGGTGGCGCGTCTGCGCGAGGCGGGCGCGGTGATCCTGGGCAAGACCAATCTGTCGGAATGGGCCAACATCCGCTCCAGCGCCTCGATCTCGGGCTGGAGCGCGGTGGGCGGGCAGACGCGCAATCCCTATGATTTCGAGCGGACGCCCTGCGGATCGTCGGCCGGATCGGCGGCGGCGGTGGCGATCGGCCTGGCCCCGGCCGCGATCGGTTCGGAGACGGATGGATCGATCACCTGCCCGGCCTCGGTCAACGGCGTGGTCGGCTTCAAGCCCACGGTCGGTCTGGTGTCGCGGACCCATATCGTGCCGATCAGCCATTCGCAGGACACGGCCGGCCCCATCGCCATGGACGTGGCCACGGCTGCTACGGTCCTCACCGCGATGGCGGGGTCCGATCCCGCCGATCCGGCGACCGCCGAGGCCGATGCGCATACGACCGATTTCCGCGCCGCCCTCGACGCCGGGTCCCTGAAGGGTGCACGGCTGGGGGTGCTGCGCTATCTGGTCGGCAACTATTCGGCCGAGGCGCAGGCGACCTTCGAGCAGGCGCTGGTGGCGCTGCGGGAGCAGGGGGCCGAACTGGTCGAGATCACGACCGCTCCGGACACCTCGGGCGTCGGCGCGGGGGAGCTGATGACCCTGATGACCGAGCTGAAGGCGGACCTGAACACCTATCTGGCCTCGACCGATCCCCAGCAGGTGCCGACCCGGACGCTGGCCGACGTGATCGCGTTCAACAACGCCGAGCCGCGCGAGACCGTGCTGTTCGGCCAGGAGCTGTTCATCACCGCCGAGGCGACCAAGGGGCTGGACGATCCGGCCTATCTGGAGGCGCGGGCCACGGCCCTGCGTCAGGCCGGGCCGGAAGGCATCGACCGGATGATGGCCGAGAACACGGTCGTGGCCCTGATCGCGCCCAGCACCTCGCGCGCCTGGACCAACGATCCCGACGACGACGACCGGGGGCAGGGGTCGGCCAGCCGGCTGCCAGCCGTGGCGGGCTATCCGCACCTGACCGTGCCCATGGGCCTGGACCGGGGCATGCCGGTCGGGCTGAGCTTCATCGGCGGCCAGTGGGACGACGCGAAGATCCTGTCGCTGGGTTATGCCTATGAGCAGCACACGCCCCGGCCGCCGCGGCCGCCGATGCCCTAGGCCTGACGGCCTGTGGGTCGCAGGCGTCGGACCCAGCCCGGCAGGGCGGTCGTGCGGTTGCGCTCCAGTCCCCACAGGCCGGTCAGGGTCGCCAGCAGGCCGATGAACCAGGGCCAGGGCGAGCCTTCGGCCTGGACGGACGCGGCCGACGCGGCCGTCCGCGCCGCGGCGTGGGTCAGGGCGAGCGTGGCGGATCGATGGGCGGCAGCGACCAGAGACGGGGTCGCGTCGGCGGGCTGGACGAAGACGTTCGTCTCGCGTCCCCGGCCATCGCGCACCAGATGCCAGCCGCTGCGCTCGGGCCAGACGCCCGCGCAGGCCTGATCGCCGGTCGCCGGGTCGATGCGGAGCGGCTGCCCGGTTCCGTCCGGCCCGATCACGCTGGCCTGCCCCGAGAGGCCGCAGACGGCGAAGCGCGTTCCGGCGCGCGGGATGTCCGGCACCGTGGCGCGGCTGGCGTCGCCGGCCCGGGCGAGGTCGGAGAACAGGGCGCTCCACAGCTCTCCGTAGCGATCCGGGCGGCCGGTCAGGACGAGGGCGTAGCTGTCGGTCACCGTCCACACGCCGACCCGGCCCCGGCCGCGCGCGCGCCAGCTGGCGAGCGGGGTGCCTTCGGGGTCACGAATGATGGAGACCGCATCGGTGCCGGTCGCCGTCGTGTCGAGGCGGCCGAGCTCCGGCAGGGCGTCCGGCTCCGGCTCGGGGGTCTCCGGGGTGGCCGGTCCGGCGGTCGGTGGGTCGAGCTGGAGCGGCAGGACCTCGCCGCTGCCGGTCAGTGTCAGGCCGAGGTTCGCCCAGTCTCGCCGGGTCGCGGGCGACAGCGCGCCCGTCGGACGCAGCAGAAGGCCCATGCCGCGATCAACGGCGCCGGCCAGGGCCGCGCGCCCGCCTGCGCCGAGGGCCTCCCAACGCCGGTCGTCGATGACCACCAGATCGATCGCGCCCAGCGCCGTCGCGTTCAGGGCCAGGGGCGCGTCCCCCAACTGGATGCCGGCTCCGAGGTCGATGTCGATGCCCAGATCGATGCCGGCATCCTGGGCCCAGCGCTGAAGGTATTTGGTTTCGGGGCCGGGCGCTCCGGCCAGGACGCGGATACGGGGCGGGGTCTGTGGGCGGGTTTCCACGGGAACGGCGATCCGCTCCACCAGCCGTCCGGCAGCGTCGCGCACACGCAGGTCGAACAGGGCGAGGCCGGGTGCGCGGGTGCTGGCGGAGAGGACGAACCGCTGGTTCGCGACCACGCGGACGCGATCGACGACGGTGTCGGCGGGATCGACCAGTTCGACCGTCCCGGCGGGCAGGGTCCCGACCTGTCCGCCCGCCTGGACAATGGCACCGGGGGCCGCCGGATCCGGCAGGGTGACGTCGATCAGGCCGCCGGGGAGGAGCGGCGGGTCGAAGTCGACCGGCAGGGGCAAAGGGGTCTGGTCGCGGGGGACGAGGCCCTGTCCCTCGATCCGGATCCGGCTGGCCGAGGCATGACGGCGCAGCGCGGTGGCGAGGTCCGGCATCCGCCCGGCCCCCGCGATCTCGCCCGCCTCGGGCAGGGCGACCAGGACGTCGCCGGGGGCCTGAGCGATCGTCGCGGGTGATCCCGCGGTCGCCACGATCAGGGTACCGGACCGCAGAACGGCCGCGGGCGGAAACAGGGTGAACCAGAGCAGGGCCGCGGCCATGACCTGGAGCCCGGCGAGCAACAGCAGTCGCCATGCCGGCGCGCGGTCCGCCACCGCCGCCGCGCGTTGCCACAGCCAGAGCCGGATCAGACCCGTCGCCACGGCGATGAGAAGGATCAGCGCGACCCACAGCCGGGCATCGAACGTTCCGGCCATCATCGCAGGGCATCCAGATAGCGCTGGCCGCGCGTGCCGGGGGCCTCGCGCCGGCGCACGACGACGGGCGGACGCTCGAGCGCACTCCACAGCAGGGCCCGCAGGCGACGGCGGCAGTCCAGACAGCCCGGCTCGTTCCGGACGGTGTCGATGGCGGCTCCGAGCGCGAGGGGATCGGACAGGCGGCCGCGGTTCTCGCGCACCCAGCGATCCAGCGCGCCGAGCGCCAGGGGCGGGGCGCGGCCGGGGCTCGGACGCTCATCCAGGGCGCGCCAGGCGTCAGCGACGACGGTGTCGGCTGGCGTCCGGACGGGCGGCGTTTCCTCCTCGGCGACGATGTCGTCACGGTCGCCGGTCAGGCGGCGCGACAGGTCGATAGGCGGCAGATCCGAGCCGGTGCGGCGCAGGAAGATGCGCGTCGCCTGCTGCGCCTGTTTCAGCAGTTCCAGAGCGATGTTGGCGAAAGGAAGCGCGTCTTCGGGCTTGCCCTGACGCAGGGCGCGTTCGGAGCTCCACATCGCATCCAGCGCCTGGCTGAGCGTCGAACGGGTGCCGGGGTCGAACAGGGTGGCGGCGTCGCCCTCGTCGTGGGCGTGGCCGAACTCGTGCAGGACATCTTCCGCCTCACCGAAAACGGCGGGGGCCGCGTCGCCCTCCTGATGGCCCTCGTGGTCGGGGTGGGCTTCCGGGCGTTCGAAGCGTGAGAGCGCGGGCGCGTCATTGGTCGGAAGCGCGGGCGTCGGCGGGGCGTCGTTGGTGGGCAGGGCGATGCCGCCCCCCGATCCACCGGCCTCGTTCTCGCCGCCCATGAACTGGCCATAGCGGTTGCGCAGCCGGGCCTGGTCGTTGCCGATCCCATCGGAGCGGCTGACGAACCGGGCCGGGTCCAGCCGGGGCCGTTCGGCGATCAGGGCCTCCGCGTCGATGATGATCTGGCGCTGGCTGGCGAAATAGACCGGCAGGACGGGGGCGGCCATGCCGTCCAGACCATCGGCCAGACCCAGATTCGTCGGCCAGCGCAGGATCACGCTGGGCCCCTCGACCACATGGCGTTCGGGGCTGCGGTTGTCGCTGACGATCAGCTGGACGATCAGGTCGCTGCCGGGAGCCATGCCTTCGCGGGCGAGGTCGAGCGTGGGGGAGAAGCGGCGCTGCCGGGCCTCGCCCGTGCCGCTCAGCGATGTCGATCGTTGCTCGAAGGTGATGTTCTCGCCGTCGCCCTTGGTCACGGTGATCTTCAGGGTGGCGCTTTCGAGCACGCCGTAATCGTCGCTGACCTCGAAGACGGGGCTCCAGCGCGCCTGTCCGGGGGTCACGAGCAACAGCTGGCGATCCGGCTCGATCAGCTGGACCACGGGGACGGCGTCGGCGACGGCGTCGAGCCGGTGAAGCCGCTGGCGCGGCAGCGCCTCGGCCGCGAGACGGTACAGGGTGGGCCGATCGATCAGCCGCGCGCCGGTCCATCGGGTACCGTCGCGCACCAGCGGCGTGGCACGGCTGTCCGGGACATCGACGCTGGCCGTGGTCGGTTGCGGCGCGAAGTCGACGAGCCACTCGACACGGGAGCCTTCGGGCACGCTGGCGTCCAGCGCCGTCTGCTCGCGGACGGGCAGGCCGGTGTAGGCGGGGGGCGTGATCCGGAGGCGCACGCCGGTGATCGCGGGCGGGCCGGCGGTGCCGGGCGCGGCCGGATCCCCGGTCGTCGGACGGGCGGTCGTGCCGGGGGCGGGCCACAGCAGGATGATCGCGGTCAGGACGACGCTGGCGGCCCAGCTCACCGCGATCGGGCGGCGGGACCAGGCGGGGCGGAGATCGACCGCGCGGGCCTCGTCGACGCGGCTCTCGAGGCGGGCGCGTTGCAGGCCGACGAGGCCCGACAGGCCGGAGCGATCGCGAAACAGGAGGGCCGAACTGTCCTCGAACCGGGGCAGGCGCGCGTCCAGAGCGCCGATCAGCCAGTCACGGTCCAGCCGCCGCGCGCGCCTGACGGAGACGATCGCAAGGACGCACAGGCCGGCCAGCGCGAGCGCCAGAAGCCCCGCGAGGCCGAACAGCCGCCAGCCCAGCGCGGACGCCACGAGGATGGCGGGCAGGCCGATGGCCACGGTGTCGGCCACCATCCGCCACTGGGCGTCGCGCTGCCGGTCGAGAAGGACGGGCACGGCGGTCATGGCGCGACCGCTCTCTGCCGACGGGTCGCCATCCATCGCTCGGCGGCGAAGGCTGCGGCGATCAGCAGCGCCAGCCAGGGCCGGAGGTCAAGGGGCGGCTGTGTGTAGGGGGCCGCGCCGATCAGGGGCGCTAAGGCCGATGCCGCCACACGGGCCGGGGCCGGCGCGGGCCGCAGCATGGTCATCAGGGCATCGGGGAAGGAGGCCTCGACGAGGGCCGGAATGGCGGCCGGTTCGAGCGCGCGGGTCAACCGGATGACGCGCCCCCGGCCCAAGGCCCCGGCCAGGGCGAGCGGGGCTCCGGTGGCGTCTCGCCAGACCGGTGTGGTCTCGCCCTCGACGGGGATCACGGCGTCCAGCGCGGTCAGGATCGTGCCTCCGTCGCGGACCCAGGCCACGACGCCAGCAGGTACGGAGCCCGCGGCCAGCCAGACCAGGGCGCGCGTATCTCGCGCCACGGGACGATCGGTCGTGGCGGCGTCGAACGCCGGGTCGGCACCGGCCATGGTCCAGGCCGTGGCGGCGGCGCGGAAATAGCGGACGGTCCCTTCGGCTTCGGGTGCGTAGCGGACCGAAAGGGCCAGCGGCCGGGTCTGTGCGGGCGATGCGGCGCGTGTCGCTACCGGTCCGACCCGCCAATCGACGCGACGCGACAGTCGGGGCCGTTCGGCATCCACGCCGGTCAGGGTGCCGGGCACGACGAGGGCGAGGGGCGTTCCGGGCGACAGCTCCGTGTCGAGCTGGCGGATCAGGCTGGCGAGGTTTGGACCAGGGCCAGGCGCGGGACCGCCGACGGCCGGGAACCCGGGGGCCAGCCAGACGCGGCGATCTCCGCCGTCCGTCAGGGCGGCGAGGGTCGCCGCATCGACGCCGGGCGCGACCGCGACGACCGGGCGTTCATCGGTGGCGTTCCAGAGCACGGGCCGCGCCAGCCAGAGCGCCAGCAGGGCCAGCAGGGCGAGGCGGAGGACCAGAAGCCAGCGCTCGTCGACGGTCACGCTGCGCCGGGGGTTCGGGCGGGCCTCCAGCCAGCGCAGGGCGGCGAAGGCGATGGTCCGGTTCTCGGTCCGGCGAGCGATGTGGAGGATGACCGGGATCGCCAGCGCCAGCAGGGCGAACAGGCCGAGCGGGGCCAGCAGGGACGGGCTCATGCGCGGCCCGCCGCTCGAAACAGGGTGCGGATCGGCAGGTCGGCGCTCTCGTCAGCGAAATGCGCGACGTGGCGGATGCCGCGGGCCTCGAGGCGGGCCGACAGGGCGGCGCGGGCGGCGGCGAACCGGGTGAGGTAGTCCTGACGCAGGGCGCGGCCGTCTCCGACGATCTCCTGCCCGGTTTCGGGATCGTGGAAGCGGTACGCCTGGGCGAACGGGAAGTCTCGCTCGTCCGCGGTCAGGACCTGGAACAGGGCGACGTCCCGGCCGGACGCGGCCAGGCGTTCGGCGGTGGCGACACAGGTTTCGTCGAATCCGTCGCTGACGATCAGGATCAGGTCGTTGCGCCCCATCTGTTCGCCGAAGACCGGGACGTCACGCTCCCACCGCGCGACGCCGCCCGGCTGGAGGGGGGCCAGAGACAGCAGCAGCCGGTCGCGGTGACGCCCGCCGCCGCCCGGCGCGATAACGATGGGGCCCTCGGCCGCCTCGACGATCAGGCCGAACCGGTCGCCCTGGTACAGGGCGATCTCGATCAGGCTGGCGACCAGCCGCCGGGCCGCGTCGAAGCGGGACCAGCCGGGTCGGGCCAGATCGGCCTGGCCCATCGAGGCGCTGGCGTCGAGGACGAACCAGACGGCGATGGGGCTCTCGCGTTCGGCGTCGCGGACGAAGAATTTGTCGGACCGGGCGTACAGCTTCCAGTCGATGGCGCGCAGGTCGTCGCCACGCTCGTAGGCGCGGTACTGGGCGAACTCCAGGCCGCCGCCACGGTTGCGGCTGTCGTGCATGCCCGCGCTGGCCAGCGCCGCCGCGCGACGCGGGACGATGGACAGGGCACGAAGACGCGTGCGCAGTTCGGGTGGCAGGTCCAGGGGCGACAAGGCCGGGGTCGACATGGCCGGCGTCAGTCCGGCCGCGGCGGGGGCAGGGCGGCCAGCAGGGCGGCGACGACGTCGTCGGCGGTCTTGCGCTCCGCCTCGGCGGCGAAGGACAGCAGGATGCGGTGGCGCAGCACCGGCGCGGCCAAGGCGACCACATCCTCGCGCGTCGCCGCCAGACGCCCGTTCAGCAGGGCCCGCGCCTTGGCGGCCAATACGAGGGCCTGACCGGCGCGCGGACCGGCTCCCCAGCGGACGTAGTCCTGGATGGCCTTTGGCGCGTCGGGAGAGGGGCGGGTGGCGCGCACCAGCGACGTGATCCAGGTCAGCAGGGCGTCGCCCACATAGACCTGCCGCACCCAGCCCTGCAGGGCGACGACGTCGGCCCCGGTCATGACCTGGGGCACCGCGCCGCCGGCGCCGCCGGTCGTCTGGACAAGGATGGCGCGCTCCTCGTCGGCGGTCGGATAGCCGACCCGGATGTTCAGCAGGAAGCGGTCAAGCTGCGCCTCGGGCAGGGGATAGGTCCCGGCCTGTTCCAGCGGGTTCTGGGTCGCCAGGACGAAGAACGGTTCGTTCAGTCTGTGGGTGACGCCGGCATAGCTGACCGTGTGTTCCTGCATGGCTTCCAGCAGGGCGGCCTGGGTCTTGGGCGGCGTGCGGTTCAGTTCGTCGGCGAGGAACAGGTTGGTGAAGACCGGGCCCGGCTGGAACCGGAACGACCGGTGGCCGGTGCCGTGATCCTCTTCCAGAACCTCGGTGCCGAGGATGTCGGACGGCATCAGGTCGGGGGTGAACTGGACCCGGCGAAACTCGAGCGCGAGCGCCTGGCCCAGGGTGCGGACCAGCAGGGTCTTGCCCAGTCCCGGCACGCCCTCGATCAGGCAATGCCCCCCGGCGAGAAGGCCGATCAGCAGCTGCTCGACGACCTCGGTCTGGCCCACGATGGCCTGGCCGATGGCGGCTTTCAGCTTGCTGAGCTCGCCCAGACGGGCGTCGATCTCGGATTGGGTCGGGGTGGTCATGAAGGCTCCGGGGAGGAGGAGAGGCGGATCAGGCCGTCAGCGCGTAGATGACGATGTTGACGGCGAATTTCGTATTGTCTTCAGCGAGGAAGCGCTTGTTGCGCCAGTCGTAATCCCACTCGCAGCCGTAGTCCTTGTTGGAGTAGAGCAGACCCAGGCGGCCGCCGATCTCGATGCCCTTCAGATAGTCGTGCACCAGGTCGTCGCCCCAGCCGTTCAGCTCGAAACTGGTGGCGGGCGGGCCGTCCTCGAACCGGAAGAAGCTGCGATAGATGCCGTGGTCGTTCGGCAGCTTCTTCAGGGCGTCGCCGCCGAAGATCGATCGCATCTGGCGCTCGAACGAGGTGGCGAACAGGCCGTCGATGTCGTGGTTGCAGTCGTCGACGAAGACGAAGCCGCCGTTGCGGACATAGCGCTCGAAGTTCCGGGCCTCGGCGGCGTTGAACTCCACCAGCTTGTGCCCCGCCAGGTAGCAGAAGGGGGCGGTCAGCATGGCCGGGTCGGCCAGATCGACGACCCGCTCCTCCGGATCGACCCGCAGGTTGGTGTAGTCGACCAGCGAGGTCAGCAGATTGGCGGGCATCCGCTGATCCACGTCCCAGTCGCCGGAATCATAGCGCAGGCGGGTGAACCAGAAATCGTAGGTCGCCTGGGCCCGGGCTGACCCCGGCGATGCCGCGAACAGGCCGCCGAGGGCGCCTCCGGCCAGCAGTCTCAGGCAGTCGGCGCGTGTCATACTCGAACCCGACACGCGCCTTATCCGAAATCAGACGGCGTCGGAGAGTGAGGTGAAGGTGAAGTCGCGCAGACGCATCGGCGGGATCATCATCGTCGGGCCGTCATCGCCGACCCGAACCGGGCGGCCCAGCTCGTCGATGTTGTTCAGCATGATCACGGGCGACTCGTTGAAGCGGAAGTTCTTCAGCGGATACTTCAGCTCCCCGTTCTCGATGTAGAAGGTGCCGTCGCGGGTCAGGCCGGTCAGCAGGACGGTCTGCGGGTCCACCATGCGGATGTACCAGGTGCGAGTCACCAGGATGCCGCGTTCGGTCTCGCGCACCAGGTCGGACGTCGACTTGGTGCCGCCCTCCATGATGATGTTGCCGGGCTGGGCCATCTGCGGCTTGCCCTGCTTGTCCGCCCAGAAGCGCGAATAGCGCAGGTTCCGGACGACGCCGTTCTCGACGATGTTGACGCGCTGGCGGGGCAGGCCATCGCCATCCCAGGGCAGGGACGGGATTTCGGGATGGTTGGGGTCCGAATAGACGTTGACCCGCGGATCGAAGACCTGCTCGCCGATCTTGTTGCCACCCCCGGCCTTGGACAGGAAGCTGCGGCCCTCGTCCGCCGAGCGGGCGTCGAAGAAGTTGAACATGAAGGAGATCAGGCCGGCCGCCGCCGCCGGTTCCAGGATGACCGTGTACTTGCCGGGTTCCAGCGCCTGGGCGTCGGCCGAGGCGCTGGCCTTGCGCATGGCGATCTGGATGTCGGCGTCGACGTTGAACCGGCTGGCGTCCTGCAGGTTGCGCGCGACCCATCCGGACCCGCGCCCGTCCTCGGTTCGCACCGTGCAGGTGTAGTCCATGCCGGTGGAGCGCTGGTAGCCGAAAGCCCCCTTGGAGTTGGCCCAGGCGGTGAAGCTCTGGTTGTCGTTCAGGAAGCCGGCCGCGATCAGGTTCTCGCCCTTGCAGGGTTCGATCGACGCGCGCGCGATCTCGGCCCGGTTCTCGGGGGTGATGGCCGCCGTCGCGGCGCTGAAGGTGTTGGTGGCGCGATAGGTCTGGGGCCCGACGGCCGGCATGAACTCGGGGTTTTCGGGGGCCAGCTTGGCCAAGTCCTCGGCGCGTTTCACGACGCGCGCCAGGGCGGCGTCGGAGAACTCGTTGATCGAGGCGCTGCCGACGCGCTTGCCGAACGCGACCTGGACCGAGAGGTCAGTGTTGGTGATCACCCCGCTGGTCGACACGTTGTTCAGGGCGAAGCGGATGTTGCCGTCGATCGTCCCGTCGATCTGGGCGGTGCATTCGTCGGCGGTGGACAGCGCGATCACCTTGTCGAGGATCGTCTTGGCCTCGGCTTCCGTCATGATGCTCATGTGATTTTCCCCTGGAACCGATCAGCCGAGCGAACGGGCGGTGTTGATGACGTTGATCTTGTCGAAGCGGGTGGTCGACGAGCCGTGGCTGACGGCCGAGACCTGGCTGGGCTGGCCCTTGCCGTCGAAGAACGACCCGAACATGCGATAGTCGCTCTCGTCGCAGATCGCCGTGCAGGCGTTCCAGAACTCGGGCGTGCGCATCTGGTAGGCGACGTCTTCCAGCGGCTGGGTGATCTCGCCGTTCTTGATCTCGTAGAAGAGCGTGCCGCCGAACTGGGCATTGTAGCGCTGCTGGTCGATCGAGAAGGAGCCGCGGCCCAGGATGTAGATGCCGTTCTCGACGTTGGCGAACATGTCCTTGCGGGTCATGGGCTGGGTGCCGGGCTTCAGCGAGATGTTGGCCATCCGCTGGAACTGCACGGTCGACCAGCTGTCGGCATAGGAGCAGCCGTCCGAGGCGGTCTTGCCCAGGATATGGGCCTGATCGCGCGTCGCCTGGTAGTCGACCAGCTTGCCGTCCTTGACCAGATCCCACTGCTTGGTCTTCACGCCCTCGTCGTCGTACTCGACCGCGCCCAGGCTGCCGGGCTGGGTCTTGTCGGCGAACAGGTTGACGATCTCGGAGCCGTACTGGAAACGCGCCTCGCGCTTGTCCAGGGTCGCGAAGCTGGTGCCGGCGTAGTTGGCCTCGTAGCCCAGCACACGGTCGAGCTCGAGCGGGTGGCCGACCGATTCGTGGATGGTCAGGCCCAGGTGGTCGGGGTCCAGCACCAGATCGTACTGGCCTGGCTCGACCGACTTGGCGGTCAGCTTTTCCTTCGCCTGACGGGCGGCGGCGACGGCGTCCTCGCGCATGTCGTAGGACATGCCGTAGCTGATGACGCCCGGCGCGGACTCCAGCTTGTCCTCGGCGCGGCCGTCCAGATATTCGTAGCCCAGGCCCATCGGGGCCGACAGACCCTGGCGGGAGCGGAACTTGCCGGTCGTCTGGTCGATCACCGTCACGCCCAGGGGGGCCCAGATGCGGTGCACGTCCTGATCGATGTACGACCCGTCCGAGCTGGCGAAGTACTTCTGCTCGTTGACCAGGAACAGCTGCGAGTTGACGAAGTTGGCACCGGCCGCCATCGCCGCGGCGTTCACGCCCAGCAGCAGTTCGACCTTCTCCTCGATCGGCACTTCCATGGCGTTGCGGCGGATCGGGGTCTTCCAGCTGACCTCGCCGACGCCCGGCGTGGGAGCCAGCTGGACCGGCTGGGTCTGGTTCCTGGCATTGGCCTTGGCGATGGCGGTCGCCAGACGCGCGGCGTCCGCGACGGCCTCGGGCGTCATGTCGTTGGTGGCGGCGAAGCCCCAGGCTCCATCGGCGATGACCCGTACGCCCGTGCCGGTCGATTCCGTGTTGACGATGTTCTGGACGTTGGCTTCGCGCGTGATCACGAACTGGCGCAGGTACCGGCCGACGCGCACGTCGCAGTAGCTGGCCCCGGCGGCGGAGGCGGCGCTGAGGCCCGCATCGGCCAGGCGCTTCTTGACCGCGACGTCGATCGTCTCGACCAACTGGGACTCGGCGATGGCCCGGCCCGCGAACCCGGGGAGCAACAGCCCTCCCGCACCGATGCCGCACGCGGCCAGGAACGAACGTCTATCCAAGGCTTCTCTCCACCGACAATTCGCCCCCGCGGACGACGACCAAGGCAGGTGACCAGAGGCGGACGAAGGTCCACGCAGCGGTCACGGAAGCATCATCTTCGACGCGGGATCACGGCGCGTCAAACCGCTGAATCATTAAACTCAGGACAGGTTCAGGTCGCGGTCGCGCCGCCGGGCAGGTCTCAGGGCCGTCGCATCCGGCGTCGGCCCGTCACCCGTAGATCCGCGCCAGAAGGGTGATCAGCGTGTCCAGTTCGTCGGGCGTGAAGCGTTCCGAGAACCGGGTCTCGTGGGCCGTCACGAGCTTCTTCACCTGCACCAGCAGCTTCTGGCCCTCGGGCGTCAGATACAGCTCGTGGCGACGACGATCGACCATGGAGCGTTTCCGGACCACCAGGTCGCGGCCTTCGAGCCGGTCGATGATCGCCATGGTCGTGGCCCGGTCCATGCGCAGGGCCCCGCCGATGCCGATCTGCGACGCCCCGGGATTGGCACCCACCAGCCAGAGGGAGGCGGCCTGTTTCTGGGTCAGATCGACGGCGGCGAGGGTATCGATGATGCGCCGATGCATGGTCCCCTGGGCCTGGCGGATGTGAAACCCGAGGAACTGGTCCAGGTGGTCGAAGTCCAGGATGGCACCGGCCGCCCCGATGTCTTCCGGCAGCGTGATCAGGGTTTCGCTTTTCATCTCTGGGCAGATCCGACTTCAGTAACCGACAAAACAGGCGCGCAGCCCCAGACTCCGGGGCGCTGGCGACTGTGTTAACCGCATACTATCGCAGAGGCGAGGTTTCGAGGGCGGCGTGCGGTTCATCGCGCATCGACGTCCGCAGCGACACCAGCAGCGCGGCCAGGGCCTCGGGCTCGCCGGCCGCCATGCGGTTCGACAGCAGGGCCTCGGTTTCGCGCACGCGCCGCCGCGCCAGATCGGCCAGTCGAAGCCCGGTGTCGGTCAGACGCAGCCCGTGCGAGCGGCCGTCCGTCGGGTCCCGCTGGATGAGGTCGCGCGCGGCGAGGGTGGCGGTCAGGGGCGCGAGGTTGGCGCGCTTGATCCCGAGCGCCCGACCCAGTTCGGTCTGGGTGACGCCGGCGTTCGCCTCGACCATCAGAAGGACGGACAGGCTGGTGACCGTAAGCGACAGGTCGACAAGCCGCTCTCCCAGATCAGCCGCGACGATCAGCGAGGCGCGTCGCAGGTGAAAGGTCAGCAGATCCGAAAACGGATCGTTGAGCGCACTGGCAGGGGCGGGCACACTTTTCACGTCGGCATCATGAACAGACCGCTTGAGCCGCACAATCGATATTGCTATGAATCATAACTATAAGAACACAAACCATTAGGGTGGCCCCATGTCTCTGTCCGATCAGACCCTTGCGTCGCCGTCCGGCGCGACCTTCCAGCGACTGAACCCGATGACCGGCGCGGTCGCCAGCGAAGCCCCCGCGGTCTCCGTCGCGGACGCGCGCACCGCCGTCGATTCCGCACAGGCCGCCCTGGCGGGATGGAGCAACCTCGGTCCCAACGCGCGGCGCGCGATGTTGAACAAGGCGGCGGTCGCGCTGGAATCCAAGGCCGATGCCTTCGTCGCGGCGATGCAGAACGAGATCGGTGCCACGGAAGGCTGGGCCCGGTTCAACCTGATGCTGGCCGCCGGGATGGTCCGCGAGGCGGCCGCCCTGACCACCCAGATCGGCGGCGAGGTCATCCCGTCCGACAAGCCCGGCTGTATCGCCATGGCGCTGCGTGAACCCGCCGGTGTCGTCCTGGGCATCGCGCCCTGGAATGCGCCGATCATCCTGGGCGTGCGGGCGATCGCCGTGCCGCTGGCGTGCGGGAACACCGTGGTCCTGAAGGCCTCGGAGACCTGCCCGCGCACCCATTCCCTGATCGTCGAAGCCTTCGCCGATGCGGGTTTCCCCGACGGCGTCGTCAATGTGGTCACGAATGCCCCGGCCGACGCCGGCGAGGTGGTCGGCGCGCTGATCGATCATCCGGCCGTGCGCCGCATCAACTTCACGGGCTCGACTGCCGTGGGCCGGATCGTAGCGAAGCGGGCCGCCGAGCATCTGAAGCCTGTCCTGCTGGAACTGGGCGGCAAGGCGCCGTTCGTGATCCTGGACGACGCGGACCTCGAAGAGGCGGTCAAGGCGGCCGCCTTCGGGGCCTTCATGAACCAGGGCCAGATCTGCATGTCGACCGAGCGGATCATCGTCGTCGATGCCGTGGCCGATGCCTTCATCGAGAAGTTCGGGGCCAAGGTCGCGACCATGGCGGTGGGCGACCCCCGCGAGGGCAAGACGCCCCTCGGGGCCGTCGTCGATCTGAAGACCGTCCAGCATGTCGAGGGCCTGGTGGCCGACGCCCTGGCCGCCGGCGCGGTCAGCGTGACCGGGGGTCCCTCGACCGGGGTCCTGATGCCGGCGACGGTCGTCGACCGGGTGACGCCGTCGATGCGGCTGTTCAGCGAAGAAAGCTTCGGTCCCGTGGTTGCCGTAACCCGCGCCCGCGACGAGGCCCACGCCGTCGAACTGGCCAATGATACGGAATACGGCCTGTCGGCTTCGGTCTTCACCCGCGACATCGCGCGGGGGCTGAAGGTCGCCAAACAGATCAAGTCCGGCATCTGTCACGTCAACGGCCCGACCGTGCACGACGAGGCCCAGATGCCCTTCGGCGGGGTCAAGGGTTCGGGCTACGGGCGGTTCGGCGGCAAGGCCGGCATCGACGCTTTCACCGAACTGCGCTGGATCACGATCGAGACCCAGCCGGGCCACTACCCGATCTGATCGACCGCTCACTCTCGCCGACTTCACAATCACGACACGCGCGTCGCCAGGACGCCACGGGGACAAGACCATGACCGACGATCCGAACGTTGCCACCTACAAGATCGAAGACGGGATCGCCTGGGTCAGCTTCAACCGGCCTGACAAGCGCAACTGCATGTCGCCCAACCTGAACCGCCGCATGGGCGAGATCCTGGACGAGCTGGAGTACCGCACCGACTTCGGCGTGCTGGTGCTGAAGGGCGAGGGCACGGCCTGGTCGGCGGGCATGGATCTGAAGGAGTATTTCCGCGAGACCGAGGCCAAGGGCATCGGCGCGACCCGTCAGGCCCAGCGCGAGGCCTATGGCTGGTGGCGGCGCCTGCGCTGGTACAACAAGCCGACGATCGCCATGGTCAACGGCTGGTGCTTCGGCGGCGGATACGGACCCCTGTATTCCTGCGATCTGGCCATCGCCGCGGACGAGGCCCAGTTCGCCCTGTCCGAGATCAACTGGGGCATCCTGCCGGGGGGAGGGGCCACCAAGGTCGTCGTCGACCTGATGCCGCTGCGTGACGCCATGTACCATGCGATGACGGGTGAGCTGATCGACGGCAAGAAGGCCTCGGAATGGCGTCTGGTCAACGAAAGCGTGCCCCTGGCCGGGCTGGAGGCCCGCGTGCGTGAGCTCGCCGAAGTCCTGCTGAAGAAGAACCCGGTGGCCCTGAAGGCCACCAAGGACGCCGTGCGTCGGGTCAAGGAGATGACCTACGACAACGCCGAGGACTATCTGATCCGCGCGCAGGAAGCGTCGAACTCCTTCGACAACGAGGGTCGCAAGGAAGGCATCAAGCAGTTCATCGACGACAAGAGCTACAAGCCCGGTCTCGGGGCCTATGAGCTGAAGAAGCAATCGGCCTGATCGGGCCATGGGGCCGATCGACGACACGGCCTTTCAGGCCCGCCGCCAGCCGGACGCGCTGGCGGCGGTCGACCTGGCCTCGGGCCGACGCTGGACCTATGCCGAGCTGGACCGCGCGGTCGGGCGCTGCGCCGACCTGCTGAGGCATCGCCATGGCTGCGCTCCTGGAGATCGCGTCGCCTCGCTGGCGAAGAACCGGGTCGAGCTGATCGTCCTGCATCTGGCCTGCGCCCGGGCGGGTCTCATCTATGTGCCGCTGAACTGGCGGCTCAGCGGGCCGGAGATCGCGGCGCTGATCGCGGATGCGGAGCCGCGGCTGATCGTCGGCGACGCGGGGATGGCGGACCTCACGCCGATCGACCTGTCGCTCGACGACCTGGCGCAGCAGATCGACGGGCATGGCGCGATGTTCGCCGAGGCTGCCGATCCGGAGCGGGTGTCTCTGATCCTGTTCACCTCGGGCACGTCCGGCACCCCCAAGGGCGTGATGCTGAGCGAACGGGCGCAGCGCCAGACCGCGATCAACTTCAGCCTGCTGGGCCATGTCGATGCCCATAGCCGCATCCTGATCGACACCCCGATGTTCCACATCATCGGCCTGATCACCAGCGTGCGGCCGATCGTGATGCAGGGCGGGGCGATGCTGGTCTCGGACGGGTTCGAGCCCGCCCGGACGCTCGCTCGCCTGTCCGATCTGGACCTGGCGGTGACCCACTATTTCTGCGTGCCGCAGATGGCAGACCGGATCCGCGCCCAGCCCGGGTTCGACGGAGCGAGTCTGGGTCATCTGACCGCGCTGTTCACGGGTGGCGCGCCGCATCCGGCGGCGTCGATCATGGCCTGGCTGGACGCGGGCGTGCCCGTCGTCGACGGGTTCGGCATGAGCGAGGCCGGCACGGTCCTGGGCATGGCGCTCGATCCGGCGATCATCGCGGCCAAGGCCGGGGCCGCGGGCATCCCGGCGCCGGGGATCGAGCTGCGTCTGGTGGATGCGAGCGAAAACGATGTGCGGCCCGGTGAGCCGGGCGAGTTGCTGCTGCGCGGGCCCAATCTGTTCAGCGGCTACTGGCGGCGGCCCGACGAGATGGCCAGGGCTTTCACGGCCGAGGGCTGGTTCCGGACGGGCGACGTCGCGGTCTGCGATGCAGACGGCTATCTGACCATCGTCGATCGCCGCAAGGACATGTACATTTCCGGCGGCGAGAACGTCTATCCGGCCGAGATCGAGGCGGCGCTGGCCGACTTTCCCGGCCTGATCGAGACCGCCATCGTCGGCGTGCCCGACGCGCGGTGGGGCGAGGTCGGCGTGTGCGCCATGTCTCATGCAGACGCCGACGACACCCTGGCCGAGCGCGTGCGGACGCATCTGTCGGGGCGGCTGGCCGGCTACAAGCTGCCCCGCCATGTCGTGGTGGTGGAGGCCCTGCCGCGTACCGGATCGGGCAAGGTCAGGAAGGGCGACCTGCGCATCCTGTGTCTGGCGATGCTGGAGGCCAGGGACGACGCGGCGTCTTCGGTTGGCTGAACCCGGGACGGCGTTCCGCCCTGAAACCGGCCGTCTGGAGCTGCTGCTGACCCTGGGCGCGCTGGCGGCGTTCGGATCCCTGTCCATCGCCATGTACCTGCCGGGCCTGCCGGCGATGGCGCAGGAGTTTCACGGCTCGACCACGGGCGTCCAGGACACGGTCGCAGCCTTCTCGCTGGGTCTTTGCGCCGGTCAGTTGATCTACGGCCCGGTGTCCGACCGCTGGGGGCGCCGCGCGCCGCTGCTGTTCGGCATCGCCCTGTATCTGGTCGCAACGCTCGCCTGCATCGTCGCGTCGAACCTGTCGACCCTGGTCGCCTTCCGGTTCGTGCAGGGACTGGGCGGCTGCGCGGGCGTGGTGATCTCGCGCGCCATCGTCCGCGACCGGTTCACGCCGCAGGAGTCGGCCGGCGTCTATTCCACCCTGATGCTGATCCTGGGCGTGGCCCCGATCCTGTCGCCGCTGGCGGGAGGCTGGATCATCGCCGGATTCGGCTGGCGCGCGGTCTTCTGGGTCCTGCTGGCCTTCGGCGTCGTGCTGGGGGTCGTGGTGTGGCTTCGGCTGCGCGAAAGCAGCTCGGCCGAGTCGCGACGTCGCGCGCGCTCGGAGCATCCGTTTCGCAGCTATCTGGCCATCCTCGGCGATCGCCAGGTCGCGGCCTTCGTGGCGTGCGGAGGCTTCGGCGCGGCCGGCACCTTCATCTACATGACCATGTCGGCCCATCTGCTGATCGACGGATACGGCGTGCCGACGACCGCCTTCGGCTGGCTGTACGGGGCCGGGTCCCTGGCCGTCCTGATCGGGTCGCAGGTCAACCGCGTCCTGCTGAACCGGTTCAGCAGCCACCGGCTTCTGGTCTGGTCGACCCGGCTGAATCTGGCGGCCTGTCTGCTGATGCTGGCCACTGTGTCGCGATGGCCCGCCCTGATCCCGGCCTTCCTGATCCCTCTGTGCCTCGCCTTCTCGATGAACGGCCTGTCCAGTCCCAACGCCGCGGCCGAGGCGATGGGGGCGGCGGGCTGGCGTGCGGGGGCTGTCGCGGCGGTCATGGGGTTCGCCCAGTTCGGCATGGGCGCGCTGCTGGCCACCATCGCGGTCAGGGTGCTGGACGGCACCGCCTTCGAGATCGCCGCCATGCTGTGCGTCACCAGCGCCTGCGCTGTGGGCTGCCTGCTGTTCGCCGGGAAGTCGCGCGCCTTGGCCTGATCGGACGCTTGCCGATCATCAGCAATGCATACAGTATAAAGTCGAACGCTCGCCGCCATCGAAGCAGGACGGGCGACTTCCGGAGGATGTCCCATGAAGGCCGAACTGCTGTTGACCGTCGCCCTGCTCAGCCTGTCGGGCATGGGGGCCGCGCAGGCCCAGATCGCCAATCCGCCGCTGAGCGCGCCCCCGGTCGCCGTCGAGGGTCTGGGCGGGCCGTATCCCGTCGTCATGGAGATGGATCCTTCGCTGGCGGATCACACCATTTATCGCCCTGCGGACATGGCGGCCGTCGGCCATCCGCTGCCCCTGGTGGCCCATGGGGCCGGGGCCTGTCTGAACGTCGGCAACATGACACCGCAGTTTCTGGGGGAGCTGGCGTCCTACGGCTATCTGGTCGTGACCGGCGGTCCGATCATCGAAGGCGCGGACGCGCCGATGACGCCGGGCACACCGGGTGGCCTCGACCGGTTCGCGCAGAACCGGACCGCCCAGCTGCTGGAGACCATCGATTGGGCCGTCGCCCAGAACGACGTCACCGGGGGTCGGTTCGAGGGCCGGATCGCGGCCGACAAGATCGCCGTCATCGGTCATTCCTGCGGCGGGCTTCAGGCCATCGCCGCGGCGGACGATCCCCGTGTGACGACGGCCATCATCGGCAACAGCGGCATCATCCGCACCCCGCCCGCCGACGACACCCGCACCGGCCGCAGCTATCGCCCGGCTGGTGTCGACGATCTGAAGCGGATCCACACGCCGATCCTCTATGTCTCCGGTGGCCCGACGGATCAGGCCCAGCCCAACGCGATCCTCGATTTCCAGGCCATCGAAGGCGTGCCGGTCTTCCATGCCGACATCGGCACGGGTCATGGCGGCACTTATCGGGAGCCGCGCGGCGGCGACTATGCCGGGGTCATGAAGGACTGGCTGAACTGGCAGCTGCTGGGCGGCACGGCAGCGAGCCGAACCTTCGTCGGCGCGGACTGCCGGCTGTGCACCGACGACCGGTGGACGGTCGAGCGCAAGAACATCGACTGACCTCGGATAGGGTCAGGCCGCGTCGAAGACGACGCGGTTGCCGTCCCAGGCGAACCCGGTCTTGAAGCCGGCTTTCCGGGTGATGCCGATGATGTAGTCGGCGACCTCGCGACCCTTGTCATCGTGACCCAGGGGCTGGGGCTGGCCGCCGGGCAGCATCCATAACGGCCGGAAGCCTGCGCTGATCGTGCCGTCGGCCGCGATGTGGCACGCCGCGACCATGCCGTTCCGCGACTCCGGATGGAACGGATAGAGGGGATAGTCGGGCAGGGGCTCGAACCCGAACAGGACCTTGCGCCGCTCGGCCCAGGCCCGGCGTTCGGGGCTGGCATTGCCCTCGACCGACAGGGCGCGCGTGACGGTGATGAAGTTTCCCAGACCGTGGAAGATCGGCTTGCCGCGCCAGATCTCGACGCCGCGGGTGATGTGGGCGTGATGGCCGATGACGATGTCGGCCCCCGCGTCGATCGCGGCGCGCGACACGGCGGTCTCGTACATGGCGATGTGGGCCGGCGTGTGGACGACGCCCTTGTGCAGGGCGACGACCAGGACATCGACCTGATCGCGCAGGGCGGCGATGTCGCGCTGCATCGCCTCGACCGTGTCCGGGTCGGCGAAGGTGTAGACCTTGGGCGGGCCGCCGGGATTGGCCCCCTCAGGTTCGTAGTGGCTGATGATCTTCAGATAGGCGCAGCCGGCGTTCTTCGGGCCCGCCCAGCCTTCGCGCGGCCCGACGCAGTTGTAGCTCAGCAGACCGACGCGCTTGCCCGCGCGCGATGCCAGGGCCGGACGGCGCGCATCGGCCAGGGTCAGGCCGGCTCCGGCCGAGACGATGCCCTGTCCGGTCAGGTTGGCGATCGTGTCGGTGATGCCCTCGGCGCCCCGGTCGTGGATGTGGTTTCCGGCCAGGCTGGCCATGTGGAAACCGGCCCGGCCCATGGCCCGCAGGTTCTCGGGGTCGCTGGCCGGGGCCGGGATGTCGCCGATCGATTCCACACCGCGTGTCGTGTGCGGCACCTCGACGTGCCCGATCAGCAGGTCGGCCTCGGCCAGCATCGCGCGCGCCGGATCGAAGAAGGTATCGGCCTGCGGCTCGTCCAGAACGAGGTCGCCGGTCATGTACAGCTTGAAGACGTCGGCCATGATCCGGACTAGCCCGCCGCGGGGCGGAACGGAATGACGACGCTGGAGGGCGTGTCGCCGCCGAAGTGGACGCTCAGGGTCGGGGCGGGCGCGACCTCGACGCGGGCCCGCTCGCGCGCGTCTGATCCGGTGATGCTGACCCGCAGGGTGTGGCCCGCCTTGAAGACGTAGGACACGGCCAGAAGATCGAACGAGACCTTGACCGGCGTGCCCGCCACCAGCGGCTGGTGATCCTCGGCCCACGACCGGCGCCAAGGCGTGCCCATGGTGTTCCAGGGGGCCTCCACGACGCGGCGCAGCGAGGCGCGCTGGCGACCTTCGCTGATGACGGTGACGGTCCCGTCCGGCGCGACGTCCTCCAGATAGGCGAAGACCGGCTGTTCGGGCGCGGTGGACGAGATCCACAGGTCGGCGATCGGATTGCCGGTCACCTCGGTGTCGATGGCGAAGGTGCGGGCGGCGACGGTCACGCTGGCCGCCGATGAACGACACGGCTGGGCGAAGGGGCCGAAATTCGGCTCGACCGGATCGGGCGGGCAGACCGGAGCGTAGTCGACGGTGACCGCACGGGCCCCGGCGGCGCGGGGCTGTTCGCTGCCCAGTGCATCCCCCGCGAGGAACAGGCGCCGGTTGTCGGCGTCGGCGAGGGGCCAGACGCTCGCGCTGCGCCATTCCTGGCCCTCGGGCGCGTTGATCGTGAAGTAGTGGATCGGGTCGTCGCTCTGGATGCCCGTGTCCACACCCTTCAGATAGTGGTCGAAGAACCGGACCTGTTCGGCCTGCAGGTCGAAACCCGGATTCAGGCAGTGCCGCCACGGCCCGATGATCATCCGCGCCTGACCGGGCAGATTGGCGAGGGCGATCAGCCCCTCGGTGCGGAAATCGTCGTACCAGCCGCCCTGGATGTAGATGGGCACGCCGCCGTCGCGGACCTGGCTCAGATAGGCCCCGATGCTGACCTCGCCCCAGAAGCGAGCCATCACCAGCGGCGACCAGCTGTCGCGGTAGGGCATGGACTGCATCAGGGCCAGAAGGTTGGTGGACGCGACGTGTTCCTCGGCCGCCTGACGCAGCAGGGTCCGGTCCTCGTCGCCCTGCACGGGCATGGCGCGCAGGTCGTCCTCGACCGTGCGGGTCGGGCCCGTGCCGTACTGCGAGATGATGCCGCCGCGCGTGTGACCGTCGTAGCGGTCCCAGGCGAAGCAGCCGGCGAAGACCGCCTTCAGGTGCGGGGGGCGGGCGACGACCGCGTGCATCGCCGCCTCGCCGGTGTTCGAACAGCCGTACATGCCGACGTTGCCGGTCGACCAGGGCTGGGCCGCCAGCCATTCGGTGATCTCATAGGCGTCGAAGCCCTCGGTGAAGTCCTCATAGCCGCGGCGGGTGCCGAAGGACGCACCGTTGCCCCGGCGCGCGACGACGGCCACCACATAGCCGTAGCGGGTCAGGTCCGAGAGGGGGCGTCGGGCGTCGGTGCCCGTGCCGGTCGCGCGGGTTCCGGCCGCCTCGATGTCGAGGGCGTGGTGCCAGATGACGGGGAGGGGACCCTCGACCGGGACGCCGTTCACGGAGGGGCGATGCAGGGACACCGCGATCCTGAGCCCATCGCGCATGGGCAGGTGAAAGGAAGTCGCGACCTGTTCCGAATACTCCGGCGTCGCAGGTCCCGCGTTGAACCCGGACTGGGCCTGCGCGGACATCGGCGAGACGATCAGGGCGAAGAGGACGAACAGGGCAGCGATGACGCGGGTCATGAACAGGCTCTCAAAGAAAGCGGCGAGCCAGGACACGCCCGGCTCGCCGTCAAGTTACTCCAGGAAGGATCGGTGTGAGCTCACCAGCTCTTTGAGATTTCGAAGGAGATGAACCGCCCGATGGCCGAGGCCGCCTGGCTGTCCCAGGAGACCGTGCCGTTCAGGGCGACGGGCGGATCCTCGTCGAACACGTTCAGGGCATTGACCGAGATGCGGACGCCGTTGGCCAGGCCTTCGCCCTCGAACCGGTAGGACGCGGTCAGGTCATAGGTGGTCAGGCTGTCGACCATGACGTTGGGCGTGATGGCGGTGTTCAGATAGCTGTCGGTGTAGTTGGCGAAGGCGTTCGCCGACCAGCCGCCCATGTTCCAGCTCAGCGAGCCGCGCACGCGCAGATCGACCGGATTGCCGATGGTGTCCAGCACGTCCACGACCGGCAGGCCGGCTGCGCCCTGACGCTCGACCGTCAGGATCTTGGCGACGTCGACGCCGACCCGCCAGTCGCCGAAATCGGTGTCGAACGCATAGCCGGCCGAGATGTCATAGCCGTCCTGGTTCAGCGTGCCGAGGTTCTGGCGACGGCCGTCGAGGACGACGTTGATGTTGGCGACCGGCTCGACCGGGTTCTGCAGGTCGGGACTGGCGAAATAGGACGCGACGAGGGCGTCGAAGGCGGCGTTGCCGGCAACGTCCGTGGGGGCGGGGCGGCGGCGGATCAGGGCCGAATAGACCGTACCCTGGGCCAAGGCATTGCCCGGTGCCACGTCGATGCGGTTCTCGTACTCGATCTTGTAGTAGTTGATCGACAGGTTGAAGCCGTCGAGGAACTCGGGCGTCCAGTCGAAGCCGCCGGAGAAGGTCTTGGCCGTTTCCGGGCCCAGGTTGTTGTTGCCGCCGTTGAAGAAGATCCCGCGCGTTGTGCCCGTCCCGGACGTCGGATCGGTGATGTTCTGGACGAAGATGTTCAGGATCTGCGCCGCGCTGTCGACCAGCGACGGGGCCCGGAACGAGGTGCCGTAGGTGGCGCGGAAGTTCAGGTCATAGCCCGGCGAATAGATGATGCCGTATTTGGGGTTGGTGGTCGTGCCGAAGTCCGAATAGTCCTCGAACCGGCCGGCGACCGACAGCTCCAGGCGCTGCAACAGCGGCATGGCGTTGGCTTCGCTGACGATCGGCACGAAGATTTCGCCGAACACCGAGCCGATCGTGCGCTGGTTGAAGACGCTCTTGGTCGTCGTCGCGCCCGTGGCCAGCACGTTGGTGGCCAGCAACGTCTGGCGGAAGGCGTTGTCGTGGAACTCGGCGCCCAGGGCCATGCGGACGGTGCCGCCCGGCAGGTCGAACAGCGGGCCGTCGACCTTGGCCGACAGATCCTGGGTGATGTTGGTGCCGAACGTGGCCCGGTTGGCGTCGATGATGTCCAGCAGGGCCGCGTTGTTGGTGCGGTTGAAGGTGCCGTTGCCGAACGGGTTGAACGCCGTGGCCGGGTTGGTCGAGGCCAGCGCCGCCGTCAGGGCCGCGTTGTTGATGACGTTCTTCCGGTCCTGGAAGCCGCGGCTCATGCTGTGGGCGGCATAGGCGGCCAGGCGCCAGTCATGACCCAGATCGACGTTCAGGCCGATCGCGTTCTGCTGCGCGTTTTCGAACCCGGTCGAGTTGGGATCGTTGTCGTCCAGCAGGCGGTATTCGACGGTCTCCGAGGTCGCGCCGACCGGTCCGACGAAATAGGGGTTGGTGTTGCGAACCGTCAGGCTGAACAGGGCCGGCGGGGCTGCCAAGTCGTAGTCGCGCTTGGTGTAGAAGCCCTCGTACCAAAGCTCGAGCCGATCGGTGACCTGCTGGTTGATGTTGAACAGGACCGTATCGCGGTTCTGTTCGGGCAGAAGGTCGGCAGCGGCCGCCTCGTCGTACCTGTTGGGTGTCGTCGACAGCTGGGCCGACGTGACACCGACGCCGTTCGTGTTCGGCAGGCCGTAGCGAACGCCGCCGAAGACGATGTTGCCCGGTGCGGCGGTGAAGGGGCGGGCGTCGGAGCCGCCCCGCGCGGTGCGGTTCTGGCTGGCGAAGTCGCGATCGGCACCCGACAGGTTGCTGCGTTCGTTGTGCTCATAGGCGAGGAACAGGCCGCCGCCATCCCAGGTGCGGCCATAGGTCTGGCTGAACTGGAACTGCGACAGGGCATCGGCGAAGCCGTAGCGCGCGGTGGTCTCTGCTCCGTCCCAATTGCGGCGGGTGATCAGGTTGACCACCCCGGCCACGGCGTCCGAGCCGTAGATAGCCGAGGCGCCGTCGGTGACGACCTCGATGCGCTGCAGGGCGGCCGAAGGGATCTGGTCCAGATCGCCCAGCGCCTTGATCACGCCGTTGGGCGCGAGGCGGCGACCGTTCAGCAGCAGCAGGGTGGCTTCCGGCCCGATGCCGCGCAGATTGGCGCTGCGCACGGCGGTGGAGTTGGCGGCGGCGTCCTGCGCCCCGCCGCTGAAGCTGTTGCGGCTTTCGTCGGCACCCAGGTTCAGGACCTGGGGCAGGAGGCGCGTGGCGTCGCTGACGTTGCTGGAGCCGCTGGCGACGATGTCGTCGCGGTCGACGCCGATCGTCGGCGATCCGGCCGCCGCGACCCCGCGGATGCTGGTGCCGGTGACGACGATGTCGTCGACGGCGGAGCCTTCGTCTTCCTGCGCCGCGGCGGGCGCGGGGGTCGGAGTGCTCTGGGCGGCGGCCATCGACGGCACCGCGAGCGCAGCAAACAAGGCCAGCGCTGACGCGCCGGCATAGACGGACCTGTGACGTGACACGAACATGGCATCCTCCCCTTGATGATCCGGACTTGATGCCCGTGACCCATTGACGCCGACTATGGCGCGTTTTCGCTTAAACGCAAATAGTATGATTTCCAAACAGTCTCAAAGTCGCCGCGTGGTCATTTCAGCCTCGTGCACCGGCGATTTGCGGGCCTCCAGCGTGTCGAGGAAGGCCGCGATCTCGGCATCGACGGCGTCGTTTCCGGCACCCATGTTGTTGAGCGCGATCCTGAGAACCGGCACGCCGGCCCGCTCCAGAGCTTCGAGCACCAGCGGATCGGCGTCGTCGATGGCGACGGCCCCGTGGCAGCCGTGGGTCCGGGCTTCCTTCACGTGCCAGGCCCCCGACCAGGTCGGCATCCGCAGCTCGTCGCCCATGGTCACGAACCGGGCGGCGAGGGCGCGGATCACATCGTGTTCGCCTTCGAACGACCGCAGATAACCGTCGGCCGCCAGCCCAAGATACATCGACCAGACGAACACCGCGCCGTGGCTCTCCTCCCAGCGCTGATAGAAGCCGGTGTCGCTCCACAGACCTCGCCCGACCCACATCAGCCGCAGGCGTTCGCCGGGGCAGGCCGCCTCGCCGGCGGCTGCGCGTCGGGCGACTTCTTCGTAGAAGCGTCTGGCGGCGTCGCGGGCCCAGGCCGTGCCACGGTGCCACTGCGGAACCATGGTCGCGGGCATGGTGTCGACCACGCCGACGGGCACGGGATAGGTGCGGGCGATCAGGTCGCGCGTGCGGCGATAGAAGTCCTCCTGTTCGTTCACCAGGTTCATGACCTCGACCAGGCGGGCGCGATCCAGTGTCCGGCCGGTCAGGGCCTCCAGCCGCGCGATCTGCTGCTCGATCTGGGCCGCCATCAGCTCCAGCCGTTCGGGCTCCAGCGTCTGTTCCCAGCGCTCCGGCATGTCGTCCCACCAATCGATCGGCAGGTCGATGCGGCTCTCGATCGAGCGGTCGAAAACGAACAGGTCGGCCCCCGTCTCGCGCGCCCAAGCCTCGAAGATCTTGGGACCCGGGTCGGATCCGGCGATCAGCGACAGGGTCGACGGGGTCGGCAACCCGCCCCACGGGGCGTCCTCGAGTTGGTCGTCCAGCGCAGCCGCCAGCCCCTGGGCGCTGTAGGTCTCGACGTGGGACGGATAGTCCGCAGCCTTCAGCAGCCGCCCGTAAGGACCGGCCTTCTGCTTGGCCGCCACGATGGAGGCCCACCACTGGTTCACGACATAGGGGATATCGAGCGCACGCAGGATTTCCTGGGGCGCGTCGGCATTGACCACGGCGAAGGGGCCATCGGCCGCCTGCTCGCGCACGCCCGCGAACCAGTCGCGCTGCCAGGCGCCGAAATCGGCGGTGCAGTCGAGGGATTTGCGGCTGCGTCTGGCCTCGCGCTCGACAGGTTTCGAGGGCAGGGAGGGGCGGGGTGCCGCGACCTTGGGGGTCGGTGCACGGACTTCGCCGCTGGCCAGGAAGTGGGCGATGCGCTCGGCGGCCTCGGCTGCGAGGACGGCGGTCGGATCGAGGGCGGCAACCGCCAGGAAGGCTATTCCCGTCGGCTCGAGGGCCTGCCGGGTGGGTTTGATGTCCCACGGAGCGGCCTCTTCGTCCGCCAGGCCGCCATGAATGACGGCATCGACGGACAGGGCCTGCGCGCGCGCGGCCAGGGCCGCGGCTCGCCTGTCGGCGGACTGCATGGGGCTGGGCCAGTCGGGCGACTGGCTGCGGGTGGCGATCGCCTCGGCCACGGACACGGTCTCGTCGAGGGTCGCGGCCAGCCAGGGATCGCCCCAGCCATGATCCTCGGCCACGATGATCGCGCCGAGCGACTCGATCTGGCTATAGAGGGACGAGGTCTCGTGCGGCGAGCCGGTCAGCATGATGCGCTGTCCGGCCAGGACCGGCGACGCGGCCAGGTCCATCTCGACGCTGTCGAGGATGCGGTCGGCCGCCGCGCCGGGCACGCGGCTGATGACGCGGACCAGATCGAGGGCGTCGGCCCCTGAAAGTCGCGGCGTCGACCCACTGCGGGCCGCCGAAAACAGGGCGGCCAGCCGGGCCTTGAGGGCATTCTCCCGCCGGCGCGCCGTGTCCAGCGCTTCCGCGCTGACGGGGTGTCCGACGCTTTGCTCGAGCCAGGTCTGGAAGGTCGCGAGGCGGGCCAGATTATAGCGCCGGACGGCGTCGTCCCCGCCGTGCAGCAGATCCACGAAGGCGAACGGCACCGACGGGCCGCGGCCCGTGCGGTGAAGTTCACGCAGCACGGCGAACAGCTGGGCGTCCTCGGCCGCGGCATGGGTCAGGACGAGGCCGCGCGGGGTAAAGCCGTCCGCCTCGATCGTGGCCAGAATGCCCTGGGACCGGCGGCTCAGACCGGGATGCGCCCCGGTGCCGGCATCGCTGTCGGGGATGATGGCCCAGGGAACGAGCCCGGCCGCGACGATCAGTTCACGCGGCGCATCCGACCCGAGGCAGGCGACGGCATCCGACGACGGGGCAGCACAGGCGGCCATGGCCTCGGCGATGATGTCGGAGATCTGCATCAGATCGTGCCCGCGGCTCGCAGTTGCTCGAGCCGCTCGGCGGAATAGCCCAGGGTCTCGCCGTAGACGCTGGCGTTGTGCTGGCCGATCTCGACCGGCAGCACGTCGTCGAAGCCCGTGCGGCAGCCGGAGAACTGGATCGGGATGCCGACCGTGCGCAGCGACTCGTCGGTGTCGTAGCGAGGGTGTTTGACGGCCATGGTCTCGCCGCGCGCGACGACGCGGGGATCCAGCATGCCCTCGGATGGGTGACGCACCGGAGCGACCGGCACACCTTCGGCCTCGAGAAGGCGGACGACCTCGGCGGTCGGCAGACTGCTGGTCCAGGCCTCGATCTGGGCTTCCAGTCCGACGGCGTTGGCGACCCGGCCATCGCGGCTGTTGTAGCGGGGATCGTCCGCGAACCCGGGCTCGCCCATGATCCGGAACAGCGACCGGGCCAGGCCTTCATGCACGGCCACGATGGCGACATAGCCGTCGGCACAACGGAAGACGCCGAAGGGCGACAGGCGGTGGACGGTCAGCCCGGTCCGCCCGGACATGCCCGCCATCTCCATGGCGCGCCAGTTCTCGATGGCCACGAACGAGGTCAGGGCCCCGAGCATCGACACGTCGACGAACTGGCCTAGGCCGGTCTTCTCGCGGTGCTGGAGCGCCGCCAGAATGCCGATGACGCCGAAGACGGGGGCCAGCATGTCGGCCATGGGGATGCCGATGCGGACGGGCGGCGTCCCCTCTTCGCCGCTGGTGTACATCGCCCCGCTCAGGGCCTGGATCAGCACGTCCATCGCCTTGGAGCCGTCGGAGCCGCCGGCCCCGAAGCCGCTGAGCGCGCAGTAGATGATGCCGGGGTTGGCCGCCTGGGCCGCCGCATAGCCGACGCCCAGCCGGTCCGCCGTCCCGCTGGTGAAATTCTCGATGACGACGTCGGCGCTGCGAACGAGATCGGCGAAGACCTCCCGCGCCTCCGGTGCCTTCAGATTGAGGCTGACGCCCTTCTTTCCGCGTGCCCGGGTCAGGTGGGAGACCGACAGATCGTCCGGGTGGGCCCGCATGACCGTGACCCCGTCGCGCCCCACATAGGGGCTGTTCTCCCGGGCGAGGTCACCGCCCTTGGGATCCTCGATCTTGATGATCTCGGCCCCGAGGCCCGCCAGCAGAAGCGTCGCATAGGGCCCGGCCAGGGCCCGCGTCAGGTCGATCACGCGAAGCCCCTCGAGCGGACGGGGCGCGGAGACGGAAGATTGGGTCACGGACATTCCTCGGTGATCGCTTCTCGTGCCCCCAGCGGCGGCCCGGTCGATCTGCCGTGATTGAGCCGCGCGGCTTGCCGTGTGTCAATATTAGTTTCTAGAACATACGGTTTATATGTCGCCCGATGTTGCGGGCGAGAATCTGGTAGACCCCCTTTGGTCAACCGTGGCTGCAAGGATCCGTGCCTCATGTCCGACCCGATGCTTGCAGAGATGGATCACACGCCGACCTCGGCCGCGCGCTTCCTCGGCATCCTGACCCCGCTGCTGGGCTTCCGGATGCGGCGGATCCACAATCATCTGACCCGGTCCTTCAGCGAGCGTCTCGGCGATCAGGCGCTGAGGCCCGGCGGCTTTTCCGCCCTGGGTCTGATGGCGGCCAATCCGGGGATGTCGCAGAAGATGCTGTCCGACGAACTGGGACAGGACAAGGCGACGGTCGTGGCCCTGCTGGACGAACTGGAGCGGCGCGGCTGGGCGGAACGTCGCCGCGACGTCGCCGATCGCCGACGCCATCACCTCTTCATCACACCGGCCGGCGAAACGGCCCTGGCCTGGATGGCCAGGGAGGCCGTGGACAACGAGCGCGGCGTCGTGGCGGCCCTGACCGACGCCGAGGCCCACACCCTGCTGACCCTGCTGGACAAGGTGTACCGCGGGGCCTTCCCCACGGAGCCCTAGGCGGCGACCGTGGGGTCGTTGATGCGGATGCTGCGGCTGGCCAGCGCCAGGAACACCGACGAGATCACGAAGATCGCCGACATGACCAGCAGGGCCACCTGGAGGCCCGAGGCGGACGCCTGGGCGCACGCCGCGTTGACGGACTCCAGCGCGCCTTCGGGAGCGCGCCCTCCGGGGCAGATGGCCGTGAAGGCACCGGGCCCCGCGAACCGCTGGCCGGCCACCGTATCGCTGATGACGCCGGTCAGGAGCGGCCCGACCGTGCTGCCGACGACGGTCGCCGCGACCATGAAGACGGCCGTTCCGGTCGCCCGCATCGTCGACGGGACGATGTTCTGGATGGCGGCATAGAGCGGCCCGTTCTTCATGTTGTAGGCCACGGCCGCCGCCAGCAGGAACGGCATGGCCCAGCGGGGGTCCGGTGCCCCGAAGGCAACCAGATAGGCGACGGCCGCCAGCGCGCTGCCGAGGGCCGGGACCAGCACATAGGACCGGCCGCGGCTGTCGGAGAACTTGTCGGCCAGGAGGCCACCCAGCATGGCCCCCACCAGTCCGGCGATGCCGGTCATGCCCACGATCCCGCCGGCCTGGGACAGGGAGAACTCATGGGTCCGGAGCAGGAAGGACACGGTGAAGCCCGCGATGCCCGCGTTGGCGATGCCGACGAATGCGCCGCCGATGAAGACGAAGACGAAGGCGGGCGTCCCGAGCAGCCATTTGAAGTCGGCCCAGAACGTCGCCGGGCGACGCTCGGTATTGGCCGGGGCCGCCTTGCGCGGATCCTTCAGCGTGAACCAGACCAGCAGGCTCAGCACCACGCCGGGCAGGCCGAGCAGCAGGAAGGCGGAGCGCCAGCCCCAGGCCTCGGCCACGAAGCCGCCGATCAGGGGGGCCAGGATGGTCGCCAGCGGCGGGGCGGAACTGACCACCGACATGACCAGCCCGCGCTGCCGCGGCGTGAAATAGTCGGCCAGCACCGAATGGCTGATCGGGATACAGCCGCCTTCGCCGGCGCCGACGCCGATCCGGTAGAGCAGCAGCTGGCCGAAGTTCTGGGCCACGCCGCACAGGGCGGTCATGCCCGACCAGATGGCGATGGCGAGCGCCAGCAGCCCGGCCCGGTTGAACCGCTCGGCGAACCGTGCCGCCGGAATGCCCGACAGGGAATAGAACAGGGCGAACGCGGGCCCCGTCAGCAGCCCCAGCTGCGCGTCCGTCAGGCCCAGCTCGATCTTGATCGGTTCCTGCAGCACGCCCAGCACGATACGGTCCAGATAGTTGCAGACCGTCACGGCCAGCAGCAGCCCGACGACGTAGATCTGGTACGGCCGCCAACCCTTGGCGGGGGCACCGGATGCGGGAATGTCGGTCACGTCTGGAATCCTCCGGCGTCTGCGCCCATGCGCCGCTCTGCGTCGGCTGCAGCGGAAGGTTGATTGATAAAATCGTTTGTGTCTATGCCTATATCGGTCGTCTCGGGCGATCGCCTCCGGCCCGTCTGTCGAGGCGGTCGGACGAAGACCGTCCGGACATCTTTCGAAAGGCCCGTCGTCCCATGAGCAGGTCCCGAACCCAGGTTGCGATCGTCGGTGCCGGCCCCGCGGGGCTGCTGCTGGGTCACCTGCTGAGAGCCGAAGGGATCGACGTGGTCATCGTCGAACGGGCCTCGGCCGACTACGTGCTGGGCCGGATCCGGGCGGGGGTCCTGGAGGCCACCCTGACCGACCTGCTGCACCGTCTGGGCATCGACGCGCGGCTCAACGCCGAGGGTCTGCCGCACGACGGCTTCTATCTGTCAGACGGGGAGAAGCTGATCCACATCGCGGTGGGCGAACTGACCGGCAAGCGGGTCACGGTCTATGGTCAAACCGAAGTCACGCGCGACCTGATGGCGGCGGCGCCCGAACGCGGGCTGGAGGTCGTCTATCAGGCCGACGACCTGGCGCTGAACGCGATCGAGACGGACGCGCCGTATCTGACCTACAGCAAGGACGGCGTTGCCCATCGTCTCGATGCCCGCTTCATCTGCGGCTGCGACGGGTTTCACGGGCCCTCGCGCAAGGCCATCCCGGACTCTGCGGGGCGGACGTTCGAGAAGGTCTATCCCTTCGGCTGGCTGGGAATCCTCGCCGACGTCCCGCCGTGCGATGACGAACTGATCTACGCCAATCATCCGCGCGGTTTCGCCCTGGCCTCCATGCGGTCGCAGACGCGCAGCCGCTACTACATCCAAGTCCCGTCCAGCGAGGATGTGGCCGACTGGTCCGACGACCGCCTGTGGGACGAACTGACCATCCGCCTCGGGCCCGAGGCCGGATCCCGGATCACGCGAGGTCCGGCGATCGAGAAGTCCATCGCGCCGCTGCGGTCCTTCGTGTTCGAACCCATGGCCTATGGCTCGCTGTTCCTGGCCGGGGACGCCGCCCACATCGTGCCGCCCACGGGGGCCAAGGGACTGAACCTGGCCGCGTCGGACGTCGCCTATCTGTCCGAGGCCCTGGCCGGATTCTTCCGGCGCAGCGACAACGACGGGGTCGCCGGCTATTCGGCCCGCGCCCTGGCCCGGGTGTGGAAGTCGGAGCGCTTCAGCTGGCAGTTGACCACCCTGATGCACCGTTTCCCGGCCTCGGATGCGTTCGACCGGCGCATGCAGCAGGCCGAATTGGACTACATCGCCGGCTCGGAGGCGGCCCGAAAGAGTATCGCCGAAAACTACGTCGGTCTGCCGCTCTAGCGGGGCCGGGTGCGGGCCGCGCCGCGTTTCGGATTTCAGGAAATGGCGGAGAGGGTGGGATTCGAACCCACGGTACCCTTCCAGGCACGCCGCATTTCGAGTGCGGTACATTCGACCACTCTGCCACCTCTCCGCGGGGCCGTAAGAACGCTCGGTCGAAAGCGAGCGGCTTCTCTAATGGCGTCGGCGCGGCATCGCAAGCCGGAATATGACGCGGCGATCTAGCGAAGGGCCGGCAGGGCCAGACCGGGGGCCTGGCCGTCCTGAACGTCGGTCCCCGTGAAGCGGAAAAGTTCGGCCGGACGGCCGCCCGTACCGGTGGACAGGCGGCCGGTCGGGGTCACGAGACCCGTCCGCTCGACCCCGCGACGGAAGTTCTGCTTGTGCAGGTTCAGCCCGACGACGGCCTCGGCCGCGGACTGAAGGGTCGACAGGGTGAAGGTGGGCGGCATCAGCTCGAACAACACGGGACGATAGCGCAGCTTGCTCCGCAGCCGGCCCAGCCCCGTCGCCAGGATGCGCCGGTGGTCGGACGTCATCGGGCGGTCCCCCAGCGCCAGGGACGTCGCCTCCAGACCGTCCCGGGCGGCCTCGGCCACCAGACCGGCCTCATAGAGCAGTTCATAGCGCTCCAGCACCCGGCCTTCGTCCCAGCGCGCGGTGGGCGTCAGGGCGAACAGGGCCTCGCTCCGGGACAGGCGCCGGGCGTTCGCGCCGGACCAGGTCGTGACCGCCGCGCGGATCTCCGGCGGGGTGCCGTCCGCGCGGCGATCCTCCCACGGGAAGACGTCCAGGACGGGCGTCCATCGTGCGCCGGGCGGGGCGACGTCGACGGCATCGGCCGTCAGGGCCAGATAGCCGACCGAGATTTCGCGCTGCTGGTCCGGACCGGGCGTGGCACGCGGCGCGTCGCGTCCCGCGTCGCCGAAGGTGTAGAGCTGTTCCACGAAGCCGACGCCGAACCCGGTCTGGTCGGTCACGAAGGCCCTCAGGGCGCGCTCGAACGTGCGGTCGTGGGCCGGATCGAACGGTCCGGACGGCAGGGCCAGGGCCCCGTCCGCATCCTCGGTGGTCAGCACGGACAGCAGGCCGTTGCGGACGGCCATGACGACCGCCGACAGGCTGATGCGAACGCCGTGCTCCCCGCCCCAGGACATGGTCTATTCCGTATGCCAGGCGTCGGGCCCCGGCAGATTGCCCGTGGCCTCGGCCAGGACCCGATAGCGTTCCAGATAGCGGGCCTGGGCCACGGGGGCGGGCAGGGGGTCGATGACCAGATCGTAGCCCGCCGGCGGCGCGCCGAAGAAGCCCAGCGATTCCTTTTCGGTGAAGCCGGCCAGCTGCGTCGCCTCGAAATAGGCGCAGGCCTTGTCGGCCGACTTGATCAGCTTCTTGATCGGGAGGGGCGTCTTGGGCGGCAGGCCGAAGCGTACGTGGATGGCGTCTTCCAGCCGCGCCTCGAAGGACTTGTAGCTGACGCCCAGCGCCGCCTTGAACGGCGAGATCATGTCGCCGATCACATACTCCGACGCATCGTGCAGCAGGGCCGCCAGCCGCCACCTCGGTTCCAGCCCCGGCCGGATGTGGGCCGCGATCTCCTCGACCACGCAGCTGTGCTGGGCGACCGAGAAGGCGTGCTCACCGATCGTCTGGCCGTTCCAGCGCGCCACCCGGGCGAGGCCATGCGCGATGTCCTCGATCTCGATGTCGAAAGGGGAGGGGTCCAGCAGGTCGAGCCGACGGCCGGACAGCATCCGCTGCCAGGCGCGCGGGGCCTGCGAGCGCGTTTTGACGGTTCGGGCGGCTGGGTTCTTCGATTGGTCCAAAACGGCCTGGGTCCATCTGCGAGCGGCAGATCAGGTGGCCCATCCTGCGCCAGGGATCAAGCGTGACGGCCTCCCAAGGGTGTGGTCAGACCCAATAGTCCACATGGGCCGAGATCAGGCTGACCTCGCCTGGCCGGACGTCGAACGGGTCCGGCAAGGCGTAGGTATCGGTGATGCCCGGATAGAAGGCCCCAGCCCGCGAGGCCACCGCGTGGACGCCGCCGTCGTCGTCCTGGAACGGCATGACGGACGGCCCGAAATCCTTCTCCATGGGTTCCAGCCCCCCGGCGCCCGGGCCGGCGTAGAAGGCGAAATTGCCCGCCGACAGCTGGGCGATAGTCACGTTCTCGATCGTGAGCGTCTGGGCTCCGCCGGGGCTGATGATGACGTTGGCGCCGGACTGGGTCATGGCCGCCTGGACGGCCGCATAATTGGCGAACTGCGTCTGCGACAGGACGATGATCTCGCCGGCCGCGGCCGCGAAGTCGGTGATCCGGTCCTGGCCGGCGCTGGCGCCCAGATGCCAGAACTGGTCGACGCCCGTCCCGCCCGTCAGGATGTCGTTGCCGCCGTTGCCGTTCAGGGTGTTGTCCTGCGCATTGCCGACGATCGTGTCGTTGCCCGCCGACCCCAGCCCGACCCGCGCCGTCCCGACGAGGTTCAGCGTCTCGACGTTCAGCGACATCTGGTAGGTGTCGATGTAGGAATAGACCGTGTCGGTGCCTTCGGCGGCCGCCTCGTAGACGACGTCGCCCACCTCGGTGACCTCGTAGACGTCGTTGCCGCCCGATCCGACCATGGTGTCGTTGCCCCCGCCCCCGATCAGGACGTTGGACAGGGCATTGCCCACGATCTGGTTGCCGAGGCCATTGCCGGTGGCGTTCAGAGCCCCGCCCACCAGCCGCAGATTCTCGACATTGGCCCCCAGCGTATAGGTCACGTAGCTGAAGATGGTGTCGGTGCCCTCTCCGGGGTTCTCGATCACCACGTCGCCGGTCTCGGTGACCTCATAGGTGTCGTTGCCCGCGCCCCCATAGAAGGTGTCGTTGCCGGCCCCTCCGCTCAGGGTGTTGTCCAGTCCATTGCCGACCAAGACGTTGGCACCCGCATTGCCGCTGCCGGTCAGGGCTCCCCCGACCAGCCGCAGCTGCTCGACGTTGGCGGTCAGGGTGTATCCGTTGACGTAGGAGAAGACGACGTCGCTGCCTTCGCCGCTGATCTCCATTACCGTGTCGCCGGCGTCGGTGACCTCATAGGTGTCGTTGCCGTTGCCCCCGGCCATGTAGTCGTTGCCGGCCCCGCCGATCAGAAAGTCGTTGTCCAGATCCCCGTACAGGGCATCGATATCGGCCCCGCCAGCCAGATAGTCGTCCCCGGCACCGCCAAGCAGGATATCGCGCCCGCCCTCGCCGTACAGGCTGTCGTTCCCGCTGCCCCCCGCGCCTAGATCGTTTCCCCGTCCGAGCAGCAGGGTGTCGGCGAAGGCCGTGCCGATCAGGTCGTCGTCCAGAGCCGTGCCCGACAGGGTGATCCCGCTCTCTCGCGGGTCGTAGATGGCGTAGTTGACGTTCGGGACCGCGCCGGCCTGGGTCTCCCACGTGACCACGAACCGTCCGTCTGCCAGAACGGCGACGCTGGGGCGGAACTGCAGGCCCGCCGTGTTGATGTTGACCGTGAAGGCTGCGCTGTCCGGGGACCCGTCGGCGCGCAGGACCTGACCCCTGATGTCGCCGGCGTTTTCCGGCGAAGCATAGACGACGACATAGCGGCCGTCGGCCAGGGCCGCGATCGAATATTTGAAATCGCCCGCATAGATGCTGGCCGAGATCTGGAAGCTGCCGGCCAGCGGGTTTCCGGCGGAATCATACTGACGGCCGCGGAGAGCGTACACGCCGCCCGTAAATTGGGCATAGGTGACCAGGAACCCACCGTCGGCACCGGCCACGATCTGGGAGAAGGCGACATTCCCCGATCCGACATCCGCCACGGTGATGTCGGCCCCGTTTGTCCCGTCCGGGCCCATGAGGCGCGCCGTGATGGTGGCGTCGGGCTGGGTCCAGGAGACGACGTAGTCGCCCGTACTCAGGGCTGTAATCTGGGCGGTGTCGCCACCGAGGCTACTGTAGACCGACCCGTCGATGATGCTGGGTCCCGCAAACAGCGCCCCGGTGGCACTGTAAGATGCGAACGACAGACCCGTCGGCGATGTGAAGATGACCGCAAATCCGGCATTCACGGCCGATGCGGCCGCGTGGATGTTGGTCTGGTTTGCGGCACCTCCCGCGACGGGGGTGGCCGCGGTCAGCACCCCGCCATCGAAAGCGCGTATCGCGTAATAGACATCCAGGCCGTTGCCACCGCCCCCCACAGGCTCTTGCGCCCAGACGGTCAGGACCCGGCCGTCAAGCAGACCCACGGCCTGTGCAAACGAACTGTTTGCCGACGAAGTCAGTTCGCCCGAGTAGATGGTGTAGTCAGTCCCATCCGCGTTGCGAACAAAGTAGACGGGGTCGATGTCGCTCGGGGGGGCGCTGGTGTAGTCGCGTGAGAAGCCGATCGCGAACCGACCGCTACTGAGCGCACCGACGTAAGGATCCGTCCGGCTCAGCGATGCGGACGTCAGGGGATTGGCGTCAGCGCCTGTGACTCTGATGGGGATGGGCATGACCGTCTCCTCGCCCCCCTCAACGGGTGCGAGAACCAGAAACCCACAATTCCATGAAAACGCGAGTCCAAAAAACGCGGTTCTGCGATTAGGCCGGTGCCTACTCCCCCACGTTCAGCGTGACGAGGTCCTTGGCCGAGTCGAACACGCCGTCGCTGTCGCGGTCCTTGGCGCGGACGGTGGCGACGACGATGGGGCCGCCCACCGGCCCGCGCGCTTCGTAGCCGACCAGCCTCCAGCCCTCCTGGGCGGGCGTCTGGTCGGTCAGCATATAGGTGGCGCGCGTGGCCTCGCCTGGGGCGCGGGTGCGGATCTCGGCGGCGTCCTCGTGGGCCTGGATGCTGACGCTGTCGTCGCTCGAGTTGATGCTGGCGGTGCCGCCGGCATCGTCGGCATTGATGCTGAACCCGCCGATCTGGACGCTGGCGCGGTCGCCGTCGGCATTGACCGAAAGGCCCGGCAGGCGGACGTCCGCCTTCTCGCCCTGGGCATTGACCGTCAGGCCCGGGCCGCTGACCGTGACCCGCTCGCCGTTCGCCGAGGCGTCGGCGGCCCTGCGGGCCTCGTCCGCCTCGATCCGAGCCGCATCGGCCTCGACCCGGGCGGCGTCGGCCGCGACGCGCGCGCCATCGGCCGCCATCCGCGCTTCGGCGGCGTCGGCGGAGGCGCGGAGTTCGGCCGAGGTGTGCGGCATGGCGGCGGACAACAGGGCTTCGAACCGCCGCATCACACCGTCGGCAGACTCATCCTCAAGTTTGACGAGATGCAGCGAAACCTCGGCCCCGCGAGGTCCGGAATAGTTGCAGACCGTGCCGCCGGCCTGGGCCGTCCCCTTGCGCGTCAGGACCCCGAGGGTCTCCGGGCATTGCAGGGTGTCCACGACCTTGAGCACGCCCTTGGCGTCCGATGTCGTCGTGCTGCTGGAAATACGCACGCCGTTCTCGCCGTCGCACCCGGCCGCCAGGGCGGAAACCGCACAGAGGGTGACGAGAAGGGGCAGGCGCATAACAACGTTCCTTTCGCTCACCATCCTGAAGAAAAGCGCCGACCGATCCAGTGAAATCGCGGTAACGGCCCTGACGATATCTGTCCGTCCGGTGTCGGGAAGGCGGCAGCTTAGCCGCCGGGCCGGGCCCCTTCGCGACGGTTCAGGAAGGCCAGCCGTTCGAACAGATGCACATCCTGCTCGTTCTTCAGCAGGGCGCCGTGCAGGGGCGGGATGAGCTTGTTGGGCGATTTTTCCCGCAGGGTTTCCGGCTGGACGTCGTCGACCATCAGCAGCTTCAGCCAGTCCAGCAGCTCGGAAGTGGACGGCTTCTTCTTCAGGCCCGGCGTGTCGCGGATCTCGTAGAAGGTCTTCAGGGCCTCGGACACCAGGCGCGGCTTGATCGCCGGGAAGTGGACGTCGACGATGGCCTTCATCGTCTCGTCGTCCGGGAACCGGATGTAGTGGAAGAAGCAGCGGCGCAGGAAGGCGTCGGGCAGCTCCTTCTCGTTGTTCGAGGTGATGACGACGATCGGACGGACGGCCGCCCGGATGGTCTCGCCGGTTTCCTGGACGAAGAACTCCATCCGGTCGAGTTCCTGCAGGAGGTCGTTGGGAAACTCGATGTCGGCCTTGTCGATCTCGTCGATCAGAAGGATGGGGCGGACGGGGGAGGTGAAGGCTTCCCACAGCTTGCCCGGCTTCAGATAGTTGCGGACGTCATGGACCCGCTCGTCGCCGAGCTGGCTGTCACGCAGCCGGCTGACGGCGTCGTACTCGTACAGGCCATTGTGGGCCTTGGTGGTGGATTTGATGTGCCAGGTGATCAGCGGCGCGTTCAGCGCGGCGGCCATTTCATAGGCCAGGACCGTCTTACCGGTGCCGGGCTCGCCCTTGATCAGCAAGGGCCGCTCCAGGGCCACGGCGGCATTGACCGCGATCTTCAGGTCCTGGGTGGCGATATAGTTCGAGGTGCCCTCGAACCGGTCGGTCGGCCGCGTCATCGGATGCTCCGTGGGTTCGCCCCACGACTAGCCGAGGACGCGGCCGGTTAACAACGATCAGTTTGCCTCAGGTGATCCGCTTGGCCGAGACGGGGTCGCTGGCGGGAAAGGTTTCCTCGACGCCCTCGTCGACCAGCGCTTCCTGATGATCCTCGGCGGTCTTCTTCTTGTCGTGGAGCTGGTCGTGATCGTCGCGCATCGGATCGACCCGGCGCGCGTGGGGCGTGTTTGCGTCCAGATCGGGATCGCGCGCGGGCTTCTCGTTGGCGTCGGTCATTTTTCGTCTCCTTCGGGGCCGTAGCCCAAATCTTCGATGTCGTCGTCCGACAGGGTCTTTGCCTCCCAGTGCGCCGCGCTGGCCTGGGCTCCGCGCGCGTCCTCCATCAGGCCGGCATAGACGAGTTCGACCTCGCCGTTGCCCGGGCTGTCGGCCCCGAGGTCCAGTTCATTGATGCGCGAACCGTCCGCGCCGTACTGGGCGTCGGCTTCGGGTTCGACCCCGTCGGCCCCAAGATCGTCCTCGATCTCCTGGTCGTCCTCGTCGAAATCTTCTTCGTCGGCGTCGCCGTCGGCGGAGGTCACGTCCAGAACGTCCGGCATCTCCTCGAACGTCTTGAATTCGTTCGTGACGCCGCCCGTCTCCGATGCGTCGACATTGTCCTCGTCGAAGGCCTCGGACTGGTCCTGATCGTCTCTGCCGCTGTCGATGTCGGTCATGGCCGGCTCCCTGTTACGGGAGCAGAACGTCGGCTGTCAGGCGGCGTTCCCGACCTCGTTTTCGAGCGCTGCGCGCACCGCCCCGATCGCCCGCGGCCACCCGTCGAAGCCACCGGTCGCGAAGGTCCGGACGCGGGGGTAGAAGGGGTAGCGGTCGGTCGCCAGCAGGTGCCAGTCGTCGGGTGCATGGATCAGCCAGGTTCTGGCCCCGGCCGCCGCCGCGATATTGGTGCCCGCGATGCCCGGCCCGACCACCAGGTCCAGCGCACAGGAGAGCGCGGCGAGATCGTCCAGGTCGTCCTTCAGGTCCATCGGCGGGGTCCAGATCCTGACGCCCGCCGCCTCGGCCGCCGCCAGATCCTCGGTCACGTCCCCGCACTGCAGATTGACCATGATGCAGCCCGGTGCCGTCAGGACCGGCTTCCACCGCTCGAAGCTGGAGAAGTAGCGCGCCCGCACGCCGGTCAGGACCAGGCTCTTCCAGTGCAGGCCGACCTTCAGGCCTGGCCCGAGCGCCTCCAGCTCGGACTTCCAGCGCGCGACCTTGACCGGGTCGGGCATCAGATAGCCGTCGCGATCCGGGAAGGCGGACAGGTCCCGGCGATAGACGGCGCACAGGCTGGCCATGGGCGTCCAGGCGTCGGCCTTACCCTCGGTCTCGCCGATCTGCTCCATGAACGGGCAGTAGCGGGTCAGCCGGCCCTCCAGCCGCACGGCCCGGTGGGCACCGACCACGGCCGTGGGGAAGCTGCGCTGGTACAGGTCCACCAGCCGGGCCTCGACGGCGATGAAGACCTTGCCGGTCGGTCCGACGGCCTCGATGACGTCGGGCAGGCACCCCCCGAAGACCATCTCGTCGGCGATGCCCTGCTCGCCGACCACCAGCAGGCGCTTGCCCGCGATGTCCTGGGTCGCGGGATCCCAGCGGGGCGCATCGACCGCCACATGCATGGCCTCGGGCATTTCGGGGTCCAGCCGGACCTCGTATTCCTCGAAACCATCCTTCAGCCGGCCCATGCCCATCAGGGTCATGGCGCGCGCCATCCGCATCATGGCCCGCTCGTAGGGAGTTTCGGCCCCCGGCAGCGCCTCATCCAGATCGGCGAGGGCGCGGTCCGGCTGTCCCAGCGGCTGCAGGACGTTGGCCCGGTTGTAGCGAGCCTTGGCGAAGGCGGGGTCCAGCCGCAGCGCCTCGTCGAAGAAGGTCAGCGATTCCTTCATCTGGCCCTGATCGCTCAGCACGGTGCCGAGCGTGTTCCACAGCGTGGGGCTGTCCTGCTCGATCTGGATCAGGTCGCGCAGCCGGTCGACGGCCTCGGTGTAGCGCTTCTGGTCGCGGAGCACGCAGGCCAGGTTGTTGGTGCCCTCGACGTGGCCGGGCTCCACCGCCAGAAACTTCAGCAGAAGCTTTTCGGCGATGTCGAGGTGCCCCAGCCGCTGGGCCAGACGCGCCAGATCGTGGGCGATCGCCGGGTCTTCGGGCAGCAGGCACAGGGCCGAATCGTAGGCGTTGAGGGCGTCGGAGAGGTGACCTTCCTTCTCGCGCGAGATGGCCAGGACGTGCCAGGCGAGGCCGTTGTGCTCGTCCGCCTGCAGCACGGACAGGCAGCGGCGCGTGGCGGTCGCATAGTCGCCGACCCGGATCGCGGCCACGGCGGCCTTCAGGGTGTCGATGGCCTTTCGCTGGGCCTTGGCGCTGGGCCCCTTGCCGGCCAGCGCATGCGACAGGCGGCGGATGGCGGCCGGCGAGGCCGAATCGCCGGCCGATCCCTGGGCCACCGCCATGTGACCGAGCGCCAGCTCGGAAGGGGCCAGATCGGCGGGGGAGGGGGTGACGTGGGTCATGGGCGACTCATTGGCGGACAGGGCCTTATGCCCAGATAGGGCGCGCCATAGAACACATGGTTAACCACGCCTGTTTAGCCTGCGTCAGGCACCCCGCGGCTAGTCAGGAGCACGCGGGCTGGAGGAGGCCCAATCATGCCGTTGAAGCTGTCGCTGAAGCCCGGAGAAAAGTTCGTCCTGAACGGCGCTGTCGTTCAGAACGGCGATCGCCGTGGCGTGCTGATCCTGCAGAACAAGGCCTCTGTCCTGCGCGAAAAGGACATCATGCAGCTGGAGGAGGTCACGACCCCCGCCAAGCGCATCTATTTCCCCGTCATGATGATGTATCTGGACGAAAGCGCCGCGCCCAAGGTGTACGACGAGTTCGTCACCCGCCTGTCCGAATTCATGGGCGCGACCCGCAATCCGATCGCCATGGCCGACTGCGTCGCCTGCTCCAAGCATGTTCTGGCGCGCGAATACTACAAGGCCCTGATGGCCGCCCGGAAACTGGTGGACTACGAGGAAAGTCTGGCCTGATGCTGAAGGCATACGCACAGGCGTCGACGCGGACGGAGACGCCGCGGGAGATGGAATACCGGCTGTTCGGTCAGGTCACACGCGCGCTGATGCACGCCGCGACCGTCGACCCCAGCGACGTGAAGACCCGCATCGACGCCCTGGACTGGAACCGGCGGCTCTGGTCGGTCCTGGCCACGGATTGCTCGGATCCGTCGAACCAGCTGAACACGCCGCTGCGGGCGCAGATCATTTCGATCAGCCTGTTCGTCGGACGGCACTCCTCGGCCATCATGCGCGGCGAAGAGGACTTCGAGGCCCTGATCGACATCAACCGCTCGATCATGCAGGGCCTTGCCCCGCAGGGCCAGCCGGCCGCCTAGGCAGCCACCGCCCGGCAACCTTCGACGTCGACCGGCCAGATTTTGCCGGGTGACGCGGGCGGCAACAGGGTTTCCATAATCTTTTCAATCTGATGGGTCCGGCCCGGTCCTTGCGACGACGCGCGCAGGACCAGAACCGGTTCAACGGCCAGAAGGCCGTCTCCCCCGACCAGAATGGAAGGACTGTCTCATGGCCAACTCGGTCAACACAAATCTCGGCGCCCTCATCGCGCTGCAAAATCTGAACGCCACCAACGTCGAACTGTCGGCGACCCAATCCCGGATCAACACCGGCAAGAAGGTCGCCAACGCCAAGGACAACGGGGCCATCTGGGCGATCGCCCAGGGCCAACGGGCCGATATCGGCGCCCTGGGGGCGGTCAAAGGCTCGCTCGACCGCGGCGTATCGGCGGTGGACGTGGGCCTGGCGGCCGGTGAGAGCATTTCGGATCTTCTGATCCAACTGAAGGAGAAGGCCCTGGCGGCGACGGACAAGTCGCTGTCGACGTCATCGAGGAGCGCCCTGAACGAGGACTTCAAGGCCATCCGCGACCAGATCACCACGGTTGCCAACAACGCCGATTTCAACGGGATCAACCTGCTGAAGACCGGCGCGACCGGTTTCGCGGCTCTGGCCAACGCGGCGGGCACAGCGACCCTGACGGTCGGCGCCGAGGTGCTGGCCCTGGGGTCCACGAACGTCACCGTCACGGCGACCACGACCATCGGCACCTCGACCCTGGCCACCACAGCCCTGGGTCTGGTGAACGCCTCCATCGACAAGGTCTCGGGCGCCCTGGCGCGTCTGGGCACCAAGTCGAAGGCGCTGGAGACCCATCGTACCTTCGTCGGGAAACTGACGGACGCGCTGGAATCCGGTGTCGGCAATCTGGTGGACGCCGATCTGGCGAAGGAAAGCGCCAAGCTCCAGTCGCTGCAGACCAAGCAGCAGCTGGGCGTTCAGGCTCTGGGCATCGCCAACCAGTCGCCTCAGGTTCTTCTGAGCCTGTTCCGCTAAGTGTAAGGACGCCCGGGGCTCGCCCCGGGCGTTGCCTTTTGCGGGGTGCCAGCACTCGCGACGGGGTCGCTGGGGGCTTGAGCGCATGCCCGGGGCATGACGATGCGCCATCACGAAATCGGCATCGGGCCTTTGCGAAGCGGCCGAAGCGGTCCTACCTTCGACCTCCCTGTTTAACAGCGAAAGGAGGTGATCAAGTGATCTCATTGTCCCAAACCCGTACGGTGACCGAAACTTGGTCCTCCCACGAGGTCCGGGCCTGATCCTTTCAGGCTGGTTTTAGGTCCGACCGTAACGCGGTCAGACAATGAGGGCCGTCGGAGCGATCCGGCGGCCCTTTTTGTGGCTGGCGACAGCCCGGATGCAGGGCGTGCTGAAGATGTTGAGACAGGGGAGGCCTCGTCCCGGCCGGCCCCGCCCGGACCGACGATCACACGAGCTGGTGGAACCAGTGCAATGAGGTCTGGAACGCCGCCACGATCAGGCTCCAGGCCGCCCAGACGAAGACCCCGAAACCCGCGACGCCCAGCCAGGCGGCGCCGATCAGCGCCCCGTCCCGCTGCATCAGGCCGAACCCGAACAGGGCGACGAACAGGGACGGGAACAGGTTGCCGCCGAAGATCGGCAGCATGATGATGACGGTCAGAAGACTGGTGACCACACCGATCAGGACTTCGGACACCTCGTTGCTCATGACGCTGAAGCGAGGGCGCGACAGGCGCTCGACCTGAGTCAGGGGCTTGCGCACCTTTCCGATGGTGGTGCGGTAGCTGTCGCGTGGAATGCTCCGGCTCAGGGCCCAGGCGGGCATCCACAACTGGTCGCGCCGGATCACCAGATGCAGGCAGATCAGCAGGAGCGGGGCTCCCAGGATCGTCGTCGAACCGGGGATGGGCGATGCGATCGCGTTGATCAGACCGAAGAACACCATCAGCGCGCCGAAACCGCGCTCTCCGAACGCGTTGATCAGTTCGCCCAGATACAGTTTCGGGTCGTCCTTGGCCCCGATGTCGTCGAGCACCGTCGAGAACGGGCGCTGGTCGCTCTGAAAGTCATAATCGGGCATCAGGCGGGGCTCTGGATGGGTCGATCGGATTTAGGCACGTCCATCAACGCTCGCCACTTAACATTCGGCCATTTTCAGAAGACCTGTCCAAACCAGTCGAAGCCCAGCCGGAAGCCGGCCACGACCAGGTTCCAGGCGAAGACCAGCACAGCCACGGTGATTCCGGTCGTGATCCAGCCCAGCAGCACGGCCAGACCGTCCCGCTGCATGATGCCGAGGGCGAAGAATCCGATCGCGATGGCGGGGATCAGGTTTCCCCCGAACACCGGCAGCACCAGGATGGCCGACAGGATCAGACACGCGAACCCGATCAGTGCCTGACCGAGGCGGCCGGTCATGAAGTACAGGCGTGGACGGGCCAGCGCCTCGCTGAAGCGGATCAGCTTCATCAGGCGGCCGCTGAGTTTGCGGAAGGTCTCGCGCCCGACCGAGGCGCGCCCGAGCCAGTTCGGCAGCCACAGCGTATCGCGCCCCCAGGCCAGTTCGGCAGACAGGAACAGAAGAGGAGCCCCCGTCAGCGTCGTGCCGCCGGGGGGCCAGGGCAGCATGTTGACGATGGCGAACAGCAGCATGACCGCACCGAACGCCCGCTCGCCGAAGGCCTCGACGATCTCGCCGAGAAACAGTTTCTCGCCGCCATGGGTGCCCAGCCGCTCCAGCGTATCGGAGAAGCGGACAGGTCGGCCGGTCGAGGTCACCGTCAGGCTCATCGGGCGACCCTAGAGGGGGACGGTGACGCTTTCGAGCGGTTCAAGCGTCAGTCTTCGGCGACGTGCGCGGGTTTGCCCTTGCGCGTCGTACGGGCGAAATCCTCGAGCTGCGTCTCGCTCATGGACTCGACCATCTGTCTGGACGCGCCCTTGAGGTCTGATTTCAGCGTGTCGCCGCGCTTGGCCGACAGGGCGGCTCCGGCGGCCTTCTGCTGGGCAGCGGATCTGGCTGGCATCGGGAGGCTCCTTCCGGGGAAGGAAACTGCGCCTGCCGACGTCGGTTCCTAGCTGCCGAGAAGCTCCCGCCCGATCAGGAAGCGACGGATCTCGTTGGTGCCGGCACCGATGTCGTACAGCTTGGCGTCGCGTACCAGACGCTCGACCGGCCAGTCCTTGGTATAGCCCGCGCCGCCCAGGGCCTGGACGGCCTCCAGCGACACCTTCACGGCGTTTTCCGACGCCAGCAGGATCGCGCCGGCGGCGTCGTAGCGAGTCGTCAGGCCCGCGTCGCAGGCCTTGGCGACGGCATAGACATAGGTCCGGGCGCTGTTCAGGGCGACATACATGTCGGCGATCTTGCCCTGCATCAGCTGGAAGCTGCCGATCGGCTTGCCGAACTGCTTGCGGTCGCGGACGTAGGGCAGGACCACGTCCAGCGCGGCCTGCATGATGCCCAGGGGACCGGCGGCCAGAACGGCGCGCTCATAGTCCAGGCCGCTCATCAGGACGCCGGCCCCGCCGCCGACCGGACCCATGACGTTCTCTTCCGGAACCTCGCAGTCCTCGAACACCAGCTCGGCGGTGTCCGAACCGCGCATGCCCATCTTGTCCAGCTTCTTCGAAACGCTGAACCCCTTCATGCCTTTCTCGATCAGGAAAGCGGTGACGCCCTTCGAGCCCGCCTCGGGGTCCGACTTGGCATAGACGACCAGGGTGTCGGCGGACGGGGCGTTGGTGATCCAGAACTTGGTCCCGTTCAGGACGTAACGGTCGCCGACCTTTCTGGCCTGGGTCCGCATGGAGATGACGTCGGAGCCGGAGCCCGCCTCGGACATGGCCAGGGATCCGACGTGCTCGCCCGAAATCAGCTTGGGAAGGTATCGCGTCTTCTGGTCCGGCGTGCCCCAGCGGCGGATCTGGTTGACGCACAGGTTGGAGTGCGCCCCGTACGACAGGCCGATCGAGGCCGAGGCCCGGGAGACCTCCTCCATCGCCACGACGTGTTCGAGATAGCCGAGGCCCAGGCCGCCCCATTCCTCCTCGACCGTGATGCCGTGCAGGCCCAGGTCGCCCATCTCGGGCCACAGGTCGCGGCGGAAGGTGTTGGTCTCGTCGATCTCGGCAGCGATCGGGGCCAGCCGGTCGGCGGCCCAGCGGGCGGTGGTGTCGCGGATGGCGTCGGCCGTCTCGCCGAGGCCGAATTCCATCGATTGGGGTGCGTTGGGAATGCTCATGCCGAGCGGCCTAGCACCGCCCGAGCCGGTTCGCCAATGAGCTAGTTGTCGCCGCCCGGCAGACCCCACCGACGATACAGGTTGAACGAAGACACCCCCACGCAGGCCGCGCCGATGACGGCCAGGACCCAGGCGATGATGGTCGTCTCGTCGCCGCCCGACTGTTCCGAAGCGAGTCGGAACGCCGCCATGGCCGCCCCGAATGCCGTCAGACCGACCGCGCCCATGATGATGAACGCGCCGGTCTCGCTCCAGTCGAAGGAGGCCGGAGCTTCGAGCTCGATGTCGCCGTGACGCATCACCGGTGCGCCGCCCTGGGTCAGGGACAGGTCTTCGCCGAACAGGCCGCCGTCTGCGGTGTCCGCGGGCTCGGCGCGGTCCTCGGCCGTCCAGGGGGCGCGGGTCACGGCGGCGTCCGGAAAATCATCCGCTCCGTTCAGGACCAGAGGCTCGATCTCGGCGGCCGGGGCAAAGGATACGCTCTCGGGCTCGACGGCGGGGCCGGGCTCGACGACGGGTGCCTCGACGACTGGCTCGACCGCAACGAGCACCTCTTCGTGCACGACCGGCGGCGGGGTCACGCTCTCGGCGATGACCCGCTCGCGCGCCGGCTGCAGGAACGGGAGCGGGCCGACCATGGCCGCGCTGTAGGGCGTGTATCGCTGCACGATGATGGCGGCGTGATCGGTGCCGGTCACCGGCGAACCGGCCGCGCCGGTCGGGGCGTCGGTCTCGGGCGAGGCGACGGGGACTGCATCGGATGTCGGGGCAGGCTCGACGTCCGTCGGGGCGTCCTCGCCCTCCACGGGCACATCGACCGCAGGGTCAGCGGGTTCCGGGACACCGGCACTGTCAGCGCCCTCGTCGTCGGCCAGGGAGTCATTGGCTGCGGACGGCGGCGCTTCGACGACATCCTGGTCCGCGACCACGGGTTCGGCCACCGGGGGAGGGACGGCGAAGCTGGGGACCAGCACCGCATCGGCCTCTCCGAGAAGCGCCGACACGGCCGCGGTCCTTGGATCGGCCTCGGGCATCTGTTCGGCGGACGTCTCGCGGGGTGCACCGGAAGCATCGACGGGCGTTTCGACCGTTTCGACCCACGTCTCCGGTTCGACGATTTCGATGGGGGCCACCAGAAGATCGGAGACGGCCACCGGGGCTGCCGGATCGGCGACGAACAGGGCCCGTTCGGCCGCGCGGCGGCGCAGGGCGGCCTGGGGCAGGGCGGGCTCGGGCCAGCCCATCAGGGCATCGGCCGCGTGGCCGGTCGCGCCACGGGCCAGGTGGCCGAGCACGTCCGAGGTCTGGAATCGATCGACGCCGACCGAGTAGGCGAAACTGACCAGGGCATCGAACTGGTGCTGGTTCAGCACGGCCGACCCGGCGTGGTTGACGGTCTTCTCGACCGGCAGCAGGTCGTAGCGCAGCAACAGTTCGGCGTCGGCCTCCGACACGCTGGCTCCCTCGCGGGCCGACAGGGTGTGGCCATAGCCGATGACCCAGCCGCCATCCTCGCGACGGATCGCCCGGGGGCGGAAACCTTCGAAACTCTTGATCAGGATGATCCCCTCGCGGGAGATCTTCATGGTCGGTTTGCTGGCGTCGGACACTGGAATTGACCCAAAACGAGACGGAGCGCGCTCGCCCCGCGGGGGAGGGAGCAAGGCGCGGGCCGCAATCCCCGTCTTACATCAGGATGACGCCCGCGAGGCCCAGGAACGACAGGAAACCCACAGTATCGGTGATCCAGGTCACGAAGACCGGCGACGCCACGGCCGGATCGCGGTCCAGACGGTCGAGGGCGAGGGGCACCAGCGTCCCGGCCAGGGACGCGGCGACCAGGTTGATCAGCACGGCCAGACCGATGGTGAGCGACAGCAGCGGCTCCCGGAACCAGACCCAGGCCACGACCGCCAGCAGGGTGCCGATGGTGACGCCGTTGAACAGACCCACCATGACCTCGCGCCCCAGGATGCGCGGGGCATTCGCCGAGGTCAGTTCGCGCGAGGCGAGGGACCGCACGGCCACGGTCAGGGCCTGGGTCCCCGAGTTGCCGCCGATCGAGGCGACGACGGGCATCAGGATGGCCAGATAGACCAGGGCCTTCAACTCGTTCTCGAATTGGCCGATGACCATGGAGGCGAACAGGGCGGTGCCCAGGTTCACCACCAGCCAGGGGATGCGAGACCGCACCACGCCGAACACGCCCGCGCCGCGGCTTTCATCGGACACACCGGCCAGACGCAGGATGTCCTCGCGGTTCTCCTCCTGGATGATGTTGACGATGTCATCGACGGTGATCTGGCCCACCAGCCGCCCGGCCGAGTCGACGACCGGGGCGGAGATCAGGTGGTATTTCTCGAAGATGTAGGCGACTTCTTCCTGGTCGGTGTCGGCCGCGATGCCGTTCACCGGCTCCATCAGGTCCGACAGCTTCACCGTCCGCGCCGCGCGCAGCAGGCCGCTGATCGGGATGCCGCCGACCGGCTTGTTGTGGGGATCGACCACATAGATGTCGAAGAACAACTCGGGCAGGTCCTCGCCCTGGGCCCGGACGTGGTCGATGGTGTCGCCGACGCTCCAGAACAGGGGCGCGGCCATCACCTCGCGCTGCATCAGGCGGCCGGCCGTGTCCTCGGCATAGCCCAGCGAGTTCTCGATGGCGGCGCGGTCGGTCGCCGGCATGGCGGCCAGCACCTTTTCGCGCTGGTCGTCCTCCAGATCCTCGACCACCGCGGCGGCGTCGTCGGAATCCAGTTCCTGCAGCGCCTCGGCGAGCGTGCCCGGCGCGACCTGCTCCAGCACTTCCTCGCGGATGCCGTCGTCCAGCTCCGGCAGGGTCTCGGCCAGCAGTTCGGGCGGCAGCCACAGGACCACGACGCCCCGGTGCTCGGCCGTCAGAAAGCCCATCAGGTCGGCGACGTCGGCGGGGTGCAGATCTTCCAGCAGCGACCGCAGGCGCATGCCATCGCCGTCATCGGCGGCGTCCACGACCTTTTCCACGAAGGACGCCGTCAGGACGTAGTCCTCGTCCAGCGCCTCGTGGTCTTCGGTGACGACAGGGTCGAGAGTGGCGGTTCGGTCGCTCACGCGGGGGCCTCCCTCTCTCGATGTGAATCAGCCTGGTAGTGCCGATCTTATCCCTGTTTCGTCAGATGGTGCGGTCGAGAAGACTCGAACTTCCACGGGTTGCCCCACAGCGACCTCAACGCTGCGCGTCTACCAATTCCGCCACGACCGCTCGCATCGGAGCGGGGGCTGTAGCGGAGGGTTGGGAAGGAGGCAACAGGCAACAGGCAATAGGCAACAGGTGCTCAGGCTTGAGGACCCTGGGATCAGCCTACGCGCATGCGATCTGGCGTCAGGCCGCTCCGGCCATGAAGTCGTAGACGTCGGCGGGCCGGGTCACGGTGATCGCGATCCGATCCTCGCGGATCTCGATCATCCCGCGCGCCACCGGATGGTTGTTGGCCAGGATCCAGACTTCGTCGTGTTCGGACGCATCCAGCGGAATCACCGCGCCGCGGCCCATCTTCAGCAGCTGGGACATGGGCAGCACGGAACGGCCCAGCACCACGGACAGCTCGACGTCGACGGCTTCGATCTGGCTCAAGGGATCTCCGGATACGCTGGAGGGTACAGACGACTGGACTTGCATTGGCGGCCCCCGGGGACACATTGGTCCCATCATGCTTGCCGAGCCGTTAAGCGCCGCCGTTTCCCCGCTGTTTCGCCCCGATGGTCGCGCCGTCGAATGGGTCGTCGCGCCCGGCTACGTCCCTTATGATGACGCGGTCGCCGAGATGGAGGCGCGCGTGGCCGCGATCTCGGCGGGAGACGCGGCGGAGCGGGTCTGGCTGCTGGAGCATCCGCCGCTCTACACGGCGGGCGTCTCGGCGAAGGATACGGACCTGCTGGATACCGGCCGGTTTCCGGTGCACCGGACGGGACGCGGGGGGCAGTTCACCTATCACGGGCCCGGACAGCGCGTGGCCTATGTGATGCTGGACCTGAACGCGCGGGGCAAGGACGTGCGGGGCTTCGTGCGGGGGCTGGAGGCTTGGCTCACCGGGGCCCTGGCCGAGTTCGGTGTCGAGGCCGGCGTCCGGGACGGGCGCGTCGGCGTCTGGGTGGAGCGCAAGGGGCCCGGCTGGGCGCGCGAGGACAAGATCGCCGCGATCGGCGTCAAGGTCCGCAAATGGGTCAGCTTTCACGGCATCAGCCTGAACGTGGAGCCGGATCTGACCCATTTCGACGGCATCGTGCCCTGCGGCATCACGGAACACGGGGTGACCAGTCTTCTCGACCTCGGCGTCATTGCCGGCATGGACGAGGCCGATGCGGCGCTGAAAGCGAGTTTCCGGCGGGTGTTCGGCCCGGTCGCCTGACGGATGGCTTTCGCACCGGGGCGACGCGGTCCATATGCGTGCCATGGCACGTGGCGAACGATCGGGACATAGAGGCGGCTCGATGGAGGCCAAGGCACAGGGGGCCGGTCCGGCAGCGGACGCGGTGGACGGGCCAAAGACGATCCCGGCCCTGATGGACCTGGTCCGGCTGGTGGGGCGCTCGGGCGCTCCGCAGCTGAGATTGAGGCTGATCGCCTCCATCGGCCTGACCATCGCGGGCAAGGCCCTCGGCGTCCTCGCGCCTCTGGTCCTGGGGGCCGCCGTCAACCATCTGGCCAGCGATCAACCCGCCGGCGTCTCGATCGCGCTGGGCTTCGCGGCCTTTGCCGTGGGCTGGGCCGTGGTGCGGTTTCTGTCCTCGGCCGCGCCGCAGCTTTCGGACGTGGTGTTCGCGCCCGTGCGCCAGGCGGCCCAGAGGCGCGCCGCGACCGAGACCTTCGCCCACGCCCTGAACCTGTCGCTGGACTTCCACCAGACCAAGCGGTCGGGCGCCCTGTCGCGGACCGTGGACCGGGGCTCCCGCTCGGTCGATTTCCTGCTGCGCATCCTGGCCTTCAACCTGGCCCCGACCGTGCTCGAGCTGGCCTTGGCGGCGGCGGTGCTGGGGGGCAAGTACGACTGGCGGTTCGCGGCCGTCGCGGTGATCGTGGTGCTGCTCTACACCGGCCTGACCTTCGCGATCTCCAACTGGCGGATCGAGCATCGCCGGACGATGAACACCGCCGACACCGAGGCGGCGGGCCAGGTCGTCGACGCCCTGCTGAACTACGAGACCGTCAAGTCGTTCGGGGCCGAGGTTCGCGCGGCCGAGGGATACGACCGGGCGCTGGGCGTCTACAACGCCGCGGCCCTGAAGGCGAACAGCTCGCTGGCGCTGCTGAACGCTATCCAGGCGCTGATCATGAACGTCGGTCTGGGCGTCATGGCCGTGATGGCGGGCTTCGAGGCCGCCGCCGGACGGATGGGCCCGGGGGACGTGACCGCGGCCGTCCTGATCATGATCTCCCTGTACGCCCCCCTGAACATCCTGGGCTTCGCCTATCGGGAAATCCGCCAGTCTTTCATCGACATGGAAGAGATGCTGAAGGTGACGCGCCAGTCGCCACAGGTCGCGGACGCGCCCGGTGCCGCCGACCTTCTGCGTCCTGTCGACCGGCGTGGCGGCTCGCTGGCGTTCGAGGACGTCTCCTTCCGCCACGACGCGCGGGCCAACGGCCTGGAGGACGTGTCCTTCCAGGTCGCGCCGGGCACGACGACCGCTCTGGTCGGTCCGTCGGGCTCCGGCAAGTCGACGATCGTCAAGCTGGCGCTTCGCCTGCTGGACCCCCAGACGGGCCGGGTGATCATCGACGGCGCGGACGTGCGCGACGTGACCCAGGCCTCGCTGCGCCGGGCGGTGGCGCTGGTGCCCCAGGACGTGGCCCTGTTCAACGATACCCTGCGCGTCAACATCGCCTTTGCCCGGCCCGATGCGGACGAGGCGGCCATCTGGGCGGCCGCCGAGGCGGCGGAGCTGTCCGACTTCATCCAGGGCCTGCCTGAGGGCATGGAGACGCGGGTCGGGGAGCGCGGCCTGAAACTGTCGGGCGGCGAACGCCAGCGCGTCGGCATCGCCCGCGCCCTTCTGGCCGATCCGTGCATCCTGATCCTGGACGAGGCGACCAGCGCGCTGGACAGCCGCACCGAGGCCGCTATCCAGAAGACCCTGCGAAAGGCCAAGGCCGGACGCACGACGCTCGTGGTCGCCCACCGCCTGTCGACCATCGCCGATGCGGAACAGATCCTGGTCCTGAAGGCCGGTCGCATCGTCGAGCGCGGGGCCCACCACGAACTGGTGGCCCGGGTCGGCGGCGAATACGCGGCCCTGTGGAAGAAGCAGACACGCGGCGCGCGGTCGGCCGCCGACGTCGACGGCTAGAGGCGTCCGATCGCGTAGAACCGGTCGGAGCGCTGTTTGCGCAGCTCGGCCGGGGTAAGAGGCATCAGCGCCTGCAACTCTTCCCACACGGCGTCGCCCACGGACAGCATCGCGGCCTCCGGATCGGCATGGGCACCGCCCATCGGTTCCTGGATGACGCGATCCACGATCTTCATCGCCAGCAGGTCGGGGCCGGTGATCTTCATGGCGTTCGCGGCGTCCTTGGCCCGCGCGCCGTCGCGCCACAGAATTCCGGCGGCCCCTTCGGGCGAGATCACCGAATAGATCGAGTGTTCCAGCATCAGCACGCGATTCGCGGCGGCCAGGGCGATGGCCCCGCCGGACCCGCCTTCGCCGGTCACGGTGGCGATCATGGGGGTTTTGAGGACCAGGCCGCGCTCGGTCGAGCGGGCGATGGCCTCGGCCTGGCCGCGCTCCTCGGCCCCCAGGCCCGGATAGGCCCCGGCGGTGTCGACGAACGTCAGGACCGGCAGGCCGAACCGGTCGGCCATGTCCATCAGGCGGACCGCCTTGCGGTAGCCCTCCGGCCGGGCCATGCCGAAATTGTGCGTCAGGCGGGTCGCGGTGTCGTGGCCCTTCTCATGGCCCATGACCACGACCGGCTGGCCGCGGAAGCGGGCAAGCCCGCCCAGAATGGCCTGGTCGTCGCCGAACTGGCGGTCCCCGCGCAACTCGACATAGTCGGTGAACAGGGCGTCCAGATAATCGACGAAGTGCGGCCGCTGGGGGTGGCGGGCGACCTGGGTCTTCTGCCAGGGATCCAGCGCGCCATAGGTCTTCTTGCGAAGCTGATCCGCCTTGCGCTTCAGCCCGTCGATCTCGGTCTCGAACGAGCCGGAGGTGGCCGCGAGAAGCCCGAGCTCCTCGATCTTGGCCTCCAGTTCGGCGATCGGCTTTTCAAACTCGAGATAATGGGTGGCCATGAGGCGTCCGGAAGGGGCGGGCATACGGCCCTGTCGCAAGGCGGCGGAACCTAGAGAGGTCAACGCATCGGGGCAAGCGGGGGTTCAGAAGGCCTTTGGGAGGCCAGCCTGTTTCAGGACGCCGTTGGCGGTGTGTCGGCTCTTCGAGCGCGGAACGACGACGCTGTGCGCCACATCCGGGTGTCGCCATTTTTCATGGCTGCCCTTGGCGTTTTCGGCGCGACGCCAACCGGCTGCAGAGAGAAGCGTGGTGAGTTCTGCGTAGAAATCGTGGGGCATCGTGTGTCGTCCGATAAGGCCCGCTAAGGATGTCCCGGATCTTCAAGTTGACTCAACGCACGGTGCGGTTCGCACAACTCCTCACGCCGCGATAACGTCAAACCCACCAGCGGCCTCGAAGCGGACCGGCACATGACCCTTGATGCCCAGGTTCTCCGCGAGAAGTTCGGGAGCGAAATGCCGCGCCATGGCCTCGAACTCTGCAAGCGTCGCGGTCTCAAGCACGAGGCCCTGGATATTGGACTCGCTGGTCCAGACGGAGGCCTCCGCGTCCCAGATGGCCTTGACGTAGAAGGACTGGCTCATGCCGCCACTATGCGCTTTCAGTCGTCCTTCGCCAAGGGATGGTGCCGGTTGACCACCTGCGTCAGACGATCGGTGGCGACGTGGGTATAGATCTGGGTCGTGGCGATGTCCGCGTGACCCAGCAGGGTCTGGACGACGCGAAGGTCGGCCCCGCCTTCCAGCAGATGGGTGGCGAAGGCGTGACGCAACACGTGGGGGCTCACGCGGGCCGGATCGATTCCCGCATCGACGGCGGCCTGGTCCAGCATCTGGGCGAAGCGGCGGGGGGTCAGGTGTCCGGATGCGGCCCCGGACGGGAACAGCCACGGGCTGTCCGGAGCCTTCTCGGGACGCCGGGCATCGCGCGCGATGAGCCAGGCCTTCACCGCCTCCCGCGCCGAGGCATTCAGCGGGGCCAGCCGCTCCTTGCCGCCCTTGCCGCGCACGATCAGATAGGCCGGATCGCGGCGCACGGCCTCCACGCGCAGACCCAGAAGTTCGGAGACGCGCAGGCCGGAGGCATAGGCCAGCTCGACGAGCGCGATCATGCGAAGGCCCGCCGCCCCGTCGCGGGCCGCCGAGGCGGTCAGCAGGCCCACGACCTCCTCGCGGTTCAGGGTCCGGGGCAGGGGGCGACCCTGCTTCGGCGCATCCAGACGGCGGGACGGGTCGTCGGTGCGCCAGCCTTCGCCCATGGCAAACCGGTAGAACTGGCGGATCGCGGAGCGGCGGCGCGCGGCGGTGGCGGCGGAGAGGCCGCGCGGCGCCAGTCCGGCAAACCAGGCCTCGATCGCGGCTTCATCGGCCGCGATCAGCCCGCCCCCGTCGATGGACGCTTCCGCATCGGCCAGATCGCGCGCATAGGCCGACAGGGTGTGGGGCGAGGCATCGCGCTCGACCGCCATCATCTCCAGGTAAGCCTCGATCTGCGGCGACGTCATCGATGGCAAACCGGCGTGTTCCGGTGGCGGAGCGCGTGGCTTGGTGTAGAGAACGAGCCGATCATGTCTGTCCTTGCCTCCCTGCCCAGCGCGACCGTCCGGTGAGTCGCGATACGTCCCGTCCGGCGATTCCGGCTCCCACCCGCATCATAGCGCTGGTGGGGCTGATGGGCGTGGGCAAATCGACGGTGGGGCGTCGGCTGGCCAACCGGCTGGGCCTGCCCTTCGTCGACGGCGACGACGCCATCGAGGCGGCGGCGCAGATGACCGTGTCGGAAATCTTCGCCCAGATGGGCGAGGCCGAGTTCCGGGCCGGCGAGGCCCGGGTCATGCGTCGCCTTCTGGAAGGCCCGCCGATCGTCCTCGCCACCGGCGGCGGTGCGGTGCTGAACCCCGACACGCGGGCCCTGATGAAGGCGAAGGCGACGTCGGTCTGGCTGCGCGCCGACATCCGGGTCGTCGCGTCGCGCGTCCAGCGGCGCGACACGCGGCCCCTGCTACGCGGCAAGGATCCGCTGGCCGCCCTGACCGCGATGGCCGAGGTGCGCTATCCTGTCTATGCGACCGCCGACGTGACGGTGGACGTCGGCGCCGGCGCCCATGCCCAGGCGGTGGAGGCGATCCTCGCGGCGCTTCAGGCGTACTGGGCGACGGAGGGTGAGCGATGACCACGGTGGTGTCCGTCGGGGGCGGGACCTTCACCCCCTACGACGTGGTCGTGGGGCGGGGCCTGCTGCACGAGGCCGGGGCCCGGATCGCGCCCTTCGCGCGGGGCCGTACCTTGATCGTCAGCGACGAGACCGTGGCCGCGATCCATGGACCGGCTCTGAAATCATCTCTGGAAGTTTCGGGAATCCGGACGGAAATCGTGTCCGTTCCCGCCGGCGAAGCCTCCAAATCCTTCGCCGAACTCGAGCGGCTGATGGACCGTCTGCTGGCGGCGGGACTGGACCGCAAGGACGTCGTGGTCGCGCTGGGCGGCGGCGTGGTCGGGGATCTGGCCGGTCTGGCGGCGGCGCTCTACATGCGCGGCATCGACTTCATCCAGGTGCCGACGACCCTGCTGGCCCAGGTCGATTCCTCGGTGGGCGGCAAGACCGCGATCGACACCCCGCGGGGCAAGAACCTCGTCGGAGCCTTCCACCAGCCTCGCCTCGTCCTGGCCGACATCGACGTCCTGGCCACCCTGCCGCCGCTCCAGCTGCGGTCCGGATGGGCCGAGGTCCTGAAGCACGGTCTGATCTGCGACGCCGGGTTCTTCGACTGGCTCGCCGCCGACGGCGCGGCGGGCGCGACCGGTGATGCGGAGGCCCTGACCCGCGCCGTGATCCGCTCCGTCGAGATCAAGTCGGCCATCGTCGGCGAGGACGAGAAGGAGGCCGGCCGCCGCGCCCTGCTGAATCTCGGCCACACCTTCGGTCATGCCATCGAGGCCGAACTGGGGTTCGAGGAGGCGGCGCTGGCCCACGGCGAGGCTGTGGCGCTGGGTTGCTGCCTGGCGTTCCGGTTCTCGGCCGGGCAGGGGCTGTGCGATCCGGTGGACGCCGCCCGGGTCGAACAGGTCGTCGCCGCGGCCGGTCTGCCGACCCGCCTCGTTCAGGCGGGCCGCTTCTCTGCCGAGGCGCTGCTGGGCCGCATGGCGGGAGACAAGAAGGCCGAAGGCGGCGGCGTCACCCTGATCCTGGCGCACGGGATCGGACGGGCGTTCACGCAGCGCTTCAGCGATCCAGCCCCCATTCTGGCGTTCCTGCGCCAGGAGGGTGCCGCCTAGGCAGCGCCTTCAGTCGATGGCACGGCACTGGGTGTCGGCGCGGCCGTCGGCGGTCCAGGTCGCCAGAATGCCTTTGCCGCGCAGTTCGGTCGCCCCGGCGCGGTACCAGATCCCGTCGGCGGCGCGTTCCTGGAACAGGTCGGCGGCCTCGCCGTGTGAGTTGCGGACCGTGGCCATAGAGCGGGGATTGTCGAAATCGACCGTCAGCCGTTCGCCGTTGTCGCACAGATAGACGGTGCGGATGACCCGGTTCTCCGCCCGGTCCTGAAGCTCGGCCCCGGTGCGTCGCCGCGCGGTCTGGGCCTCGACCGCCCGCTGCTGCACCGCCTCCGCGCTGTCCGGGGCCTCGCGGGATTCGCCGCACCCGCCGAGCAGGGTAAGGCCGCCGAGGACGAGCGGGACGAGGACGATCTTCATGGAAACTCCGGCGAGGTGTCAGTCAGGCTTTGCCGTAACGGGTTCACGCGTCACGCGTTCCGGTCCGCCGCGCCCGGAAGAAGGCGCGCAGGGATTCGGCGCTCGCGTCGGCCAGAACCCCGCCCTCGATCACAGGACGGGAATGGAGCGTGGGCTGGTCGAACAGGCGGGGTCCGTGGATCACGGCACCGCCCTTCGGATCGTCCGCGCCCCACACCACACGGCCGATTCGGGCATGGCTGATCGCGCCGGCGCACATGGCGCAGGGCTCCAGGGTGACATAGAGCGTCAGGCCGGTCAGACGATAATTGCCCGTCGCCGCCGCGGCCGCCCGGATGGCCTGGATTTCGGCGTGGGCGGTGGGATCATGCCCGGAAATCGGGGCGTTGGCGCCCGTGGCGACCACCGTGCCGGTGGTCTCGTCGACGATTACGGCCCCCACGGGAACCTCGCCGGCGTCCGCCGCCGCTTGCGCAAGGTCCAGTGCCATGCGCATGAACCGCTCATCATGGCCCGCCATCCCGACGACAACGACAAGAAGCCCCGCCCCAGTCAAGCCCCGAGGGCGCACAAGCCCGGGGACCGGCCGAAAAGCGGCACCGCGCGCCCGGGCTCGGCCTCGGCCGCCCTGTTCCAGTCCAGCGCCAAGGCCCCCGAGGGCGGCCGGGGCTCCGGCAGCGGCCGCGCCTATCCGGCCGACAAGGGCGCACGCCCCGAGCCGAAGCCCAAGGGACCTCGCGCCGGCGGCAAACCGGGCAAGCCCGGGGCGAAGGACGCGGCCCCCGCCGAGCCCAAGCGCAGCGAGCGGATCGCCAAGGCCATGGCGCGCGCGGGCATCGCCTCGCGCCGCGAGGTCGAGCGGCTGATCGGTCTGGGCAAGGTGGCGGTCAACGGCCGCATCCTGGACACGCCCGCCACCCTGGTGACGCGCGATGACGTCATCACCGTGGACGGCAAGCCGATCGCGGCGGCCCAGGCCACGCGCGTCTGGCGCTACAACAAGCCGGTCGGCCTGCTGACCTCGCACAACGATCCGCAGGGGCGGCCGACCGTGTTCGACGCCCTGCCCAGCGGCCTGCCGCGGGTGATCTCGGTCGGGCGCCTCGACATCAACACCGAAGGCCTGCTGCTGCTGACCAATGACGGCGAACTGAGCCGGGCGCTGGAGCTGCCGGAGACGGCCCTGGTGCGTCAGTATCGGGCCCGGGCGCGCGGTCGCGTGACCCAGGCGGATCTCGACAAGCTGAAGGACGGGGTCACGGTCGACGGCGTCCGCTACGGCCCCGTCGAGGCCTCGATCGACAAGGCCACGACCAAGGAAGACGGCTCCCAGGCCGCCAACCTGTGGATCAGCGTCCAGATCGCCGAGGGCAAGAACCGCGAGGTCCGCAAGGTCCTTGAATCGGTCGGCCTGACGGTCAACCGGCTGATCCGCCTGGCCTATGGCCCGTTCCAGCTGGGCACCTTGGCCGTCGGCTCGGTGGAGGAGGTGGGCCCCCGCGTCATCCGCGAACTGCTGGGCGAGCATATCCGTCCCGACAACCTGCCCCAGGGCAACACGGTCGAGACGCCCGCGCCGATCCCCGGCCGCCGGACGGGCGCGCCGAAGGTTACCGGCACATCGGGCTCGGCCATGTCGGACCCGTCGCGCAAGCCCAGCCGAGTCCGCGCCGCCGCCACGGCCCAGGTCGAGGGGGCCGAACGCGCCAACCGTCCGCCCAAGAAGGCCGGCTGGGCCAAGGCCGCCGCGCCGAACCCGCGCGGCCCCTCGACCAAGAAGCCCTGGGCGCCCCGCGAGGGCGCGGCCCCGACGGGCGACCGCCCGGCCCGCGTGTTCAAGCCGCGCGACGACAAGATGATCGGCCCCAAGTCCGCGACCTGGGCGCGCGACGGCGACAAGCCGAATCGCGAGGGACCGAAGCGGGACTTCAAGCCGCGTGACGGAACCGGCGCGCCGCGCACGGGCGGGCCTCGTTCGGGTCCCGGCGGCGCCAGACCTGCGGGCGGCAAGCCCGGTGGATCACGCGGCCCCTCGCGGGGCTGATCCGGCCGGTCGCCAGTCGCGCGGGCCGTCGGCCAGCCGCTCGATGACGACCAGCATGATGGCCGTGACGAAGATCTCGGGTGCCAGCTCGACCCAGTCCGAATCGCGTCCCACCTCCATCGCCGACAGGGGCTGCCAGAACAGGGCGATCATCAGGTTGTTGGCCAGATGCGCGCCGATGGCGAACTCCAGCCCGCCCAGCCGGATCGCGGCCCAGGTCCAGATCGCGCCGGACAGGGCCCGGGCGACGAAGGCCACGGGATCCGGGTCGAGGTGCAGGGCCGAGAACAGCAGGCCGTTGATCAGGCACAGGACGACGGGGTGGCGCGTGAGCTGGGTGCTCAGCCGCAGCAGGACGCCGCGGCAGATGACCTCTTCCGCCGCCGCCGCCCCGAGCAGGCCCACGACGCTCGCGACGACGAAGACCGGGCGCGTCCAGTCGGCATAGATCGGGCTGAACAGCGGCGGCGTCCACTCCGCGCCCATCAGCAGATAGACGGGGAACAGGATCACGCTGACGCAGCCCATCGCCAGGAAGCCGACCCCGAGGTCCCAGGCGTTGAACCGGCGACCCGGCCACAGGAAGTCGGTGAGGGGCCGCAGATAGATCATGGCGGCCGCGGCGAGAACGGCCACGGCCAGACTGCCCAGAATCGCCGCCAGAAACAGGGTCTGCTTGCTCTCGTCGATCAGGCGGAGCGGCGTCTCGGCCAGGGGGCCGGACAGGCTCAGTTGATCGGGGCTTCCCGTGATGATGCGGACGACGATGACCAGGACGAGGGTGACGACGACCATCAGCAGCATCGCCAGGGCGATGAAGCCGATCAGCTTGAGCCAGGGGCATTGCGGCGTGAAGCCGGTGACCATGGGCGACCGGCGCGCCAGCGGGACGGCGCGGATCAGGGCTTCATAGGGGGGCATGGCTCACCGTTGCATTGCGTCGCGGTTTCGGTCCAGAGGCAGGCGCATGAGGATCGTATCTGGAAAGCTGAAGGGCCGGGCCATCGTGGCGCCGGAGGGTCAGGGCACGCGCCCGACCTCGGACCGCGCGCGGCAAGCCGTGTTCAATGTGCTGGAGCATGCGGCCTGGGCTGAGCCGCTCCAGGGGATGCGGGTCATGGACCTGTTCGCCGGCTCGGGGGCCCTGGGCTTCGAGGCCATCAGCCGGGGCGCGGCCTTCTGCCTGTTCGTAGAGACCGACGAGCTGGCGCGCGGCGTGATCCGCGAGAACGCCGACGCCTATGGCCTTCTGGGCACGACACGGGTGCACCGGCGCAGCGCCGTGGATCTCGGCGTCCGGCCGGGGTCGGACGGGGAGGCGTTCGACCTCGCCTTCCTCGACCCGCCCTATGGCAAGGGGCTGGGCGAACAGTCCCTGCAGCGTCTGCTGGACGGCAGATGGCTGAAGCCGGAGGCTCTCGTGGTGTTCGAGCGCGGGTCGGACGAGCCCGAGATCGAGACGCCCGGCTTCGAGCGGCTGGACGCGCGCGACTACGGGGCGGCGCGGGTGCTGTTCCTGCGGGTTCTGCCCTAGGGCCTTCGGGCGCTGCCTTGTGCGGCACCGATCAGCCGCCGCGCAGCCGCGCCGCCAGTCCGGCCGCCGCGGCGGTGACTTCGGCCCAGGTGACGTCGAAGCCGTCGTCGTCGCCGAAATACGGATCGGTCACGGCCTGGCCCTCGCGGCCCGGCACATGGTCCAGCAGCAGGCTGAGCTCCGCCAGCGCGTCGGCGGGGGCCAGCCGGCGCATGTTCGACAGGTTGTCGTGGTCGAGCGCGACGATGTGGGTGAACCGGCGGAAATCCGCCGGCTTCACCTGCCGGCCCTGATAGCCCGAAATGTCGATGCCGTGGCGGGCGGCGACCGCCCGGGCGCGGGGATCGGGCGGATCGCCGATGTGCCAGTCACCGGTGCCCGCCGAGTCCACCACGAGGTCGAGGCCCAGCCGATCCGCCTCGGCGCGCAGGGCGGCCTCGGCCAGGGGCGAGCGACAGATGTTGCCGAGGCAGACGAAGAGGACGGAGGGCATGGCTTCACCTAACGCGGGGACAGGCCGACAGGACTGTCATCGCCGCCCGAACAGCTTCTCGAGGTCGTGGAGCTTCAGCTCCACATAGGTCGGACGGCCGTGGTTGCATTGGCCGGAGTGGGGGGTGGCCTCCATCTGGCGCAGCAGGGCGTTCATCTCGGGCGCGGACAGGACGCGGCCGGCGCGGACCGAGCCGTGGCAGGCCATGGTGCCGCAGACCTCGCCCAGCCGCTCGGACAGGGCCAGCGCCGCGCCGTGTTCGGCCAGGTCGTCGGCGATGTCGCGGATCAGGCCCTGGACGTCGGTGTCGCCCAGCAGGGCCGGGGTCTCGCGGACCAGCACGGCCCCGCCGCCGAACGGTTCGACGATCAGGCCCAGCTCGGCCAGTTCGTCGGCGCGGGCCAGGACCCGGTCCGCCTCGGCCGGGTCCAGCTCGACCACCTCGGGTGTCAGCAGGGCCTGACGGGTGACCGACCCCTGGGCCATCTGGACCTTCATCCGCTCGTAGACGAGGCGTTCGTGGGCGGCGTGCTGGTCGACCACGACCAGGCCGTCCCTTGTCTGGGCGACGATATAGGTGCCGTGGACCTGGGCGCGCGCGGCGCCCAGCGGCTGGTCGATGGGGTCTGAGGTGTTGGCGGCGCCCGACTGCTCGGGCCAGCCGGTAAAGCCGGGCGGCGGGGCCTCCACGCGGGCGCTGCGCTCCGACAGGCCGGGAATGTCCTGGTTCGCCGCGACGGGCCGGTCCCAGCCTGTCCAGCCGCTGAATCCGCCGGCGAAGCCTTGCGAGGTCTGTGAGCTCGGACTGAAGGCGGCACCGGTGTGGGCCGTGAAGCCGGCCAGCACGCTGTCGGCGACGGTGGTCGAGGCGCGGTGGCCGGCGGCGTGCAGGGCGTGGCGCAGGGCCCCGACGATCAGGCCGCGCACCAGGGCCGGATCGCGGAACCGGACCTCGGCCTTGGCGGGGTGGACGTTGACGTCGACGAACAGGGGGTCGATCTCGAGGAACAGGACCGCCGCCGGGTGCCGGTCACGGGCGAGGAAGTCGGCATAGGCCCCGCGCAGAGCCCCCTGCAGCAGCCGGTCGCGCACCGGCCGCCCGTTGACGAACAGATACTGGTGCCCGCCGTTGCCGCGGCTGTAGGTCGGCAGACCGGCATAGCCCGACAGGCGGATGCCCTCGCGCGACTGGTCGATCAGCAGGGCATTGGCCTCGAAATCCCGGCCCAGCAGGGCGGCGAGCCGCTTCAGCCGGCCCTCGTCGCCGGGGTGTTCGGCGGGCAGGCGCAGGGTCGTGCGGCCGTCGAGGTCCAGCGTGAAGGCCACCCCCTCGTGTGCCATGGCCTGGCGCTTGATCTCTTCCGAGATGGCCATGGCCTCGGACCGCTCCGACTTCATGAACTTCAGCCGGGCGGGCGTGGCGTAGAACAGGTCGCGGACCTCGACCCGCGCCCCGTGCGGCCCGGGGAAGCCGGCGGGGGCGACCGGGCGCTGGTCGCCCCCCTCGACGGTGATCTGGTGGGCGTCGCCGCCGGGGCTGCGGCTGGTGATCGTCAGCCGGGCCACCGAGCCGATCGAGGGCAGGGCCTCGCCGCGGAAGCCCAGGGTGGAGATGCGCAGCAGATCGACGTCGCCGGCGTCGTCGGGCTCCAGCTTGGACGTCGCATGGCGTTCGACGGCCAGGGCCAGCTGGTCCGGGGCCATGCCGTGGCCATCGTCGGCGATCAGGATGCGCGACAGTCCCCCACCGTCGGCCTGGACCTCGATCCGGGTCGCCCCGGCGTCCAGCGCGTTCTCGACCAGCTCCTTGATGGCGCTGGCCGGGCGTTCGACCACCTCGCCGGCGGCGATGCGGTTGACGGTCTCGGGCGGCAGGCGGCGGATGGGCATGGGTGTCACAGACTGCGGTAGCGGACGGCGCGGCGCGGTCCTACCTTCACGGTTCACATAGGCAGGATGGCGTCGATGACCACCCGGATACTGCTTCAGACCACGATTCCGCCCATCGAGGACGACTGGAATATCGGCCGCTTCTCGCGCCTCGTCGCGCACCTGGCCGCGCTGGAGGGCGTCGAGGTCATTGCGCGCGACCGGGCCGTGCCGGGCGGAGCGACTGATCCCGTGCTGGGGTCGCTCGACACCAGCCACTTCGACCAGCTGTGGCTGTTCGCGGTCGACACCGGCGACGGGCTGAACGCCGACGAGTGCGCGGCCATCGGCCGGTTTCGGGCGAAGGGGGGCGGGCTGATGGTGACCCGCGATCACATGGACCTGGGCACCTCGGTCTGTACCCTCGGCGGGCTCGGCGCGGCCCACTATTTCCACTCGAAGAACCCGGACCCGGACGCCAGCCGCAACGCCCGGGACGACGTGGACACCACCCATATCGACTGGCCCAACTATCATTCCGGCGCGAACGGCGACGTTCAGACCATCACCCCGGTGGGCGAGGTCCATCCCCTGCTGAAGGACGGCGAGGGCGTGATCCGTCTCCTGCCCGCTCATCCGCACGAGGGCGGGGTGGGGGCTCCGGCCGAGGCCCCGGACGCCCGGGTCATCGCCACCGGCGTCAGCCGCACCACGCAGCGGCCGTTCAACATCGCCGTCGCCTTCGAGGGCGCGGACGGCGCGGGCCGGGGCGTGGCCCAGAGCACCTTCCACCATTTCTGCGACTACAACTGGGACCCCCGCGACGGCTGCCCCAGCTTCGTCGACGAACCGCCGGGCGACGCCATCGTCCGCGACCCCGAAGGCCTGCGGCAGACGCGGACCTATATGACCAATCTGGCGCGCTGGCTGTCGTGAAGCCGGGACCCCAGCTGACCGAGCGCCAGGCGAAATGGTTCGCCTCGGTGCAGGCCAATTTCGAGGCCCAGACCGGCAAGCCGTTGGCGGCCTGGGTCGAGATCATGAAGACCTGCCCCGAGACCGCGCACCGCGCCCGGGCCGCCTGGCTGAAAGCCGAACACGGCCTCGGCCAGAACCATGCGGCCCAGATCCTCGACGCGGTCCGCGCGGAGGGCAATCCCGGCTGGGACGAACCCGCCGAACTGCGCGCCGCCCTGTGGAAGGACGCCGGATCGCTGGCGATCATGGAGGCGGTCGAGGCGGTGGCCGCCGGCGTCGAGGGCGTCATGTCGGGCCAGCGGAAAGGCTACACGGCCTTCAGCCGCGCGGTTCAGTTCGCAGCCATCCGGCCGCTGAAGGGCGGGCGGGCGCTGCTGGGGCTGAAGCTGGAACCGGAGGCCTCGGCGCGGCTTTCGCCGGCGGTGAGGAAGGAAAGCTGGTCGGAGCGGCTGAGCGCCGTGGTCGAACTGGACAACGCGGCGGCGGTCGACGGGGAGATCGCGCGGCTGTTTGGGGCGGCGGCGGAGCGAGGGTGATGGTTGGCCGTGGTGCCGGGTTTAGGCTGGGCGACAAAGGCCGTTTTCGACCACGAACGGGAAGTCTTGCACGGCGCCAGGCGTGACGTAGCCGACTACGCATCGCACGGTTGAACCATCCTGCGAGACGATGATTTCTCCGTCTCCTTCGCAATTTATGCCTTGGATTCCAACGAATCGGTCACCCGCTCTCTGAAGGCGCTGCGTTCGACCGCAAAGGTGCAGGACTACGGACGTCGCATCAGGGCCTGTCTTGACGCTAAAACTGTTCGGCACGGGGCCACACGCCGCAACAAGCGAAGTTAGAACCAAACCGAGCATCCCGACCAACCTGCGCATCGTGCGGAGGCTGCCAGTCCCGACTAACCTACGCAATCGACCTGTAAGGCGACAGCTCCGCCGTCATCGCCACAATCTCCGCCTCCACACCGCTGCGTTCCTGCTCCAGATACCGCGCCACCGGGGTCCGCAGGGCCGGGTCCGAGATCCAGTGGGCGGAATAGACGGGGGAGGGCAGGTAGCCGCGCGCGATCTTGTGCTCGCCCTGGGCCCCCGCCTCGACGCGGGAGAGGCCCCGGCTGATCGCGAAGTCGATGGCCTGGTAGTAGCAGAGCTCGAAATGGAGGAAGGGCACCTCCTCCAGCGCGCCCCACTGGCGGCCGTACAGGGCGTCGCGGCCGATGAAGTTCAGGGCTCCGGCAATCGGGGTCTCGTCGCGGAAAGCCATGACCAGGGCGATCTGGTCCGCCATCGTCTCCCCGATCATTGAGAAGAAGGCGCGGGTCAGATAGGGGCGACCCCATTTCCGGGCCCCGGTGTCCTGGTAGAAGTCGAAGAAGGCGTCCCAGTGGGCCTCGGTCAGGTCGGAGCCGGTCAGCACCCGGATGTCCAGGTCGCCCTGCGCCTCGCGGCGTTCCCGCCGGATGGTCTTTCGCCGGTTGGACGACAGGGCGGCCAGGAAGTCGTCGAAGGTGGCGTAGCCGTCGTTCCTCCAGATGAACTGCATGTCCTGGCGGCGCAGCATCCCGGCCTCGCCCATCGCCGACCATTCCGGTGCGTTCGGAAAATTGACGTGCAGCGACGACACGCCCAGCCGCTGGGTCAGGGTAAGCGCCCCCTCGATCAGGGCCGCGCGGACCGTCGCCCCGTCCGTCCCGGGCGCGTGCAGGAACCGCGGCCCGGTCGCGGGCGTGAAGGGCACGGCCCCCAGCAGCTTCGGGTAATACTGCCCGCCCGCCCGCTGATAGGCGTCGGCCCAGCTGTGATCGAAGACGTATTCGCCCTGGCTATGGCCCTTCAGATACAGCGGCATGCAGCCCAGCACCGCGTCGTCCGGACCCATCAGGGTCAGGTGACGCGGGCCCCAGCCCTGACGCGCGACAGCGCTGCCCGACGCCTCACAGGCGTGCAGGAAGTCGAAGCTGACGAAGGGGTCGCCGGTCGGGCCGGCGCAGGCGTCCCACGCCTCGCGCCCGATGGCCGCGATGCTGTCGTGGACCTGGAGGGTGAACTCGGGCTGGGCGTTCACCGCACCTCGACGATGGCGTCCACCTCGACGGCGAAGCCGAGGGGCAGCTGATAGACGCCGACGGCCGAGCGGGCGTGGCGGCCGGCGTCGCCGAACACCTCGACCATCAGGTCCGAACAGCCGTTGATGACAGCGGGGATGGCGGTGAAGCCCGGTCCCGCCTGGACGAAGCCGCCCAGCTTGACGATGCGCACGACGCGGTCGAGGTCGCCGTCCAGAGCGGCGTTCAGCTGGGCCAGCAGGTTGATGCCGCACAGGCGCGCCCCGGCATTGGCCTGTTCCGGCGTGACGTCCTCGCCCACCGTGCCCTTGAGCCCGCCCGAGGCGTCGTTCGACAGCTGGCCCGAGATGTGGACCAGATTGCCCGTGCGCACGAACGGCACATAGTTGGCCACGGCCGCGGCGGGCTGGGGCAGGTCGATGCCGAGTTCGGTCAGGCGGGCGGTGATGGACATGCTGGGCTCCAGATAGGGATCTGGGGGCGGTTTAGCGCGGGCCTGCGACGTCTCGCCAGCCCTTAAGTCTTCGCCAACCGGCGTGTGGCATGATGCCGTCATGGAAACGCTCTCTCCCACCCAGGTCGCCGCGTTCAACGCCGTCCGGGCCCGTCTGACCGCCGAAGAGCGGGCGCGGGTCGACATCGCCTCGGTCGAGGCCGTGGAGCCGGCGGTGACCGCCGCGCCCCACTGGAATTTCGACCTTCCGGCCCACGCCGCCGACCGGGCCCTGGGCCCCGACGCCACCGACGCCCTGCGCCGCGCGCTCGTCGCCACCTGGGCGCTGGAGCTGCCGGGGCGCGCGAAACAGGCGGCCCTGCCGGGCGAGGTGATGGAGCTCTATCCCTACTGGCTCGACCGGATGGCCGAGTTCCTGACCGGGGCGGCCGAGACCGACGCGCCCTATGACGCCGACCACTGGGCCAAGGATGTGCGCATGGCCCTGGTGCTCAGCGTGCCGGGGGCCCTGACCCAGACCATCGACCTGTCCTCGCCCATGGGACCGGGGCAGGTGGTCCGGAACGGCCGCGAGGGCCACGGCTGGGGCCAGCTGATCCAGTACGTCCGCGCCCAGGGCTGGAAGAAGCCCTGGCTGGAAGTCCATACCGAAAGCCGCCAACTGGCCGACTTCAACGAGGCCGGCTGGGACCGCGCCTGGGCGACGGCCGCGGCGATCTGCAAGACCCGGCCGGAGCTGGCCGGCATGATCGGCTCCAGCTGGTTCTACGATCCGCCGCTGGAAACCATCAGCCCGCGCCTGGCCTATCTGCGGCTGAACCCGCTGAAGGGCGGGGCCTTCATCATCCACCAGGGCCCCGCGCCGATCCATTCGGAGCGCGCCAGCGCCTCCTCGCCGACCCGCAAGGCCCTGATCGAGAGCGGCGAATACACGCCCAGTTCCTGGCTGGTCGCCTGGCCGCGGGCGACGCTCATCCCCTGGGCCGAGCAGCGGAAGATGGCGCTGGAGATGGCGGAGGCGGCCTAGCGGTCCTTCTCCCGCAAGGGGAGAAGGATCACTGCATCCGCGCCCACGCCGCCCCGACCGGCACGATCTCCAGCCCCGCCGCCTTCGCCAGCCGGATGACCCGGTCCAGATCGTCCGGCGTGCACCCATAGGGCGTCGGTCCGTCCATCACGTCGTGGCCATAGGCGATCAGCCAGCCCTTCCGCTCCGCCGTCTCCGCCATCAGGGCCTCGAGGTCGTAGCCGGGCAGGCGGCGGCTCTCCAGGCCGATGGCCTGCAGGTTCGCCCGATCCGCCGACGCGGCGTTGACTCCGTCGCGGATGCCGCGGCCCAGGGCGAACCGGTCGGCGACGACGGCCTTGGTTCCCCGCGCCACATCGCCGAACGGCCAGGCGAAGGTCTGCATCCGGTGTCCGTCCAGCCGCTCGGCCACCCAGGCGGCGTTGCGCTCCAGGTCGGCCGCATAGTCGGCCGCCGACAGCCTCAGGGCATTGGCATGGCTATAGGTGTGGCACCCGACCTCGTGGCCCGCCTCGTACAGGGCCTGCAGGTGCGCGGTGGTGAACTGGGGCAGGTCGAGGTTCGCGCCGCTCTCCAGCCCGCCGCAGACATAGTAGGTCGCCTTGATGCCGTGCCCGGCCAGGATCGGCCCGGCCTCGGTCCAGGCCGTCGCGGGAATGTCGTCGAACGACAGGCTGAACACGCCGGATCCGGGGCGGACCGGCACGGTGCGGACATCCAGATAGCGGCCGGCGCGGCGACGCATCTTGTCGAGAAGGGCGGACATGGGCCCACTGTGCCCGACCCGCCTTAAGGACGCTTCAACGCCCGCCCGGCGACCACGGCCCCGGCCCCGAACTTCGCGCGCAGGGCGTCGATGGTGGTCTCGGTCTTCAGGGTGCGGGCCTCGCCGCTGTCGAACAGGGCCGGCGGCATGTCCTCGGCGTCCTGGATATCGGCCAGGCCGATGCCGATCAGGCGATAGGGACGGCCCAGTTCGGGCTTCAGCAGGTCGCGGCCGATGGCGAACAGGGCCCGCGCCGTCTGCACCGGGTCGGGCAGGGTAGTGCGCCGGGTGACGATCCTGAAGTCGGTCCGCCGCAGCTTCAGCACCACGACGCGACTGGCCACCCCGTCGCGCCGGGCCTTGGAGGCGATCTTCTCGCACAGGGGCCAGAGTTCGGCCTCCAGATCCTCCTGCGTCGTCAGGTCGGTGTGGAAGGTGTTCTCCGCGCTCATGCCGCGCCGGTCGTGCTCGGGGTTCACGCTGCGGGCGTCGCGGGCATGGGCCAGGTCGTGCAGTCGCAGGCCCGTCTCGCCATAGCGTTTGACCAGGTCGCGCACATCCGCCTTCGCGAGGTCGCCGACCGTGGGAAAGCCGTCGCTGACCAGGGTCTTGCCGAACACCGGCCCGACGCCCGGCAGGATGCGCACCGACTTCGGGGCCAGCAGGGCCTGGGCGTTCGCCGCCCCGATGACCGAGAAGCCACGCGGCTTGTCCAGTTCGGACGCGATCTTGGCGAGGAAGCGGTTGGGGGCCAGGCCGATGGACACCGACAGGCCGGTCTCCTCCTCGATCCGCTTCTGCAGGCGAATCAGCTGCAGCGCCGGCGGCCCGCCGTTCAGCCGTTCGGTGCCCGACAGGTCGATCCAGGCCTCGTCCAGCGACAGGGTCTGCACCAGCGGCGTCAGGGTTCTGACCATGCCGAAGATGCGCTCGGACTCGGGCACGTATTTGGTGAAGTCCGGCTTGATGACCACGGCGTCGGGACAGGCCTTCAGCGCCTTGAACATCGGCATGGCCGAATGCACGCCGTAGATCCGGGCGATGTAGCAGCAGGTCGAGACCACGCCCCGGGTCCCGCCGCCGACGATCACCGGCCGGTCGCGCAGCTCGGGCCGGTCGCGCTTCTCGACCGAGGCATAGAAGGCGTCGCAGTCCAGGTGGGCGATCGACAGGCTGGACAGCTCGGGGTCGCAGACGACGCGCGGCGAGCCGCAGGCCGGGCAGCGCGCCACCGCGTCCGCTCCGGTCCAGAGACATTCTCGACAGATGGCGATTATGGCCACGCTTGGGTTTCCGACTTCACCCCAACTTAAGACTGCGCAGGCAAGATCGTAAGCGAAGAAGGCAAATGCCAGCGTCCGCACACGCGCACGCACGACGAGGCCGCAAACCGGGTGAAGATGTCCAAGAAAGTCCTCATCGTCGAGGATAACGAGCTGAACATGAAGCTTTTTCATGATCTGCTCGATTCCCAGGGCTATCAGACGTTTCAGACCCGCGAGGGGCTGCAGGCGATGGCCCTGGCGCGCCAGTACATGCCCGACCTCATCCTGATGGACATCCAGCTGCCCGAGATCAGCGGCCTGGAGGTCACCAAATGGCTGAAGGACGACGAGGAACTGGCCCACATCCCCATCATTGCCGTCACCGCCTTCGCCATGAAGGGCGATGAGGAACGCATCCGTCAGGGCGGCTGCGAGGCCTATATCTCCAAGCCGATCTCGGTGATGCCGTTCCTCGAAACGGTGCGCAAACACCTCGGCGTTCCGGTACTGGCGGGATAGGGACCGATGACCGCGCGTATCCTTGTGGTCGACGACGTCGAGGCGAACGTCCGCCTGCTCGAGGCCAAGCTGACGCTGGAATACTACGACGTCCTGACCTGCAGCGACGGCGCGACCGCCGTGCGGCTGGCGGCGTCGGAAAAGCCTGACATCATCCTGCTGGACGTCATGATGCCCGGCATGGACGGGTTCGAGACCTGTCGCCGCATCAAGGCCGACCCGGCCACCAACCATATCCCGATCGTCCTGGTGACGGCGCTGGACGGGCGCGAGGACCGGATCAAGGGGCTGGAGGCCGGGGCCGACGACTTCGTGACCAAGCCGCTGGACGACGTCGTCCTGTTCGCCCGCGTCCGCTCCCTGACCCGGCTGAAGCTGGTCATGGACGAACTGCGCGAGCGCGATGAGAGCGGCCGCCGTCTGGGCGTCACCACCGACGGGGCCGGCCGACTGCGCGGCTCGGGCGGTCGCGTCCTGATCGTCGACGACAACGCCCGGCAGGCCGCAGGCATCGCCGAGGAGCTGACGCGCGAGCATCGCCCCGTGATCGAGACCGATGCGGCCGCCGGCCTGATTTCATCCAAGACGCCCGTCGATCTGATGATCGTCAATGTGACGGCGGCGTCCTTCGACGGCCTGCGGCTGATCGCCCAGGTGCGCTCGGCCGATCCGACGCGACATCTCCCCATCCTCGCCGTGGTCGATCCCGCCGACCGGCCCCGTCTGGTCAAGGCGCTGGAACTGGGCGTCAACGACATCCTGATGCGGCCGGTGGACCCCGAGGAACTGGCCGCCCGCGCCCGCACCCAGGTCCGCCGCAAACGCTACACAGACTTCCTGCGCGAGAAGCTGGACTACAGCCTCGAGATGGCCGTCACCGACGCGCTCACGGGCCTGCACAATCGCCGCTACATGGCCGGCCAGCTCCAGGCCTTCGTGGGCCGCGCGGCCCTGGGCGGAGAGCCCGTGTCCGTGCTGGTCCTGGACATCGACCACTTCAAGAAGGTCAACGACGGCTTCGGTCACGACGCCGGCGACGAGGTCCTGCGCGAATTCGCCGTCCGCCTGGCCACCAACGTCCGCGCCGTCGACCTGCCGTGCCGCCTGGGGGGCGAGGAGTTCGTGGTGGTCATGCCGGGCACCACGATCGAGGACGCCCATCGCATCGCCGAACGCATCCGTCGCGACGTCGGCTCGACCCCGTTCCGCGTCATGGGCGGTCGCGAGCATCTGACCGTGACCATCTCCATCGGCGTCGCGGCCTCGACCGGCCCGGGCGATACGCCCGACGCCCTGCTGAAACGCGCGGACGAGGGTGTGTACGAGGCCAAGGCCAGCGGCCGCGACAAGGTCATCGCCCGGGCCGCCTAGGCCACAGGGGCCCATCGTCCCGATACGACAGCGAGCCGACATTGGATCGCGATGCCTGCCTGCGCATTGAAGGCCCGCCATGTCATCAATCGCCTTTGTCGGCGCCGGCCCGACGACCCTCTATGCTTTGAACGCGCTCCTGGATCACGACGTCCGTGGGGCCAGCATCACCGTGTTCGAAGCCCAGGCGTCGGCGGGGGCGGGGACACCCTACCGTTCCGGATGGAACGATGCGGCGATGCTGTCCAACATCGCCAGCGCGGAAATCCCGCCGCTGACGCAGACGCTGGCGGCCTGGCTCCAGTCCCGGCCTGCGCGCGAGCTCGAGGACATGGGTGTCGATATCGAGCAGATCGACGATCGCGCCTTCGTGCCGCGCGTCGTTCTGGGCCGGTATTTCGAGGCTCAGTTCGCGACCCTGGTCCAGACGTTCCGCGCGGCGGGCGGCCAGATCCAGGTGATGACGGGCTGTCGCGTGATCGATGCCGTCAACCGGCCGGGCGGCATGGAACTCGTGCTCTCCTCCTCGCCACAGGGCGAGATCACGAAAGCCCTGTTCGACCACGTCGTCCTGGCCACGGGCCACCAGTGGCCGTCGCGGCAGGAAGTCCGTCCGGGCTACTTCACCAGCCCCTGGCCCGCGGCCACGCTGACGAAGATTCCGGCGACCCGGGTGGGCATCCGGGGCTCGTCGCTGACCGCCATCGACACCGCCGTTGCGCTGGCCGGCGTGCACGGCGCATTCGAACGTGAGGGCGACGCCCTGACCTATGTGCCCCATGCGGACACCGGGACCTTCGGCATCACCATGATGTCGCGCAAGGGGCTGTTGCCTGAGGCCGACTTCTACTTCCCCCTGCCGCACCCGCCCCTGGAAATCTGCACGGAACAGGCGATCGCGGACCTGATCGATCGGCCGGGCCCCGGCTTGCTGGATGACGTCTTCGAACTGTTCCGCCGCGAGCTGCAGGTCGTCGATCCCGCCTATGTCGAGGCCACGGGCCTGGCCGATGCCACGCTGGAGGCGTTCGGCGAGGCCTATTTCGCGGACCGGCTGACGGCGGATCCGTTCGAATGGGCGGCCGCCAATCTTGAGGAGGCCCGCGCGACCCACGACGCCGGCACGACGGTGCCCTGGCGCGACGCGATCTTGAGGATGCACGAGGTGGTGGCGGCGATCGTGCCGCATCTCGACGGTCCCGCCTTCGAGCGCTTCAGCCGCCATTTCAAGCCGGTCTTCGTCGACGCCTACGGGGCGGTGCCCCATGAATCGGTCGAGCGGATGCTTGCACTGCACCGCGCCGGCAAGCTGGACGTGCTCGCGCTCGACGACGACCACCGGATCGACACCCACTGTCCGGCGGGTGGGGCCCGCCTGATGCAGGCCGACGTGGACCGGCACTTTCCCGTCTTCATCGAGGCCACGGGCCAGCGCGCCCTGGGAGCCATCCAGTTTCCGTTCCTGTCGCTGCTGGAGCAGGGGATCGTGCGCGACGAAATGCCCGCCGTTGCCGGCGGGTCGTCGCGCGGCATCGTCATCGATGACGTGTTCCAGCCGGTCGCGGACGGTCTGCCCGCCGATCGCCTGTTCTGCTTGAGCCTCCCGTTCATCATGGGCCGCCACCCGTTCGTGCAGGGGATCACCAGCTCGCACGAGATGGGCGAGGTCGTCGGCCAGCGGCTGGCCTGCGCCCTCGGGCATGGCGACCCCGAGGTCGACATGCGCCGGGCTGTGTCCTAGACGGCCCGACGATGAAGCTGTTTGCGATCTACATTGGCGGCGAGCACGCCGGGGCCAACATCGAGGTGCACGACATCCGCTTCGTCGTCGCGGACTCGATCGCGGCGACCCACGGCCCGCTCGTCGCCCAGTGGTGGGGCAAGCCCGGCAGCCTTCATATCGACTGCTGGTCCGAGATCGATCGCGCGGATGGCTATGAGGTGTCGCTCCGTCCCGAGCCCTTCGAGGGACCGGAACGGCTCTATTACGTGAACCTGGGTGGATACGACGGGCTGTCCTTCGCGGAGCAGCACCGGAACGTCTTCGTCGTGGCTCCGGACCTGTCGTCGGCCAAGGCGCGCGCCATCAAGCTCGCGGCCGGATGGAAGGACGCCCACCGCGACGACATGTATGAGGCCGAGCAGGCCTTTGCCCTGGACGTCGCCGCGTCGAACGAACGCCTGCACATCCACCTGACGCCGGGCCTCATGACCGGCGATCCGGCCTTCACCTGCCGCTACACACCGATCCGCTGAGACACGGGCCGGCGGCTGTTCCGCGTCTACGACCGATTCTGACGCAGGCGTGTGTCAGGCTACAGATCTTCCGCCCGCGCCTCGACCGGCCCGCATCGCGCCGTCCGGATCGAGTGCAAATTCGAATGGGCGAAGCTTATCGGGCGTCGGGAGCAGAACGGCAATGATCTGAACGGGTTGAGCGGGCCTTCCCGAGTGATGTCGCAGGAATTGGACTCGCTGCACCCGGTTTTTTCGGGGTGCAATTCCGGACTGTCCGGTCTTCATCCGCCAAGCGGTTGAGGGGCGGAGACGCTACGCCCGCTCCGCCACCTTGGCCGCATCCCACAACCCGTCCATCTCGGCGAGGTCCGACTGCTCCGGCGTCCGTCCGGCCTTCGCCAGCTCCGCCTCGATGAAGCCGAACCGGCGGACGAACTTGGCGTTTGCGCCGCGAAGGGCGTCCTCCGGCTCCACGCCCAGCTTGCGCGCCAGGTTGGCGACGACGAACAGCAGATCGCCCACCTCCTCGCGGGCCTTGTCGAGGTCCCCGGCGGCGATCTCGACCTTCAGCTCGGCCACCTCCTCGTCCAGCTTGTCGAAGACCTCGTCGGTCGAGGGCCAGTCGAACCCGACCCGCGCCGCCCGTTTGGTCAGCTTGGCCGCCCGGTGCAGGGCGGGCAGGCCCACCGGCACGTCGTCCAGCACCCCGTGCTGGGCCTTGCCGGCACGCTCGGCGGCCTTGATGTCCTCCCAGCGCAGCTTCTGGGCCGGGCCCGAGGTCTGGGCCACCTCGTCGGCGAACACGTGGGGATGACGCCGGATCAGCTTGTCGGACATGGCGTCGGCCACGTCGTCGAAGGCGAACAGCCCTTGTTCCTCGGCCATGCGGGCGTGGAAGACGACCTGGAACAGCAGGTCCCCCAGCTCGCCCTTCAGCTCGGTCATGTCGCCCCGCTCGATGGCGTCGGCGACCTCATAGGCCTCCTCGATCGTATAGGGGGCGATGCTCTGAAAGGTCTGTTCCACGTCCCACGGGCAGCCCCCGTCCGGGTCGCGCAGGCGGACCATGATGTCGCGCAGGCGTTCGGTCGGGGTCATGCGGACGCCGCCTCGCGTGCGTCCAGTTCGCGACGGATCTGGTCGTGGCGCGCCGGCGTCAGCGGATAGTTCCGCAGCAGCACCGCCGCGCTGGCCAGCAGCAGGCCGGGCAGCAGGATGAACAGGACCTGGAGCGTCAGCAGCGAGGCCGGACTGTTGCCGCCCGCCGGTGGCACGGCCTGGAAGCCCACCGCCTGCAGGATCAGATAGGGGATCAGGGCGACGACATGCCCGACCTTGGTCGTGGCCGACAGGATGGAGAACATCAGCCCGGTCCGGTCCACGCCGGTCTCCAGCCGCACCTCGTCGCCCACGTCGGCCATCATGGCCCGGAGCAGGAACAGCCCCGCCGCATAGGGCAGACCGCCGATGAACATGGCGACCGCCGTCAGGGCGAAGCTGCCCCCCGGCACCAGGGTCGCCCCGACGTAGAAGGCGGCGAAGACCAGGCTGGCCACCGCCAGCGCCTTGTCCTTGCCGATCCGCGTCGCCAGCCACGCCCAGAAGGGCGCCCCGACCAGCCCGGCCACGAAATACAGCAGCATGAACAGCGACGCCTGGGTGTGGTCGTAGCCCTTGATCTGGCCGAAGAAGAAGAACAGCAGCGACCCGGTGATCCCGGGGGCGACGCCCAGCACCACGTCGGCCAGCAGCAGCTTCCTGACCGCCTTGCGCCTGAACAGCTCCAGATAGGCCCCGAGGCCCCCGTGCGGCGCGGCGCCGGCATTGACCGGCTCGGGCACGGCGAACAGGGCCAGCCCCATGGTGAGCGGCAGGGCGATCAGGATGGCCCAGCCCATGATGCGGACGCCGTCGGCGTAGGTCCCGATGCCCGTCTGGATCACCGCCGTCGGCAGGATCAGGATCAGGATGACGCCGATGATATTGAAGACCTGCCACCAGCCGTAGACCCGGCTGCGCTGGTCGTATTCGGGCGCGAGGACCGAGGCCCAGCCCAGCTGGCCCAGGGTCCCGATCGAGAAGCCGAGATAGAGCACCAGCAGCCAGGCGAACAGATAGACCGGCCCGGCTCCCGGCTGGACGACCACGAACATCATGAAGGCCGACAGCATCAGGATCGGCGTCGAGGCGACCATCCACGGGCGATAGCGGCCGAACCGGGTCTTGGTCCGGTCCATGGCCCAGCCGATGAAGGGGTCGAAGGTGATGTCGATCAGCCGCACGATCATGAACACCGCCGCGACCACGCCCAGCTCCAGCCCCACGTGGGTCGCATAGAACTCGGGCAGGGTGACCGGCAGGGCCACCCCGAAGGCCGCCAGCGGCAGGCACACCGCGGAGAAGGCGGCGAGGACGGCGTTGCTGCGGCGTGGCGCCGTTGCGGCGATCGCGTCTGACATTCGGAATTCCCGTGGCCCCGCCTCGACTCGCGGACAGCCGACCATGCCAGAACTGATCGCAGGAGGAGAGGGGTCTTGCATGCGCCTCAACCGTCAGGCTTCCTCATCCTCATGCGTCGTGGCCTCGTCATCCTGTTCTGCGCGACCCTGTTCGGTCTTCTGGCCGGCGGGGGCGCGGCGAGGGCGCAAGGTGCCGACCGATGCCAGGCCGGGCGCGACCAGTGGGCCGGCCAGGCCTTCGCCAACGCCATCTCGGAATATGCGCTGGAATGGTCGCCCTTCGGCACGACCGAGTGGGGCTGGGTCACCTATGTGCCGCTGCTGCAGAAGGAGCTGGGCACCGACTGCGAGGCCAATACCCCGGCCTTCGCCGCCGCCCTGGCCGGATTCCAGACGCGCTACGCCCTGACCCCCACGGGCGTCTTCGACCAGCCGACCTTCCTCGTCCTGAAGGGGCTGCTCCAGGAACGCCGGCCCTTCGTCATGGCCCGCGTGCGCGACGAATGCCCCGATCCGCCGCCCCTCAACCAGCTGGGCTATCTGGTCGAGTCCGAGGAACACGCCGACCGCCTGACCCGGCTGCTGCGCCGGGACGTGCTGGACGCCTATCGCCGCATGGTCGCCGCCGCCCGCGCGGAGGTGCCCCAGGTCCGCAACGACCCCGAACGGCTGCAGATTTTCTCCGGCTTTCGCGATCCCGAGGCCGATGCGGCGCGGTGCGCGGCGGAACGCAACTGCGACGGCCTGAGGCGGGCCGTCTGCTCGCCCCACCGGACCGGGACGGCCGTGGACCTCTACGTCGGTGAACTGCTGGGGATGGGCGTCGATTCGACCAACCCGGCCAGCCGACGGCACATGACGCAGGAGCCGACCTATCGCTGGCTGGTCAGGAATGCCGGCCGGTTCGGCTTCGTGCCCTACATCTTCGAGCCCTGGCACTGGGAATACGTCGGGGCCCCGCCATCCGACGGCACACCGTGAGGGCCCTGACCGGGGGCGAACGGCGACTGATCCGCGGCGAGTTCGGAAATTCGGTGGCTCTGGAAACCGTGCGTCTGCTGGGCACGCCCTGGCCGTTCGACCGTGCCTTCGTGCCCGGCCGCTGGTTCGGACGGGACTGGATCCTGTGGCCGGGCCGCGCGCTCCCCGAAGATTTCGCCGTCGCGCCGCTGTCGCTGCAGTCCGTTCTGATCCACGAGATGGTGCACGTCTGGCAGGCCCAGTCCGGCGTCAACCTGATCACGGGCAAGCTGAAGGCCGGCGACGGGCCGTCGGCCTATGGCTATCCCGCCGTGCCCTGTGGCTGGGATGTGCTGAACATCGAACAGCAGGCGATGGCCGTGGAGCACCGGTTTAAGGCGTCACGGGGCCTTCGCGTGCCGGCCGACGCCGGCCGTTACGCCGAGATCTGTCCGATCGGCCGACCGAATTCGGACTGAGGGGCTTGCGCCCCGGAGGGCGCGCCTTACATCCGCTACTGCAGTTGTTGCAGAAGTGCGAAACCCCTCAAGGAGCGTCCCATGACCAAGGTGCTGGTTCTCTATCATTCGACCTACGGCCACATCGAGCAGATGGCCGAAGCCGTCGCAGAAGGTGCCGCCTCGGTCGAAGGGGTCACGGTCGACATCCGCCGCGTGCTGGAGACGGTGCCCGAGGAGCTGGCGATCCAGTCGCACTACAAGCTCGACCAGAAGGCCCCGCTGGCCAACGTCAACGAGCTGGAAAACTACGACGCCATCATCGTCGGGGCGGGCACCCGCTTCGGCACGGCGGCCGCGCAGATGCGGAACTTCTGGGATCAGACCGGCGGCGTGTGGTTCCAGGGCAAGCTGGTCGGCAAGGTCGGCGGCGCCTTCACGTCCTCGGCCAGCCAGCACGGCGGCAACGAGACGACGCTGATCGGCCTGATCCAGACGCTGATGCACCACGGCATGGTCGTGGCCGGCCTGCCGTACGCCTTCCAGGGCCAGCTCACGCTTGAGGAGATCTCCGGCGGCTCGCCCTACGGCGCCACCACGATCACCGGTGGCGACGGCTCGCGTCAGCCCAGCGCCAACGAACTGGACGGGGCCCGTCACCAGGGTCAGTACATCGCCGGTCTGGCCAAGAAGCTGGCGGCCTGATCCATGCGCCAGCCGGCGGTCTTCTTCGGGCACGGCTCACCCATGAACGCCCTGGGCGGTCCGCACGCGGACGCCTGGCGCGCGGTGGGCCGCGATCTGGGCAAGCCCGCCGGCGTGGTCATGGTCTCGGCCCACTGGGAGACCTGCGGACTGGGCGTGACGGCGCAGCGGAACCCCGAGACCATCCACGATTTCGGCAACTTCGGGCCGGAGCTTCACGCGTTCCAGTATCCGGCCCCGGGGTCGCCGACCCTGGCGGCGCGGGTGGCCGACCTGACCGGGGCCCAGGCCGTCGAGGCGTGGGGCCTGGATCACGGGACGTGGTCGGTGCTCGCCCACGTCTGCCCCGAGGCCGATGTGCCGGTGGTGCAGCTGTCGCTGAACCGCGACCTCGATGCGCGCGGCCACTACGAACTCGCGAAACGCCTTCGCCCGCTGCGCGATGAGGGCATCGTCGTCGCCGGCAGCGGGGACTTCGTGCACAACCTGCGGACCTGGAAGCGGGACGGCGGCGACGCCTATCCCTGGGCGACCAGCTTCAACGCGGCGGTCAAGTCGGCGCTGGAGCGGGGCGATCACGACGCCCTGATCGACTGGGTCGGCCTGGCCGAGGACGCGCAGCTCAGCGTCCCGACCGACGAACACTATCTGCCGCTACTCTACGTCGCGGCCCAAGCCGGGCCCGGCGATGCCGTGACCTTCTTCAACGACGTCATCGACGGTGGCTCGATCTCGATGACGGGCGTCCGGATCGGCTAGGCCGCCTCGGCGAGGTCGACCAGCGACTGGATGGCGACGTAGTCGGTCTTGCCCGTTCCCAGCACCGGCAGCTCGCGGACCTTGACGATCTTCTTGGGGACGGCCAGCTCCGGCGCGCCGTGCTCGCGGGCCCACTCGGCCAGCTCCCTGACGTCGGCGTCCTTGCGTTCGGTGACCAGGACCAGCTTCTCGCCCTTGCGGCTGTCCGCGATGGAGATGACGGCGTGGCGTACGTCGGGCCAGACGGACTGGACCAGGCCTTCCACCGCGCTCAGCGAGACCATCTCGCCCCCGATCTTGGCGAACCGCTTCACCCGGCCGAGGATGGCGATATAGCCCTCCGGGTCGAGATCGACGATGTCGCCCGTGTCGTGCCAGCCGCCCTCGAGCGGCTCGACCTTCGTCGGGTCCTCGGGCGTCATATAGCCGGCCATGACATTGGGACCGCGCAGATACAGACGGCCGCCTTCGGTGATGCCCTCGACCGGTTCGACGCGGGCCTCGATGCCGGGCAGCAGCTGGCCGACCGTCCCCGGGCGGTTGCGGTCGGGGTGGTTCACCGCGACCACGGGCGCGGCCTCGGTGGCTCCATAGCCTTCCAGCAGCTTCACGCCGCCGAACTTGGTGTTGAACAGGTGGTGGGTCTCGTCGCGCACCCGCTCGGCCCCGGCCACCACGAACTTCAACGTGCGGAAGTCGTCGGGCGACGCCACGCGCGCCCACTGGTTCAGGAAGGTGTCCGTGGCGAACAGGATCGCGGTGTTCACCTCGGCCAGCAGGGCAACGATCTGCTTGCCGTGGAGCGGGGAGGGATACTGGAACGTCTTCAGCCCGCTGAGGACCGGCAGGATGACGCCGCCCGTCAGCCCGAAGCAGTGGAACGTCGGCAGCGGATTGAACATCACCCACGCCGGATCCAGCGGGATGTGGGTCGAGATCTGCCGGGCGTTGGCGACGAGGTTCTTCTGGCTCAGCAGCACGCCCTTGGGCGCGCCGAAACTACCGGAGGTGAACAGGACCACGCCCGGATCTCCGGGCTTGGTCGGGGTGCGGAACCGCTTGGGCGCGAGGCCCGCCATCAGGCCGAACAGCTTGTCCTGCAGCCCGATCGTCTTGCGCACGTCGTCCAGCCAGACGATCTCGGCCACCGTGGACAGTTCCTCGATCAGGTCCTCGATCTTGGCCTGTTCCACGAAGCGCCGGGCGGTGAGGATGCGTTTCACGCCGGCCGCCTGGATCGCCGCCTTGATGTTCCGCTCGCCGGCGGTGAAGTTCAGCATGGTCGGCACGCGTCCGAAGGCGTGCAGGCCGAAGAAGGTGACCACCACCCCCATCGACGCGGGCAGCAGGATGCCCACGCGCTCGGCCGGCTTCGTCATCGCCGCGATCTTGCGCCCCAGCACGAAGGCGGCGCGGATCAGGCCGGTGTAGGTCAGGGGCTTCCTGTCCTGATCCTCGACGATTTCCTTGTCGCCGAACCGCGTACGCGCGGCGATCAGGGCGTCGAAGAGGGACTCTTCGCCCGCGGATGGATCAAGACCTGGCCGTAGCACGCATATCCTCCGGAGGGCTTGGTACCGCCCCCTCGCTGACTGGGCGGCCAAACTAGTTAAGCCGGGCGGCATTGAAAAGATGCGTTACGTCGCGTGAGGTCACGGCTGCGTCACAGGGCGTGACTTGCCTTTGGGTGACGGAAAGACGACATACCGGCCTGTCCTCCCTGGAGCCCGGCCGCCTCGATGGTCACCCTCATCGACACCCTGACGCGAAGCCCTGCGGAGCTGCGTCACCCCGAAAAGCAGAACCGGCCCGAGACGGCGGTACTGCGCAAGCCCGACTGGCTGCGGGTCAAGGCTCCGGGTTCGGGCCAGTACAATGCCACCAAGGAGATCGTCCGCTCCAAGGGGCTGGTCACGGTCTGCGAGGAGGCCGCCTGCCCGAACATCGGCGAGTGCTGGAGCCAGAAGCACGCCACCCTGATGATCATGGGCGACACCTGCACGCGGGCCTGCGCCTTCTGCAATGTGAAGACCGGCCTGCCCCAGGCGTTGGACCCCGAAGAGCCCGCCAAGGTCGGTCTCGCGGTCGCGCAACTGGGTCTGAACCACGTGGTCATCACCTCGGTCGACCGGGACGACGTGGCTGACGGCGGCGCGGCCCACTTCGCCGAGGTCGTGCGCCAGATCCGGCTGCAGGCCCCGCTGACGACCATCGAGATTCTCACGCCCGATTTCCTGCGCAAGGACGGGGCCGCCGAGGTCATGATCGACGCCCGTCCCGACGTCTTCAACCACAACCTCGAGACCGTGCCGCGGCTGTATCTGAAGATCCGGCCCGGCGCTCGTTACTTCCATTCCCTGCGCCTCCTTCAGCAGGTCAAGGAACGCGACCCCAACCAGTTCACAAAGTCCGGCATCATGGTCGGCCTCGGCGAGACCAAGGAAGAGGTCATGCAGGTCATGGACGATATGCGCTCGGCCGGCGTCGACTTCATCACCATCGGCCAGTATCTGCAGCCGACCCGCAAGCACGCCGCCATCGACCGGTTCGTCACGCCGGAAGAGTTCAAGGCCTATGAGGCGATCGCCCGGGCCAAGGGCTTCCTGATGGTCTCGGCCTCGCCCCTGACCCGGTCGTCGCACCACGCCGGCGACGACTTCGCTCGGCTGAAGGCGGCGCGTCTGGCCCAGACCGGACGCTGACCACCGCTTGGCCGTCCACCGCGTCACCCGCCATCTGCCCTACACCCCCGCCCAGCTCGCCGAGCTGGTCGCGGACGTGGAGGCCTATCCGCGCTTCGTGAAGTGGGTGACCTCGATGCGGGTCTGGAACCGGCGTCAGGAGGCCCCGGGCGTCGACCTTCTGGATGCCGAAGCGTCCGTCGGGTTCTCGTTCCTGAAGGAGCGGTTCTCGACCTGGGTGCGCCATGACCGCAATGCCCCTCTGGTCGAGGCGGGGCTTTTGCGCGGTCCGTTCCGGCACCTGAAGAACCGCTGGGAGTTCCATGAGGACCCACGGGGCACCCGGCTGGAGTTCATGATCGATTTCGCGTTCAAATCGCCGCTGCTGAACGCCGCCCTGCAGGCCAATTTCGAGCGAGCTGTCTCCATGCTGATCGGCTCGTTCGAGGCGGAAGCCGCGCGGCGGTTCGGGCCATAGGCCGATGATCCAGGCGCTTATAGCCAGGCTGGATGGCCGCAGCTGGCTTCTGCTGCTTGTCCTCGTCGTCTTGACCGGTGCGGCGATCCTGTCCTTTCCGTTCATTCTGTTGTTCGCAGCCATGTCAGGGATGGCTGCCGATTCTTGCATTGATTGGCCGATCAAGCTCTTCATCCTGACGGCGCTGACATCTCCAGTCGCAGTTCTGGCTGCGCTCGTTGTCGGCTGGAAGAGCTTCCTGCAGCGCAAAGAGAAGTTTGCGTGGCTTGCGCTAGGTGCTTTGGCTCTATGGCCGCTTGTCCTTGTGGGAAGTGTGGAAATGGGAGCGAGAGTCTGTTGACCGGGTTCGACTTCGACGCCGTCATCGTGGGAGCCGGGGCCGTGGGTCTTGCCTGCGGGCGGGCGCTGTCGAAGCGCGGGCTGACGGTCCTGGTGCTCGAGAAAGAGCCGCACATCGGCCAGGGCGTGTCGTCGCGCAACTCCGAGGTCATCCACGGCGGGCTCTACTATCCGACCGGGTCGCTGAAGGCGCGGTTCTGCGTCGAGGGGCGTCGCGCGCTGTATGCCTATCTGGACAGCCGCAAGATCGACCATCGCAAATGCGGCAAGCTGGTCGTGGCCACCCAGGCAGACGAGGTCGGCCTGATCGAGCGAATCTACGAACAGGCGACGGTCAACAGGGTCGAGGGGCTGGAGCACCTCAGTGGCGAACAGGCCCGGGCCATGGAGCCCGCGCTGAACGCCCACGCCGCCATCCTGTCGCCAGAGAGCGGCATCTTCGCCAGCCACGACTACATGCTGTCGCTGCAGGGCGAGATCGAGGACGCGGGCGGATCGGTGGTGGTCTCCACCCCGTTCGAACGGGCCGAGCCTCTGCCGGGCGGGGGCTTCCGGATCACGGCCGGCGGGGAAGGGGGCGCGAGCCTGACGACCCGTCTGCTGGTCACCGCGCCGGGCTTGGGTTCACAGGCCGTCGCCGCCCGGATCGAGGGGTTTCCGGCCGACCGCATTCCGGCGGGCCATTTCGGCAAGGGCGTCTATTTCCGGCTGACGGGCAAGGCGCCCTTTGACCGGCTGATCTATCCGCCCCCGATCGCCGGGGCCCTGGGCACCCACTACCGGAAGGACCTGGGCGGACAGGCCGTGTTCGGGCCCGATCTCGAGTATGTCGCGACCGAGGACTATTCGGTCGACCCGGCCCGGGCCGAGGGGTTCGCCACCTATATCCGCCGTTTCTGGCCGGGCCTGCCGGACGGTGCCCTGACGCCCGACTATGCGGGCATCCGGCCGAAGCTTCACGGACCGGGCGAGCCCCAGCCGGACTTTCAGCTGGACGGCGCCGACGTCCACGGCCTGCCGGGCCTGATGGCCCTGTTCGGCATCGAGAGCCCGGGCCTGACCAGTTCGCTGGCGATCGGCGAGGCCGTGGCCGACCGTCTGTTGGCCTAGATCAGCGCCGCCGTCGGCAGACCGGACGACCATTCCTTGAAGCTGATCCGCGTCGGGGGCGTCACATCGGGGCGGGCCAGTTCGACGATCAGTGGGCCCAGTTCGGACGGATGCGGCAGGGTCTGCGGATCCTCGCCCGGGAAGGCCTGGGCGCGCATCTGGGTGCGCATGCGCCCGGGGTCCAGGACGCTGACGCGGATGGACGTGCTCTCGATCTCGTCGCCCCAGGCCAGCATCATCGCCTCGGCTCCGGCCTTGGTCGCGGCGTACAGGCCCCAGAACGCCTTGGGATCACGCGCGAGGCTGGTCGTCAGGTGGATCACGCGGGCGGCGTCGGAGCCGCGCAGCAGGGGTTCCAGCGACCGGATCAGGCGATAGGTGGCGGTGAAGTTGGTCTTCTCGATCTTGGCGAAGCCGCGCGGGTCGATATGGCTGACCGGCGTCAGGCCCTGGGCCCCCAGGGTCGCGGCCGCATTGACCCAGATGTCCAGCTTGCCGAACCGGCCGAAGATCGCCCCGCCCAGCCGGTCGATGCCGCCGCCGTCGACCAGATCGAACGGCACCAGCGTCGCGTGGCGTCCGGTGGCGGCATAGATGGCGTCGTCCAGCTCCTCGAGCCCGCCCTGGGTCCGGGCGGTAGCCACGACGTGCGCGCCGGCGACGGCCAGCGCGAGCGCGGCCTGATAGCCGATGCCGCGCGAGGCCCCCACGACGAGGGCGATACGGTCATCCAGGGGCAGGGCGTCGGTCATGCGGCCTGATAGCGCGACGGCTCGCCGATGGCCAAGCGGCTAATCGACCAGACCCGGCGCGGGCTGCCACAGGCTGAGGCTGACGCCCTGGTCGTCGCAGATGACGGCCGACAGGCCGCTGTCGCTCTGCGCCGGCATGGACGCCCGGCCGCCCAGCGCGTTCACCCGGGCGCACATCGCGTGGATGTCGTCGACCTGGATGTAGAGATTCGGGAAATCCTTGCGCTCGCCCTTGCGCACACCGAACGCCACCTCGCCCGCCGCGCCGGTCGCCAGGACGTGGGCATAGGTCGGATTGGAGTTGGCGTCGTCGAAGGTCCAGCCCAGCAGCGACGAATAGAAGGCCTTCGCCTTGCCCAGATCGGGCGTGTCGATGGTGAAATAGCCCAGGCGGTTGGTCATGCCGTCACCAGCAGGGACAGCTGGCGGCCGATGGCATCGCGGCCGCCTTCCTCGATCTCCCGGTCCACCAGGCGGGTCGGATAGTCGCCCGTGAAATAGTGGTCGGTGAACTGGGGGGCGGCGGCGTTGCGGCCCGTCTCGCCCATGGCCTTGTACAGGCCGTCGACGGACAGGAAGCCGAGCGAATCGACCTCGAGCAGTTCGCGCATCTCCTCCATCGTCTTGTTGGCGGCGATCAGCTGGTCCCGTTCCGGCATGTCGATGCCGTAGAAGTCCGGCCACAGGATCGGCGGGCTGGCGGAGCGCAGGTGGACCTCCCTGGCCCCCGCGGCGCGGACGGCGCGGACCAGTTTGACCGACGTCGTGCCGCGCACGATCGAATCGTCGATCAGCACGACGCGTTTTCCCTCGATCACGGCCCGGTTCGGGCTGTGCTTCATGGCCACGCCCTTCTGGCGGGCCCCCTGGCTGGGCTGGATGAAGGTGCGGCCCAGATAGTGGCTGCGGATGATGCCCATCTCGTAGGGGATGCCGCTGGCCTGGGCATAGCCGAGCGCGGCCGGCACGCCGGAGTCGGGGACCGGCACGACCACGTCGGCGTCGATCGGGAACTCGCGGGCCAGACCCTCGCCCATGCGCTTGCGCACGCCATAGACGGAGCGCCCGTTCACGACGCTGTCGGGGCGCGAGAAGTAGACGTATTCGAACAGGCAGGGCCGCGCGGCGCGGGCCGGGAAGGGCTTGATCGAGCGCAGGCCCTCATGGTCGATGACGATCACCTCGCCGTGCTCGACGTCGCGGACGAAGGTCGCCCCCATGGTGTCCAGAGCGCAGGTCTCGGAGGCCAGCACCCAAGCGTCGCCCAGCTGGCCCAGCACCAGCGGCCGGATGCCCAGCGGATCGCGGGCCCCGATCATCTTTGTGCGGGTCTGGGCGACCAGGGCATAACCGCCCTCGATCCGGGCCAGGGCGTCGATGAAGCGGTCGACGATCTTTGCCTTCCGGCTGCGGGCGATCAGATGGAGGATGACTTCGGAGTCCGAGGTGGACTGGAAGATCGAGCCCTCGCCGACCAGCTGGTTCCGCAGGAAGTGGAAGTTGGTCAGGTTGCCGTTGTGACCGATGGCGATGCCGCCCTGGTCCAGGTCGGCGAACATCGGCTGGATGTTGCGCAGGAAGCTGCCGCCGGCGGTCGAATAGCGGGTGTGGCCCACCGCGGCCGTGCCGGGCATCCGCTCGGGCAGGTCGGTGCCGCCGAAGGCCTCGCCGACATGGCCCATGTGGCGTTCGGTGTGAAAGCGCGTCTGGTTGACCGAGGCGATGCCGCAGGCTTCCTGGCCGCGATGCTGCAGGGCGTGCAGGCCCAGGGCGACGATGGCGGAGGCCTCGTCGGCGGGCGCACCCCAGACGCCACAGACGCCGCATTCCAGGCGCGGATGATCATCATCGGCGTCTCGGAAATGCTCCCGGTGAACGACCGGGGGATGGATCATATGGCTCAGGCTGCGCATCGACGGGGCTCCGATGACAGGCGAAAATTTATTCTGGGGCGGCAGGGCGCGAGGTAGGGCCCGATTGGGTCGGGGGCAAGGCCTTATCGTCGGAAAATCCTCGGCGAACGGATGAATCGACCACGGGGCTGATGGCGTCGGCTCCTCGACCGATGCCGGGCAGGACGATCTGGATGGCCCGGGCGGCCCCGGCGCTGACGGGCCGCAGGGTCGCCTTGCTGAGCCAGCCGGGCGTCCGCTCGCCCGGCATGGCGGCCACGATGACCAGATGGATGGCCCCCAGCAGCACCAGGGCGCGGCCGGCTCCTACGATGATCCCCACCAGCCGGTCGATCCCGCCCAGGGTCGGATGCGCCTGAGCCTGTTTCGACAGGATCGAGCCGAAGATGCGGATGCCGAAATAGACGATCAGGAACGAGACGATCGCCGCGGTGATGGAACCGGCCCAGTCGGGATCGATCAGCGCCCGCCCGGCCGGCGCGGTCAGGGGCAGGGCCACCAGCGCCAGGAACGCCGCAAGGACGAAGCTGAGCAGGGTGATGATCTCGCGCGTGCCACCGCGTACCCACCCGGCCGCGGCCGAGGCGAGGATGACCACGATGGCAAAGGCGTCGAAGCCGGTCATTCGGTTCCCGTGGGCCGCATCCCCGACCTAATAGCGGTTCTGCGAGATTCGTTCGACCGCTTCGGTCAATCGACTGATTCCGGTGATCGCCACCCCGCCGCCCTTGACCGTCAGGGGCGGCGACAGGGCCTGGTCGAAGCCCAGCTTCTGGGCCTCGCGAAGGCGGGCCTCGGCGCGGCCGACGGCGCGGACCTCGCCCGACAGACTGATCTCGCCGAAGACGATACAGCCCTGGGGCAGGGGCATGTCGGTGACCGAGGAGATCAGGGCGGCGGCGGCCGCCAGATCGGCCGCGGGCTCGTTGATGCGCAGACCCCCGGCGACATTCAGATAGACGTCCTGATCCCCGAACCCGAGGCCGCAGCGGGCCTCCAGCACGGCCAGCACCATGGCCAGGCGCCCGGTCTCCCAGCCGATCACGGCGCGGCGGGGCGTGCCATAGGCGGACTTGGACACCAGGGCCTGGATCTCGACCAGCACGGGGCGGCTGCCTTCGATCCCGGCGAAGACGGCGGCGCCGGGGGCGCGGTCCTTGCCTTCGCCGAGGAACAGGGCCGACGGATTGGCGACCTCGCGCAGTCCGGCGTCGCCCATTTCGAACACGCCAATCTCGTCGGTGGCCCCGAAGCGGTTCTTGCCGGCGCGCAGGATGCGGAACGGATAGCCGCGCTCGCCCTCGAAGCTGAGGACCGCGTCGACCATGTGCTCGACCACGCGCGGACCCGCGACCTGACCGTCCTTGGTGACATGGCCGACCAGGACCACGGCGGGGCCCCCGGCCTTGGCCAGGCGCACCAGTTCGCCGGCACAGGCCCGGACCTGGGTCACCGACCCGGGACCGGCCTCATGGGCGTCGGACCACAGGGTCTGGATCGAATCGACGATGACGATGTCGAATTTCTCGCGCTTCAGCGTCCCCAGGATGTCGCGCAGCGCCGTGGCGGAGGCGAGGGCGACGGGGGCCTCGGCCAGACCCATGCGCCGGGCGCGGGCGCGGATCTGCTCGATCGCCTCCTCGCCCGAGATATAGGCGACGCGCGCCCCGGCCAGGGCGGCGCGACCGGCCACGTCCAGCAGCAGCGTCGACTTGCCGACGCCGGGATCGCCGGAGAGCAGGATCGCCGATCCGGGCACGACGCCGCCGCCGCAGACCCGGTCGAACTCCGTCACCCCGGTGATGATTCGTGGCGGCTCGGCCGTCTCGGACATCAGGGATTCGAACTGCAGGCCCCGGGCCCTGGCCGTCGCGGCCGGCTTCATCGCGCCGGGCGGTGCCGAGCGACCCTCCTCGACGATGGTGTTCCAGTTGCCGCAGGCATTGCACTGCCCGGCCCACTTGCCGTGGACCGCCCCGCAGGACTGACAAACGTAGATCGCACCGTCTCTGGCCATGACGACGGCTTACAGGAATCGCGCAGGCCGGGGCAGGGGGCAGTGCAGGGGGTACGTCCGATTCTGACGTGAGCCGGGGGGCATCACTGCCGGAACAGCAGCGACCCGTCGCCATAGGAATAGAACCGGTAACCGTCCGCCACCGCATGGGCATAGGCGGTCTTCATCGTGTCCAGGCCAGCGAAGGCGCTGACCAGCATGAACAGCGTCGACTTCGGCAGATGGAAGTTGGTCACCAGGACGTCGGCGGCGCGGAAGGCGTAGCCGGGCGTGATGAAGATCGCCGTGTCGCCGTGGAAGGGCTGGATCACGCCGTCCGGCGTGGTGGCCGATTCCAGCAGGCGCAGCGACGTGGTGCCGACGCAGACGATCCGGCCGCCGTTCGCATGGACGGCGTTGAGGGCGGCGGCGGTCTCTCCCGATACCGTGCCCCACTCGGAATGCATCCGGTGGTCGGCGGTGTCGTCGGCCTTGACCGGCAGGAAGGTTCCGGCGCCGACATGCAGGGTCACGGCGTGTGTGGTGACGCCTTTCGCCCGGATCGCGTCGAGCAGGGCGGGGGTGAAATGCAGGCCCGCCGTGGGGGCGGCGACCGAGCCGTCGTGGGTGGCGAAGACGGTCTGGTAGTCCAAGCGGTCGCGGTCGTCCTCGGGCCGTTTGGCGGCGATATAGGGCGGCAGGGGCATGACGCCCACGGCGCGGATGGCGTCGTCGAGCGCGGGGCCGGACACGTCGAAGCGCAGGGTGACCAGGCCGTCGTCCGACTTGGCGATGACGGTCGCCGACAGGCTGTCGAAGACGATGCGGTCGTCGGGCCTGATCCGCTTGCCGGGCTTCATGAAGGCGGACCAGGTGTCGGGCGTGTCGCGGTGGTGCAGTGTGGCCTCGACCGGAACGGTCAGGGTCTCGCCCTCCGGGCTCCCGACGACGGGGTTGGGACGCTGGCGGACACCGGACAGGCGGGCGGGGATCACGCGGGTGTCGTTGAAGACCAGGGCGTCGCCGGGGCGCAAGAAGGCCGGCAGGTCGCGGATGACATGGTCGGCCAGAGCGCCGTCTTGCACCACCAGCAGACGGGCGGAATCGCGCGGCTCGGCCGGACGCAGCGCGATGCGGTCCTCGGGCAGGTCGAAGTCGAAATCGGCGGTCTTCATGGGACGGGGCTAAGGCCATGCGCGACGGGCAGGGTCAAGGTCGTACCGAACGGGATGGCCATGATCGCCTAGGTATTAATACGGCGCGCCGGTGGATTTAACGGGACGTTCAGGCAGATCGCTCACCGGTGTTCCATGAGCCGAATGTCAATCCTGGCAGACCATTCGTTCACCGCTGCGTGGAACTGCCTGAAGCGGCCGGTGTGGCTGTATGACCCGCAGACCGGGCGCAAGCCGTATGCCAATCCCGCCGCCCTGGCCCTGTTCGGGGCCGCCGGCCTGGAGGCCTTGGCCGCCCGCGACTTCTACGCCCGCTCGCCTGCCATCAAGGCCCGGATCCGACGCCTTGTCGACCAGACCGCGGACGGCAGGACGGTGCGCGAGCGCTGGACCTTCTTCCCGCACGGCCACCCGGTCACGGCCGAGGCAACGGTGTCGGCAGTGCGGGACGACGCCGGCCAGGTCCTGCTGCTGTTTGAAGCCGCGCCCGAGGACGTTCCCGCCGAGGACCGGCGGGCTGCGGAGGCCTTGAGGCACGCGTCGACGGTGATCAGCCTGTTCGACGGCGAGGGCCGCCGGCTGTTCTCCAATCCTGCGGCCTTCCGCGCCTATGGCGACCTTGAGGATGATTTCGCGGGCCGTTTCGCGGACCCTGCCGAGGGGCTTGCCATGCTGGCAGCCGCCGCTCGCGCCCCTGTGGCGGGGCTGCGCGCCGTCGTCACCCGTCATGGGAGCCGCTGGCATCATATGGACGCACGGTCCGTCCCCGACCCGGTTACCGGCCGCCCCTGCGTGCTGTTGAACGAACAGGACGTCACCCCCCGGGTCGAGGCGGAGCTGGCGCGCAGTGCGGCCGAGCAGAAGGCGACCATGGCTGATGCACGACAGCGCTTCCTGACCGACATGTCGCACGAGCTGCGGACGCCGCTGAACGCGGTGATCGGTTTCTCGCGGCTCCTGTCGGACGCGGGGCTGGCCGAGGAATCGACGGACCACGCCCGGCGCATTCACGCCGCCGGCCAGGACCTGCTGGAGGTGGTCAACCGGATGATCGAGGATCCGATGGGGGAGGCGACCGCGCCGGACGCCGCACCTGCGGCTTCTGAGGTCATGGCTGCATCCGAGCCGGAACCGGCCTACGGGCCTGAACCGTCCGAAATGCCATTGCGGACCCTTTACGTGGACGACAACGAAAGCAACCGCACCCTGGTCCGCACAATGCTGGCCACCATGGGCATTGTCTGCGAGACCGCCGACGACGGCCACGCGGGGGTGCGGGCCGCCGCCGCTGGCGACTGGGACGTAATCCTGATGGACATCCAGATGCCGGTCATGGACGGCGTCGAGGCCACCCGCCGGATCCGGGCGCTGGACGGCGCGGTCGCGGCCACGCCCATCATCGCCCTGACGGCCAACACCCTCGATGCCCAGATCCCGACCTATGTCGAGGCGGGAATGGACGATTGCGTGGCCAAGCCGGTCAACATGGTCGAACTCATCACCAAGACATCCCATTGGGGTCGTAGCGGATGGCGCGAGGCGGTGATGGGCGACAGCGTGCTGGCGAGCGCCTGACTGCGGCGGCATGACGGCAGGACCGCTTCGCTCCGAAAATCCTGATCCTGAAGCCGATCGGTCCGGGCCTCTGCGTCAACGCCATACGGACGGGTCTGTATCGAGCTGCTAGGGGTCGCAGATCCGGGCGGGCCGGACAGGGACGCAGGCGGTGGCTATCAATCTGGACTGGAAAACGGGCTTCGAGATCGAGCTGATGGCACCGGCCGGGGCCTCGCGCCGCGATCTGGCAGAGCGGGTGGCGACGCGCGTGGGGGGCACGGTCCGTCGCTTCTTTCATCCGCAGTCGGAACCCAGCGCCGTCGAGGGGCGGCCGGTGTTCGAGAATCTGACGCCGGGGTTCCGGGTGGAGGACGGCCAGGGGCGCTGGGTGGCCTCGTTCGTGGACGATCTGACCCTGCAGGGCGACCTCGACCGCGAGCGGCCCCCGGCCGAGGGGTGGCGGCGGATCGTGGCGGACGATGGCCGTCTGCTGAGGCTGGTCGAGCGGCACTGCGACCCGGATGCGGTCGGGGACGGGAGTCTGGTCCCCCTGGCCGCGCTGTTCGGCACGGAGATCGTGCGCCATCCCTCCGGCATGGTGCGGGTGGCGGACGACCGGGGCCGGTCGGTGGCCATCGACGCGCCCCTGCCGGGCGAGCGGGAGCGACCCTGCGAGATCGTGACGGCGCCGATCGCGGTCGATCATGCCGGCGCGCTGGCGGTCCTGCTGGCCGATGCCCGGGCGCTGGATTTCTTCGTGCCGGTCGAATCCGCCACCCATGTCCATTTCGATGCCGGCCCCCTGTGTTCGCCGGCGGCCGTGGCGGCCCTCGTCGCGATGTGGACGCGGCATGGCGCGGGCCTGAAGCGGCTGGTCGGAAGCAATGCCCGCTGCGTGCGGCTGGGCGACTGGCCCGACGATCTCGCGGTCCTGACCCGCAGCGCGCGGTTTGCGGCCATGGACTGGCCCGCCGCCCGGCGCGCGCTGGCGGAGATCAAGGGGCTGGCCAAATACTGCGACCTCAACCTCGTCAACCTGATCAACGCGCGAGTGGACAAGCACACCGTCGAGGTTCGGGTCCTGCCGGGGACGCTGGAGGCGGACGAGATCGTCGCGGCCGCGGCGCTGTTCGAAGGTCTGCTGGGCTGGTGTCGGGATGCGGATGGCGGGGAGCCCGTGCCCGGCACTTTGGTCGAACTGTTGATTCAGGCCCCGATGGACCAGACGGCGCGGACCCTCTGGCTGGACAGGCTTCGTCAGGAAAACACGGCTATCGCAAGCGCGCCAGGACCGTATAGTCCGTCCACCACTCTGTCGGGGGACAAGACATGACGACCAGATTTCAGACCCGCGCGCGCCGCCTGTCGTGCGCCCTGATGATGTCCAGCGCGATTGCCCTGGTGATGTTCGGCCAGCCCGGCCCGGCGGCGGCGCAGGACGCCTACGCCACCTTCTTTTCCTCGGGCTATACCTACTGCGATGCCAAGATGATGGGGGCCCTGTATGGTCAGGACGCCGACGGCGGCAAGGTCATCATCGGGCAGAAGATCAGCAACGGCATCGGATCGAACATCCGGGTCACCCTGGCCGAGAGCCGGCGGCTGGGAAACACCTGCGAGTGGGAAGACACCGGGCTGTCGTACAACGACGCGCTGGTGATGGCCGAGGTCTGGGGCTTCGACGATCCGTACGATGCCAAGCTGAAGGCCGCGCGGCTCTATACCCAGGGTCGGTCGCAACAGGTCGCCAACGCGCTCGGCTAGAGCCGCGTCGGACGGATGGCATTGAACCCTGGACGCCGTCGCGGTGTTCAGGCCGGATGACATACACAGCCCTCCTACCTTCCGTCCTGATCGGCGCCGTCGCCAGCGCCCGCTCCATGACGCCCATGGCGGCCCTGGCGGGGGCGCGGCTGGCGCATCGCCGGACGCCGGGGCGGCTGGTCCTGCTGGATCATCCGCTGTTCCGGTTCGGGGCCCTGGCCATGGGGGCGGGCGAGCTTTTCGGCGACAAGATGAAGTCGGCCCCCGACCGCACGGTGTTCCTGGGCCTGCTCGCCCGGGTGCTGAGCGCGGGCATCGCCGGCGCGGCCCTGGCTCCGCGCGGGCGCGAACGGCAGGGCGCGGCCCTGGCGGTCGGGACGGCCGTGCCGATGGCCTATCTGACGCTGCGGGGACGCAAACGCGCCATGCGGGCGATCGGCCAGACCAACAGCGGCCTGATCGAGGATGCCCTGATCGTCGGGGCGGGGATGGCCGTGGTGGCCTGGGCCGTCGGGCGTCGCTGATACAGGCTTGGCGTTGACCGTCGGGCGCTGAGGCTGCAAACCCCGGCCCATGCTGCAGAACCTCGAAACCCTCGCGCGCGACGCCAGGTCCTGGCCCTTCGAACAGGCCCGCGCCCTGCTGGACCACGTCCTGAAGAAGCGCCTGTCGGACTCGGACCGGGACGCGGCGAAACTGCTGATCGACGCCGGCAAGGCGGACGAGGCCCTGGCGACCTTCGAAGCGCTGCAGCGGCCGGTGGTGCTGGAGACCGGCTACGGTCCGTCCGGCCTGCCGCACATGGGGACCTTCGGCGAAGTGGCGCGCACGACCATGGTGCGCAACGCCTTCCGCGCCCTGACCGGCGACCATTGGCCGACGCGGCTGATCGCCTTCTCGGACGACATGGACGGACTGCGGAAAGTCCCTGAGGGCGTGCCCAACCCGGAGATGCTGGCCGAAGACCTGCATCTGTCGCTGACGCGGGTGCGCGATCCGTTCGGGACTCACGACAGCTTCGGCGCCCACAACAACGCGCGGCTGCGGGCCTTCCTCGACGGGTTCGGCTTCGACTACGAGTTCATGAGCTCGACCGAGACCTATCGGTCCGGCCGGTTCGACGCGGTGCTTCTGCGCCTGCTGGAGCGTTTCGACGCCGTCCAGGCGATCATGCTGCCGACGCTGGGCCCCGAGCGGCGCGAGACCTATTCGCCCTTCCTGCCGGTCAGCCCGATCACCGGCCACGTCCTGCAGGTGCCGACGCTGGAGCGGAACGTCGAGAAGGGCACGATCGTGTTCGACGACCCGGCGGGCGGGCGCACCGAACTGCCGGTCACGGGCGGTCATGTGAAGCTGCAATGGAAGCCCGACTGGGCCATGCGCTGGACCGCGCTGGACGTCGACTACGAGATGTCGGGCAAGGACCTGATCGAGAGCGTGCGCGAGTCGTCGAAGGTGTGCCGGGCGCTGGGCGGCGTTCCGCCCGAAGGCTTCAACTACGAGCTCTTCCTCGACGTCGAGGGCAAGAAGATCTCCAAGTCCAAGGGCAACGGCCTGACCATGGACCAGTGGCTGCGCTACGGCACGCCCGAATCCTTGAGCTGGTACATGTTCCAGTCGCCGAAGTCGGCCAAGAGCCTGCACTTCAACGTCATCCCCCGCGCCATCGACGACTATCTGGGGGCCATCGACGCCTATGGCTCGCAGGAGCCGGCCAAACAGATCGACAACGCGGTCTGGTCGATCCACGCGGGCGCGCCGCCGAAGGTCGCCTCGCCGGTGTCGTTCGCCCTGCTGCTGAACCTGGTCGGCGTGGCCAACGCCTCATCCAAGGCCCAGCTGTGGGCCTATTTCGCCAAGTACCTGCCGCAAGCCACGGCCGAGAACGAGCCCGTGCTGGACGGGCTGATGGACCGGGCGCTGAACTACTACGAGGACTTCGTGAAGCCGACGAAGTCGTACCGCCTGCCGGACGACCGGGAAAAGGCGGCGCTGCTGGACTTGGCGGCGCGGCTGAAGGCCCTGCCGGCGGACACGACCGACGGCGAGCTGATCCAGGGCGAGGTCTATGCCGTGGGCAAGGAACACGCCTTCGAGCCCCTGCGCGGCTGGTTCGCGGCGCTGTACGAGGTGCTGCTGGGGGCCTCGCAGGGCCCGCGCTTCGGCTCGTTCGCGGCGATCTACGGCCTGCCGCAGACCATCCGGCTGATCGAGGCGGGCGCGAACGGAGAGCTGGCTGGATAGCGTTCATCTAGATGAACCGAAAACAACGGCAAGGCTTGGGGAGCCTTCAGGCGGCATGGCGCATTATGCCTGACATCGACCAACCTCGATGAATGGAGAGAGCCATGTCGAAGATCATGAACACCACCTTGGCCACCGCCGCCGCCCTGGCCGCGCTGGTCACCGCCGCGCCGATGACCGCCTCGGCCCAGCAGTCGAACGGCATCACCAGCTGCGACGCCCCCGGAGGCCGTCAGACCGCTGGTGCCCTGATCGGCGGCGCCCTCGGGGCCCTGGCCGGCAGCCGGATCTCGAGCAACGAACGCGGACTGGGCGCCCTTGCCGGCGCCGGTGCGGGTGCCGCGGCCGGGTCCTACATCGGCTGCAACCAGCAACGCGCCCGCGTCAACAGCCAGGCCAGCTCGAGCGGCGCCCAGTATCGCGCCTCGTCCAACCTGCGCATCCGTTCGGGTCCGGGCACCAACTATCGCCAGGCCGGCAGCCTGTCGGCGGGCCAGCCCTTCACGGCCGTCGGCTCGCAGGGTGAGTGGGTCCAGATCGCCGGTGGCGGTTGGGTCAACGCCAACTACGTCTCGCCGTACTGAGCCGGACGCCGGCCCGGCGGCCCATCGCGGCCTTGCCGGGCCACCAATCCAGGGAAGAAGCCGCTCCGCAAGGGGCGGCTTTTTTCATGCCCTACTGGCTGACCCAGAGGATCCGGGCCATCCAGTCGACGTCGGCGCGCGCCAGCACCCGTGGCGGGTAGGCGGGATTGATCGACGCCAGGGTGACCGTCCTGGCCGTCAGGGCCTCGATCTGTTTGGCCAGGGTCTCGCCCGACCGGGTGCGTGCCACGACCCGATCGCCCTTGCGGACGTCGGTGCGTTCGCGGTCCACCAGGACCCGGTCGCCCTCGCGATACAGCGGCACCATCGAATCGCCGGAGATCAGCAGGCTGAACAGGCTTTCTTTCGGCGACGGCAGGTCCGTCTGCTCCCAGCCGTCCCCGGTCGGCAGGCCGGCGTCGTCGAAGAAGCCGTCCGCGCCGGCCTGGGCCATGCCGAGCAGGGGGGCTGTGGCGATCCGGGCCGGGGCGTCGTCGGCCAGGGCCGCGAACTCGGCCAGGGACGTGCCAGTGGCCTCCAGGATCAGGTTCAGGCTCTCGGTCGAGGGCCAGCGGGGCCGGGGCGGCACGCCGGGCCCGAACCGCTTCGACGGGTTGAAGGCCGTGGCGTCGAGGCCGGCCTTGCGGGCCAGCGCCGAGGACGACAGGCCCTGCCGACGCGCGAGGGTGTCGAGGGCGGTCCAGAGGCGGTCGTGGGAGAGGGACAAGGCAGGGGTCCGCGGCGGTTGATTCGGAACCACCTTAGTGAGGAATAAATCCCTATTCCAGTCCTGCGGCCCGGCGCTCCTGCCAAGCCCAGAAGGTGCCGACCCCGATACTCAGCAGGATGCCGTAACTGGCCAAGTTCAGCACGGTGTAGAAGGCCGCGATCGGCGGCCGGACATCGAACAGATAGACGATGTGGCTCATGACCACGATCAACTGGATCGCCAGCGCCCAGATCGTCCATGACCTGCGCCATGTCCAGACGACATAGGCGAAGGTCGCGGCCATCGCGCAGTCCAGCAGGAACATCGTCCACTGGAAGTTCTTGTAGAGTTGACCATCGTTCTGCAGCAACAGGCCGGCGAGCCAGCCCAGCAGATAGGTGCCGGTCGCGACCCGCTCGGGCTCATCGCCCTTGAGGAACGCGAATATCGCAACCGCCACCATCGGAAGTAGAGCGAACTTTACGTAGAGGGTATCCAACATACAAAATCGCCCCCGCACCAAGTAGTGCGAGGGCGACAATGCTTCGAATCTGGCCTGCGGGGAACCTTTACCCCGCAAGATTACGCCGAATTCAGGCGACGCGCGGGATGGCCCGGGGGGGCTCTTCGCTGCCGACCGGGGTCTCCCAGTCGTCGGGCTTGTTCAGCGGGCCGACGGCATAGATGCCGAAGCCCTGACGGCGATGGGCGCGCTGCAGTTCTGCGTGGCAGGCGACGATCGCTTCGCGGGCCGACGACAGGGCCGCGATGGCCTCGATCGCCTTGGCTTGGGCTTCCGAACCGGCGACCGGCGAAACCTTCAGAAGGGTGCGCGCACCGATCATGGATTGAACCAGGGTCGTCGATGCCGTGATGGCCGCATCGACCGCCTTTTCGGTAGCATAGAGATCGCCTGCAACGCTGGCGACGACTTCAGTTCTGTCCATGTGTAGCCCCTCAATGAAACAACAATGAACAACCCGTTAACACGTTTAGGGCGTAAACGGTAGCGTTTCATTAACCACGGGTGCGGCCCGCGGCACGACACGACCTCCGGGCGGATCGTCCCCGACGGGCGGGTGATCGTCGGGCTTGTCCAGCGGTCCCACGGCGAGGGTTTGCAGCCCCAGACGACGCGCCAGCGCCGCCAGGGTCCTGTGGGTATCGACGAGGTGGGACCGCGCCGAGGCGAGGGCGCCGATCGAGGCCGCGGCTCCGTCGAACGCCTTCTGGCCTGCGACGGCCGAGAGGTAGGCTTGGGCCCGCGCGGTCGGCAGCATGGCGGCCAGCAGGGCCGTCTCCACCAAAGCCTGGTCGATCGCGGCTTCGGCGGCATGGAGGCGGACGCTCAGGGCGTCGCCCACGGTTTCTCTGCTCATGAAGGAAGCTCCCTCGTGGCCGGACGCCACGCGGGAATACAACCTCAGGTATTTCAGGAAGGCAAGTCCCGGTTGTCGTCGAGCGAGAAGTGGGCCGTCAGGCTGGCGATCGGGTGGGCCGGATCCTCCTGCCAGGCCTCGGCCAGCACGTGGGCCACCCGGCGGCCGGCGCGGGAGATGCGGGCGCGGGCGTGGACGTCGCGCGGCTTTCCGGATCGCAGGTAGGCCGTGGTCACCGTGATCGGCCGGGGCAGCCGCAGGCGCGGCCAGACCAGGGCGACCTGGGCGATGGCGGTCAGCTCCAGCATGGCCGCCGTCGAACCCCCATGAAGGGCCGGCAGCATGGGATTGCCGATCAGATGGTCCGCGAAGGGCATGACGACGGTCAGCGTATCGCCGTCCTGTTCGGTCCGCAGACCGAGGAAGCGGGCGTAGGGGATCGTCTCCAGCAGGGCGGTCATGCGGCGTCTCTTCTGGATTTCAGATTGGATCCGGTCGCGCTCGCGTCGCTGGAGTTGATCACATAGGTCATCTGGGCGGCGGCGACGGGGTCCGCCGGATCGCTCTCGAAGGCCCAGGCGCGGACGAAACCGATGGTGCGCGTCAGCTTGTAGCAGCGCGCCTCGCTGAGCAGGTCCACGCGGGGGCGGGCCGCCCGCATGTAGTCGATGCGCAGATCCAGCGTCGCGATCGGTGCGAACCGGCGCAGCGCCACCCAGATCGCCAGCCCGCCGACATGGTCCAGCATGGCGGTGACCAGCCCCCCGGCGAAGACGTCCGTCTCCGGATCGCCGACCAGATCGGCCCTCCAGGGGGTGCGCAGGCGAACGCGGTCGCCCTCGACGCCCTCGTACGTGAATCCCAGCGCATGGGTGTGGGCGGCGCCCGAGGCGAGCTGCGGCAGGATGTCGGTCAGGAACGGATCGCTCATTCGACCGTCCTTATCCGGCGCGGATGGACGCGCAAGCCCGGAACGCCGCCTATATGGTCTCCATGATCCGCCCCGAAGACCTGCTCCGGCCCACCCCGGCCGGCCTGTACTGCCCGCCCGGCGATTTCTACGTCGATCCCAACCGGCCTGTGGACCGCGCCGTCGTGACCCACGGCCATGCCGACCATGCCCGGTCGGGACACGGCGCGGTGCTGGCGACCGACCAGACCATCAAGATCATGGCCGAGCGCTATGGCGAGGACTTCACCGCCCTGCGCCAGCCGGTGGCCTATGGGGAGACCGCCTCGCACAACGGCGTCGACATCCGGCTGGTCCCGGCCGGCCATGTGCTGGGCTCGGCCCAGGCGGTGGTGACGTATCAGGGCCTGACCATGGTGGTGTCGGGCGACTACAAGCGCCGGCGCGACCCGACCTGCACGCCGTTCGAGCCGGTGCCGTGCCACGTCTTCATCTCGGAGGCGACCTTCGGCCTGCCGGTCTTCACCCATCCGCCGGATGCCGAGGAGGTGGGGCGGCTGGTGCAGTCGCTGGGCCAGTTCCCCGACCGGGCCCATCTGGTGGGGGCCTATGCGCTGGGCAAGGCCCAGCGGGTCATCCGGCTGCTGCGCGAGGCGGGCTGGGAACGGCCCATCTATGTCCACGGCGCGCTGGAGCGGCTGAACCGGCTCTACGAGCGCGAGGGCGTCGACCTGGGCCCCATCCTCCCGGCCACGGGCCTGAAGAAGGACGCGCTCGGCGGCGAGGTCGCCATCGCGCCACCCAGCGCCATCCAGGACCGCTGGGCCCGCCGCTTCGCCGATCCTGTGACGGCCTTTGCCTCGGGCTGGATGCTGGTCAAGGCGCGGGCCAAGCAGCGGGGCGTGGAACTTCCCCTTGTCATCTCGGACCACGCCGACTGGCCCGAACTGATCCAGACCTTCGAAGAGGTGAAGCCGGAGGAACTGTGGATCACCCACGGCCGCGAGGAGGGTCTGCTGCGCTGGGCCGAGATCAACGGCGTCAAGGCGCGCGCGCTGCGGCTGGTGGGCTATGAGGATGAGGACGAGGAGGTGGTCGGGGAGGGAACCCCGGATCAGGGGTGAGGTCCGGATGGGGAGGGTCTGCGGTCCGCCTTGATGTTGCGTTCGAACAGCCACGACCGCTTTTGACGTACGCGTATGTCAGGCTGCCCGCATGACCCCGGAGCACAGCTGAGTCTGGGCGGTGACGTCTAAGCCCCGGTGATGGCGCATCGGTCCGATATCTTGGGCGAATGCAGTTTTCGAACGATCAGGACAATCAGGATGGACGATACGAATGGAAGCCAGTTCAATGGTTTGATTGGGTGTTCAGAGACCCGATCCCAGGACTTGGATTCCTTGCACCCGGTTTTTCGGAGTCCAATCCGTAAGGTCTCCTCCCTGTCGCGCAGCGATGGGGAGGTGGCGCGGCGCGACTTTAGCGCCGTGACGGAGGGGTTCTTGATGCACACAGAACCCTCCGTCAGCTCGCAAGGGGCTCGCTGACCCCTCTGCATTCGCGCGGCGGCGAACGGGGGGGGGAGGGCCTACGCCGCACGCACCTTCGCCGTCGGTGCCTCGGCCTCGACCGGCTCCGCCGTCAGGGCGGCGTTCATGGCCATGCGCAGGCGCTCGGGCTTGATGGGCTTCTCGACCACGGCGGCCATGCCGATCGCAAGATAGTGTTTCGCGTCGTCCGGATCGGCATTGGCGGTCAGGGCGACGATGGGGATGTTGCGCGCCGTGCCGGTCAGGGCGCGGATCGCCTGGGTCGCCTGGACCCCGTCCATCCGGGGCATCTTGATGTCCATCAGGATCAGGTCGAACGGGCGGGCCTGGACGGCTTCCAGCGCCTCCAGACCGTCCTCGGCGGTCTCTGACGAGCATCCGAACATCTCGCACAGGGCCTGGGCGACCACCCGGTTCGTGGCGTTGTCGTCGACGATCAGGATATGCGGGTTGGACGTCAGCTCCAGGTCGGCCAGGGCCGAGACGTTCGACGGGTGATCGACGGCGACGGCCGACAAAGGCGCGGTGATGTCGAAGGCGAAGGTGGCCCCGCGACCCTGGTTGTTCTCGGCCCAGATGCGGCCGTTCATATTGTCCACGATCTGGCGGCAGATCGAAAGGCCCAGGCCCGCGCCGTCCGGGCCGGAGCCATGGACGAAGGGTTCGAAGATCGCATCCACGCGGTCGGCATCGACGCCCGGGCCGTCGTCGCGTATCCGGGCCTCCATATGCACCTGGCCGTTCTCGGACCAGGCCTTGAGGCTGGCCTCGACGACGCCGTTCCGGGCGAATTTCAGCGCATTGCCGATCAGGTTGTTGAACACCTGTTTGACGCGCACGCAGTCGAGATCGGCGGTCAGTTCGGTGTCGCCTTCGTAACCCACCATCAGCCGCACGCCGTCCTGCGACGCGCGCGGGGCCCACAGGTGCTCGATGTCGTCGACCAGGGCGCGCAGCGGCGTGGGCGCGGGGGTCAGCTCCAGCTCGCCGGCCTCGGCGCGCGACAGGTCCAGCGCGTCCTGAAGGATGCGCAGCAGGGTCTCGGAGGAATCCACGATGGTCTGGACGTGGGCGTGGGCCGCGTCGTTCAGGGGCTGGCGGCGCAGCAGTTCGGCGACGGCGAGGACGCCATTCATGGGGGTGCGCAGCTCGTGGCTCATGATGGCCAGGAACTGGCTCTTGGCGCGGGCCGAGGCCAGGGCCTGGGTCCGGCTGTCGGTCAGGGCGCGCGCCTGCTCCTCCAGCTCGCGGTTCTGGCTGCGCTGCTGGTCGTTGACGGCCTGCAGCAGGGAGATGGCCGTGCCGACGCCGCGATAGCGCCCGTCGCGCGTGACGATGAAGCCGCGCATCAGGGCCCCCGGCCCGGACTTCAGCAGGATGTCGCAGAAGGCGTCGATCTTGACCCCGGCCTCGACCACGGCGGGCTCGGTGTCCATGATCATCGACACGGGGCGGTTGGCGTAGAGCGCGTGGCCGAACGGGCCGGCGATCTTGAGCAGGAAGGCGTTGCGTTCGACCAGTCCGACGGGCCGATCGTTGTCGACGACCGGAATCACCAGTGTGTCCGGCTCGTTCCTGAAACGAGCGAAGATCTCGCTGGTCGGGACCGTCGACGAGACAGGCTCGGCGCGCTCCGTAAGAACCTCGATCGTCGGCATACTGGCCGCTACTCCGTGATACCGGTGGACATCTAGGGGATAACCTTCTTCAGAATCGTTAAGTGCGGCGGCCTGCCGCATTTCGGCCCCGGTCGATCGTGTTTTGCGGCTGGCGAGCCGCTGGTGTAAGAGCGCGGTCCAACCTCAGAACCCTCAAATCCCTTTTCGATGCGCGCGGCCGGTGGCCGACCGCAGGGCCGTCATGACCGAAACCCAACCCGCACCGTCATCCGCTCTCGTCCTGTTCTCGGGCGGGCAGGACAGCGCCACCTGCCTTGCCTGGGCCCTGGAGCGGTTCGACCGGGTCGAGACGGTGGGCTTCGACTACGGCCAGCGGCACGCGGTCGAGATGGACGCGCGTCTGCGGGTGCGCGCGGGCATGCCTCGCGTCCTGCCGCGCCTGGCCGACAGGCTCGGGCCGGACCACGTCGTCGACCTGACCGGGTTCGGGGCCATCGGCGAGACGGCGATGACGACCGACCGGGCGATCGAGGTGGGGGCGAGGGGCCTGCCGACGACCTTCGTGCCGGGGCGGAACCTGATCTTCCTCACGGCGGCGGCCGCGCTGGCGGACCGGCGGGGGCTAGAGGTGCTGGTCGGCGGCATGTGCGAGACCGACTTCTCCGGCTATCCCGACTGCCGACGCGAGACCATGGACGCCATGGAGCGGGCGCTGTCGCTCGGCCTGGACAGGCCGGTGCCGATCCAGACGCCCCTGATGTGGCTGACGAAGGCGCGGACCTGGGCCCTGGCCGACGCGATCGGCGGCGCGGCCCTGGTCGATCTGATCGTCGAGGACAGCCACACCTGCTACCGGGGCGACCGGACCCATCGGCACGCCTGGGGCTATGGCTGCGGCGCCTGTCCGGCCTGCGAACTGCGGGCGGCGGGCTGGGACGGCTGGGTGGCGTCCCGATGACTTATTCGGTCAAGGAGACCTTCCTGACGGTGCAGGGCGAGGGCGGGCAGGCGGGGCGGCCGGCGGTCTTCCTGCGCTTCGCCGGGTGCAATCTCTGGAGCGGCCGCGAGCAGGACCGGGCCAAGGCCGTCTGTTCGTTCTGCGACACCGAGTTCGTGGGGACGGACGGCGACGGCGGCGGGAAGTTCGCGGATGCGGGCGTTTTGTCGGACCATGTCGCCTCGATGTGGATCGGCCGGGACGGGGATCCGAAGCTGGTGGTCTGCACAGGCGGCGAGCCGCTGCTTCAGCTGGACGCGCCCCTGATCGAGGCCTTGCACGCGCGCGGCTTCGACATCGCCGTGGAGACGAACGGGACGCTGGCGGCCCCCACGGGCATCGACTGGGTGTGCGTCAGTCCCAAGGCCGCGGCGCCCGTCGTGCAGACGTCCGGGCAGGAGCTGAAACTGGTCTTTCCCCAGGCCCTGGCCATGCCCCACCGGTTCGAGGCGCTCGATTTCGAGCGCTTCTGGCTGCAGCCGATGGACGGCCCGGACCAGGCGGCGAATACGGCCGCGGCGCTGGACTACTGTCTGAAGAACCCGAAATGGCGTCTGAGCGTCCAGACGCACAAATACATCGGCGTCCGGTGATCTAGCAGCGCTGGCCGTTGGCGCGCCGCTGTTCGCAGCGGCGTTGCTCGCGCTCGTAATCGCGCTGCTCGCGCTCGCGACGGGCGCGGGTTTCCTCGTCCGAGGTGGTGACGGAATCGACTCCGGCCCCGACAACAGCCCCTGTGACCTTGGCCGCGCCGCCCACGACGGCCCCGGCGGTGCCGACGACGGCCCCGACCAGGCAACCCTGGAGCATGAGCGCGCCCGCGAGGACGGCGGACACGGCGGTGAGGCGGCGCAGGGTCTGGGTCATGGTTTCCTCTAGTCCGTACATGGTGAACGGATGGTGACCGATTTGTAAGCGGCGCTGGCGAACAGCGCCGGTTAGGATCGGGCATTCCGGGGGCAGGGCATGACCATCATTCGAACCATCGGCCTTGGTCTGGCGGTCATGGTGGCGACCTTCGCGGTCCATGAGGCCGCGCACGGGCTGATGGCCCTCGGTCTCGGCTATGACGTCTTCATCCGGGTCAACAGCGCGGGCCCGGCCAGCGGCAGCTACAGTTCGGGCCTGCACAGGGATCTGGTGGACGCAGCGGGCCCGGCGATGACCCTGCTGCAGGGGCTGTTCGGTTTGTGGCTGGGGTCGCGGGGCACGGCCATGATCGGGTTCGCCACGGTGCTGGCCGCCTTCCTGATGCGGTTGCTGGCCGCGGGGATCAGCGTCATCAACCCCAACGACGAGGCCCGCCTCGGTCTGTCGTGGGGGATCGGCCAGTGGACCGTCCACGCCGCCGTCGTGGGGTGTCTGCTGATCCTGACGGTTCTGGCGGTGCGCAGGGCCAGACCCTCGACCGGCCCGATCATCACCCTCGTCCTGGCCATGCAGGTGGGAATCGCCGCCGTGGTCCTGGGCGAGCGCTATCTGCCGACCCTGTACCTCTGAGGCGAAAGCGTCAGCCGATCTGGGCGCGGTGCCTGAGCAGGGCGTCGGCGAGCACGCAGGCGGCCATGGCCTCGACCACCGGCACGCCGCGCAGGGCCACGCAGGGGTCGTGGCGGCCTTTGGTGCGCAGGTCGGTCTCGGTCCCGTCCCGGGTAACCGTCTGGCGCGGGGTCAGGATCGATGAGGTGGGCTTGAAGGCGATCCGGGCGGTCAGGGGCTGGCCGGTCGAGATGCCGCCCAGGACACCGCCGGCATGGTTGGACTGGAACACGATCCCGCCGTCCGGACCGATCCGCATCTCGTCGGCATTGTCCTCCCCGGACAGTTCGGCCGAGCCGAAGCCGGCCCCGATCTCCACGCCCTTGACGGCGTTGATGGACATCATCGCCGCGGCCAGTTCCGCGTCCAGCTTGCCATAGAGGGGCGCGCCCCAGCCGGCGGGGATGCCCGTGACCTCCAGAGCGACCACGGCACCGCAGGACGATCCCGCCTTGCGCACGCCATCCAGCCAGGCCTCCCACGCGGGGACGACCCCGGCGGAGGCCGCGAACAGGGGGTTGTCGTAGACGGCCGAGAAATCGACGGCGTCCGGCGCGATCCTGTGGGGGCCCAGCTGGACCACGCCGGCCCGGATCACGATCCCGTCGCCCAGGATGCGACGCGCGACGGCCCCCGCGGCGACCCGGCTGGCAGTCTCGCGGGCCGAGGACCGCCCGCCGCCGCGATGGTCGCGGACGCCGTATTTGGCCTGATAGGTCATGTCGGCGTGGCCGGGACGGAAGGCGCGGGCGATCTCGCCGTAATCCTTCGAGCGCGCATCCTCGTTGTCGATATGGATGGCGATGGGAGCCCCTGTGGTGACCGGGCCGTCGCCGTCGTCGAACACCCCGGACAGGATGCGGGCGGTGTCGCTCTCCTTCCTCTGGGTGACGAAGCGGCTGCCGCCGGGCTTGCGCCGGTCGAGCCAGGGCTGGAGGTCGGCCTCGTTGAGGGGAATCAGCGGCGGGCAACCGTCGACGACGCAGCCGATCGCCGGCCCGTGGCTCTCGCCCCAGGTCGTCACGCGAAACAGATGGCCGAAGGTATTGTGCGACATGGTTTCGCGATTAGGCCGCGAGCCGGTCCGGCGTCCAGACCCGCGTGAACCGGGCCAGCAGATCTTCGGCCGCCGAGGGCGCGTCCTCGCTGGCAAAAAAGGTGACGAACAGGTGGCCGGCCCGGTGGGTGCCTCTGGCCGGAAGGCCGAGATCGCGCAGGCGCAGCCGGATGGGCGACTGCAGGCCGGGCGTCAGCCAGGCCGAGCGGGGACCGGCGTGGGTGTCGATCTCGATTCGGCCGCCGTCGGTGAGCACGCGTGGCGAGGCCCCCCACCGCATGTGCAGATCGTCGCCGAGGGCGGCCAGGCCGTCGGTGGGGCGGATCAGGACCGGCAGGTAGAGGTCGGAACCGTCATCGGCGGCCTTCTTCAGGCGAAGGTGCTCGCCGGTCCGCATCCCGGCCGGGGCGCGCACCCGCAGGGACCGGGTCCCGAGGCGAACGGTGGTGTCTCCCCCCGACAGGGCCTGCAGCGGCGTCAGGCCGACGACGGGCAGGGCGGCCGGGCGGGCGACCGGCGCGGCAAGGGCGGGGTGGCCGCCGCCCCGGCTCTGGATCAGGCGATAGGCGGCGATGACCCGGCGGAAACGCTCGGCATCACCCGCCGGCAGATCGGGTCGGGCGCCCTTCACGGCCATGCGGAAGGCGCGTGCGACCTCGGCCTGGTCGGTCGGACCATGCAGCCCGAGGACCGCGAAGGCTTCGTTCAGGGTCTGGCCGGGCGACGTCATGCGACCAATAGGCCGCCGTCATGGTCAAGGACGGGTTAACCGTGCGGGGCGCGGCGACGCTTGCTATATCGCCGTCATGACCAGCCCCGTGATCCCGTCCAGCCCCACCCGTGAAGAGTATGCGCGCGACTACGCCGCGGCGCTCGCCGCCAATGGCGACGAGACGATCTTCGACCGAACCGAGCCGATCGGCCTGATCGTCGAATGGCTGGCCCAGGCGCGGGCGCACGAAGCGAACGATCCGAACGCCATGGCCCTGTCGACGGTCGACGCCGACGGCGCGCCGGACAGCCGCATGGTCCTGCTGAAAGACGTCGATGCCCGGGGGCTGACCTTCTATTCCAATCGCGAGAGCGCCAAGGGCCTGCAGCTTCACGCCCGGCCCCGTGCGGCCCTGCTGTTCCACTGGAAGTCCCTGCGGCGCCAGATCCGGGTGCGCGGCGCGGTCGAGCCGGTCAGCGCCGCGGAGGCCGATGCCTATTTCGCCAGCCGGGCGCGCGAGAGCCGGATCGGGGCGTGGGCCTCGGACCAGTCGCGGCCGCTGCAAGACCGGTCGGCGCTGGAGGCCGCCGTCGCGCGCGAGACGGCGCGGTTCGACGGCGCGGACGTGCCGCGCCCCGAGCACTGGACCGGCTGGCGCGTCCTGCCGGACGTGGTCGAGTTCTGGCGCGACCGCCCGTTCCGGCTGCACGACCGGCTGCGGTTCACGCGTGAAGGCGAGGATTGGGCGCGGACCCGGCTGCAGCCCTGAGCTTCAGGTGCCGTAACGGGCCAGGAAGGTCTCGACGGCGTCGGCCGCGATCTGTCCGTTGGTTCGGGCCGCCTGGACCTCGTCGCCGGTGACCAGCGGCATGAAGAAGACCGGGTGCTCGACCATGCCCATCAGCTGCCCGGCGGCCCACGAGGGTTTGTCGATCTTCAGTTCGCCGCGTTCGGCAAGGCGGGCGAGGGCGGCCATCAGCGGGCGGCCGAAATCGCTGCGACCCTTGTCGAAGAAGCCTTGGGCGACATCCCGGAACCGGGGACGCTCCGCCATCACCAGGCGAAAGACCGATCGGACGAACGGGTCGCCCATGAAGTCGGCATAGGCCGTGGCGAACAGGGTCAGCTGTTCGCGGGCATGACCGTCGGAGACCCGGACATATTCCATCTGGGCCGAGAAATCGGCCGACGCGTCCGAAATCACGGCCGTGAACAGATGCTGTTTCGACGGGAAATAGCCGTAGAGCGTGGCCGTGGACACGGCCGCGGCCCGCGCGATCGGCTCGATCCGGGTGGCGGCATAGCCGTCGGCCATGAAGTGACGGCGGGCCTCGCGAACGATCGTCTGGCGCCGGGGGTCTACGGGTTCGGCTGCTGCAGCCGTATTGCTGTGTGAACGCATCGCCGTGACTTTAGCGTATATGGTTACGCTCCGAAATCCCCGACAAATACGTATGTTACGTCGTCAGAAGCCCCGCCAGAAGCGGGTGCGCCAGCAGGGGGGCCGCCAGGCGCACGATGACCTGCGGATCATCCAGCCGGACCGCCGCCGTGGCGTCGGCGATGACGAAATCGGCGCGGGTGCGCGAGGGTTCGGTAAGGCGTTCGTGCCCGGGACGGACGGTCTTCAGATACTGGTCGATCACCGACGTGGACGTTCGACCCCGCTCGGCCTGATCCCGCAGCAGGCGACGGATGAACCGGATGTCGGCCGGTGTGTCGACGAAGACCCGGATGTCGAAAAGGTCGGCCACGGCGGGGGTGCACAGGACGTGGGTGCCCTCCACGATCACCACCGGCGCGACGGGGATGATCTCGCCTTCCGGCTCCCGGCCGTGGTGGATGAAGGAATAGACGGGGGCGGTCACGGGTTTGCCCGCCTTCAGCCGGGACAGGTCCTCGAACAGCAGGTCGTGATCCCGCGCAGCCACGTCGTCGAAGTCGAAGGTCGCGGCGTCGAAGCCGGGCAGGGAGGCCGCGTCGCGATAGTACGAATCCTCGCGCATCAGCACGGCAGTGCCGGCGGGCAGGACGGCGGCGACGGTTTCGGCGAGCGTCGACTTGCCCGAACCGGACCCGCCGGTGATCGCGATGAGGATGGTCATGCCGGTGCCATATGACGACAGAGGCGGTCGCGCCAGTCTCAGGCCTTGACCAGCTTCAGTCCGACGATCGCCGCGACGATCACCGCGAGCAGGATCAGGCGGACCGCATCGAGGCGCTCGCCGAAGAACAGGGCGCCGACGACCACCGTGCCGACCGCGCCGATCCCGGTCCAGACAGCATAGGCCATGCCCATCGGGATCGTCCGGATGGCGAACTGGAGCGCCTGGAAGCTGGCGATGATCAGGCCGATGAACAGGACGTTCAGGCCGATCTTTGCTCCGGTCGTGGCATCGGCCCCCATCCCGTTGAGGAGCCGCAGGGTGGTGGTGAAACCCACCTCGAGCACACCCGCGACGACCAGCGAAATCCAACCCATGACGATCCTCAATAATAGAATGATCGATCGAATTATATGACTGGACGGTCCCGTCAAGGCGCGGCATGAGAGCGGCATGGCCCGGACCCGAAATGCGGAGAAGTTCGACGCGCAGCGGCAGGGGCTGCTCGCGGCGGCGGGCGCCTGCTTCATCCGTCTGGGCTTTCACGCGGCGAGCATTGCGGACATCTGTGCCGAGGCGGGCGGCATCAGCCCGGGCCGGCTCTATCACTATTTTCCCTCCAAGCAGGCGATGGTGGAGGCCCTGGTCGCCGAGGAGCGGGCGGAGGTGGCCCTGCTTTTCGGCGCTGTCTCGGCGATAGAGGACCCGCTGGAAGCGATCGTGTCGCTGGTCGAGCGGGGCGTCGAACTCGGGTGCCAGCGCGACTATGGCGTGCTGGCGACCGAGATCGTGGGCGAGAGCCTGCGCAGTGCCGAGGTCGGGCGGATCGTCCGCTACGCCGAGCGCGACTATCGCGAGCGGCTGATCGCGCTTCTGGCCGACGCCCGGACGGCGCGCGCACGTCAGGACGAACCGGTCTGGGCTGCGAAGGACGACGACCGGCTGGCGCGCGGTCTGACGATGATCGTCGACGGCGCGTCGGTGCGCGCCTTGCTGGAGCCGTCGTCGCTGAAGACCCTGACGCGCGAGGCGGTCGACCTCGCGCGCCTGCTGGTGCTGTCGGCCTGCCGCTGATCTAGCGGAAGAAGCAGGTGGCGCCGGCGTAAAGGCTTTCGACCGTGCCCGCGGCCCCGTCGGCCGTCAGGAACCCACCCATGTCGCCGGCCTGGAACTCGATGCCGAGCGTGGATTCGGGGTCGATCTCGATCGTGCGGGCACCATCGAGGTCTGCCCGGGTCGTGCCCACGCCGACGCCGTCGACGGTGGTCAGACCGGCCGCATCGAGGAACCAGCCGGCGAACTTCTCGTCCTGGAAGGCCAGTTTCAGCCCGTTGGAGAACGACGCGAACTGAACCGGGCCCTCGCCGCATTCCGAGTTGGTCGTGACCTCGGGCGTCTCTCTGGCTCCGAGCATGCCCGCGACCAGTCCGATCACCACGTCTTGCGGTGTCCCGAACGGGACAGGCCGGGCCGATCCGGATGCCGAAAACAGGCGCAGGCCTTCGCCCTCGATCGCCAGGCCGCCCGTCGCCGGCGGCGGGGCCGGGGCCTCAGCCGCAGCGGGGGTGGCCGCCGCGACCGGGGCCGCGGCCGGTTCCGGTGACCCCTCGCAGGCCGCGATGGTGAGCACCGTGGCGAGGGCGAGGGCCGAGCGGGCGATCACGCGCATATCCGGGGCATCCTTGTGTCGGGTCAGGTCGCGCACGAGAAGCCAGAACGGGATCGCGCGCAAGCGGTCGCTGTCCGAAAGCGTGCGCCGCCCTAGCGGAAGAAGCAGGTCAGACCGGCATAGAGGCTTTCGACCACGCCGTCGGGCGCATCGGAGCTCATGAAGCCGTTGACCCCCTGGAAATAGAACTCCACGCCCAGGGTCGAGGACGTGTCGATCTGGAAGTCGGGCAGGCTGTCCATCGTGGCCCGGTCGACGCCCACGCCGAACTCGTTCTCGGTGTAGATCCCCGCCTGATCCAGGGTCCAGCCCTGAAAGCTTCCGTCCACGAAGACCAACTGAAGCCCGTTCGGATAGTCGGCGAAGCCCGTGGGCCCGGACGGACAGTCGTTGTTCGTCGTCACCTCGGGCGTGGTTCCCGTCGCCGCGTTGACGGCGGCGATCGCGTCGGCTTGCGATACCTGCTCGAACTTCAGCGTGCTGGTCGTTCCCGCCGCGTCGGTGATGTCGAGGCCAAGGCCCTGGATGCGGATCCGGCTCGGGCTTGCGGCCGGTGCCACCGCCGGTACCGCCGCCGTGGCTGCCTCCGCCGCGTCCGGAGCGGCATTGCCTGACGGACTTCCGCAGGCGGCCAGGACCGTCAGGACGAGGGAGAGGGCGAGGGGGGTGCCGGTCGCTGGCCGCATGCGAGTGTCTCGGAGGTTTGGGTGAACGATGTTCGGACCAGACCGCAAATCCCGCCGGGGCACAATGGTGACGCTTGGGAGGCCCGTTGGCTGACCCGTTAGGTGACCCTGCGTCACGTTGCTTGTCGGCGAGGACCTCGGCTAGTTTGAAAGCCAAGCCCTGCGCACGACGGGGAAAACGAGGGAATGCGATGCTGGGTTTGATGCAGGACTGGCCACTGACGGTCGATCGTATCCTCGACCACTCGAAGAACTGGCACGGCCACCGCGAGGTGGTGACCCGTTCGGTCGAAGGGCCGGTCGTGCGGACCACCTATGGCCAGATCCACGGTCGCGCCAAACAGGTGTCGAACGTCCTCAAGGAGTGGGGCGTCCAGCGCGGCGACCGGGTCGCGACCCTGGCCTGGAACACCGGCAATCATATCGAGGCCTGGTACGGCATCATGGGGATCGGCGCGGTGTGCCACACCCTGAACCCGCGCCTGTTTCCCGAGCAGCTGATCTACATCATCAACCACGCCGGCGACCGGATCATCTTCGTCGATCTGACCTTCGTGCCGCTGCTGGAAGCGATCCTGCCGCATTGCCCCAGCGTCGAGCGCGTCGTGGTCATGACCGACGCCTTCCACATGCCGGCGACGAAACTGCCCAGGGCCGAATGCTATGAGGCCGTCCTGCAGGGCGTGTCACAGGACTGCGTCTGGGGTGACTTCGACGAACAGACGGCCTGTGGCCTCTGCTACACCTCGGGCACGACAGGGAACCCCAAGGGAGTCCTGTACTCGCACCGGTCGAACTTCATCCACACCCTGCTGGGCATGCAGTCCACGGTGCTGGGGCCCTCGCCGAAGGAAGTCATCCTTCCGGTCGTGCCGATGTTCCACGCCAACGCCTGGGGCATCGCCTTCGCCGGTCCGGCCTCGGGGGCCAAGCTGGTCATGCCGGGTGCCAAGATGGACGGCGCCTCCATCTATGAACTGATCGTGTCCGAGGGCGTGACCTTCTCCGCCGCCGTGCCGACGGTGTGGCAGGGGCTTCTGACCCATCTGCGCGAGAACAAGCTGACCATCCCGACCGTCAAGCGCGTGCTGATCGGCGGCTCTGCCGTTCCCGAAAGCCTGATCCGCGCCTTCCACGACGAGTTCGGCATCGAGGTGGCCCAGGGCTGGGGCATGACCGAGACCTCGCCCATCGGCACCATGTCGATCCTGACGCCCGAACTCGAGGCCCTGCCTTACGACGAGGGCATGAAGTGGCGCATCAAGCAGGGAATTCCCCCGCTGGGCGTCGAGCTGAAGCTGAAGAACTATGCCGGTCAGGAGATGCCGCACGACGGCACGACCTACGGCCGCCTGATGATCAAGGGGCCGACGATCGCCCGCGCCTATTTCCGCGACGAGGGCGGCGACATCCTGGACCACGAAGGCTTCTTCGATACCGGCGACGTCTCGACGATCGACGAATACGGCTTCATGCAGATCACCGACCGCGCCAAGGACGTCATCAAGTCCGGCGGCGAATGGATCAGCTCCATCGAGATCGAGAACATCGCCGTCGGTCACCCGAAGGTCGAGCTGGCCGCCGTGATCGGCGCGGCCCATCCCAAATGGGACGAGCGGCCGGTGCTGATCGTCAAGCTGAAGCCCGGCGAGACGCAGGACAAGCAGGAGCACCTGGACTTCCTGGTCGGCAAGATCGCCAAATGGTGGATGCCCGATGACGTGGTCTTCGTGGACGACATCCCACTGGGCGCGACGGGCAAGATCGACAAGAAGACCCTGCGCGAACAGCTGAAGGACTATCGCCTGCCGACCTCGGTCGAGCCGGCCCGGACCTGAGCGTGGCCGGTCGCAGGGCCACGCCGGGCTTGATGGCCGTCCGGGCCGCCATGGTCGCGACCCTCGCCGGGCCGCTGCTAGCGATCGTCGCGGTGCTGCTGGTCGGAGCGGACGCGGTTTCGCTGGAGACCGGGCTGGACCTGCTGACGCTGAAGGTGGCTCTGGCTCTGAGCGTGCTGGCGGTGGTGGTCGCCCTGGTCGCGATGGTGATCGCGTTCCGGACGTCTCCCCGGCTGGGCGTGATGGCCCTGGCCACCCTGGTCGTCGCCGTCGGGATCTCTGGAGCCTTCCTGTGGCGCGCGCAGGTGATGGCGATCGCCGGTCCTCTGGATGTGACGACCGATCTGGCCGATCCGCCGACCATTGCCAATGCTGCGGGCCCCAGCGTCGCCTGTCCGGGCGTATCGGCCCCCATGACCCAGTTCGCGCAGGGAACGGCGGGATGGGCCATGCAGCAGGCCGGTTTCCGGATCACCGGCGCCAGTCTGTTCCAGATTCGCGGCGAGCGCACCGGCGCCGTCTTCGGCCTGACGCACGAGGCTGTGATTCGCATCCGGCCCGGCCAGACCGATGTGCGCGTCGTCGCCCGTTACGACCGGGCCGACGGCGGCGAGAACTGTCGCCTCGCCACCAAGCTGGTGGATGCGCTTCAGGCCGGTCGGTAGGTCGCAGACAGGGTCGGTTCGCCGTCCGTCACCACACGCCCGTCGTTCACCAGCTTGATCAGATGCGCCCACACCGACAGGCCGGCGGCGGCCCACAACCGCTGATCGACCGCCGCATACAGGACCGGGACCATCTGCGCGATCGTGCGGTCCCCGGCGACCAGGCGGGCGAGGATCTGCGCCTCCCGATCCAGACGGTGCCGGCGATAGGCGGCCAGGAACGGCGCCGGCTCGGTGACCGGCGCGCCATGGGTAGGCCACAGGGTCGAGAACCCTTCCGCGATCACGACGTCGAGGCTGAGCAGATAGTCGCTCATGTTGCCGTCCGGCGGCGCGACGACGGTCGTTGACCAGCCCATGATGTGGTCGCCGCAGAACAGCGCGTTCTCGTCCTCCAGCGCGAAGGCCATGTGATTCGAGGCGTGACCGGGCGTGAACAGCGCCCGCAGGGTCCAGCCGTCGCCGGCGATCGCCTCGCCCCCGGTCAGGATCGTGTCGGGCGCGAAGACGGCATCCTCCTCCTCGTCCAGCGGGCCGGACGCATGGGTGTCCCTGGCGGGCGGGCGGGCGGCCAGGACCGGGGCTCGCACGACATCCGCGAACGGGCGGGCGAGGGGAGAGTGGTCGCGGTGGGTATGGGTCACCAGGATATGGCTGACGGTCCTGCCCTCGACGGCCGACATCAGCGCGGCCAGATGGGCGTCGTCCAGGGGACCGGGGTCGATCACGGCGACGGACGATCCCGGACGGGAGTGGCCGACGATATAGGTGCCGGTACCGGTGAAGGTGAAGGGGCCGGGGTTGTTGCAGATCACCCGCTGGATCAGGGGCGAGACCTGGTCGGCGCGGCCGTACTGGAAATCGAAGGCGCGGACGAAGGGGATCGCCTGGACTGCGGACATGACGATGGTCTCGAAACGGTACGGAGAGGAACGGCCCGACCCTTGCCTTAACAGAGCGTAAACCCGTTCTGGAGCGCCTGTCTTGGCCCGATCGATCGCACTGACTGTCTCAAATCGGCTCCAGCCCATCGCCGCAGCCATGCTGTGCCTGATGGCGGCGCAGCTGGTTCTGACCTCCTGCGGCGATCCCGAGCCGATCCCCTACGCCGCCCGGGTGGCGATCAGCCGCTAGAGCGGCAACCGGCTGAGGTCATAGCCGGCCGCCGCGGCGGTCGCGCGCAATGTGTCCGCATCCGCGCGATCGAGGGATCGCATCGCCAGCGCCCAGGCGAAGGTCGACCGGGTGCCGGATCGGCAGAACATCAGCACGGGCGATCCGTCCTCGAGCGCCCCGGCTGTCGCCTTCACAGCGTCTGGACCGGGCATGCCGCTGACGGGAGCATGGACGAACTCCATGCCGTTCGCGGTCGCCACCGCCGACATCTCGGCCGCCGAGGGCTGCCCGGGCTCCTCGCTGTCCGGGCGGTGGCTGACGATGCGCCGGATTCCCAGGCGCGCCAGCTCGGGCACGTCGTCCAGTCCGATCTGTGGCGCGGCCCAGACGCCCGCCGACAGCGCGTTCGCTCGAATGTTCACTTCGATCCCCTGTGACAGTTCAATGTAACTTCACCGTTAGAAACGTGTCCTGAATGCGACACTCGCAAGGCAGCCTTATTACACAGACGTAATTCTTATGGCGCTTGGCCGATCGCGGCGTCTATCCAAGCCTCAGTCTGCGCCGAGTCCGACGCAAGATGCCAACTCGATGCCGCAGCGGAGGGCTGCGTCATCACTCCAGGAGAATGATCTTGAAACTCCAAACTGTCCGTCAGCGCATGCTGAACACCACGATGATCGGCACCGCGGCCCTGCTGGCGCTCGCCGCCGCCCCGGTGATGATGCTGGTCGCCCCGACTGAAGCCCTGGCCCAATCCCTGACCGGCTCGCTGCGCGTGACGGTGTCGGGCGACGGCGGCGCGCCGCTCTCCGGCGCGACCGTGATGGTGAGCTCGCCGGACAGCCTGGTGAGCCGCACCGGCGTGACCGATGCCGACGGCCGCGTCCGCCTGGCCGGCCTCGACCCCGCCACCAACTATACCGTGAGCGTGACGGCCGAGGGCTATGAGGCGTTCGGCGTCGGCAATGTCGCCGTCGTGGCCGGCCGCGATCTCAGCGTCGGTTATGTGCTGGTCAGCGGTGCCGGCTCCACCTCCACCGTCGACGACATCGTCGTCACGGGGACCTCGCTGGCCGCCATCGACGTGACCTCCGCGCAGGTCAGCACCACCCTGACGCTGGGCGTCGTGGAAGCCCTGCCGACCGCCCGTAACTATCAAGCATACCTGCAGCTGGTTCCCGGCGTGAAGCCCTCGAACGGCGGCAACCCGTCGTCGCGTTCGGGCGTCAACTACGCCGAGGCCGGCGGCGGCATCGGCAACTCGTCGGACAACCTCTACTACCTCGACGGCGTCGACGTGACCGACCCGGTCTCCGGCACCTTCGGCTCCAACTTCAACTCCGAGATCATCCAGGAACAACAGGTCATCGTCGGCGGCGTGCCGGCTGAATACGCCGGTGGTTCGGGCCTGGTCTCGCGCGTCATCACCAAGTCGGGTGGTAACGAGTGGCACGGTTCGCTCAACTACTACCTCCAGAACGACGACCTGGTATCCGAAGACCAGCACACGACCTCGGGCGGCTTCTCGACCTATGACACGGCCTTCACCCTGGGCGGCCCGATCATTCGCGACCGTCTGTGGATCTATGGCTCGTACCAGAAGAAGAACCAGGAGGACGACGTCCTCGACAACACCCTCGGCAGCCCGACCTTCGGCCAGCTGATCCGGAGCACGACGCGCGACCAGGACTACACCTTCGCCAAACTGACGTGGCAGGCCACGGACAACGACCGCCTGACCCTGACCTACTTCGGCGATCCGACCACGGTCAGTGGCCAGAGCTCTTCCGCGATCATCAACCGTCGCGACTTCACGCGCGAGCAGGGCGGCGACAACTATAAGGTCGACTACACGCGGACTTGGGGCGACCTGATCGTCAACGCCTACTACTTCAACCACGAAGCCGAGATCATCGACACCGCTGTGGACAGCAGTGTTCGCGACAACGTCACCTATCGCAACGCCTTCGGCTCTAACCTCTACCAGCGTCAGCTGGGCGGTCGTGGCCTGAACTCCGAAGAAACCCGCAACCGCGAGGAGTACGGCGCCAACTTCGAGTACTATCTCGACACCGGCTTCGGTTCGCACACGTTCAAGGGCGGCTTCTCGTTCGCGGACAACACCAACTTCCAGACCGACTCGGTTCCGGGCGGCGTGACCTACAACTCGCTGGCCCCGATCTACAGCGGCACCACGCTGGCCTCCTATGTCGGGTCGGGCTGGACGGCGCGCGCGATCACGACGCAGGATTACGCCACCTTCCTCCTGCCGGCGCTGAGCGGCAATGCTCGCGCCCGGTCGATCCTGGACACCAACGCTGACGGACAGGTCTCGTCCGCAGAAGCCGGTGCCCTAGTGTTCGGCAGCAGCGCAGGCAACCCCTACGGTAACACCAACGTCTATCGGACCGTTCGCGCCTCCGATGGCCCGTACACGCTGCGCCTCGAGTACACCTCGCTGTACCTGCAGGACACCTGGACGCTGGACCAGCTGACCGTCGCCGCCGGCGTTCGCGCCGAACGGACCGAGCATTTCGCGTCCGACGACAGCAAGATCGCCTCGTTCGAATGGACCTACGCGCCGCGCCTGAGCGTCGTGTATGACCTGAACGGCGACGGCCGCAGCAAGGTGTTCGGCTTCGTCGGTCGCTACTACGACCCGATCCGCACCGACATGACGGACTTCGCCGGGGCCCTGACCGGCCCGGTGAACAACGAGCAGATCTACGTCAGCAACGGCGCGGGCGGCGAGTGGGTCACCTTCCGGACGCGGGGACCGGGCGACGCCCAGATCTCGCCCGGCACCAAGACGCCCTATACGGACGAATTCATGATCGGTGGGTCGACCACCATCGGGTCCGACATCGGCATAGCGGCCTCGGTTACGCACCGCGTGACCAAGGACATCATGGAAGACTTCGACCTGACGCTGTACTCGGATCCGACCTGCACGCAGGCGACCTGCGGCGTGAACGGTGCGGCCTTCCCGGGATCGCCGTTCTACCTGCCGTATTCCTACTTCGGCTACGACGCGAACCCCGGCACCAACTATGTCATCGGCACCCTGCCGGGCGGCAAGCGCGAGTACACCGGCTTCGAGCTGACCGTGACGAAGTTCAAGACCGACAACTGGTTCGGTCAGGCGTCCTACACCTATAACAAGGCCGAAGGTAACGCGAACTCGGACGGCAACGCGGACTTCGTCGGCGACTGGCTCGCGCTCGATCCGCGCGCCCCGAACGTCTACGGCCCGCAGGCTGGCAACATTCCGCATCAGTTCAAGGCCTACGGCGGCTACGAGTTCGATTTCGGTCTGGAAGTCTCCAGCGTGTTCAACTGGAACAGCGGCGCCCTCTACACGCCCGGTTCGGCCATCTCCGGCCGCATCATTCCGGACATGCAGGATCCGTTCGTGTTCAACGGCGTCACCGACAGCTACCTCGTCGAAGGCATCACCGGCAGCGAACAGAACCCCAGCTACTACACCTGGGACCTGCGCTTTAAGTACGTCGCCGACGCGCCCTACGTGGCCGGCGAGCTGGAGTTCTTCCTCGACGTCTTCAACGTCATGAACCACCAGACGGCGACCGGAGTGGTCAACAACCGCGCCGGCAGCGGCCAGTTCCTCTACCAGGAAGCCAATGCCTGGGTCGCCCCGCGTCGCGCCTATCTGGGCGTCCGCTACTCGTTCTGATCCGTCAGGACATCGTCGACCAACGGAATGCCGGCGCGAAAGCGCCGGCATTTCTGTTTCCGGCGTCCTGGTTTTAGGATCGCGGAAGGGGGAGGGGCCGTCAGACGGGCCTTGCCGTAGAAAAACCACGCCGCGCCTTCAGGCGGGGGGTCAGACAGCTATCGGATGACATCACCTATGCGCCTAAGCCTTGCCGCCGCTCTCGCCGTGCTCGCCCTCGGCGGATTGACCGCACCCGTCTCGGCCCAGTCCCAGGACGGACCGATCGTGACCGCCGGATCGGACGCCGAGTCCGTCGAGGCCCGGAATGTGCGTGAGGCCATCGCCTATGCCACGCCGCTGCCGCGCGGCGCGCCCACCGAGGACTATCCTCTGGTCGCCTGGTGCGCCTCTCTGGTCGAGGGGCATATCGCGCTCGGCCGCACCCTGACGACGGCCGACGATCTGGATCGCGACATCATGCGGCTGGGCGGGCTGGAAGCGACCGATTTCCGCGAGGCCCTTCGCATCGGGGCCGCGCGTCAGACCCCGGCCGTCCGCGCCGCCGCCGAGGCCGCGGGTGTCGAGGCCGCCGCCAAATGGACGCCGCTGATGGCGCAGGAAGACGAAAAGGCCCGCAGCGAGGCCTTCGGCCTGTTCTTCGGCCTGCCCGGACGGTGCGAACACGCCGCGCGCCGCGTCCGCGAGAACATCACCACCCCGCCGGAATCGCTGGATGACGCCGGTCTGGACGAGACCGGCCAGCCGAAGACGTAAATCCTCCCCCATCGGGGGAGGGGGACCGCGAAGCGGTGGAGGGGGCTGGCCGCGCACTCAGGGTTCTGGTTCGGGCCCCCTCCGTCACGGCGCGAAGACGCGCCGTGCCACCTCCCCCGACGGGGGAGGACTAGGCCGCCACGCCCCGCGCGGTCTCGCCCGGCTCATAGTTGAGGATCGGGGCCAGCCAGCGTTCGGCGGTCTCGACATCCCAGCCCTTCCTGGCCGCATAGTCCTCGATCTGGTCGCGATCGATCTTGCCGACGCCGAAATAGTGGCTGCCGGGATGGCCGAAATACAGGCCCGACACGGACGCCGGCGGGGTCATGGCGAAGCTCTCGGTCAGCGCCATGCCGGCATTCGCTTCCGCCTGCAGCAGTCTGAAAAGCGTGGCCTTTTCGGTGTGGTCCGGTTGGGCCGGATAGCCGGGGGCCGGGCGAATGCCCTGGTACTGTTCGGCGATCAGGTCGTCGATGCCGGTCGCCTCGTCGGCGGCATAGCCCCACAGCTGGGTCCGGACCTCCTTGTGCAGCCGCTCGGCGAAGGCCTCGGCCAGGCGGTCAGCCAGTGCCGCAGCCATGATGGCGGAATAGTCGTCGCCGGCGTCCTTGAACCGCTTGGAGGCCTCGAGCTCGCCGTGGCCGGTCGTGACCGCGAAGGCCCCGATGTAGTCCTGGCCATCCTCGGCGACGAAGTCGCTGAGGGCCAGATTGGGCTTGCCGTTCGACTTCCGGATCTGCTGGCGCAGGGTGTGGAAGCGGGCGATCTCCTCGGTGCGGCTCTCGTCGGCATAGACAGCCACGTCGTCGCCGATCGCGTTGGCGGGCCAGAAGCCGACCACCCCCTTGGCCGTGAACCACTTCTCGTCGACGATCTGTTTCAGCATGACCTTGGCGTCTGCGAACAGGTCGGTCGCGGCCTGGCCCACGATCTCGTCCTCCAGGATCAGCGGATAGCGGCCGATCAGCTCCCAGCTGGCGAAGAAGGGCGTCCAGTCGATGTGGTCCGCCAGGTCCTGCAGGTCCCAGCTGTCGAACGCCTTCACGCCGATGAAGGACGGCGCGCCGGGCATGCGGTCAGCCGGGTCAGGCTTGAATCGGTTCTCCCGGGCCTGGGGCAGGGTCGCGCGCGCCTTGACCTCCTGGCCCCGGGCATACTGCTCGCGGATGCGGATGTATTCGTCCCGCGTCAAGGCCTCGTTCTTCGCGCGCTCGGTCTTGGACAGCAGGCCGGAGACCACGCCGACGGCGCGCGAGGCGTCGACGACATAGGTGGTCGATCCTGCGGAATAGCCCGGCTCGATCTTGACCGCCGTATGGGTCCGGCTGGTCGTCGCCCCGCCGATCAGCAGGGGGATGTCGAAGCCGCGCCGCTGCATCTCGCGCGCGACGAAGACCATCTCGTCCAGGCTGGGGGTGATCAGGCCCGACAGACCGACGATGTCGACCTTGTGCTCGATCGCGGCGTCCAGGATCCGGTCGGCCGGGACCATGACGCCCAGGTCGATGACCTCGTAGTTGTTACACTGCAGCACGACGCCGACGATGTTCTTGCCGATGTCGTGGACGTCGCCCTTGACCGTGGCCATCAGGATCCGGCCCGCCTGTTCGCGCGGCTTGCCTGCCTTCTCGGCCTCCATGAAGGGTTCCAGCCAGGCCACGGCCTGTTTCATCACCCGGGCCGACTTCACGACCTGCGGCAGGAACATCTTGCCCGAACCGAACAGGTCGCCGACCACGTTCATCCCGTCCATCAGCGGCCCCTCGATGACGTGCAGCGGCCGCTCGAACGACAGCCGGGCCTCCTCGGTGTCGGCGTCGATGAACTCGGTGATACCGTTGACCAGGGCGTGCTCGATCCGCTTGCCGACCGGGGCCTCGCGCCACTTCAGGTCGACGACCCGCGCGACGCCCTTGTCGCCCTTGTAGTTGGGGGCGATGTCGACCAGCCGCTCGGTGTTCGAGACATTGGTCCGCTGGGGCCGGTTCAGGATCACGTCCTCGACCGCCTCCCTCAGCGTCGGGTCGATGTCGTCATAGACGGGCAGGTCGCCGGCGTTGACGATGCCCATGTCCATGCCCGCCTGGATGGCGTGGTACAGGAAGACCGAGTGGATCGCCCGGCGCACCGGCTCGTTGCCGCGGAAGCTGAACGAGACGTTCGACACCCCGCCCGAGATCCGGGCGTAGGGCAGGGTCTGTTTGATGACGCGCGTCGCCTCGATGAAGTCGACGGCATAGTTGTCGTGTTCCTCGATCCCCGTCGCCACGGCGAAGATGTTGGGGTCGAAGATGATGTCCTCGGGCGGGAATCCGACCTCGTCCACCAGGATGCGGTAGGCGCGGGTGCAGATCTCGATCTTGCGCGCGGCGGTGTCGGCCTGGCCCACCTCGTCGAAAGCCATGACGACAACGGCCGCGCCGTAGCGCAGGCATTTGACGGCCTGGGCGCGGAAGGCGTCCTCGCCCTCCTTCATCGAGATCGAATTGACGATCGGCTTGCCCTGGACGCATTTCAGGCCCGCCTCGATCACCTCCCATTTGGAGGAGTCGATCATCACCGGCACGCGGGCGATGTCGGGCTCGGCCGCGATCAGGTTGAGGAAGGTGACCATGGCCTGCTTCGAATCCAGCAGGCCTTCGTCCATGTTGATGTCGATGATCTGGGCCCCGGCCTCGACCTGTTGCCGGGCCACGGTCAGGGCGGCGGGATAGTCGCCCTCGACGACCAGTTTCTTGAACTTGGCCGAGCCGGTGACGTTGGTCCGTTCGCCGACGTTGATGAATGTGGGACGCATCAGGCTACCAGTTCGAAGGGCTCGAGGCCGCTGAGCCGCATCGCGACCGGCCGTTCAGGAATCTCGCGCGTCGGCAGTTTCGACACCGCCTCCGCCGTATGTTTGATGTGGTCCGGTGTCGTGCCGCAGCAGCCGCCGACGATGTTGACCAGCCCCGACGCCGCCCATTCCTCGATGAAGTGGGCGGTCTGGTGCGGTTCCTCGTCGTACTGGCCCATGGCGTTGGGCAGGCCGGCGTTGGGATAGGCGGCGACCAGGGTGTCGGCGACGCGGCTCAGCTCGGCGATGAACGGCCGCATCAGGTCGGCGCCCAGGGCGCAGTTGAAGCCGACGGCGAACGGCTTGGCGTGGCGCACGCTGTTCCAGAAAGCCTCGGCCGTCTGACCGGACAGGGTGCGGCCCGAGCGATCGGTGATGGTGCCCGAAATCCAGATGGGCAGGGCCTCCATGCCCTCGTCCTCGAGGTCCTTGATGGCCTTGATCGCCGCCTTGCAGTTCAGCGTGTCGGTGATGGTCTCGATCAGATACAGGTCGACCCCGCCCTCGTTCAGCGCCTTCACCTGGTGGCGATAGGCGTCATAGACCTGGTCGAAGGTCACCAGCCGCGCGCCGGGATCGTTCACGTCCGACGACATCGACAGCATCTTGTTCAGCGGTCCGATCGAGCCGGCGGCGAAGCGCGGCTTGTGCGGTTCCTTCTCGGTCCAGCGGTCGGCCGAGGCCCGGGCCAGCTTCGCCCCCTCCAGATTGATGTCCCAGACCGCGTCGGCCTCGAGCTTGTAGTCGTCCTGGGCGATCACCGTGGCCGAGAAGGTGTTGGTCTCCGAGATGTCCGCCCCGGCGGCGAAATACTGGTCGTGCAGGTCGCCGATGACGTCCGGGCGGGTGATGCACAGGATGTCGTTGTTGCCCTTCATCTGGCCCTCGTGGGCCGTGAAGCGGTCGCCGCGGAAGTCTTCCTCCGACAGCTCCGCGCGCTGGATCATCACGCCCCACGATCCGTCGAGGACCAGGATGCGCTCCCTGGCGGCGGCATGGAGGGCGGCGATGCGTTGGGCGCGGGCGGTCATGCGGCAACCTTCTGTTCGCGAACGCCCAGGACGCGGCAGATCGCATAGACCAGGTCGGCACGGTTCAATGTGTAGAAGTGGAAGTCGGCAAAGCCCTCTTCCTGCAGCCGGGCACAGGTCTCGGCGGCGACGGAGGCGGCCAGCAGCTTGCGGGTCTCGGGGTCGTCGTCCAGCCCGTCGAAATGGGCCGCGAGCCAGGCCGGGACCGCTGCGCCGCACGACGCGCTCATCCGCTGCAGCCCGGCGAAATTGGACACCGGCATGATCCCGGGGATCAGGGGGATGGTCACGCCCGCCGCCCGGATCCGGTCGCGGAAGCGCAGGAAGGCGTCGATGTCGAAGAAGAACTGGCTCAGAGCCCGTGTGGCCCCGGCGTCGATCTTGGCCTTCAGCACATCGATGTCGTGATCGATCGAAGGGCTTTCCGGGTGCTTCTCGGGATAGACGCCGATGCTGGTCTGGAAGCCGCCGACGCGCTGGATGGCCTGGGCCAGCTCCGTGGCATTGGCGTATCCGTCGGCGCGGGGCTGATAGACGCCGCCGATGCCCGATCCGCCGCTGACCGCCGAGCCGGGCGGGTCCCCGCGCAGGGCCACGATGTGGTCCACGCCGATGGCCTTGTAGTCCTGGATGACCTGATCGACCTCGTCGCGGCTGGCCTCGACGCAGGTCAGGTGGGCGGCGGGCTTCAGCGTGGTCTCGGTCAGCATGCGCTGGACCGTGCGATGGGTGCGCTCCCGCGTGGAGCCGCCCGCGCCGTAGGTCACGGACACGAACTCCGGGTTCAGCGGTTCCAGGCGGCGGACCGCCTTCCACAGATTGGCTTCGGCGTCGTCGGACTTGGGCGGGAAGAACTCGAACGAGACCCGGACCGGATTGCCGTTGTTCCCGGCGCGCGCGACGGGGCCCAGGGGCGACAGCAGCAGGGCGCGGGCGTCGGCAAGCGATGTGGCGGTGGCGGCCATCAGGCAACGCTCCTTTTTGCGATGGCCGGACGCGTCGCGGTCCAGATGGTGACGGTCAGGCCCGCCGTGTCGGGGGGCAGGGCGATGGAGGCGGAGGCGTCGAGGCCGGCCTCGGCCAGCCACCGGCCGATCTCCTCGTCGGCGAACCCCAGCCGGCGGTGCTGATGCTCGTCGCGCAGCTGCTCCAGGTCGTGGGGGGCGAAATCAACGATCAGCAGTTTTCCACCGGGGCTGACCAGCCGCGCCGCCTCGGCCACGGCGGCGGCCGGATCGACGAGGTAATGCAGGACCTGATGCACCAGAACGAGGTCGGCCGATTGGTTGGGCAGGCGGGTGGCGAAGATGTCGCCGTGGCGCAGTTCGACCTTGTCCAGCCCTGCCTTCACGACATTGGCGCGGGCGATGTTGAGCATGTTCTGCGACAGGTCCAGACCGATCGACATGCGGGCCTTGGACCCCAGCAGGGTCAGCATGCGGCCGGACCCCGTGCCCAGGTCGACCACGCGATCGAACGGGCCCGGACCGGCGGCGCGGGCGATGGCGCTCTCGACCGCTGATTCGGAGACGTAGAGCGACCGGATGCGGTCCCAGCTGGGCGCGACGGTCTCGAAATAGGCGGCGGCGGCCGTGGCGCGCTCGTCCCGGACGGCGTCCAGGCGGGCATGGTCCGCCTCGCCCTCGGCGTCGTCCAGCAGGTCCAGGACCGTGTCCGTCAGCCGCCGCGCATCGACATCGTGCGAGACCCGGTAGAAGACCCGCGCCCCGTCCGGGAACCGCTCGATCAGGCCGGCGTCGGTCATCAGTTTCAGGTGGCGGGACACGCGGGGCTGGCTCTGGTCCAGCACGCGGCTGAGCTCCATCACCGACAGCTCCTCGCCCGCCAGCAGCGCCAGGATGCGCAGCCGGGTCGGCTCGCCGGCGGCGCGCAGGGCTTCGATGGTCTGTTCGGCCGTCAGGGACATGAGAAAATCATATAAGGATATCCTTATATGATTGGAAGCGTGAAATCCGTGGCCTGGCCTCGAGGATCAGGTTTTCGGAACGGCGGACCAGGTCCGGAACCCGACATGCGCCCGGGCCGGCGGGGCAGGCTCGATCGGCGGCGCATCGGGCAGGGGCGCCAGACGCCGCTTGTTCACGTGCTCGGAAGGGGCCTCGGCGATGTGGTCGGGAAACTCGCCGCGGAAATAGAACCGCTGCCAGGCTTGTTTGATCGTCTCCGGGTCGCCGTTGGCCATGCGGGTGTTGAAGTCGGTGCGGACCTCCGTCCACTTGCGGTACTGCAGCGCCAGGTCCGAGTCCGCGTCCATGGCGGCGCGCACAGGGCGGAAGGCCTCGATCCGGCTGTGCGGCACCGGTTGCAGGAAGCAGAACGGCTCGTCCTTCTCGAAGCGCACGACGCCGGGCGCGGTGAAGCGCCAGTTCATGGTGAAGGGATAGGGCAGCCAGTCGGTCTCGGTCAGGCCTTCCAGCGCGCCGATGCCGTGCTTGAACCGGTTCGGCACGCCCGAGGCCCGCAGGGCCCAGCCCGGCGGCGTGCGGAACAGCCAGCCGGTGTGGAAGGTCAGGACGCCCTCCGTGAAATGCGACGCCGCGAAATGATCGAACAGGGTGGCGTCGGCGTCGGGCCGGAACCGGATCGAATCGGCCCCCATTCGCCCGTCCCACTCGGCCTCGAACCCGAAGGGGCACAGCAGCTCCCAGCCCGTGGTGTTGGCCATGGTCAGGGGCAGGCAGCGGTAGGGATGGCGGTTGGCGAAATCGTCCATCCAGTCGCGCTCGGGCCGACCGGGCACCATCCGCGGCGGATCGCTCCGCATCGGATAGCATTCCAGGGTCAGCCCCGGTTCAGACCCGGCGTCCGGTGCGGCCGTGATCGGGATGTCGTCGGTGATGTCGGTCAACTGCGGTTCCGGTTTCAGCCCTGCCTGTCCCGACGCGTCCGCGCGGGCGCTCGCAACGGCCGTCAGATCACCCGTACGACCGGCGTGACCAGAGGTTCATCCGCCATCGCTGCGGCGAGATTGCGCATCAACAGGCCCAGCATGCCCTGGACCGCCTCGGTCGTGGCCCCGGCCGTATGGGGCGTCAGAACCGTGTTGGGCACATCCACCCAGCGTGCGGCGTCGGTCGGCTCGGTCTCGAACACATCCAGCGCCGCTTGGCCCAAAGCTCCGGACTTCAGCGCCGCGATCAGCGCGTCCTCATCCACCACCTGGCCGCGCGCGACGTTGACCAGAAGCCCGTTCGGACCGAGCGCCTGCAGAACCTCGGCCGAGATCAGTCCCCGGTTCGTCGCATCGGCCCGGCAGGCGACCACCAGCACGTCGCTGTTCCGCGCGAGGTCCAGCAGGCTCGCGGCCCGGGGCCAGGTCGTGGTCTTGTCGCGCGGCCCCCACCAGGCCACCGCGCAGCCCAGGATCTCGACGCGCCGGGCGACCGCCTCGCCGATCAGGCCCAGCCCGACAATGCCGATCCGCTGCCCCCGCATCGACGGCGTCATCAGGCGGCTTTCCATGCGCCAGTCGCCGGCCTTCACCGTGCGGTCGCCCGTCACGATCTGGCGTCGGGCCGCCAGGATCAGGCCCAGGGCATGATCGGCCACGTCCTCGTGATTGACGGCGGGCGCATGGGTGACCGGCACGCCCCGCGCGGCGCACCAGTCCAGGTCGATCCCGTCGTAGCCTGACGTGAAACAGGCGATCAGCTTCAGGTTCGGCAGATGCTCCAGCACCGCCGTGTCCAGCGGAGCCTCTCCGATCACGACCACGGCCTCGATGTCGGCCTGGGCCTCCACCGGCGGACCCTCCCACAATCGAAAGACGCGATAGGCTGTTTCCAGGAAGGGCGTGAGCAGGCCCAGTGCGGGCTGCATGATCAGAACGGCGGGGCGGTGCGGCATGATTTTGCCTTTAGGCTTAACCGTATGCCGGAACCAGTCGGCGGTCAGGAAAAGAAGGTCGCCGAACGGCCGGCGCAGCGGCTAGGCTGGATGCAAAGGGCGGTTCGTCCGCCGGAGGACCCATGATGAAACGCTTCGCCGCATCGATCGTCTCCCTGGCGCTGCTGACCGGATGCGGCACGGCCGGCGGTGAACCGGAAGAGGGGACCGGCGTGATCCCGACAGGCGGCGTCGTCGAGGGCGTGCGGGGTGGGGAGACCCGGCTGCGTGTCGGTCAGACCATGACCGTGGCGCTCGGCAGCAACAGCACGACCGGCTATCAGTGGCAGGTCTCCGACGTCGAAGGCGGCGTTCTGGTTCCAGGCACGCCCTTCGGCGAGGAGATCGTCGAGCCGCATGCCCCGGGCATGGTCGGCGTCGGCGGCACGACGCACTGGCATTATCTGGCGGCCCGACCCGGCGCGGTGACCCTGACCTTCACCTATCGCCGCGCCTGGGAGCGGGACACGCCTCCGGCCCAGACCGAGCGCTATCGCGTCGTCGTCCGGTGACCGCAGCCCGCGGGGCTGCAGGCCGGCGTGGACAGGGCGGGGCCGGTCGATCATAGACGCGGCGTGACCCCTGCCGCCGCCAACGTCCGTCGCCTCGATCTGGACTGGATCCGGGTGTCTGCCTTCGGACTGCTGATCCTGTATCATGTGGGGCTGGCCTATGCCCCGTACGACTGGCACGTCCACAGCCGCCATACGTTCGAGTGGATGCGCGAGGGGGTGCTGGTCACCAATCCGTGGCGGCTCACCTTGCTGTTCCTGGTGTCGGGCGCGGCGCTTCGTTTCATGACCGCGCGCCGGACCGCCGGCCAGGTGGCCCGGGCCCGGGCCGAGCGTCTGATTCCGCCACTCCTGTTCGGGACCCTGGTCCTCGTGCCGATCCAGTCGTGGATCGAGGCCTTGGACAAGGGCGGCTGGTCCGGCAATTTTGCCGGCTGGTGGTGGCACGAGTTCAGCCTGTCGGGCCTGGCCGATGGCATCCCCATCAACCACCTGTGGTTCATCGTCTATATCGCGGCGTACAGCGCCGTCGTGGTCTTGCTGATGACGCGTCCGACGCTTCTGGCGCGCCTCGAGGCGGGGTTGCTGCCGCTGCTTTCAGGATGGCGGGTCGTCGTCGTCCCGATGGCCTATCTGATCGTCATCCGGCTGGCCGTGTTCCCCCTGATCGGCGTCACCAACACCCTCGGTCATGACTGGTACAATCATGCCCTGTCGCTGGGCGCCTTTCTGTTCGGGTTTCTGGTGGTGCGGCAGGACGCGGTCTGGCGAGATCTGGAGCGCTATCGCTGGGTCGGGCTGGGGATCGCCTGCCTCGCCCTGCCGGTCATGATGCTGCAGACCGCGCATCCGGGGGGAGGGGCCTTCGGGGGCGTGCCGCGCAACCTCGTGTTCGCGATTGACCAGTGGGCCGTGATCTCGGCCATCCTCGGGTTCGGCAGCCTGTATCTCCGGCGCGCCGACAGCCGGGTACTGCGCTATCTCAGCGATGCGGTCTTCACCTGCTATCTGGCGCATCAGACGATCCTGGTCGTCGCGGTGTGGTTGATCGGGCCCCTCGGCTGGGCTGCGCCGCTCGAGGCCGCCGCGCTCACCATCCTCACGATCGGCGGCAGCCTGCTGATCTACGAGATCGTGCGCCGGATCCCGCTCATCCGGCCCATCTGGGGCCTGAAGCCCGCGGCCGTCGGTCACCCGGTCGCGGGCACCGTGCCGGTCGCGCGTCCCGACAAGGCCGTATGAAGATCCCCGTGTTCGACATCGATCGGGCGGCGCGCGTTCTGCTCACGGTCGGGGTCGCGGCCCCGGTCGTGGCGCTGGTGGCCGTGCTGATCGCGGCGGCCGCCTATGCCGGGTTCGATCACGCGCGCCAGTATCTCAGTGAACTCGGCGGTGCCACGGCGGCCCATCCCTGGATCTTCAACGCGGGGGTCCTGACCGCGGGCGTCATGACTGGGTTCGCGGGCCTCGGGTTTGGCCTGGCCGTGGTGATCCTGACCCGATCGCCTGTGTCGGCCATCGCCGTCGGCCTGCTGTTTGTTCTGGCGGGGATCGGGCTGGTCGTTTCCAGCCTCTACGCCTGGCCCGATCCGCGCCACATGGCCATCAACCTCGGCCTCGGGATCCAGCTGGCTCCCGCGTTCCTGCTGGTCGCCCTGCGCAACGCGGACCGGTTCCTGCGTCTGAAGCAGTTCCTGTTTCTCGTCTTCATCGCCATGGCGGTTCTCACCGTGGTGACCAAGCACCTCGTGTTTCCGGGAACCGTGAACGATTTCAACGTCGGCTACTGGGAGAGGGCGTTCGCCATCGTGCTGGTGGGGTGGGTCGGGGTCGCGGCCCATCTGCTCAAACGGGGCCTTGCGGACCGCAAGACGCCGCTCGACGACGGCTGATCACGAAATAAAATGGTTCCAATCACCATTCCGTGATTGAAAATCGCGCAAGAGTGATTGAGAGTGCGTGGAATGTTGCAACGCAACAACCGTGTTCGGTTGGCGCGGCGCGACCCGCAAGGGAGCTTCCATGAACGCCTACGGCTCGACGGCACGTGTCTATCATACGGATGACCAGGTCGAGACCTTTTCGGCCTTCACCGGCGTAAGCGGCTGGCTGCCTGAACAGGCCCCGCTGGCCATGCCGCGTCAGACCTTCCATGACGCCGACCGCCAGGTCACCGACCGTCTGGACACGCGTCCCGACGGCCTGCTGACGCGTCGCTTCATCGTCTTCGGTTCCACCTTCGCCGTGGCCCTGCTGGCGCTGATCGCACCTGTGATCTTGTGCGCGCGCGAAGGCTTCCAGCCGCTCGAGATTGTGGCCCTCGCCATCTTCTCCGTCCTGATCCTGGCCATCGCCTGCTGGTTCTGCAGCACGTTCGCGGGCCTCGTCGTCATGCTGACCGGCCGCGAGCAGGACGACATGGACTTCGCGCCCTATCCGCCGCTGCCCACGCGCCGCACGGCGCTCCTGATGCCGCTCTACAACGAGGACGCCCGGGCCGCCCTGGCCCGTCTGGGCGCGCTCGACGCCTCGCTGGCGCGTCTCGGAGCCTCCGACGCCTTCGACCTGTTCGTGCTCAGCGACTCGACGAAGGACGAGGCCGCCGTCGCCGAACTGTCGGCCTGCATGGCGCTGCGGGCCCACGCCGGCAGCCAGCTCTATTACCGCCGCCGGACCGAGAACGTCGAACGCAAGGCCGGTAACATCGCCGACTGGACCCGCACCTTCGGCGGGGCCTACGACTTCATGATCGTGCTCGACGCCGACTCGACCATGGCCGGCGAGACCGTTCTGCGTCTGGTGGACGCCATGGAGCGCAACCCCGGCGTCGGCCTGATCCAGACCGCCCCGACCATCATCAAGGCCCAGACCCTGTTCGCGCGCGTGTCGCAGTTCGGCGTGCGCCTGTACGGCCGCGTCGCCGCAGCCGGCCTGGCCTGGTGGGCCGGTTCCGAAGCCAGCTACTGGGGCCACAACGCCATCCTGCGCACCCGCGCCTTCGCCGACTGCGCCGGCCTGCCCGAACTGGAGGGCCGCAAGCCCTTCGGCGGCCACATCATGAGCCACGATGTGGTCGAGGCGGCGCTGCTGCGCCGCGCCGGCTGGGCTGTCCACGTGACCGCCGCCCTGGACGGCAGCTGCGAAGAGACGCCGCCGACCCTGACCGACTTCATCCGCCGCGATCACCGCTGGTGCCAGGGCAACCTGCAGCACCTGGCCCTGATCGGGGCCAGGGGCCTGAACCCCATCAGCCGCCTGCAGCTGGCCATGGGCTGCATGGCCTATCTGTCGTCGCCGCTGTGGCTGGCCTCGCTGATGGTCGGCATGGCCATGCAGCTGCAGGGCCCGGTGGACTGGACGTCCTTCTTCTACATCCTGAACCCGCAGCTCTCGCCCTTCATGCTGGCCTCGCTGCTGGGCGGCGTCATGCTGATGGGGCCCAAGCTGATGGGCTTCATCCTGGTCCTGACCCGTCCGGGCGAGCGCAGGGCCTTTGGCGGCACGCGCCAGATCCTGAAGGGCATGGCGCTCGAGATCGCCCTGTCCGCCGCGCTGGCCCCCATCCTGATGGTCGCCAACACCATCGCCGTCATCAAGATCGTCAGCGGCCACGACGCCGGCTGGTCCGCCCAGCAGCGCAGCGCCGACGGCCTGGCCTGGAAGGATGCCTTCGTCGCCATGCGCTGGCAGATGGCGACCGGCGTGATGTTCGCAGCCGGCCTGTTCGTCCGCCCCGATCTGGCGACCTGGTTCGCCCCGATCGTCCTGCCGCTGCTGTTCGCCGCCCCGATCGCCGTGTTCACCTCGCGCCGCGCCGTGGGCGAGGCGTTCGGCCGCAAGGGCTGGATGGTCACGCCGGACGAGGACGCGGTGGCGGTCTCGCCCGCCGTCCTGTTCCCGGCGACGCGGTCGGTGGCCGAGGTCGAACCGGTCCGCGCCTTCGGCTGATACCGGTCGTTAGACGACAAAAGAAAAGGGGACCGAGCCGCAGCTCGGTCCCCTTTTTGCTTTCAGACGTCGGGCCCTAGCGGCCGAACTTCTGGAACTTGATCCGGTGCGGGATCAGGGCGTCGGTGCCGAGGCGCCGCTTCTTGTCCTCCTCGTAGGCTTCGAAGTTGCCCTCGAACCATTCGACGTGGCTGTCGCCCTCGAAGGCCAGGATGTGGGTCGCCAGACGGTCCAGGAACCAGCGGTCGTGGGAGATGACCACGGCGCAGCCCGCGAACTCCTCCAGAGCCTCCTCGAGGTTCTGCAGGGTCTCGATGTCCAGGTCGTTGGTCGGCTCATCGAGCAGGATCAGGTTGCCGCCGGTGGCCAGGGTCTTGGCCAGGTGGACGCGGTTGCGCTCACCGCCCGACAGTTGACCGACCTTCTTCTGCTGGTCGCCGCCCTTGAAGTTGAAGCTGCCGACATAGGCGCGGGTGTTGATCTCGCGCTTGCCGACCATCATCACATCGGTGCCGCCCGAGATCTCTTCCCAGATGGTCTTGTTCGGGTCGAGGGCGTCGCGGCTCTGGTCGACATAGGCCAGCTTGACCGTCTCGCCGACCTTGATGGTGCCGCCGTCCGGCGTTTCCTGGCCGGTGATCAGCTTGAACATGGTCGACTTGCCGGCGCCGTTGGGGCCGATCACGCCGACGATGCCGTTGGGCGGCAGCTTGAAGGTCAGGTTGTCGAACAGCAGCTTGTCGCCATACGACTTCTGCAGGCCGTCGACCTCCAGCACGACGTTGCCGAGGCGCGGCCCGGGCGGGATCTGGATGTGGGCGTGGGTCTGGGCCCCGCGCAGGTTCTCCTGCTCGGTCACCATCCGCTCATAGGCGGCCAGACGGGCCTTGGACTTGGCCTGACGGGCCTTGGCGCCCGAGCGGACCCATTCCAGTTCGCGGGTCAGGGCGCGCTGGCGAGCCTCGGACTCCGAGTTCTCCTGCACGACGCGCTTCTGCTTCTGCTCCAGCCAGCTGGAGTAGTTGCCCTCGTAGGGGATGCCCTTGCCGCGATCGAGCTCCAGCGTCCACTTGGTCACCAGGTCCAGGAAGTAGCGGTCGTGGGTCACCAGGATGACGCAGCCGGGGAAGGCTTCGAGGTGGTGCTGCAGCCAGGCGACGCTTTCGGCGTCCAGGTGGTTGGTCGGTTCGTCGAGCAGCAGCATGTCGGGCTTGGACAGCAACAAACGGGCCAGGGCCACGCGACGCTTCTCGCCGCCCGACAGGTTGGTCACCCCCCAGTCGTCGGGCGGGCAGCGCAGGGCGTCCATCGCCATCTCGATGCGGCTGTCGATGTCCCAGACGTCGCCGGCGTCGATCTTCTCCTGAAGGGCGGTCATCTCCTCCATCAGCTCGTCGGAGTAGTTCTCGGCCATCTCCATGGCGATGGCGTTGAAGCGGTTGACCCACTGCTTCTCCTCGCACCAGGCCTCGACGTTCTCGCGGACGTTCAGGGCGTCATCCAGGTGCGGTTCCTGCTCGAGGTAGCCGCGCTTGATCCCGTCGGCGGCCTTGGCCTCGCCCGAGAACTCCGGGTCGATGCCGGCCATGATCTTCAGCAGGGTGGACTTGCCCGAGCCGTTGACGCCGACAACGCCGATCTTGGCGTCGTTGTAGAAGCTCAGCCAGATGTTCTCGAAGATCTTCTTGCCGCCGGGAAAGGCCTTGGTCAGGCCCTGCATCTGGAAAATGTATTGCTGCGCCATGAGGTGCGTTGCGCCCTGTCGTCGGATTGGATGGGGAGTTGGCGCGGGATGTAGCGACCCGCACGCCGGGTGGCAAATGACCTAGCGTGCGGGCAGGGCGGTTTGAAGGCGGACCGGGGTCTCTACCAGCGGAACACGAACCGTCCCGCGATGGCCCCGAGCGCGGTGGCCAGCCCCATGCCGAGCGAATACCAGACGGCGACGAAGGGCGCGGTGTGTTCGGGACAGTGCAGCCCGTACAGGGTCGTGGCCAGCCCGGCCGTCAGCAGCCCCGCGGCAGCGCCCGCCAGGGCCGGCCGCGTCGGCGCAAAGGCGCGGGCCGCCCAGAAGACGAACGGGGCCGCCAGCGCGCTGAGCAGCAGGATGGCGGGGGCACAGGTCCGGGCGCTGTCGCCCATCAGGGCGGGCATCCGCTCCGGCATCGGCATGGTGACCAGTTCGTAGATCGCGAGCGCTGCAACGGCGGCCAGCAGCGCGGCCAGAACCATCAGCGGTGCCTTGGCACTCGCGCCGGGTCGACCGAGGCGGGCCAGCAGCCAGAAGGCGGTGACGGTCAGGCCGGTTGTATAGGCGGCCTTGGCCCAGAAGCTCGGCCCGATCATGGCGCTGGCCAGGTCGCTGCGGAACCCGAGCCACAGGCCTACGCCGGCCAACACCGCAAGGGCGGCGGGGATCAGCCACAGCAGGATGGTTCGCTCGATCTGGCGGCTGCCGGAAGGCGGCAGGTCAACAGCCAGGGCGTCGATCAGATCTTCAGTCTTCATCGGAAGCGGTCCCGGCATGCTCAGCCGTGGCGTAACGGGCATTCAGCGATTTCATGGAGCGGTGGATACTGACCTTGGCGGCGGTCAGGGTGTAGCCGTGGTTGGCGGCCGCCTCGGCGACGGTCAGGCCCTTCAGCCGGACGTCCTCGATCAGCCGACGCTGGCGGGCGGGCAGCAGGGACAGGCAGCGCGACAGGTCGGCCTGGGTGGCACCGTCCTCGACCGTGTGGTCGGCGAACAGCTCGGACGCCTCGTCCAGCGGATGGGTCGGTCGGCGGCCGCGACGACGCAGGTGGTCGATCAGCTTGTGGCGCGCGATCGCATAGGCCCAGCCGGTGAACGACTGGTTGCGGTCCCAGGTGGTCCGCTTGGCATGGATGGCGATCAGGGTTTCCTGCACCAGGTCCTCGGCGTCCGCCCCCCCGTCGAACAGCCGACGGGCGAAGAAGGGGCGCAGATGCGCGCCCAGATCGGTCAGCAGCACGCGCCACGCACTCGCGTCGCCGTCGAGGCCACGCAGCATGAGGGACTGAAGATGCGCTTCGCGGTCGGTCACGGTCACGCGGGGTTCGTGCGGCACCCAGGGAAGGTTACATCGACCTCAGAGCATGTAACCGCCGTCCACGACAAGCGCAGAGCCGGTCATCGAATGTGCGGCGGGCGACAGCAGGAAGGCGATCTGACCTGCGATCTCGTCCGGTTTTGCGTAGTGGCCGAGCGGTGTCGCGAAACCGGCCATTCGGTCGAAGGCGGCCTGTTCCGATCCGGTTTCGGTGACCAGCGCGTCGAAGGCCGGAACGCCCTGCCAGATCGGGGTTTCGACCCCGCCGGGCAGGATGGCATTGACCCGGATTCCGCGGGCGGCGCCCTCTTTGGCCGCGACGCGGGCCAGTTGCAGCCCGGCGGCCTTGGACGCGCCATAGGCGGCTGTACCGGGCTCGGCCTTCATGGCCGAGGCCGAGGACACCACCACGGCGGCTCCGCCGTCCCGCAGCAGGCGCATGGCGGTCCTCAGGGTCAGAAACGTGCCGTCGAGGTTGACGGACACGACCGCTCGCCAGGCCTCGAGCGAGAGCTCGGCGATCGTTCCCGCGTCGGAAACGCCGGCGTTGATCACCACGCTGTCCAGCCCGCCCCAGTGGTGGGTGACGCCGTGCTCGACGCCATCCCAGCCCTCTTCGCTCAGGATGTCCTGGTGGCACAGGTAGAGGGCGATGCCGTGGGCCTGCTCAAGTTCGTCGCCAAGCGCGTGAAGAGCCTCGCCGTTGCGATCGACTAGCACCATTGCCGTGGCGCCGTCCGCGGCGAGGCGTCTGGCTGTGGCGGCCCCGATGCCGGAGGCGGCTCCGGTGACGAGGCAGACACCGGGATAGGTCGCGCGCGGAGCGGGATCGACGTCAGGCATAGTTGAAGCTGATCGAGATGCGGTCGGATTTCGCCGCGTTCATGGGCACCTCGTGGCGCAGCCAGCTTTCCCACATCAGGACCGTGCCCGCCTTGGGGGCCAGATAGACGAACGGCTGCTCGGTTTCCGGCGCGTCCGGAACGACCGAAGGCCGGGCCATCATCATGGGCAGGCGCGGGTCTTCCAGCTTCAGCGCGGACGCGCCGTCGGGCACCTCGACGTAGACGGTGCCGGACAGGAAGGCGTGGGGGTGGATATGGCCCGAATGGGCCCCGCCGGGCTTCAGGATATTGACCCACATCGTGTCCAGACGGGGCTTTCGGGCCAGGTCGAAGTTCAGGGCGCGGGCATAGGCCAGGGCGTGGCGGTCCAGGTGCTTCTTCAGCTCCGCGAACTCCGGCAGCCTCTGGGGCAGGTCGTTCAGCGAGCCATAGGAGGTGTAGCCGCGATAGCCGTGCGCCTTGCACCAGGCGCGACCGGCACCGTCCTCGCCCGCCAGCATGCGGCAGGCGTCGGCGAGGTCGGCGTTGAAGCCGTCGAAGCCGGGGACGGGGGCGAGCGAGGCCTCATAGACCTGGGTGACGAAGAGGGGGCGCAGGGACATGGCGGTCTCATACCCTCTCCCTCCCCCGAGGACGAGGGAGAGGATCAGGGACGGACGATCCGGCCGTCCTTGATCACCAGCCGCACGGCGCGGACGGCAGAAATGTCGCCGGTCGGATCGCCCTCGACGGCGACGAGGTCCGCCAGCAGGCCCGGGCGGATCGCGCCCCGGTCGGTCAGGTCGAAGATCGCGGCATTGCCCGAGGTCGCGGCGACGAGGACGTCCGCGACCGGCATTCCGGCGGCCACCATCAGCTCCATCTCCAGCGCGTTGTTGCCATGGGCATAGACGCCGACGTCCCCGCCCATGCAGATCGCGACCCCGGCGGCCCGCGCGGCGGCGAAAGCCTCGCGCTTGGTCAGGACGTTCTGGGGTGCGGGGTCCGAGCCGTCCCAGCCGCGGTAGCGGGTGATCGATTCGGCCGCCGCCAGGGTGGGGCACAGCGCCGTGCCGTGCTCGGCCATCAGGCGGAAGATCTCCGGCGTCCCGGCGTCCCCGTGCTCCAGCGTGTCGGCCCCGGCCAGGATGCTGCGACGCATGCCCTCGACCGTGCCGGCATGGATGGCGACCTGACGCCCGGCGGAATGCGCCGCCTCGACCGCCTCGGTCAGTTCGGCCTGCGAGAAGGTCGGACGGCTGGGCTCGCCGGGACCCCAGCGATAGTCGGCATACAGTTTCACCAGATCGGCCCCGGCGCCGATCTGGCTGCGCACGACGCGGACGAGGTCGTCGCCGTCGGCCTCCTCGGCCCCCAGCGGCACCTCGACGCCGGGCTCGAAGCCCTTCGGACCGTAGGCCCCGGTGGCGACGATGGCGCGGGAGGCGATCAGCATGCGGGGTCCGGGAACGATGCCCTCGTTGATCGCGCGACGCAGGCCGGCGTCGGCGTAGCCTGCGCCTTCGGTGCCCAGGTCGCGCACGGTCGTGAACCCGGCCAGCAGGGTGGCCTGCGCGTGGTTGACGGCGCGGGCCGTGCGCAGGGCTAGGGGCTCGTGCAGCACCTGATCGTCCCACGGGGTCTCGTTATAGGGATGCAGGAACAGGTGGGAATGGCCCTCGATCAGGCCCGGCATCAGGGTCTGGCCCGGCAGGTCGACGACGCGGGCATCCGCCGGGGGCACGATGTCCGGACCGGCCGCTTCGATCCTGTTGCCGCGCACCAGCACGGTCCAGCCGACGTGGGGCCGCGGATCGACCCCGTCGAAAACCCGGTCGGGCCGTAGCAGCAGCGCCTCCTGCGCCTGGGCGGGGATTGCGAACAGCAGGGCGGCGAGGATCAGGAACAGGCGCATGTGGGCAGACAAGCGTGGGACGTGGGACAGCGCAACCGGCGTGACGCCTGCGACCGGGTTTGACGCAGGACCGTGTCAGGGTCTTCCGAACGTCCGCTCCGGGCGCGCTGTCGGAAAGGAAGGGAATGCGATCGGGACTCCACTGGACTGTCTCGAGCACGAGTCCAGCCCATTCCCTAGGGAAAGCAGAGGCTTGGACGACCTGGACTCTCTGGACTCTCCGGGCCCGCGCCCTGCGGATCTAGAAGCCCAGGCCGGTCTCGCCCCTCAGGATCGCCTCGGCCTCCGGGGCGTGTTTGGCACCGGATCGATCATGCAGCACCAGCGCGGGCAACAGGCGCAGAGGGGCCTTTCCTCCGCGGACCGCCTGCACCAGGACCCGTTTCGCGGCCTGGTCGGCGAAGGGCTGGATCGGGCGGATCGCGAACGAACCGCACCGCTCGCCCAGCAAGGCCAGCAGATCCGCCAGCCGGTCGGCCCGGTGAATCACGACGATGCGGCCCCCGTCGCGCGCGCCGTCGCTCAGAAACCGGATCCACACGGCCAGACCGTCGTCGGCGATCCAGGCCCCGCGCTTGGCGGGGGAGGGCGCCCGCAGGGCGGCCTCGTCGTCGAAGAAGGGGGGATTGCTGACGGCCCAGTCGAATCGCTCGCGGCCGAGCGCGGCGAAGCCACCGGCCACATCGGCCTGCACGACGGCCATCCTGTCTTGCAGCGCGTTGAGCCCGACGTTGCACGCGCCCAGAGCGACCGCCGCCGGGTCCCGTTCGACGCCGGTGACGACGACGCCCGGCCGCCGCGCCGCGATCTGGGTCAGGACCGCCCCGACGCCGCAACCCGCCTCCAGCACCCGCTCGCCCGGTTTCGCCACGACCGCCGCTGCCAGCAGGGCCGCATCCATGCCGGCGCGATACCCGTCTGCGGCCTGCAGCAGGCGAACCTTTCCCCCCAGCAGGGCGTTCTCCACGGGCAGTGCGGCCTCGGGCGGTGGTGATGCGACGGTCACGCGGCTTGACCCCTCATGGTGGCGTCACCATTGTCCGGCGGATCGGTTTGCTGCAAGCGGGCGCGATAAAGAAGCGGTGCCATCCTCCCCGGGACCGCGTTTGAGAGAGATTTCCGTTGGATGCCGTCACTTTGACCGCGCCCCGAGCCCACCCCACGCGGGACCGGGGCGATGCCGAGGCCCTGGCCCGGCTGGCCAAGGTCGACATGGCGGCGGTCGACGCCCTGATCCTGGACCGTATGCAGTCCAGCGTCCCGGTCATCCCGCTGCTGGCCGAGCACATCGTCTCCGCAGGCGGAAAGCGCCTGCGCCCCCTGCTGACCATCGCCGCGGCCCGATCGGCCACGGCTGACCGCCCTGACGCCGACCTGACTGCGGCGCTGAAGCTGGCGGCCTCGGTCGAGTTCATTCACACGGCGACCCTGCTGCACGACGACGTCGTCGACGGCTCGGAGCGGCGACGCGGCAAGGTGGCGGCGCACCTGATCTGGGGATCGGCCACCAGCGTGCTGGTCGGCGACTTCCTGTTCGCGCGCGCCTTCGAGCTGATGGTCGAGACCGACCAGATCCGGGCGCTGGGCATCCTGGCCCAGGCGTCCAGCGTCATCGCCCAGGGCGAGGTGCTGCAGCTGACGCGGGCCCACGACCTCAATCTGGACCAGGAAACCTATCTGCGGATCATCTCGGCCAAGACGGCCGAGCTCTTCGCCGCGGCCGCCGAATCGGGTGCCGTGGGCGTGGGCGCGGACCCGAAAACGACCTCGGCCCTGCGGTCCTACGGCCTGAACCTCGGCCTGGCGTTCCAGTTGGCGGATGATGCACTGGACTACGGCGGCTCGTCCGAGGCCCTCGGCAAGAACGCCGGCGACGACTTCCGCGAAGGCAAGGTCACCATGCCGCTTCTGCTGGCCGTGGCGCGCACCCGGGGCCGCGAGGATGCGTTCTGGGACCGCACGATCAACGGCAACCAGCGGACCGACGACGATTTCCGGCGCGCGCGCGAGCTGATCGTGGGGACGGGGGCCGTGTCAGCGACCCTGGATGCGGCCGGAGAGTATGCCGACGCCGCCAAGACCGCCCTGGGCGTGTTGCCGAACGGCGAATGGAAAGCCGCGCTGGAACGCCTGGCCGATTTCGCCGTCAGCCGGGCCAGCTAGCCCCCGTCAGCGGAGACTGGCGCAGAAGCGCTGAATCCGGGCGCAGGCCTCCTCCAGCACGGCTTCGGACGTCGCATAGCTGATGCGGAAATAGGGGCTCAGACCAAAGGCCGCCCCCTGGACCACGGCCACGCCCTCGGCCTCCAGCAGCGCCGATGTGAAGACCTCGTCGTCGCTGATGACCGTGCCGTCCGGTGCCGTCTTGCCGATCAGCCCTTCGATCGACGGATAGACATAGAAGGCCCCCTCGGGGTTGGGGCAGCGGATGCCGGTCGCCTGGTTCAGCATGGACACCACCAGGTCCCGGCGCTTCTCGAACGCCGCTCCGCGCTCGGCGATGAAGTCCTGGGTGCCGTTCAGGGCCTCGACCGCCGCCCACTGGCTGATCGAGGAGGGGTTCGAGGTGGTCTGGCTGGCGACCTTTCGCATTAGGTCGATCAGAGGCTTGGGACCCCCCGCATAGCCGATGCGCCAGCCGGTCATGGCGTAGGCCTTGGACACGCCGTTGACGGTCAGGGTCCGGTCATAGAGGTCCGGCGCGACCTGGGCGATCGTCGTGTACTCGAAATCGCCATAGGTCAGGTGCTCGTACATGTCGTCGGTCAGGACCCAGACATGGGGGTGGCGACGCAGGACATCCGCCAAGGCCAGCAGTTCGGCGCGGGTGTAGGCGGCGCCGGTCGGGTTGGACGGGCTGTTCAGGATCAGCCACCGGGTGCGCGGCGTGATCGCGGCCTCCAGAACCTCGGGGCGCAGCTTGAACCCGTCGGATTCCTCGCCGGTGACGAAGACCGGCTCGCCCCCGGCCAGCAGGACCATGTCCGGATAGCTGACCCAGTAGGGGGCCGGCACGATGACCTCGTCGCCGGCATTCAGCGTGGCGACGAAGGCGTTGTAGATCACGGGCTTGCCGCCCGATGCGACGTGGATCTGGGCCGGGGTGTAGGTCAGGCCGTTCTCGCGCGCGAACTTGGCCACGATCGCAGCCTTCAGTTCGGGCGTGCCGTCGACGTCGGTGTATTTCGTCTCGCCGCGCTGGATGGCGGCGATGGCGGCGTCCTTGATGTTCTGGGGGGTGTCGAAGTCGGGTTCGCCGGCCCCCAGTCCGATCACGTCGCGGCCGGCGCGCTTGAGCTCTCGCGCCTTGGCGGTCACGGCGAGGGTCGCTGACGGCTGAACGCGGGCGAGGGCGGTGGACTGCAGGCTGGACATAGGCGATTCCCGGGGAGAGCGGTGTTTCGTCTTACGCAGATGCGAAAGGCGGATCAAACGGCAAGGCTCGCCGCAGGGACCGGAGCGGTGGTATGCGCATGCCCACCATGCGGCGCATCCTCGACTTCATCCTGAACATGGAAACGGCCCGGTGGCGGGCGCTGCTGGCCAGCGTGCTGTTGCTGGCGGCGGTGGCCGCCCTGTTCGCGGTCGGCAAGGCGTCCCTGGGACTCGAGGCCGAGGAGCGGCTGGAGGCCTGGCTGCAGGGTTTTCATGATGGTCCGATCGGGTTCGCGGCGGTGGTCGTGGTGTTCGTGGTCTCTGCCTTTCTGGGCGTGCCTCAGTTCATCCTGATCGCCGCCAGCGTCGTGGCGTTCGGGCCCTGGTCGGGGTTTGCCTACAGCTGGGTGGCGACGATCGTCTCGGCGGGCGTGACCTACTGGCTGGGGCGAGGGCCGACCGCCCGCGCGATCGAGAAGCTGGGCGGTCGGACGACCGAGCGGCTGGCCCGCTTCGTGGGCCGGAACGCCTTCTACGCCAGCTTCATGATCCGCAATGTGCCGTCTGCGCCGTTCATCGTCGTCAATATGGCCTTCGGGGCGGCGCGGGCGTCGTTCCCGGCCTTCCTGGCGGGATGCGCTCTCGGCGTTCTGCCCAAGACCGCGCTGGTCGCCTTCTTCGGCGGGTCGTTCATGTCGGCCGTGCGCGGTGACGGGGTCTGGACCTCGGTGATCCTGGCGGGCGTGGCGGTCGTCTGGCTGGCGCTTATGCTGGCGGTGCGTGAACTCGTGAAAAGGCGCGAGAACATGCCCGCCAATCAAAAACAGTAGTTGTTGCGAATGGCGACCTGGCCTATCAGGCCTGCGTGGACCACGGAGATACCGTCATGCTGAAGCTCTATTACTCGCCCGGAGCCTGTGCCCTCGCGTCACACATCGCGCTGGAGGAGGCGGGAGCCGACTACGAGATCCAGGCGGTCAACCTGCGCGCCGGCGAGCAAAAGACCCCGGAGTTCCTTGCCATCAATCCGGCCGGCTCGACACCGGCCCTGATGACGGACCGCGGACCCCTGACCCAGAACCTGGTCATCATGGGATATGTCGCCCAGACCTATCCGGAGGCGAACCTGGCCCCCAATGATGACAGCTACGCGTTCGGGCGGATGCAGGCGTTCAACGGCTATCTGGCGTCCTCGGTGCACCCTGCGATGGGGCAACTGCTCTATGCCGGGCTTGAGGGCGAGGCCCGGGACGCCGCGCTGAAACTGACCCTGGCCAAGCTCGGCGTGGTGGAGGATTCGCTGCTGGGTTCGCCCTGGGCGATGGGCGCCGACTACACCGTCGCCGACGGATATCTCTCGGTCTTCACGCGCTGGGCGCGCCAGGCCGGGATCCTGGACGGGACGCGTTTTGCCAGGCTGAACGACCACCTTGACCGCGTTCAGGTCCGGCCGGCCGTGCAGCGGGTGCTGGCCGCCGAGGGTCTTCAGGCGGTCTGATCAAAACACGGCGCGAAAAGCCAAGCGTAGCCGTCACTTGGTCGTGATCGAGACAGAGGCTTCGCGCGGTATCGGGGCTTGTATTCGCCAGTCCATGCGGGCAAACGAGCGCACAGCCGGTCAGGCGAGGACGATCAGGAAACCCGAAGCGTGTGGGGATACGCATCGGGTGGGGCGTCGCCGAAGCCGGTTGATTTGCAGCGCCTTGAAGGCCCCAACCGAACGGTAACCGACCCCCATGAGCTTCTCCCTCTTCGGCGCCATCTCCAATGACATCGCGATGGACCTCGGGACCGCCAACACCCTGATCTATATGAAGGGCAAGGGCATTGTCCTGAACGAGCCTTCGGTCGTGGCGCTTCGAAACGTCGGTGGACGGAAGATCGTCCACGCGGTGGGCATCGAGGCCAAGCAGATGCTGGGCCGCACCCCGGGCCACATGGAAGCCATCCGCCCTATGCGCGACGGGGTCATCGCCGACTTCGAAGTCGCCGAGGAGATGATCAAGCACTTCATCCGCAAGGTTCATAACCGCAAGGGCTTCGTGAACCCCAAGATCATCGTCTGCGTGCCGTCGGGCGCCACGGCCGTCGAGCGCCGCGCGATCAACGATTCCTGCCTGAACGCCTCGGCCCGCCGCGTCGGCCTGATCGACGAGCCGATGGCAGCCGCGATCGGCGCCGGCCTGCCCATCCACGAGCCGACCGGTTCGATGGTCGTCGACATCGGCGGCGGCACGACCGAGGTCGCGGTCCTGTCCCTGTCGGGCATCGTCTATTCGCGCTCGGTCCGCGTCGGCGGCGACAAGATGGACGACAGCATCATCAGCTACATGCGCCGCAACCATAACCTTCTGATCGGCGAGACCACGGCCGAGCGGATCAAGAAGGACATCGGCACCGCCCGCATCCCCGCCGACGGCGAAGGCCTGTCGATCGAGGTGAAGGGTCGCGACCTGATGCAGGGCGTGCCCCGCGAGGTCCGCATCTCGGAGCGCCAGGCGGCGGAAGCGCTCGCCGAACCGGTGTCGCAGATCATCGACGCCGTGAAGGTGGCCCTGGAAGCCACGCCGCCCGAACTGGCCGCCGACATCGCCGACAAGGGCATCATGCTGACCGGCGGCGGTGCCCTGCTGCGCGGTCTGGATGCCGAAATCCGCGATCACACGGGCCTGCCGGTCTCGGTCGCCGACGATCCCCTGTCCTGCGTCGCCATCGGTTGCGGTCGCGTTCTGGAGCATCCCCGGTGGATGAAGGGCGTGCTCGACTCGGCTCTCTGAGCCGGTTCGCCGGCTTCGCTGCAAATCCCCGTGATTGCAGCGAATTCGCCGGTTTCATTGTGGCCCGCTTTTTGCGATAGGCTGCGCACAGCGGCGGGGGGCGTCCCGCCGATTCTGACTCTTTTTGGGAAGGCAGGCCGTGGCGTTTCGCGACGGACCGTTCGATCAGTTCAAGGTGCCGCTGGTGTGGACCGCCGCGGTCGTGGTCGTGGTCGCCCTCATTGCATCCATCCTGCTGATCCTGGCCGATCGACGCCATGACACCGCCGGCGATGCCTATGGTCCCGTGCGGGCCGGCTTCGACGCCGGTGCCGGGCCGATCAATGGCATCTTCGCAGCGCCGGTCCGCTGGGCGGGCGCGGCATCCGACTATGTCGGCGGCTATTTCTTCGCGGTGTCCGAGAACCGCCGCCTGAAGAAGGAGCTGGAAGAGCTCCAGCCCTGGCGCGACCAGGCGATCGCCCTGAAGAACGTCAATGCCCGCTATGAAGCCATGCTGGGCCTGCGGACCGAGCCTGTCGTCGCTCTGGCCACGGCGCGCTCGGTGTCGGAATCACGGGGCCCGTTCGTCAACGCGCGCCTGCTGGACGCCGGATCGGGCAAGGGCATCCAGATCGGCAATCCGGTCATCAACGAGCAGGGGCTGGTCGGGCGCATCGTCGGCGTGACCGGAGGCGTCAGCCGGATGCTGCTGCTGACTGACGTGGCCAGCCGGACGCCGGTCCTGATCGATCGCACGGATGCCCGGGCCCTGTTGACCGGGGACGGCTCGGGCAATCCGAAGCTGGAGTTCGTCCGGGGCGTCGGTTCGGTCCAGGCCGGCGACCGGGTGCTCTCGTCCGGAGACGGCGGCGGCTTTCCGCGCGGCGTGCCCATCGGGGTCGCGGCGCGCGGCATCGACGGGTCGTGGCGGGTCAAGCTGTTCAGCGACCGCGGCGCGATCGACTATGTTCGCGTCATGCTGTTCCAGGACTTCGGCCAGCTGGTCGCGCCGGACGCGCTGAACGCGCCGCCGCTGGCCGGTCTGGCGACCGCGCCTGCACCCGATTCCACCGAGGCCGCCGCCATCGGCGACGCCGCGGCACGTCGGGCCCGGACGCCGACGGCCACCGACGCCGGCACCGAGAGGCCATCGACAGCTCCGGCTCGTCCCCGCCCGACGGTCCCCGCGACCGCCACGCCGGCCGCGCCACCGCCGACGACGGAGGCCCCGGTCCCGCTCCCGGCCGGTGCGGGTGCGCCGTGAGACGCTCGATGCAGGTCCGCGTCGTCGGCCCGCTGCAGTGGGTGATCTATCCTGCGCTGGTCGCCATGGCCGCGACCCTGATCCTGGCCACGCCGGTCGAGCTGTTCGGCCTGAAGCTGCCCGAGCCGGTCCTGCCGCTGGTGCTGGCCTTCGCCTGGCCCTTGATCCGCCCGTCGATGACGGCCCCGGCGGTCCTGTTCGGTCTGGGCGTCTTTCTGGACATGTTCTGGGGCGGGACCCTGGGCCTGTGGCCGCTGTGTCTGCTTTCGGTCTATGCCGTCGTGCTGGGATCCCGCAACCTGCTGGCGGGACAGGAGACCCAGGTCCTGTTCGTCTGGTACGCCACCTGCACCGTGGGGGCCTTCTTGCTGGCGTATCTGGTGGTTAGTCTGGACGCCGGGCGCGCGCCGAGCCTGCTGGCCCTGCTGGGTCAGGTGATCCCGACGCTGCTGCTCTTTCCGATCGCCGACTGGATGGTCCAGCGGTTCGACGACGGGGACGTGCGGTTCCGATGATCCTGCTACGCCAAGGCTACGAAGGATGGGGACCGTCCTGCAAAGCTCCTGCCAGGAGTGAAGCAGGATGAGCGAGCCTTCGATCTTCTTTTCCGACGTCAACGAGCGTCAGGGCTCGTTCCTGCGCCGGACCTTCGTGGTCGGCGGGCTGACGGCGCTGGGCATCACCGCCCTGACGGTCCGCCTGGCCCAGCTGCAGGTCGTTCAGGCTGAGGAATATGCGACCCTGGCCACCAACAACCAGTTCAACTTCCGGCTCGTGCCGCCTCCGCGGGGACGAATCCTGGACCGGAACGGGGTGGTCATCGCCGGAAACCGGCCCAGTTTCCGCGTCCTGGTCGTGCGCGACGAAACCAAGGATCTGGACCAGACCCTGGACCTGCTGGGCCGGCTGTTGCCCGATACGGTCGACCGGCGTCGGGCCATCATCCGGGATGTGAACGCGGCACCCCGCTTCAGCCCCGTGCCGGTCAAGAGCGACCTGACCTGGGAGGAGTTTGCCAAGGTAAACATCTATGCGCCCGAACTGCCGGGCGTGATGGCCGACATGAACGAGGCGCGCTTCTATCCGTTCGGCGGATCGTTCGCCCACGTCATCGGGTACGTCGCCAAGGTCTCCGATCGCGACGTCCAGGCGATCAAGGACCGCGGCGAGGAGGTTCCGCAGATCCTCTACAACCCCGGCTTCCGCATCGGCCGGTCCGGCGTGGAGAAGGCGCTCGATTCCGATCTGCGCGGCGAGGCGGGCGGCACGCGTGTCGAGGTCGACGCCCGTGGCCGCGTCGTGGCCGAGGACGTCGGTGGATCGCGGCCGGCGGTGCCGGGCAAGGACGTCGTCCTGACGCTGGATGCGGACGTCCAGAACCGGGCCCTGGAGGTCTTCGGCGAGGAAAGCGGCGGCTGCGTCGTGATGGACATCCGCAACGGCGACATCCTGTGCATGACCTCGGCACCGTCGTTCGACCCGAACCTCTTCGTCAGCGGCGTGCCCACCGCAACCTATCGCGCGCTGTCCGATTACGAGCGCAAGCCTTTGCTGGACAAGGCGATCGGGGGCGTCTTCCACCCCGGTTCGACCTTCAAGCTGACCACGTCGCTGGCGTTGCTGGAGGCGGGCGTCGATCCGACCGAACGGGTCAACTGCGGCGGCGGCTACCGCTTCGGCAACCGGACCTTCCGGTGCTGGAGCCGCAGCGGGCACGGTCCTCAGGACATGCACGACGCGATCAAGAACAGCTGCGACGTCTATTTCTACCACATGTGCAATCGCGCGGGCGTGGACGGGATCCACGATGCGGCGCGCAAGATCGGCTTCATGCAGACCTTCGACATCGGGGTCGGCAACCAGAAGACGGGCTCGATCCCCAGCCGGGCGTGGAAGGCGGAATATAACAAGGACAATCCGAACCCGGATTCGCGCACCTGGTATCCGGGCGAAACGCTGTCGGTCGCGATCGGGCAGGGCGACGTCAACGTGACGGCCCTGCAACTCGCCGTCATGGTGTCGCGGATCGCCAACGGCGTGAAGGCGCTGCAGCCGCGCCTCATCAAGTCGGTCGGCGGCGTCGATCGGCCGTCCGGGGCCGCGGTGCCTGACCTGCCGTTCTCGCGCGAGCATATGGACGTCGTGCGCCAGGGGATGGTCGCGGTGGCCAACGACCGGTCGGGCGGCGCCTATCGCCAGAGCCAGCTGGGGCTGGGCGATATCCAGATGGCGGGCAAGACCGGGACGGCCCAGGTCCGCAGCTATGACAACGTCGCCTCCCGCTCCAGCAGCAGCGTGGGCTGGGCGCTGAAGGACCACAACCTGTTCGTCGCCTTCGCGCCGGTCGACGCGCCGCGCTACGGCATCGCGGTCATCGTGGAGCACGGGGGTCTGGCCGGATCGACCGCAGCGGCACCCCGCGCCCGAGAGATCATGCGCACGGTCCTGCTGAAGGATCCCGAGATGCGCGCCCGGATCGAACGGCCGCTGCCGCCTGCGGCCGAGGGAGCCGCCCTCGGTGACGACGAGGCCTTCGGTGCCGCCCCCGAACCGGATGCACCGGCCACCACGGTGCAGACACCGCCGCGCGCCGCGCCGACCGCGACCACCGGGCCGCGCCCCTATCTGTCGGAACCCAGATGACGTCCTCGGCCCTCACACGCCCCGGTGAACGCGACCGGCTGTCGGTCAAGATCGGTGAGATCGACTGGCGGTTCGCGGCCCTGCTCTGCACGGTGGCGGGGATCGGTGGTGCCATGCTGTATTCCGTTGCCGGCGGCGCGTGGGAGCCGTGGGCCGCCAATCACCTGATCCGGTTCGGCGTGTGCCTGGCGATCATGCTGGCGCTGTCGATGGTCAGCATGCGGATCTGGTTCGGTTCGGCGTATGTGGTCTACGGCCTGGCCCTTCTGATGCTGGCGCTGATCGAGATCCCGGGCCTGGGCTACACGGCCATGGGTGCCACCCGCTGGCTGAACCTGGGGTTCACGCGCATCCAGCCCTCCGAGATCATGAAGATCGGCGTCGTGCTGGCCCTGGCCCGCTGGTATCATGGTGCCTCGGCCCAGGATGCCCGGTTCAGCTGGAAGCTGATCTTCCCCATCGGCATCATCGGCCTGCCGTTCGCGCTCGTGGCGCACCAGCCGGATCTGGGCACGGCCATGCTGATCGGTCTGACGGGCGCGGCCATGATGTTCATGGCGGGTCTGAGCTGGAAGATCATGGCGGCCGCGGCGGCGGCCCTGGCGGCATTCGTTCCGCCATATGTGATGTTCGGCATGCATGAATATCAGCGACACCGGGTGCTGACCTTCCTGTCGCCCGAGAGCGATCCGTCGGGGACCGGCTACCACATCACCCAGTCCAAGATCGCGCTGGGGTCCGGCGGTCTGCTGGGCAAGGGTTACGGCCTGGGCAGCCAGAGCCAGCTGGAGTTCCTGCCCGAGAAACAGACCGACTTCATTTTCTCGGCGGTCTCGGAGGAGTTCGGCTTCGTCGGATCTTTCTCGATCCTGCTCTGCTACATCGCCATCATCCTGATCGCGCTCAGGATCGCCTCGCTGTCGCACAGCCATTTCGGCCGCATGGCCTCGGCCGGCGTGACGGCGACGTTCGCCCTCTATGTGATGATCAACGGCGCCATGGTGATGGGTCTGGCCCCGGTCGTGGGCGTGCCGATGCCACTGCTGAGCTATGGCGGCACGGTCATGCTGACGGTGATGATCGGCTTCGGTCTGGTGATGGCCACGCGGGTGCACCGCTATGCCGAACTGCCCAAGGGCCACGGTCTGATCTGATCAGCGCGCTGCGTCGCGTGCCCGCTTCAGGTCGCGCTTCAGCGCCTCCCGCGCCTTTGACTGATCGCGTTCGAGGCTGGCCGCTTCGCGGTCCAGCTCGACCCTGCGCGCTGTCAGCGCGTCGAGCGCTTCGGCCTGTTCGAGATCGAGCGCGGCGAGCCGGGCCTCGAGGTCTTCGACGCGCTTGCGGGCCCGTGCGGTGGGGATGGGCGTCTTCGACGGCTTGCGGCGGGTGGTCTTGCCGATGTCGACGGCAAGGCCGCGGGTAACGACCGCGCCCGGGGCGGCGAGGGCGGCGGCCCTGTCGATATCGTCGGTCACCTCGTGGGCGAGGCCGGTCTTGAACAGGTCCTGATCTACACCCCAGGCCGCGAGGGCCTTCGGACGGGACGGGGCGGCCACGGTGAAGGCATGAAAGCCATCGGACCAGGTGAAGACTTTCAACTTCGCGGCCATGAAGCGCGAACACGCCGTCCACGCCCCGGTTCCACGCTGGATCGCACACCCTTGGGAAAATATTCACAACCGGGCTTGTATGCGCCCGGGTTCACAACCACGTCTCGGCGCACGCCGGTCTTTGACATCTACGTTGCCGCGACCAGGCGCCTGGCACGCGTCTTCGACGAAAAGTGGCACCCCGAAGCTCGTAGCTGGATCTCCAACGCCTTTATTTTCAGGCTCTTCTGAAAACTGGCAGGAGTGGCACCCGTTTTTTCGAGAACCGTGCCAAACCCTTCAGGGGGAGGTTCAGACGGTCGCCGCCCAGTCCGTGCCCCGGATCAGGCTGTCGATGATCCCGGGCTCCGACGAGGCATGGCCGGCGTCGGGGACGATGTCCAGTTTCGCCTCGGGGAAGGCGCGATGCAGCGACCAGGCTCCCGAGATCGGGGTGACGACGTCGAACCTTCCCTGGGCGATCCAGGTCGGGATGTGACGGATCCGGCCGATGTTCTTCAGCAGCCAGTGCTCCTCCGGGAAGAAGCCGCCATTCATGAAGTACCAGCACTCGATCCGGGCGAAGGCGATGGCGAATTCCGGTTCGGCGAACTTGTCGGGACGGGCGGACGGGCCCTCCACGCTGACGGTCTCGCCCTCCCAGCTCGACCAGGCGATGGCGCAGCGTTCCTGCTCGGCCCGATCGTCGCCGGTCAGCCGCTTGTAGTAGGCCCCCATCAGGTCGTGGCGTTCATCCTCGGGAATGGGCGCGACGAACCGTTCCCAGGCGTCCGGGAAGATCATCGAGGCCCCGTCCTGGTAGAACCACAGCAGCTCCTTCTTCGTCAGCAGGAAGATGCCGCGCAGGATCAGGGCCGTGACCCGCTCGGGATGTGTGATCGCATAGGCCAGCGACAGGGTGGAGCCCCATGATCCGCCGAAGACCGCCCAGGACTCGATCCCGCAACGTTCGCGAAGACGCTCGATGTCCTCGATCAGCGTCCAGGTGGTGTTGTCCTCCAGCGAGGCGTTGGGCCGCGACTTTCCGCACCCGCGCTGGTCGAACAGGACGATGCGGTAGATGGACGGATCGAAGTAGCGCCGCATGCCGGCGTTGATCGCGCCACCGGGGCCGCCGTGCAGGACCAGGACGGGCTTGCCCTGCGGATTGCCGACCTCTTCGAAATAGATCTCGTGCGCGCTGCCGGTCTGCATCCATCCGGACGCAAAGGGCTCGATTTCGGGATACAGTTCGCGGCGCGGAGTCTCGGTCACGGGAAAGGACATGCGATGGTCGGTACTTCTTGCTGACGGGTCAGGCGGTGACAGGAGACGGACGGAGCGCGGCGAAGGCGAGGACAAGCCAGCCCCCGATCATCAGCACGCCGCCGATCGGAGCCACGGCTCCGAAGGGCGGGAGGCTTAACAAGCCGATGAAGGCCAGCGCCAGACAGAAAATCAGACCGCCGCAGACCGACAGCCACCCGGCCAGACCCGTCAGACGGATACGGGGGGCAAGGCCGGCGCAAACCACACCCAGAACAGCGTGGGCCAGCTGGTAGGAGGCTCCGGTCTGCAGCAGCGTCTTGATCTGCGGACCCGCGCCGTGGGCCGCGAAAGCCCCCACCGCCACCGCCATCGCGCCGTTCAATGCAGCGAAGGCCGCGAGGTGACGATTCCATGTCATAGCTGGACCGTAGCCCACGGATCGGCCCGCGTCTGCTATCGCATGGCGTATGATTCCCGCCCGCCGCATGGCTCTGCAGTATGTGTTGCTCTTCGGTGCCAATGGCGTGAGCCTGCCGTTCGCGGGTCTCTGGTTCGCGGCCCAGGGCTTCTCGGGAGTCGAGATCGGAACCCTGCTGGCGGCCCCCATGCTGGCCCGTGTCGTGACCGGACCGGTGCTGGCTGTCTGGGCGGACGGGTTCACCCGGCGCCGGACCCCTATCGCGATCCTCGGGGCCGTCGCGGCCCTGGCCTATGCCGGGGCGGGGCTGACGCAGGGCGTCTGGATCCAGGGCGCGCTGTGGTGGGTGGGCGCCAGTGCCATGGCGGCCACGATCCCGTTGACCGACGTCCTGAATCTGGCAAGCGCGCGTCGGCACGGTTTCGCGTTCGCCTGGCCGAGAGGATGCGGGTCGGCCGCGTTCGTGGCGGCCAATGTGCTGATGGGCGCGGTTCTGGCCCGCGCCTCGATCGACTGGGTCATCGTCTGGATCGTGGTTGCGGGGGCCCTGATCGCCGTGACGGCGTCCGCCTTTCTGCCGCCCGAGCCGGTGTCCGACGACGGGCCGGGCCGCAAGCGGGATCGTTATGCCGGACTGGCTCGCCTCGCGCTCGATCCCGGCTTCATGACCGCGATCCTGGCCATCGGCGCGATCCAGGCGACCCATGCCTTCTACTACGGTTTCTCTGCCATCGCGTGGAAGGCGCAGGGGATCAGCGAGGCGATGACGGGTCTGCTGTGGGCTGTCTCGGTGGTGGTCGAGATTGCATTCATGTGGGTGATCGAGCCGTGGCGTCGCGCCCGCGGGATCGGTCCCTGGCTTGTCCTGGTGCTGGGCGGATGCGCAGCTGTCGTGCGCTGGACGATGCTGGCGGTCGCGCCTCCGCTCTGGGCGCTGTGGCCCTTGCAGGCGCTCCACGCCCTGACATTCGCCGCGACCTATCTGGCCGGGGTCGAGATCATCGAACGCCTGGCTCCGCCCGGCCAGCATACGGGCGCCCAGACGCTGAACTCGGTCATGGCTGCAGGGATCCTGATCGGACTGGCGACGCTGGCGGCCGGGCCGCTTTACGACCGGTTCGGCACCCTGGGCTATCTGGCCATGACCGGGCTGGCGATGGTCGGGCTTCTTGCGGCGTGGCGACTGAAGCGCGTGCTCGCGGTCAGCTGAGCCGCGTGCGGGGGAGAGGGGACAGGTGGCGCGCCATGGCGGACGTCGCCGTCCGCAGCGCGGTCCGCAGGCTTTCCGGATCGATCGTGGTCGGTACCCGCAGCAGCCCCACCGCCGGCGCGTCCGCCGCGTCCGGCAAGGCGGTCAGGATGCGGTACAGCAGATAGCTGCCGGCATCGTCCTCGCCTTCGGAGGTGGCGTCTGCGGCCAGACCGGCGTCGGTCAGGTCCCGTACGATCTCGGCAACCGGGGCCGTCGCGCGCGCCATCGCCGGGCCGGTGGACGACAGTTTCGCCCCGCCCGCGAGGACGCGGTTCTCGGCGCGCATCTGAAGGCGGAAACCGTTGCTCCGCCGCGTCCGACCGACCAGCAGAACAGCGCAGCAATCCACCTGAGCGAGCCTTGCCGAGAGGTGTTCCGCCAGCGCCTCGGGATCGCCGGTACCGATCGGCAGCGCGCGCGCTCCGGCCGGATTCCAACCTGTCGAGGTGACGTCGCCCAGTGCGACCCAGGCAGGGTCATCGGGTTCGTAGACACAGACAAGGATCGCGGGTCGACGGTCCGGGTTGGTCTCGGCGAGGGTGTCGAGCATGAGTTCCGCTGGGTGACAATGTCGTGACAGCGCCGGGACGGTGTCGGCAAGCGGGCTGGATCGTCAAGCCCAAATCAGATGGCAGGTCGCGGCCCGCTGTCGATTATCGCTTCAGGCGAGGTCGCCGATGGCGGCATCCAGCAGCATGAAGGCGCGGCCGGAGTCGGTGGCCAGCGCCGCCTGGACGCCCGCTCCGTCGCCGCTTCGGGCCTGATCGCTCAGACGGGTTGCGAAGCCGCGGACATAGCGTTCGGCATCGGCACGCAGGTCCGGATCGCTCATGACCCTTCGGGAGACGCTGCGAACGGCGGCGGGGGCGACGCGCCGGACGATCTGGCGAGCCCGGTCGGGATCGCGCTCGGCCAGCGCCGCAGCGGCCTCCTCGACGCGCGATCGGGGCAGAAGGGCGTTGGGGTCGACGCCCATCCGCCGGATCGCGGCCGTGATCCGGTCGGCCAGGGCGTCGGCATCTGCGGGCATGGCCGGCGTGTCGAGATCCAGCGGAGCCTCGCCGGGACCATCGTCAACCAGGTCGCTCCAGTCCAGACGGTCCTGCGGCGGCGGGGAGGGGCGTGACGCGGGTTCGCTGGCCGCCGGGGCCAGTCGAAGCCGGCCTCTCAGGCCGAACCCGCGATCGCGGTCCGTTTCCGTCGGCTCCGGCCTCGGCGGGCGCGCCTCGGCGGGCGTAGATTGAGGCGGTGGCGAAAGCGGTTCGCGACGCCGCATTGGCTGGGGATCGCCGGACACCACGCCCATCAGGCGCACGGCCTCGGTCAGCATGTCGTAGTTGCGACGCACGCGCTCCTGGAACCCGGCGTCCAGGGCCTCGGTGTCTTCGGCAGCCTTGCGTGAGGCGGCGGCGAGGGCGGCCAGACCTTCCTCGACCGTGACCCTGACGGCCTCGGCCCGGGCCCGGGCTTCCTCGGGCAGACGGGAGGCACGGTCGTCGAGATCGCCGATGGCGGCATCGACCTCGCCCAGGGCCTGGGTCATCCGTGACAGGGTGGATTCCAGCTTCTGAATCGCGCGCTGGCCGGCCTCGTCCACGAGGCCGACGGTCTCGCCGACGATGCGCCGGGCCCCCTCGACGCGCGCATCGGCGGCATGGTCGGCCTTCTGTGCCGCGTCGAACAAGGCCTCGCCCAGGCGGTCCACGCGGATCTGGGCCTGGCCGGCCGCTTCCTCGGCCGCGATGCGGCTGTCTTCGGCCGTCGCCTTCAGCGCGGCGAGGGCGCGGCGCGTTTCCTCCACAAGGGTGTCGCGGGCCTCGGCTGCGAGGGCCTCGAAGCGGTCGAGAGACAGTTTGGTCGCCGCATCGAACCCGTCCGCCTCGCGCTGGGACAGGTCGACCAGAGCGCGGAACTGATCGGTGGCGGCCTCCACCAGATCGCGCAGCCCCTCGGACGCGCGCGTCGAGGTCTCGCCGAGCGCCCCGGTGGCGGCGCGGGCCGCGGACAGCTGCTCACTGAGCTGGGCGCGCTGGCTCTCGACCTGGGCGGAGAAGTCTTCCTGGTCGGTGCGCAGGGCATAGGCAGCGGTGACCAGGGCGGCGCGTTGCTGCCCCAGCCCCTGTTCGACGGACAGGATCTGTTCGGCGACGCCGGTTCCGGCGTTCTCCAGACGCAGGGTCTGGCGGGCCAGGTCGTCGGAGGCCAGACGTGCCGCGTCCTGGGCCTCGCCCGCGGCGGCGGCCAGGTCGGCGGCGCGGGCGGCAAGCGCGGTCTCCGCCTCGCGCAGCTGGGTCTGGGCGAGATCGGAGGCGTCGACGATCAGCCGCGACTGGCGCTCGACGGCGTCCAGAACACCGGAGGCCTGGGTGTCGAGGCGACCGCCGAGCGAGGCCATTTCCTCACGCTCGCGGCCCAGTTGCTCGCTGAGACGGCGCGCCGTCCGGCCGGCGGTCTCTGCCGCCTCGTTCAGCCGGTGTGTCTCCAGCGAAAGGGCCTCGCGCAGCAGCGCCATATCGTTGCGGGCGCGCTCGGCGGCCAGGGCGGCCTGATCGATGTCGTTGCGCAGGGCGGACAGGACGTCGCCCGTCTGCTGTGCGGCAAGGGCCGTCGGGGCGACCAGGGCTTCGGCCAGCTGGCGCGCGCGGCGGGTCTCATCGGCGAGGCCGTTTCCCTGCCGCACGGCATGGGCCAGCATCAAGGCCAGCCCGGCCGGGGCCAGGGCGATGAGGGTGTAGATGGCGAGGCGCAGCGGGTCGGCCAGCACGTCGCCGGCCCCGATTTCATAGGCCGCCCAGGCAGCGACGCCGCCGATCCACAGCGCGGACGCTGCGCCGGCTATGGCATAGGGGGTGGTCGATTGGCTGGGACGCCGGGCCGGCATGGCGCGCTGCGCCGGCGGCTCTGGCGGCTGGTAGGGCGCGGGCGGCGCATCGGCGCTGACCGCAAAAGGTTCGACGACGGGCGTGTCGTGGGGCGTCTCGGGGGGACGGCCCGGTTCGGGCTGGACGGTCGCCGGCATGGGGTCGAGCGTAGCGGCCTCAACCCGCTGCTGCTGTTCCGCGAGACGTCGGCGCCGACGCTCGGACATGGGCCGTTCCGGGGTCGGGGCAGGGGGAGGCGTTGACGGCACGGGCTGGGGAATCTCGATGTCGTCATCCGGCGCGACCGTAACCTCCGGCATCACCTCGGGATCGGTCAGGACGAGCGGCGGCCGTTGGCGGGACTTCATGGGCGAACGATCTCGGCAGGCGTGCAATGGCGTCGCAGCGCGCACGTTTCTTCAGGCGCGGCGTGCCGTCTGACCCTAGAGGCTGAACCGACCGGACGAAAGGGTTTCAGTCTGCGGTCGTGTGTGCCTGGTTCGAAAAAGGTCCGACCGACTCAGCAGTTGTCGTCACTCCGGGCGATCACGAACTGCGCCTCCCGGGGCTGTGCGCAGTCGCTGACGCGATGCACTTCGGGCCGTTTGCTATCGGGGCGTACGATATCGACGCCGAACTGGGACAGCGCCGCTGCGACGAGCAGGGCGATGAAGCCGGCCAGCAGTTCGATCAGCGCCTGCACCCGCGTGCTCCCCTTCGTGCGCTCGCCTTATGCCTGATTTCGACGACCGCTACAATCCGACGATCAAACCACACCGCGAGGGTGGAACCGACGCATAGCTGTGCCATTGACCCAGACAGCCCACGATGGGACGAAATCGACGATCCGGAAGGATCGAAAGGACGGGGCGAAGATCCAATGCAGCATGCGGTCGACGATACGACCCTTGACGCCTCTGCCGTGCTTGTCCCCGGCGACACATGCTGGCGGGTGGAGCGGGCCGACCGCCTGTCCATCCTCATGGAGAACGAAGCCTATTTCGACGCCCTGTCGTCGGCCCTGGACAAGGCGCGGCGGTCGATCGTGGTGCTGGGATGGCAGTTCGATCCCCGGACGCGGCTGGATCCGGAAAGCCGCGCCGGCGATCGTCAGGCCGAGATCGGGCACCGCCTCAGAATGCTGGTCAAGACGAGGCCCGAACTCGATGTCCGGCTGCTGATCTGGCGGTCGCCGCTGCTGATCGCGGCTTCCCAGGGCTTCTATCCTCACAAGGCCCAGCGCTGGTTCCGCAAGCGGATGGTGGAGTTCCGGCTGGATACCCCGGGTCCGATCGGGGCCTGCCATCACCAGAAGGCCATCATCATCGACGACGCCGTGGCCTTCTGCGGCGGCGGGGATATCTCGGTCGATCGGTGGGACTCGCCCGATCACCGCGACGACGACCCCCGGCGCTGTCAGCCCTCCGGCCTGATCTCGCCGCCACGTCACGAGACCATGTGCGTCATGAGCGGGCAGGCCGCGATGGCGCTGGGCGATCTCGCCCGCGAGCGGTGGTTCAAGGCGACGTGGGAGCGCACGGTGCCAGAGCCGGTGGACAGCGATCCCTGGCCGGACGGTGTCGCCGTCGATTTCGCGGACGTCCCGGTCGGTATCGCCCGGACCGAACCGGCGTACGGCGGCAGGATCGGGGTGCGTGAAAACGAGCGGCTTCACCTTGCGGCCATCCGGGGGGCGCGCCGGCTCATCTATATGGAGAACCAGTATTTCACCTCGCCGGTGATCGCGCGAGCGCTGTCCGAGCGGCTGGCCGAGCCCGACGGCCCCGAAGTGGTGCTGGTGTCCACGGGACGCAGCCCCAGCTGGTTCGACAGCATCACGATGGATACGGCGCGCGCTGAGGTCCTGTTCCGGCTGGAAACCGCCGACGTGCACAACCGGTTCTTCGCCTTCAGCCCGAATACGCCGTCGGGCCAGCGGATCATCGTCCACGCCAAGGTGACGATCGTCGACGACCGGTTGCTGCGGATCGGTTCGACCAACATCAACAACCGGTCCTTGGGTTTCGACACGGAGTGCGACGTGGCGATCGCGCCGGATGACGTGGCCGGTCATGTCCGGATCCGGGATTACCGTCACCGGACCATCGGTCATTTCATCGGCGTTTCCGCTGAGGCCTTCGCGGCCGTGGAAGCGGTCATGGGCTCAACGGGTCATGCCATCCAGGGCTTCGACAACGGGCGGCTGACCCCGCTGGGGGCCACCCAGCCGTCGATGGTCGAGCGCACCATCGCCGAGTTCCAGCTCGGCGATCCGGTCTCGTCGGCCGACGCCTGGCGACCGTGGAAACGACGCAACCGAACGCAGCGGCTTCTGGGTCAGACCGGCTGAAACTCGAAATCCACGATCAGTGGCAGATGGTCGGACGCCATGCGGGCGAGGGGGGAGAAGGCAGCGCGCACGCCGGTCACCCGGATGTGCGGACTGACGAACACGTGGTCGATCCGGATGGCGGGGAAGCCGGACGGGAAGGTCTTGATCGTCGGCTTCTGGCCGATCTGGCGCTGACAGTCGGCGAGATGGCGGGTCAGCGTCTGATAGGGGCGGGTGATCGATGTGGCGTTGAAGTCGCCGGCCAGAATCGTCGGTCCCTGGCACTCGGCGTGGCCCATCCAGTCCTTGCCGGCCAGCGCGGCGGCCTGAAGCCGCTGCTCGCGGGGAACGAGGCCCAGATGGGTGGTCAGGACATTCAGCGGCGGGCATCCGGGCTTTTCCACACGGATCCAGATCGCCCCACGGGGTTCCAGCCCCGGGATGCCCTTCACGGTGGGAAGCGCTCCGACGCGGATCAGCCGTTCGGGGCAACGGGTCAGGATGGCGTCCCCGTATTCCTCCTGTTCCACAGTCATCGCCGCGTGGAACCGGACGGACATGGCCAGCCGATCGGCAATGACGCGCGCCTGATCCACGCCGCCCGTTCGGGCGCGACCGACGTCGAGTTCCTGCAGGCAGACGATATCGGGGTCGTGCTCGGCTATGACACCGACGATCCGCTCGACGTCCAGACGCCGATCGACGCCGACGCAGCGGTGCACGTTGTAGGTCAAAAGACGCATGACCGACCCGCTAGTCGATTACGCGCGCAAAGGCCATGCGGTCGCTGGCCTCAGATTTCGACGATGCGGTTGGGCACTTCGTCGGGGTTGCGTGGACGCGGAGGAAAGTGCTCCGCCAGCACACGGCCGGCCAGTTCTATGGCCCGCTCGAATCCTTCGGCAGGACGACTCGCCTTCAACCCGGAGGTCAGGGCCGTCACGGCCTCGGCCCAGATGTCCGGATCGACCCGGCTGTAGATACCCTCGTCGGCGATGACCTCGACCTGGCGGTCCGAGAGCGCGGCGAAGATCAGCACGCCGGTCCGATCCTGGGTCACGTGCAGACCGTGGGCGAGGAACTGATGCATGGCGGCCTGACGCGTCCGGTCGCGCCGGATCGAGCGCGGCGTGAACAGTCGGGTCACAGGAGGAATGCGCAGAATCATATAGGCGAAGACGAACACCGCCGCCTGGACAACGGCATACACCCCGATCGTCCGTCCGATGATGACGTCGCGCGCCGCCAGCTGTCCGGCCTCCCAGGTGTCGCCGAACCCCGGAAACCAGTGGGCGTCGAACCCCAGCGGGATGAACCCCAGAGGCAGGATCATGGCCGCTGCGGCTGCCCAGACCATGCTGATGTCACGGTACGAAGACACCCGCCGCGCCAGCACGCAGAAGATTTCACCGGATGTTTTCGCTTCCGCTGCGGCGATAGCGGCGGCGATCGAGGCGTGTTCCTCGGGTTTGATGCGCATCACCATCCGCCTGAGGCTCCTCCGCCGCCGAAGCTGCCGCCCCCGCCCGAAAACCCTCCGCCCCCGCTGAAGCCGGAGCCGCCGCTGGAGCGGCTGGTGGCGGCGCTGCTCAGGGCATTGGCCACACCCCACAGGACGACCTGACCGAGACCGTCGGAACTGCGTCGACGTCGCCCGCTTCGTCCCACGCCCCGCATCAGGTTCAGGAACAGGAACAGGAAGATCAGCGCAATGATCAGGACGGGAAACACCGGCTCGTCGGCCTCGGTCGGGACGGCCGCGGCAGCCCGGGCCTGGGCCTCGGCCGGATCCAGGCGCAACTGTTCGATGACGGCGTCCACCCCTGCCGAGATCCCTTCTTCGAAGCCGCTTTGACGGAACGGGGGCAGGATGTCGTTCTGGATGATCTGGTTGGACAGGGCGTCGGTCAGAACCGGCTCCAGCCCGTAGCCGACCTCGAGGCGTACCTTGCGCTCGTTGGGGGCGACGATCAGCAGGACGCCGCTGTCGCTTTCGGCATTGCCGATGCCCCAGGTGCGACCCAGTCGATAGCCGTAGTCCTCGATCTGATAGTCTTCGAGGCTGTTGAGGGTGACGACGACGAACTGGTCACCCGTATCGGTTTCCAGTTGCTCGAGCTTGGCCGTGATCTCGGCTTCTCGTTCGGCCGACAACAGCCGGGCCTGATCGACGATCCGGCCTGACAAGGCGGGGAAAGTCGGGTCGGCGGCAAGCGCGCGTGTCCCCAGCGACAGGGCAAACGTCATGGCCAGCAGGAGGCCGCTGGCGCAGGCGACGACAAGCCGCGACTGGCGGGCGATCGAACCGGACCTCACTGCGTTGGCGGGGGCGAGCCCGGAGGAACGGCGGCCGACGTGCCGCCGGGCTGGCTGGCGGGCGTCCCGTTCAGATTGAACTGGACCTGCGGCGCGGACTGCGCCTCGGCGGTCGCTGTGAAAAGCTGCATGGGCTCCTCGCCCGAAAAGGCGGTCTTGGCCCAGATCACCGTCGGGAAGGTCCGCAGCGAGGTGTTATAGTCGCGCACGGCTTCATTGTAGTCGCGCCGGGCGATCGTGATGCGGTTCTCGGTACCCTCGAGCTGGGACTGCAGTTGCAGGAACCCCTGGTTGGCCTGCAGCTGCGGATAGGCTTCAACGGTCACGAGCAGTCGTGACAGCGCACTGGTCAACTGGCCCTGGGCCGCCTGGAACTGCTGGAAGGCGGCGGGGTCGCTCAGGGTTTCAGGCGTGATCTGGACGGAGGTGGCGCGGGCGCGGGCCTCGATCACCTGGGTCAGGGTGGTGCGTTCCTGGATGGCGGCTCCCTGAACGGTGGCGACCAGGTTCGGGATCAGGTCGGCCCGCCGCTGATACTGGCTCTGGACATCGGCCCAGGCCGCCTGGGCGCGTTCCTGCTTGGTCGGGATGGTGTTGTAGCCGCAGGCCGAGAGGGCCGGGACCGCCAGGACGAGCGCCGTCGCAACGCCGAAGCGAGAATTTATGCGAACCATGGATCCCTCCGTTCGGCGGCTCGGGCCGCCTGTCTCCGAACCTGTACTATCCGCGCAACCGCGGGTCGCTTCAAGCGTCCAGAGCTGACCGTACGATACCGTGCGCACGGCAGGCGGCGACATAGGTGTTGGCCAGCAGAGAGGCGATGGTCATGGGGCCCACGCCACCCGGCACGGGCGTGATCGCCCCCGCTACGTCGAGAGCCTCGGCGAAGGCGACGTCGCCGACCACGCGGGTCTTGCCTTCGGCCGCCCTGGCCGGGTCGAGGGCGGGCACGCGATTGATGCCCACGTCGATCACTGTGGCACCCGGCTTGATCCAGTCACCCCGGATCGTCTCCGGGCGACCGACCGCAGCGACGAGGATGTCGGCGGTGCGGCACAGGGCCGGCAGGTCGCGGCTGCGCGAGTGGGCGACGGTCACGGTGCAGTTCTCCGCCAGCAGCAGCTGGGCCATCGGCTTGCCCACGATGTTCGAGCGGCCCACGATCACGGCGTGGAGGCCGGAAAGGTCGCCGAGCCGATCCTTGAGCAACAGGGTCGAGCCGAGCGGGGTGCAGGGAACGAGGCCGGGGAGGCCGACCGCGAGGCGCCCGGCATTGACGACGTGGAATCCGTCTACGTCCTTGTCGGGGTCGATCGCGCCCAATACCGCAGACGAGTCGATCTGCGAGGGCAGGGGCAACTGCACCAGGATCCCGTGAATTCCCGGGTCGTCGTTCAGGGTCTGGACCAGGGCCAGGAGCTCGTCCTGGGAAGTGGTGTCCGTCAGGCGATGGGTCTCGGAACGCATGCCAGCGCGGGCCGTGGTCTCGCCCTTGTTGCGGACGTAGATCTGGCTGGCGGGATCCTCGCCGACGATGACCACGGCAAGGCCCGGGGTAATGCCGTGATCGGCGATCAGGGCGGCTGTCGCAGTCGTGATCCGGTCGACGAGGCTGGCTGCGAACGCCTTGCCGTCGATGATCATGGCGCGCGTGGCATCGTCCGCCATGACTGGCTCCTCGTGTGTCAGGAATCGACCGGTGCGCGGCGATTTACAGACGTCGCGGTTCGGCGTCTATGATCCGTACGGGCTTATCCCGGGGGAAATAAAATGCGTCGCTCTTCGTTCGCCATCACCGTCAGTGCCATCGCGCTGTTTGCCGCCGGCCACGCCCTGGCCCAGGACGCTACCCCGCTGCGTCTGGGTCAGTCCGTGTCGGGCTCCCTGACCGCCGACGACACGAAGGTCGACAACGAGGAGGTGGGGCAGTTCGTCTACGACACCTATTCCATCCGTCTGCGCGAAGGTCAGCGGGTCGAGGCGACGATGCGCGCCGAAGCCTTTGACGCCTATCTGGAAGCGTTCGAGGCCGATGCCACGGAAGCGTTCGCCATGGACGACGATGGTCTTGGCGAAGGCACCAACGCGCGCATGCGCTTCGTGGCCCCCACCAACGGTACGTACCTGATCCGGGCCCGTACGCTCGGGGGTCTGGAAGGCGGAGACTACGCCCTGCAGATCAGCGAACGCGCCGCGCCGCCCCGCGCGCCGCGCCCGACGGCCCTGCGTCTGGGTGAGGATGTCGACGGTCGTATCGCGGACACCGACCCCGTGAACGATGACGACGGGCTTTACGATGCCTACAGCTTCCGGGCTCGCGAAGGTCAACGCTACGCCATCAGCCTGAACAGCGATGATTTCGACGCGGTCGTTCGGGTCGGTTCGGCGCGCGGGGCCTTTGAGGAGATCGCGTCGAACGACGATTCGGGGTCCGGCGGCCTGAACTCCTATCTGATGTTCACGGCCCCCACCTCGGGCGACTTCATCGTCCGGGCCGCGCCCCTGGATGGCACGACCAACGGAGCCTACAGCCTCAAGGTCGATGAAGCGGGACCTGCGGCCCCGCGCACTCCGCTCGCGTTCGGAGAGACCGTCGAGGGCACCCTTGGCAGCCACAAAAATGATTTCGGCGTGACGGCCGAGACCTACACCTTCCGCGCCACGACCGGTCAGCGGATCATCGCCACGATGAGTTCGGACGACTTCGACACCTATCTCGAACTGTTTGCCGAACAGGCCCAGGACTCGGGTAGCCGTTACTCCGTCGACACGGACGACGACGGCGCGGGGGAGGGCACCAACTCGCGCCTGACCTACACCTTCTATGAGGACGGTGACTATTCGCTGGAGGCCCGCGCCTTCGGTGACGACGGTGAGGGGGCCTTTACCCTGACGCTCGAGGAGGCACCGCCTTTGCCCGAGCCTGCGCTGCTGGAAATGGGTGCCACGGTCCAGGGCGAGATCGTTGAGGGCGACCCGATCGACGACGAGAACAGGGCCTATGATGCGTACCGGTTCACCGGCGTGGGCGGTAACCGTGTGCAGGCCATAATGCGTTCGGGAGACTTCGACACCTATCTCCAGATCGGCAGCCCGGACGGTGATTTCTACGAACAGGCCAGCGACGACGACGGGCTCGGCGAGGGGACGGATTCGCGCCTGAACTACATCCTGCCGGCCGACGGCGACTACATCATCCGGGCCTTGCCTTTGTCGAGCGACTCCACGGGTCTGTATTCGCTGGAGCTGATCGACCGGGGTCCGCAGCCCCTGCCGGGCAGCATTCTTGTTGGGGCGACGGCGCGCGGCACGCTGACCGAGGATGACGCCGTGACCGACGACGGCAGCTACTACGACGCCTACAAGGTCACTCTGAAGGCTGGCGAAAAGCTGCGTCTGACGATGGTGTCGAATGCCTTCGACGCCTTCCTCGATATCGGCAAGGAAGACGAAAGCGGGGTCTTTACCTCCGTGGTCTCCGATGACGACAGCCTGTCGGACACGCACGCGAAGATCGAATGGTCGGTCGAGGAAGACGGCGACTATGTCATCCGTGCCCGCAGCTATGCCCAGGGCCAGGAGGGTGCCTACGCCCTGACGATCGCGCCGCGCGAATAGCCAGAGCCGCGACGAAGAAGCGGGCCCCGGTGCTGTCGCGCCGGGGCCCGTTTCGCTCTATGCATGAGGAATGGGCCGTCCCGACTATGACCTGATCCTCGTCGGCGGCGGGCTGGCGTCCAGCCTGATCGCCTGGCGGCTCGCCATTGACCGTCCGGATCTGCGTGTGGCCGTCATCGAGCGCGACGGGCGACTGGGCGGGAAGCACACCTGGTCCTTCTTTGACGGCGACATCTCGACCGAGGACCGCGCCTGGCTGGCCCCGGCGACGCCGCACCGCTGGTCGGGCGGGTACGAAATCTATTTCCCCGGCCTGAGCCGGTCGATGACGACTCCCTACAACAGCATGACCTCCGAGCGGCTGCACGCGGCCGTGGCACCCCTGCTGGGTGACCGGCTGATCGCGGGCGAGGCCGTGGTCGTTTCGCCCGACGCCGTGACCCTGGCCGATCAGTCGGTCATCCGCGCGCGCGGGGTGATCGACGCGCGAGGGCCCGCCCCGACGCCGCATCTGGATCTGGGCTGGCAGCTGTTCCTCGGGCGGACGGTTCGGCTGACGGAGCCTCACGGCCTGACCCGCCCGACGATCATGGACGCAACGGTGGCGCAGGGAGACGCCTACCGGTTTGTCTATCTGCTTCCCTTCGACGAGCGGACCGTCCTGATCGAGGACACCTACTACGTCGACGGCGCGCGGCTGGATCGCGAGGTGCTGAGGGGACGGATCGATGCCTACGCCCGGTCGCGAGGGTGGACCGTCGAGGCGGTCCTCGATGAGGAGGAGGGGATCCTGCCCATCGCGCTGGACGGCGACATCGACGCCTTCTGGGCCGAAGAGCCTTCGGTGGCGCGGGCGGGCCTGGCCGCGGCCCTGTTTCACCCGACGACCGGCTATTCGCTTTTGGACGCCGTCGCGACAGCGCGGCTGGTCGCGGGCGCAACGGACCTGTCTTCCGCGGGGTTGCGGACTCTGATGGAAGATCACTCCAAGCAGGTCTGGGCCGATCGCGCCTTTTATCGATTGCTGGACAGGATGCTGTTCAGGGCCGCCGAGCCGAAAGATCGCTGGAGCGTCATGCGTCGGTTCTATGGTCTGTCAGAGCCGCTGGTGCGGCGCTTCTACGCAGGACGGAGCACGACGCTGGACAAGGCGCGCATCCTGACCGGAAAACCGCCCGTGCCCATCCATCGCGCGCTGCGACAGCTGCGTGAATCCGGCGTAGGAAGACCAGCATGAGAGACGTGACATCCAAACGCGCGGTGGTGATCGGAGCCGGCTTCGGCGGCATCGCCCTCGCCATCCGGCTGCAACGGGCCGGCATCCAGACGACCCTGCTGGAGATGCGGGACAAGCCCGGCGGGCGGGCTTACGTCTGGAAGGAGCAGGGCTTCACCTTCGATGCCGGCCCGACTGTCATCACGGACCCGGATTGCCTGAAGGAACTGTTCGACGGCACAGGATCGGTCCTGAGCGACTACGTCGACCTGATGCCCGTCGATCCCTTCTACCGGCTGTGCTGGGAGGACGGGGCGTCGTTCGACTACAACGACGATCAGGAGGCGATGGAGCGCCAGATGGCGGCCTTCAATCCCGACGATGTCGAGGGCTACAACAAGTTCCACGCCTATTCGGAGGAGCTCTATCAGGAGGGCTATCTGAAGCTGGGGGCCGTGCCGTTCCAGTCGTTCGGATCGATGCTGCAGGCCGCGCCGGAACTGATCCGGCTCGAGGCCTGGAACAGCGTCCACACCATGGTGGCCCGGCACATCAAGGACCCGCACCTGCGTCAGGCCTTCAGCTTCCACACCCTGCTGGTCGGCGGTGACCCGTTCAAGACCAGCTCGGTCTACGGCCTGATCCACGCCCTGGAGCGCCGCGGCGGCGTCTGGTTTGCGCGCGGCGGGACGAGCGCCCTGATCAACGGGCTGGTGAAGTTCTTCGAGGATCTGGGCGGCGACTTCCGTCTGAACAGCCGGGTCGAACGCATCGAAACCGAGGGCGATCGCGCCACCGGGGTGACCCTGGCCGGCGGCGAAGTCATTCCCGCTGAGATGGTCGCGTCGAACGCCGACGTTGTGACCACCTACGAGAAGCTGCTGGGCCGCACGCCGCGCGGGAAGTCCAAGGCAAAGTCGCTGAAGTCGAAGCGATTCTCGATGTCGCTGTTCGTCCTGCATTTCGGCACGTCGCAGCCGCAGCCGCAGCTGGCCCACCACACGATCTGTTTCGGGGCCCGCTATCGCGAGCTGATCTCCGAGATCTTCTCCGGCCCGACCCTGCCCGACGACTTCTCGCTGTACCTCCACGCGCCGTGCGCCACCGACCCGTCGATGGCCCCCGAGGGGATGAGCAGCCACTATGTCCTGTCGCCCGTGCCCCACCTGGGCGCCGCCGACATCGACTGGGATGTGAAGGGGCCGGAATACCGCGAGAAGATCATCGACTATCTGGAGGAGCGCTACATTCCGAACCTGCGGCGCGACCTGGTGACGACGCGGATCTGGACACCAAAGGACTTCAAGACGGACCTGGACGCCCATCTGGGCTCGGCCTTCTCCCTGGAGCCGATCCTGACACAGAGTGCATGGTTCCGGCCCCACAACCGGGACGACGTCATCGACAACCTCTACATTGTCGGGGCCGGCACCCACCCGGGCGCAGGCATCCCCGGCGTGGTCGGATCAGCCAAGGCGACGGCCGGGCTGATGCTGGAACAGGGGCAGACCGTCCGGTGACCGCAGACGCCGTCCTCGCCGCCTCCAAGGCCTCGATCACCAAGGGATCCAAGAGCTTCCGCTCTGCCTCGCGGCTGTTCGACCCGGCGGTGCGAGAGGATGCCTGGCTGCTCTATGCCTGGTGTCGCGCCTGCGACGACGAGATCGACGGGCAGGACCACGGCTTTGGTCACGAGGAACTGAGCGTCGAGGAGCAGCAGCGTCGGCTGGCGCGGCTGTACGACATGACCCGACGGGCCATGACGGGCGAGCCGATGTCGGACCCGACCTTTGCCGCCTTCCAGCGCGTGGCGATCCGCCACCGGCTGCCGGAGCGGTGGGCGATGGACATGATCGACGGGTTCGCGATGGACGTGGAGCACAGGGACTACGTCACCCTGGACGACGTCATGGCCTATTGCTGGCATGTCGCCGGGGTCGTGGGCGTGATGATGGCTCGGGTCATGGGGGTCACCGACCCCGAGGTGCTGCGCCGCGCGCAGGACCTGGGGCTGGCGTTCCAGCTGACGAACATCTCTCGCGACGTGATCGAGGACGCGCAGGGCGGCCGCGTCTATCTGCCGGCCGACTGGCTGTTCGAGGCAGGCCTTGAGCCCACCGCCGAGGCCGTGGCGGACCCCGCCAACCGGCAGACCGTGCATGCCGTGACCCGGCGGCTGCTGGCGGTGGCCGAGCCCTATTACGACAGCGCACGCGACGGCCTGCGCGGCCTGCCGTTCCGGTCCTCCATGGCCATCGCAGCGGCGCGGGGCGTCTATCGCGAGATCGGCCGCAAGGTCCGGCGGGGCGGACCGGGCGTCTGGCGCAGTCGGGTGTCCGTGAGCCGGCCGATGAAGTTGTGGCTCTTTGCGCGCGGTGCCCTGATCGCCGTCTGGACCCAGACCCTGGACCGCGGAAAATCGGCGCCGCCTAGACCTGTTCTGTGGACGCGGGTCTGAGTCCTTCGCGGTGAAGCGTCGGCAACCTCCACCAAGGGGTGGCCGGCGAGCTGTGATGTTCGTGGTGCAGGCCGAAGTGGAAACAGGTCAGCAGTGACAGGATCCACGGCATCTGCAGGGTCCGGGCATTGTGCCGGTCGATGAAGTCTGCACCGTGGGCCTCATGCCGGTGCGGCAACCAGGTGCCGAACACGAACAGCTGCAGCGCGCTGACGATCGCCGGCAGACCCCAGAACAGCATCATGTTCAGCGGGCTGGCCTTCAGGACGAACAGGTAGATCCCGACCACGGCGCTGACGATCAGCAGTTCGCGCAGGCCGAAATACCGGGTGAAGAAAGCCATGAACCAGGGACCGAAGGCTTCGGGCCGGTCGGCGTGGAAGTCCGGGTCGGCGGCGCTTCCGGGCGCGCGGTGGTGCTGGTGGTGACAGACGTTCAGCGTCCGGTACGAAAACGCGGCGTAGGCCCCCACGCACAATTGGCCGATCGCGGCATTGAGGCGGGGGCGGCCCGGCGCCAGTGAGCCGTGCATCGAATCATGGGCGACGATGAACATGCCCGCGCCCAGCCAGCTCTGGGCCAGGATCAGAAGCGGAGCCAGGGCCACCGCGGGCCAGGCGAGGCTCTGGAAGAAGACGCCCCAGATGTGGAGCGTCAGCCACCCGCCAACGATCAGCAGGGCGAGGGTCAGGCCGATGGCGGTCTGGCGTCCGGGGCTCACGGCGCGATGTCGCCCAGGCGTTCGGCCCGCCGGGCCTTGAGGATCGCATTGAGCCGGTGAGGATTGGGGGCCAGGACGAAGCCGAAGGAGACGGCACCGTCGCGTGTCTGAACAGCGTGGTGCAGCTTGTGGGCCTGGACGAGGCGGCGGGCGTATCCGTTTCGGGGCATCCAGTGAAACGGCCAGCGCTGGTGCACCAGTCCGTCGTGCACGAAGGCATAGACGACGCCGTAAAGTGTGACGCCAAGCGCGATCGCCCTGATCCACCATAGCCCGGTCAGCCAGGCGAGGACGAACAGGCTGATCCCGCCCAAGGCCCCGACAACGCCGTACAGGTCATTGACCTCGAACATCTTGTCATGCGGCTCGTGATGGTCGCGGTGCCAGGCCCAGCCGATCGGGCCGTGCATCACATAACGATGGGTCAGCCAGGCGACCCCTTCCATCAGAAAGAAGACGGCCACGGTCAGGGCGGTGAACCAGAGGACGAGCATGGCGCGACTCTACGCTCTGGACCCCGATGCTGCCAGCGTGACAGATCACCTCTGTTGCGCCTATCGACGGTCGCGCCAAGCTGCGGAGCCTGTGTTGTCCGAACCGAGCATCACCGATCGAAAAGATCAGCATCTGGACGTGGTCCTGGCCGGCGGCGGGCGCCATGCGCGGGACGCGGGATTCGACGCGGTTCGGTTCGTCCATGAGGCGCTGCCCGATCTGGATCACGGCAAGATCGACTTGGGCATAGATTTTCTGGGGCGCCGATTGCAGGCTCCGCTGCTGATCAGCTCGATGACGGGCGGGCCGGCGCGGGCCGAAGCCATCAACGCCCATCTGGCCGAGGCGGCCCAGGCCCTGGGCATCGCGCTTGCCGTCGGATCCCAGCGCGCCGCGCTGGAGGGCGGAGGAGGGGGCGGGCTGAACCAGTCCCTGCGCGACCGGGCCCCCGACACGCCCATCCTGGCCAACATCGGTGCGGCGCAGCTGACCCGCGGGTTCGGGGTCGATGAGGCGCGTCGGATCATCGACATGATCGGGGCCGATGCGCTGATCGTCCATCTGAACCCCCTGCAGGAGGCCTGTCAGCCCGAGGGCGATCGCGACTGGTGGGGTGTCGGCGCGGCGCTGGAGGCCCTGATCCGCAAGCTTGGCGTGCCCGTGATCGTCAAGGAGACGGGTGCCGGAATCTCGGCGGCCACCGCGCGCCGCCTGTTCGCCATGGGCGTGGCCGGGGTCGACGTCGCGGGCGCGGGGGGGGCGAACTGGGGACTGATCGAGGGAGAGCGCGCCACCGATCAGGCCGACAAGGCCCACGCACTGGCCTTCGCGGACTGGGGCATCTCCACCGCCCGGGCCATCGAGACGGTCCGGGAGGCCTGCCCTGACAGCCTGATCATCGGTTCGGGTGGCGTGCGTGACGGCGTCGATGCCGCCAAGGCGATCCGGCTGGGTGCCGATCTCGTGGGGCAGGCCGCCGGGGTTCTGGTGGCTGCGACCCAGTCCACGGAGGCCGTCGTCGAGCATTTCCAGATCGTGATCCGCCAGCTGCGAACCAGCTGCTTCTGCACCGGGTCGTCGAACCTGGTCGAACTGAAACGGGCCGCCCTGCTGGGCGGCTAGGTCGATCCACGGTCCACGGACCCGGAGTTCGAGCCTGTGACGGTGGCTCCCGGAAGTGCGTGACAAGCGAAGGCACGGAGACGGACATGGCCGATCAAGATCGCGACGTCGTCATTCTGGGGGGTGGTCACAACGGGCTGGTGTGCGCCTTCTATCTGGCGCGCGCAGGACTGAAGGTGACGGTGCTGGAGCGGCGCGGCGTGGTCGGGGGCGCGGCGGTGACGGAGACGTTCCACCCGGGATTTCGCAACTCTACCGCCAGCTATACCGTCAGCCTGCTGAATCCGCGCGTGATCGCCGACATGGCGCTGGACCGGCACGGCCTGACGATCGTGGAACGACGCATGGCGAACTTCCTGCCCCAGGAAGACGGGCGCTATCTGGCGGCTGGCCAAGGGCGCACCCAGGCCGAGGTGGCAAAGTTCTCGAGCCGGGATGCCGACCGTCTGCCCGCCTATGAGGCCCGGCTCGAGACGGTCGCGGCGGTGCTGCGGGCCATGGTGCTGGAAACGCCTCCGAACCTCACGGATGGCGGATGGCGGGACGGCCTGCCCGAGATGCTGAAGGCGGCAGGCCTGGCGCGTCGCCTCGGCGGGCTCGACCTGACGGCACGCCGCGACGTGCTCGACCTCTTCAACAAGTCCGCCGGCGACTGGCTGGACGGCTGGTTCGAGAGCGACCCGGTCAAGGCCCTGTTCGGATTCGACAGCGTCGTGGGGAACTACGCCAGCCCCTACACGCCGGGATCGGCCTATGTGCTGCTGCATCACGTCTTCGGCGAGGTGAATGGCATCAAGGGCGCGTGGGGCCATGCGATCGGCGGCATGGGCGCGATTACCCAGGCGATGGCGGCGGCCTGCGCGGAACAGGGTGTCGAGGTCCGGCTCGATTCGCCGGTGTCGGAGGTCCTGACCGAGCGGGGCAGGGCGGTCGGCGCGGTGACCGAGGCCGGCGACGTCGTGCGGGCCCGGGCCGTGGTCTCCAACCTGCACCCGCGCCTGCTGTTCGATCGGCTGGTCGATCCGGCCGTCGTGCCGGTCGATTTCCGCGAGCGGATGGCCGGCTATCGATCGGGATCCGGGACCTTCCGGATGAACGTCGCCCTGTCCGAACTGCCCCGCTTCAGCGCTCACCCGTCTGCCGGGGATCATCACACGGCGGGAGTCATCCTTGCGCCAAGCCTGTCCTATATGGACCGTGCCCATGCGGAGGCGCGCCTGACCGGATGGTCCGGACGTCCGATCATCGAGATGCTGATTCCGTCCACGCTGGATGACAGTCTCGCGCCTGCCGGTGCCCATGTCGCCAGCCTGTTCTGCCAGCACGTTGCGCCTCAGCTTTCGGACGGCCGGTCATGGGACGACCACCGGGACACCGTCGCCGATCTGATGATCGATACGGTCGACCGGTGGGCCCCCGGCTTCAAGGCCTCGGTCCTGGGCCGACTGGCGCTGACGCCCCTGGATCTCGAGCGCCGGTTCGGGCTCGTCGGCGGCGATATCTTTCACGGTCGGCTGACGCTGGATCAGTTGTTCAGCGCGCGGCCCGTCCTGGGCCATGCGGATCACAGGATGCCCGTGCCCGGCCTGTATCTCTGCGGATCCGGCGCCCATCCGGGAGGGGGCGTGACCGGCGCGCCGGGGCACAATGCGGCGAAGGAAATCCTGAAGGATTTCAGACGGTGGCGACGCCCAGCGCCTTGAACAGGGCGGTTCGGACCGCATCCTCGGTGAAGGGTTTCTGGATCGTTGGCTGGCCGCGCCATTCCTCGGGCAGGCCGCCTTCGCCGTAGCCCGTGGAAAACACGAACGGCACGCCCTTGGCCTTAAGCGCCGCCGCCACGGGGAAGACTTCGCGGCCGGCGACGTTCACGTCCAGCAGCGCTCCATCCAGCATGGAATCGTCGGCCAGCACCTCAAGGGCCGTGTCGATGTCACCCACGGGACCGACCGGCCTGAAACCCATGTCTTCCAGCATCGTCTCCAGCAGCATGGCGACCAGGGCTTCATCCTCGACCACAAGGATGCGTCGACCACGCACGGCATCAGACATCAATATACCCCAACCTGCGGACGAATTTTTCCGCGACATATCCGGCACCTGTCTAGCGCGATATGCCCCCGGTTGCCAAATCGGCCGCGGGCCGCCCCGCGCGCACCGGCCGTCGCCGTCAAGATTGCCCCCGGGGTCAAGTTTGCTAAGGATCGCCCCATGTTCCTAGAAAGCCTGATCGCGGCCCTGATGACGACCAGCCCTTCCGTCCAGTCCGGACCCCAGATCGCCGTGGCGCAGGGGCGGATCCAGGGGACGGCGGCGGCGGGGGTCACGGCCTTCCAGAACCTTCCCTATGCCGCACCGCCGGTGGGGCCGCTGCGCTGGAAACCGCCGACCCCTCCGGCAGCCTGGACCGATGTGCGCGACGCCACCCGGCCCGGGGCCATCTGCGTCCAGGCCCCCGCGAACGGCGATCCCGGCGTGGGCCCGTTGCCGATGAGCGAAGACTGCCTGACGCTGAATGTCTGGGCCCCCGAAAACGCGGCAGGTCCGTTGCCCGTCATGCTGTGGATCCACGGCGGAGGGTACAACAACGGCTCCGGGACGGCAGGGCTGTATGACGGGTCCAATCTGGCGCGGCGCGGCGTGGTGGTGGTGACTGTCAACTATCGGCTTGGCCGACTGGGGTTCTTCGATCATCCCGCGCTGGCTGCGGAGCGGCTGCCCGACGAACCGGCGGGCAACTATGGCGTCATGGACCAGATCGCGGCGCTGGAGTGGGTGCGCGACAACATCGGTCAGTTCGGGGGTGATCCGGCCAAGGTGACGATCTTCGGCGAATCGGCCGGAGGCGTGGCCGTGACCCAGTTGATGATCGCGCCCGGCGCGCGAGGCCTGTTCCATCGCGCCGTCGTCCAGTCCGGACTGGGGCGTCAGAGATCGGCCCTGCTGGATCAGGATCGGCCCGGCCATCCCTCGGCCCAGAGTCTGGGCGTGGCCTTCGCGCGGTCGGTGCAGCTGGCCGGCGCGACGGCCGACGATCTGCGGGCCCTGCCGGCCGAGCGCACGCTGTCGCCCATGCCCGCCTTCTACACTGACAATCTGATCGTCGACGGCCGGGTGCTGACCGAGGATGTGGTCGAGGCCTTCGCCGCGGGCCATCAGGCTCCTGTGCCCCTGATCCTGGGCACCAACAGCGCAGAGTTCTGGTGGATCCGGCCGTCCGATGCCGGGGCCTATGGCCGGACCGACGATCTGATGACCGATGCCGAGTACGAGGCGCTGGTCGCGGCCTATGGCGGGCAGGGTGGCTATGACACCTCGGTCGTCAGCGACCTGATCTTCAACGAGCCCGCGCGGCACCTCGCGCGGCTGCACGCCGGGGCGGGACATTCGACCTGGCTGTACCGGTTCGACGTGGTGCCCGAATCGAACCCGGAGCCCAGCGGGGGCGCGACCCACGCCTCGGAACGCCCCTATGTGTTCGACAATCTGCACACCGTCGGCCGGCCGCTGCAGGAGCGGGACGCGCGGGCGGCGACCGACATGGCGAATTACTGGACCGACTTCGCCAAGACCGGTGATCCCAACGGGCCGGGGCGGGTGGACTGGCCCGCGATGACCGGCGACCTGTTGCTGGAATTCACCAACGACGGGCCGATCGCCAAGCCTGTGCCGCAAGCTGAACGGCTGGACCTGATCGAACAGTTCTACGATCGAATCCGTCCCTGACAGCGCATCAGGATCATCGATAGTCCCGGTATTTCAACGGCCTTTCGTCGTTGGTGTATGCCGATTGCGAGCTTGCGATGCGGCGGCCGACCGGTCGGCCGCCGCAGGCGGCAGCAAGGCGCGGCCTCAAAAAACCCGGCTATGGCGAAACTGCGGCACTTGCGGGGCTAGACCATGGTGTGGCATGTAACCGTTTACAGTAATCTATCGACGGACCTTCGATAAAGGGGGCCGGTACGATCCGGGATGGTTCAGGACACGGTGTGACAGGGCAGACTGCCTCACAATCAGCGCAGCGCGCGACGCGGGCCGGCCTTCGATGAAGGCCGCCACGATCCGTGACGTCGCGGAACGGGCCCACGTCTCCGTGGCCTCGGTGTCGCGGGTGCTGACCGGAGCCGGGGCCGTCACGGATGCCACGCGCGCCCGGGTGATGGAGGCCGTCGACGCCCTTTCATACGTCCCGCATTCGGGCGCACGCAGCCTGTCCACGAGCCGCACCGACACGGTCGGGGTGATCCTGCCGGACCTGTTCGGGGAGTTCTTTTCCGAATTGATCCGCGGCATGGACGTGGCGGCCAGGGCCCATGGCCTGCATCTGATCGTGTCCAGTTCGCACGACGACGCTGCCGATGCGTCGGCCGCCATCCGCTCCATGCGGGGCCGTGTCGATGGCCTGATCGTGCTGTCGCCGCATCTGGACTCGGCCAACCTGACCGGCAATCTGTCGGGGCGTCTGCCGGTTCTGCTGATGAACGGCGGGGAGGCGGATTCGGGTCGGCCGTCGATCGCGGTGGACAATGTGGGCGGGGCCGTCGCGGCCGTGGAACACCTGGTGGCGATGGGCTATCGCCGCATCGCGCACATCGGGGGTCCCGCCGGGAACCTGGAAGCCCGCGAGCGCCAGGCCGGATACGTGCAGGCCGTTCTGGCGGCCGGCCTCGAGCCCGCCGTCCACAACGGCGATTTCACCCAGGCGTCCGGACATGTGGCCATGACGGCCCTGCTGCGGGGCCGGGACCGCCCTGACGCCCTGTTCGCCGCCAACGACATGATGGCGATCGGCGCGCTGCTCGCGCTTCAGGAAGCCGGTCTGCGCTGCCCCGACGATATCGCCGTCGTCGGCTTCGACGATGTGCCCATCGCCGCGCTCGTGCGGCCCGGCCTGACGACGCTGCATATCGATATCGCCGAGACCGGACGCCACGCCATGGAGCGGCTGGTGCGTCTGATCGCGGCCACCAGTCTCCCCGACGCCGTCCCCGACACGACCCGCGAAACCATCCATCCGCGCCTTGTCATCCGCCAGTCCTGCGGAAGTCCCCAGTTTTCAACCCTAGACGGCGGCGCATCCGCGCCGGCCCGCCTCGTCTCTAACGGAGAGTGAGAATGATCAGCACGACCCTTCGCAACCGCGCCCTGTGCGCCGCCTCGGCCCTGGCCATGGCGACCCTGCTGTCCGCCGGCACGGCATCCGCCCAGGCCACGACGTCCACCGTCCGCGGGGTCGTCTCCGACGGCCAGACGCGGGAATCGGGCGGAACGGTCGTCGCCCGGGAGCAGTCCACGGGCTTCACCTATCGCGGTCGCGTCAACGCGGACGGCAGCTATGTGATCGTCGGCATTCGCCCCGGCTCCTATGAGATCACCGCCACCACCACCGATGGTCAGACGGCCTCGGACGTCGTGACCCTGGGCGTCGCCCAGACGGGCAATCTCGATCTGGACGTGGGCGGGCAGGTTTCCGCCGATGCCGGCGAAGGCACCGCGGTCGGCGATATCGTCGTCACCGGCCGCCGTCTGGCCGAGGTCCGCACGCCGGAGAACGCCACCAACGTCACGACGCAGCAGATCCAGACCCTGCCGCAGATCAACCGCAACTTCCTGAACTTCGCGGCCCTGGCTCCCGGCGTGCGCGTGTCGCAGAACGAAACTGAGGTCACGATCACGGCCGGTGGGCAGCGCGCCGAGTCGATCAATGCCTTCATCGACGGTGCCAGCCTGAAGTCCAACGTCATCGGCGGCGGCATCGCCGGCCAGGACGATAGCCGCGGCAACCCGTTCCCGCAGGCCGCCATCGGCGAGTTCCGGATCATCACCCAGAACTTCAAGGCAGAGTACGAGCAGGCCTCGTCGGCGATCATCACGGCCGTGACGCGGTCGGGCACGAACGAGTTCCACGGCGAAATCTTCGGCCAGTACCGCGACCAGAGCTTCATCTCGCGCGACGTCTTCACCCGCCGGGCCCAGCGGGAACTGCCCGAGCTGGAAGTCCAGCAGTACGGCGCGGCTCTGGGTGGTCCGATCATCCAGGATCGTCTGCACTTCTTCGGCAGCTACGAGCACAAGCAGGAAAACCGCGCCGCTGCGGTGAACCTCGGTCGGCAGACCCCGGCCTATCTGACGCAGTTCGCCCAATACATCGGCACCTTCGCGACGCCGTTCGAGGAAGACCTGTATTTCGGCAAGCTGAGCTTCCAGCCGGCTGACGGCCATCTGATCGACCTGAGCGTGACGTACCGCGACGAGGCCGACACGACCAGCGTGGGTGGTGCCAACTCGTTCGAACGCGCGTCCGGCCTGCAGCAGACCACCCAGAGCGCGAACCTGCGCTATCAGTGGCAGGGCAATGGCTTCGTCAACGAAGCGGCGGTCGACTACCGCAACTACGAATACAATCCGACGGCGTCGAACTTCAACACAGCCGGTGCCAGCTACCGGGTGTTCGATGCCGCCTATGATCCCTTCGGTGGCGTCTCCGTCATCAACATCGGCGGTTCGGGAAGCCGTCAGCAGATCACCGACGAAACCCTGACGTTCCGGAACGACCTGACCTTCACCGACTTCGAGTTCAGGGGCTCGCACACAATCAAGCTTGGTGTGAAGTTCTCGGCACAGAACTACGTCGTCGACAAGGAATTCGGTCGTAACCCCGAGTTCTTCTATGACCTGAACCCCAACAACGCGACCAACGCCAGCGGCAACCCTGCGATCCCGTATCGGGTCCAGCTGGGCAACCGTTTCCCGACCGTCGATCTGGATAACAATGTCTTCGGCATCTACGCCCAGGACGACTGGCAGATCACGGACAAGCTGGAGCTGAACATCGGCATCCGTTGGGACTACGAGGACAATGCCAACAACGTCGAATACGTGACGCCGGCGGACATGCGCACTGGTCTCAACCAGTGGATCGCGTCCACGGACGGCGGCAAGGCGGCGGGCTATGTGCCCAGCTGGTTCAACGCCAACGACTACTTCTCGACCGGCAGCAACCGCGAAGCCTTCAAGGACGCCTATCAGCCGCGGATCGGCTTCTCGTATGACGTCTTCGGCGATCGCGAGACGGTGATCTTCGGTGGCGCGGGCCGCTACTACGACCGCGTCAACTTCAACTTCGCCTTCGACGAAGTGGCCAAGGGCGGCGACTTCACGCGCAATGCCTTCTTCTCGACGACGGGCCGTCCGGCCGGCGTCGCGTCGGGCGCTTCGAACGATCCGATCCTGTGGCAAGCGAGCTATTTCACCGCCGCCGGTCTGGATCCCGTCCTGAACGCCATTCCGGCCAAGGGTGAAGCCTTCCTGCTGAAGAATGACTTCGAGCCGCCGCGGACCGATCAGTTCAATCTGGGCCTGCGTCAGCGCTTCGGCGACTGGCAGACCGAGTTCACGCTCGCGTACGGCAAGACCGAGAACGAGTTCACCTGGCAGTACCTGAACCGCTGCCGTGAGCCCAACGCGCCGAACGATGGCGACGGGTTCGGCGATAACGGCGGGTTCTGCTCGCCGGGCGGAAGCAATCCCTACCGGACCTATCTGGTCAGCGACCACAGCAAGGAGCGGGAGTTCACCGCCCTCTATGTGAAGCTCGACAAGAACTACACGCCTGAGTCCGGCTGGGGCCTGAACATCGCCTACACGCTGCAGGACGCGACGCAGAACGGCGGCGACGACAACTTCTGCTTCGACTGCTTCAGCGTCGAAAGCTCGCCGATGCGCAACTCGCCCCAGAACGAGCGTCATCGGATCGTCGCCAACGGCATCGTCGACCTGCCGTATGACTTCCAGCTGTCCGGCATCCTGACCCTGGGGTCGGGCACGCCGTTCAACGTGTTCGACGGGACGGGCTCGCGGTTCTACTACCGTCCGTCCAGCGCCTACCCGGACAAGGAAAACTTCCTGATCCCGAACGCGTTCGCCTATCGCAACCTGGATCTGCGCCTGACGAAGACGATCGAGGTCTATGAGGCGGGTGAAGTCCAGCTGTTCGTCGATGCCATCAACGTCTTCAACTTCGACAACTACAGCGGCTTCGATGGCGGCACGGGTTCGGCGGCCTCGCCCAATCCGCGTTTCGGCAACCCGTCCACGGTCCTGTTCCCGACCCGGACGATCCAGCTGGGCGCTCGCTTCAGCTTCTAAGGTCTTCTCCTGAGACTGGCCGCCCCCCGTTCGCGAGGGGCGGCCATTTTTTCATCGCCTGAATGATCCAGGGTGCTGTTACCGCGTATGAGGATATCCATGGATCGACGCAGATTTCTGATGGCTTCGACCGTCGCCGGGGTGGTGGCGGCCGCCGCATCACCCGCCTTTGCCCAGGCGCGCCAGCGCCAGGACCGCTCCGCCCGGATCAACCCCCTGGACCCCGAGGTCGCAGAGCTTCAGCGCCGGACCTTCGACTGGTTCGTTCACGTGACCGACCGTTCGACGGGCATGACGCCGGATCGCTGGCCGACCGAATCCTTCTGTTCGATCGCCGCCGTCGGCTTCGCCCTGACCTGCTGGCCTATCGGCGTCGAACGCGGCTGGATGACGCGGGCCGAGGCGCGTGAGCGGACCCTGATCACGCTGCGCTACTTCGCAGCCCTGCCGCAGGGGCCCGAGGCGACGGGCGTCGCGGGCTACAAGGGCTTCTTCTATCACTTCATCGACATGAAGACGGGGCACCGGTTCGGCACAACCGAACTATCGACCGTCGATACGGCCCTGCTTCTGGGCGGGATGCTGGTGTCGAGCCGCTTCTTCGACGGCCGGCATGCCGACGAGGTCGAAATCCGGGACATCGCGAGGGGACTCTATGAACGGGTCGAATGGGACTGGGCCGTGGTCCGGCCGAACCGGATCTCGATGGGCTGGCACCCCGAGACCGGGGCGATCCCGCATGACTGGTTCATCTACAACGAAGGTACGCTGCTGCTGCTGATGGCGATCGGTAGCCCGACCCATCCGGTCCCCGCGGCCGTCTGGGACGAGTGGGCCTCGGCCTATGAAACCAGTCTCGCCGAACAGGGGGGCGAGCCCTACCTGCAATTCGCCCCGCTGTTCGGGCATCAGTACAGCCACATGTTCGTGGATTTCCGTGGCATCCAGGACGCCTGGATGCGCGGAAAATCCGCCATGACGGGCCGGCCGATCGACTATTTCGAGAACAGCCGCCGCGCGGTCCAGGCCCAGCGCCAGTATGCCGTCGACAATCCCGGCGGCTGGGACGGCTATTCCGCCGAGGTGTGGGGTCTGACGGCCTGCGACGGGCCGGGCGACTTCAAACAGGTCATCGATGCGCGCGAGCGCGAGTTCTTCAGCTATTCGGCACGCGGCCCGGGTGAGCGGGATGACGGCACGATCGCGCCGACGGCCGCCATGGCCAGCTATCCGTTCGCCCCGACCGAGGTGACCGCCTGCCTGAAGGCCATGAAGGCGCGCTATGGCGAGGCCATCTACACACAGTGGGGGTTCCTGGATTCGTTCAATCCGACCCTGACCGAGCGGGAAGGGCGTCTGCAGCATGGGCGGATCATCCCCGACATCGGCTGGGTCGACGGCGACTATCTGGGTATCGACCAGGGACCGATCGTCGCCATGATCGAGAACGGGCGATCCGGTCTGATATGGCGCCTGATGCACGGCGAGCCGAACCTGCTGCGCGGCCTGCAGCGGGCCGGATTCACCGGCGGATGGCTGGACGCATGATCGACCGCCGCGCCGCGCTGGGACTGCTGGGCGGAGCGGGAGCCGCACTGTCGGGGTGCGGCCGGTCGGACGGCGTGACGCGACTGACCTTCTGGGCCATGGGCGCGGAGGGGACGAGCGTCCAGACGATGATGCCGGCGTTCGAGGCGGCCAATCCGGGCATCAAGGTCGAGGTGCAGCCTCTGCCCTGGACCTCGGCGCACCAGAAGCTGCTGACCGCCTATGCGGGCAATTCGATGCCGGACCTCAGCCAGATCGGCAACACCTGGGTCGCGGAGCTGTCGGCCATCGGGGCCCTGTCGCCGACGCCGGCCTTCGCCGCCGACCTGTCGCAGGACCAGTTTCCGGCGGTGCTGGAAACCAATGCCATCGACGGCCGCAGCGTGGCCACGCCTTGGTACGTCGACACCCGGCTGTTCTTCTATCGCACCGACCTGCTCGCCCGGGCGGGCTATGACGCCATGCCCACGACGTGGGAGACGTGGAAGGCCTCGATGCATGCGGTCAAGCGCGCGGCCGGGTCTGGAAACTATGCGATCCTGTTGCCTGTCAACGAGTTCGAGCAGCTTCTGACGTTCGGGCTTCAGGGCGACGAGGCCCTGTTGCGGGACGACGCTACGCGCGGCAACTTCTCCAGCCCGTCGTTCCAGGCGGCGCTGGGCTTCTACAAGAGCCTGTTCGACGAAGGCCTGGCCCCGCTGGCGTCCTCGACGCAGATCTCCAACGTCTGGACCGAGTTCGCACGCGGCTATTTCAGCTTCTACTTTTCGGGCCCCTGGACCATCGGCGACATGAAGAGCCGCCTGCCGCCCGAGATTCAGCCGCACTGGACGACGGCGGGCGTGCCCGGCCCGACCGGCCCTGGCGCCTCGGCCCCCGGCGGGTCGTCGCTGGCCGTGTTCCGGTCGTCGCCGAACCAGGAGGCGGCCTGGAAGCTGGTGCGGTTCCTGTCCGACCCCAAGACCCAGGCCGAGTTCAACGTCCTCACCGGCGACCTGCCCGCGCGGCCGTCCGCCTGGGCCGCGCCGAGGGTCGCCGACGACCCGTATGTCGCCGCGTTCAAGGGCCAGCTCGCGCGCGCCAAGGCCGTGCCCAAGGTGCCGGAGTGGGAGCGGATCGTCACCGAAATGCAGATTGTGGCCGAGCGGATGGTCCGGGGTGAGTTCACCGTCGCGGCCGCGGGGGCCGAGATCGACCGCCGCGCCGACCGCCTGCTGGAAAAGCGGCGCTGGATGATCGAACAGGGGCGGGCCGCATGAGCGCCGGCCGCATCAGCCGTCGCGAGCGCGCGGCCTGGGGCTTCGTCGCGCCGTCCCTGATCGCCATCGCGGTCTTCTTCGTTGTGCCCGTCCTGTCGGCCATGCTGCTGAGCCTGACCGATTTCGACATCTATGCACTGGCCGACCTCGGGAACCTTCGCTTCGTCGGTCTGCAGAACTACGAGCGGCTGCTGACCAACCCCCTGTTCTGGGGCGCGATGAAGAACACCGTGGTGTTCAGCGTGCTGGGGGTGCCTCTGGCGATCGGCATGTCGCTGGGCGCGGCGGTGATCCTGAATGCCCGGACCGTGAAATGGCGGCCCTTCTGGCGGGTGGTGTTCTTCGCGCCGTTCGTCACCACCCTGGTCGCCACGGCGGTGCTCTGGAACTATCTGCTGCACACCAAATACGGCGTCATCAACTGGGCGATCACCTCGCTGGGCCTGCCCGCCGTCGACTGGCTGGGGGATCCGCGGACCTCGATCCCGGCCATCCTGCTGTTCGTGGTCTGGAAGATCTTCGGCTACAACATGCTGATCTTCCTGGCGGTGCTCCAGACCGTGCCGGACGACCTGTATGAGGCCGCGCGGATCGACGGGGCGGGGCCCTGGGCGCGGTTCGTGAACGTGACGCTGCCGGCCATCGCGCCGACGCTTTTGCTGGTCTCCATCATCTCGGTCGCCGGCTTCTTCCAGCTGTTCGCCGAGCCCTATGTGATGACGCAGGGCGGACCGGCCCAGTCTACCGTGACGGTGCTCTACTTCATGTACGAAGAGGGCTTCAAATGGTGGAACCTGGGGTCGGCCTCGGCCGTCGCTTTCATCCTGTTCATGTGCATCTTCGCCGTGACCATGATCCAGCTGGCCGTGTCGCGCCGTCTGGGCGGAGAGCACACATGAAGGCTCGCGACATCGCCCTGAACGTAGGCGTGGCCATCATCGGCCTGCTGGTCCTGTTCCCGCTGCTGTGGATGCTGTCGGTCAGCTTCATGTCGACGGGGGAGGCGGCCAACTTCCCGCCGCCCCTGATCCCCAACCGCTGGACGCTGGATCACTACCGCGACCTGTTCGTGAACCAGGGCATGGGTCGCTACATGGTCAACAGCCTGGCGTTGGCGACCATGGCGACCGGGCTGGCGCTGCTGTTCACGGTCCCGGCGGGATACGCCTTCGCCAAGCTGAGGTTCGCGGGCCGGGACCGGCTGTTTCAACTGTTGATCGGTGCCCTGGTGATCCCGGCGCAGATCGGAACCCTGCCGCTGTTCCTGATGCTGAAGTCGATGGGGCTGGTGAACACCTATGCCGGGGCGCTGGTGCCGTGGCTGGCCTCGATCTTCGGCCTGTTCCTGATCCGGCAGTATGCGCTGTCGATCCCGGACGAGATGCTGGAGGCCGCGCGGATCGACGGGGCGTCCGAGAGCCAGATCTTCCGCCGCATCGTCCTGCCGACCCTGACCCCGATTCTTGTGACGCTGGGCCTGTTCGTCTTCCTCGGCAGCTGGAATGATTTCCTGTGGCCGCTGATCATCCTGACCGACCAGTCGAACTATACGCTGCCCGTCGCCCTGGCCGCCCTGTCGCGCGAGCACGTCCAGGATGTCGAGCTGATGATGGCGGGGGCGGTCATCACCGTGGCCCCGGTGCTGATCCTGTTCCTGGCGCTTCAGCGATTCTACATCCGGGGAATGCTGGCCGGGAGTGTTAAGGGTTGAGTATGCGTGTGTTGTTCGGTCTGGTCGTCGCCCTGGTGTGTTCCGTGCCTGCGCAGGCGCAGTCGTCGCGTGCGCTGGACAGCTTCGAGGACATCACGGCCTGGAGTGCCGACGCCTCGACCGACGTCACCTCGACCCTGTCTTCGGTGCCCGGCCATCGCGGTGACGCCCTGAGGCTGGACTACGACTTCAACGGCCGGTCCGGGTACGCCTTCGCCGCGCGCGACCTGTCGTTCGAGGTGCCCGAAAACTACGAGATCAGCTTCTGGGTCCGGGGCGCCGGGCCGACCAACACCTTCGAAGTGAAGTTCACCGATGCGTCCGGCGAGAACGTCCACTGGCGCCAGACGACCCGCTACGCCTTCCCCGACGGCTGGGCCCTGTTCACGATCAAGAAGCGGCAGGTCGCCTGGGCCTGGGGACCCAAGCCGGATCGCACGTTCCGAGGGGCGGAACGGGTCGAATTCGTGGTCACGGCCGGGGAGGGCGGCAGGGGCTTCATCGAGATCGACGATCTGTCGCTGCGCACCCTCTCGCCCGAGCCCTCGGTCCCGCCACGTCCGCTGGTCGAGGCGAGCAGCGCGGCGGGGAATGCCGTCGCGGCGCTCAGTGTAGACGACGATCCTTTGACGGCCTGGGTCAGCGCGGACGGCGGCGAGCAGGCCCTGACGCTGGACCTCGGCTACGAGCGCGAGTTCGGGGGGCTGACGCTGCGCTGGGCCAACGGCCAGGCCGCGTCACGCTATCGGGTGATGGCCTCGTCCGACCGGCGGCAGTGGCGCGAGATCGCGCGGGTCACGGACGGCGACGGGGGCACCGACTGGCTGATGACGACAGAAGCCAGCGCACGCTGGCTGCGGCTGGACCTGCAGCAGCCGCTGCGGCCCCGCGACGGATCGGGCCAGATGGGCGCGGGACTGGGGACCAGCGGCCCTGCGCAGTCCGTCTACGGATTGACGGACCTGCGGGTCGAGCCGCTGGCCTTCGGCAAGGACGCAACGGCCTTCCTGACGGCCGTCGCCGGGCAGTCGCGGCGCGGCCACTATCCCCGGGGGTTCGTCGGCGAGCAGCCCTACTGGACGCTGGTCGGGGTGGACGGGGGTGGCGAGAGCGGCCTCATCTCCGAGGACGGGGCCATCGAGTTGAAGCGCGGCGGACCGTCGATCGAGCCGTTCGTGCTGGACAACGGCCGGCTGGTCGGCTGGGCGGACGTGCAGATCGGGCAGGCCCTGATCGAGGACGATCTGCCGATCCCGGCGGTGACCTGGATCCACGACGACTGGACGCTGAAGGTCACGGCGATGGCGGAGGGAGCACCCGACGCGGCATCGCTCTATGGCCGGTATGACCTGACCAATACCTCGAGCCGGGCGCGCACCCTGACGCTGGCGCTGGCGGCGCGACCGATGCAGGTCAACGGACCTGTTCAGTTCCTGGCGGTCCCGGGTGGGGCCAGTCCTCTTGAGCAGATCCAGTGGACGGGGGCCGAGCTGGTCCTGAACGACGCCCTGCGGGTCCGGCCCCTGGTGGCGCCGGACGACGTGCGCCTGTCGACCTTCCAGGCCGGCGCCGATCCCCAGAGCCTGATCGCCGACGGCACGGACGCCGATGTGTCGCGCCGGGTCCAGTCCGACGCCACGGGCCTGATGGCTGGGTCCCTGACCTATACGGTAACCCTGGCCCCCGGCGAGACGCGGACTTTCGGATGGGTCGCCGCGCTGGCTGGCCAGCGTCCGGCCCTGCCGGCGACCGGCTCGGTCGAGGCGGCGATGGACACGGTGGCGGCGCGGGTCGCCGCGGGCTGGCGCGAGAAGCTGGACCGGTTCGACCTGATCCTGCCGCCTGAGGGCCAGCGGATCGAGGATACGATGAAGACCTCCCTCGCGCACATGCTGATGTCGCGCCAGGGTCCGACCCTGCAGCCCGGGACCCGCAGCTACAACCGATCCTGGATCCGCGACGGCGCGATGATGGCTGAAGGGCTGAACCGGCTGGGCCATGCGGACCTAAGCCAGGACTATCTGCGCTGGTACGCCCCCTATGTGTTCGACAACGGCAAGGTGCCGTGCTGCGTCGACAGCCGGGGGGCCGATCCGGTGCCCGAGAACGACAGCCACGGCGAGTTCATCTTCCTGGCGGCCGAGACCTATCGCTACACCGGCGACGTGACGCAGCTGAGGTCGGTCTGGCCCCAGGTCCAGGCCGCGATCGCCTATATGGACAGCCTGCGCGCCGAAACGCGGGTCGAGGCGAACCGGACGCCGGAGACGCGCCACCTGTTCGGCCTGCTGCCCCCCTCCATCAGCCACGAGGGCTATTCGGACCGGGCGGCCTGGTCCTATTGGGACGACTTCTGGGGGCTGCTGGGGTACCGGGACGCGGCCTTCATCGCCACGACGCTGGGCGAGACCGAGGCGGCGGCGCGGATCGAGGCGGCGCGGGCGGAATTCGCGGCCGACGTGACGGCCTCCATCACCGGCACGGCCATCCATCACCGGATCGACTGGATCGCGGGGGCGGCGGACCGCGGCGATTTCGACGCAACCTCCACGACCATCGGCCTGTCGCCGGGCGGGCTGCAGGCCGAGCTGCCCCAGGGTCTGCTGATCCGCACCTTCGAGAAATATTGGGAGAACTTCACCGCCCGCGCCGCCAACCGGACCGACTGGAAAGACTACACACCGTACGAGCTGCGCAATGTCGGGGCGCTGGTGCGGCTGGGCCAGCGGGAGCGGGCGATGACGGCGCTGGACTTCTTCTTCGCCGATCGACGGCCCGTGGCCTGGAACGGCTGGGCCGAGGTGGTGGGGCGTGACCTGCGCGAGCCGCGCTTCATCGGCGACATGCCCCATGCCTGGATCAGCTCCGACTACATCCGCTCGGCGCTCGACATGTTCGTCTACGAGCGCGACGCGGACGATGCCCTGGTGCTGGCGGCGGGCCTGCCCATGACCTGGATCGCAAGCGCGACCGGCGTGGGGGTTCGCGAGGTCCGCACGCCCTATGGCCCGCTGACCTACGGGCTGAGGCGGACGGGGGCGACGACGGTCCTGACGCTGGACGGCCGGACCCAGCCACCGGGCGGCTTTGTCCTGCCGTGGCCCGAGGGCGAGGCACTGCCCACGCGGGTGCGGATCGACGGGCGAGGGGCCGAATGGACCGGTCGCGACCTTCTGATCCCGGCCGGCGCGCGGCGGATCGAACTGCGCTGAGGCTTTGCGCCACGCCTTGCTTGGATAAGGGGTGACGTCGGGCTAGATCGGGCGGATGACCCAGCCCGCCCTTCGCCGCCTGATCGATCTGCCCGGTATCGCCGACCTCGAGGCCAAGGCCCTGATGAAGCCCGGCCACGCCGACCCGTCGCGCCGTGACGAGTTCCCCGAGGTCGACGCGGTGTTGATGGCGGTGTTCGGCCTGACCGCCGAGGCGGCCGAGGACGCCGCCCGCCCCGATGACTGGGACGGCATCGAGCGCCTGTCGCCGCTGGATCAGGTCGAGGCTTTCGCTGCCGAGGGCTGGGACGTCACCGATGCGAAGAAGAAGCCGCTGCGGATGCTGGCGGTACTCGCCGAGCCCCTGGCTCTGGCGATGCGCGGCGTGGCGGGAAGCCTGCCTGAAGCGCCGTTCGTGCCGGAGCCGAAGGAAGACACCGACCCTTGGGGGGCCGGGCTGGCGGCGGAGGCGGTGCGGTTCCGGAAGCGGTAAGGCTCTAGCCGACCTTCACCCGCGTTGCCGCCTCGGGAAGGTCCTCGCCGAACGCGCGCTGATAGAACTCGGCGATCGTCGGACGTTCCAGCTCGTCGCACTTGTTGAGGAAGGTCAGGCGGAACGACAGGCCGAGGTCGCCGCCGAAGATGGTGGCGTTCTGGGCCCAGGTGATGACCGTGCGGGGCGACATGACGGTGGAGATGTCGCCGTTCATGAAGGCGTTACGGGTCATGTCGGCGACGCGGACCATGGCGGCGATGGCGCGGCGGCCGTCGGCGGTGGCCCATTCGGGAGCCTTGGCGGCGACGATCTCGGCCTCCACGTCGTGGTCGAGGTAGTTCAGGGTGGTGACGATGTTCCAGCGGTCCATCTGGCCCTGATTGATCTGCTGGGTGCCGTGATAAAGCCCTGAGGTGTCACCCAGGCCGATGGTGTTGGTCGTGGCGAACAACCGGAACCACTTGTTGGGGCGGATGACGCGATTCTGGTCCAGCAGGGTCAGGCGGCCCTGTGCTTCCAGCACGCGCTGGATCACGAACATCACATCGGGACGGCCGGCGTCGTATTCGTCGAACACCAGGGCGATCGGGCGCTGGATGGCCCAGGGCAGCATGCCCTCGCGGAACTCGGTGATCTGCTTGCCGTCCTTCAGGACGATGGCGTCCTTGCCGACCAGATCGATGCGGCTGACGTGGCTGTCCAGGTTCACCCGAACCAGCGGCCAGTTCAGGCGGGCGGCGACCTGTTCGATGTGCGTCGACTTGCCGGTGCCGTGATAGCCCTGGACCATGACCCGACGATCGTGGGCGAAGCCGGCGCAGATGGCCAGCGTGGTCTGGGGGTCGAAGCGATAGGCGGGGTCCGCCTCGGGCACATGACTGTCGACGGTGTCGAACATCGGCACGGTCATGTCGGCATCGATGCCGAACGCCTCGCGCACGCTCACCTGACGGTGAGGCTCGAAGGTCAACAGGGGATCAGGGGTCGCGCCCAGCGGGGAGTCGGAAAGAGCCATGTCCTCCCTTAGAAAACCCGGCGGGCCGGGTCCAGCGCTGCCCGCGTCCAGACGCCGATGACGACGTTTGGACGCAAGAGGGTCTGCTCAGATCGGGACGCTGTTCGTGGACCGGAGCCACAGCGTGCGCAGGGCCTGCAAGAGATCGGACAGGTCCCGCATCAGTCCCCGGGCGCTGAGGGTCTGAAGATCGAAGGTGTCCTGAAGCTCCGATGTATTCGAGAGCGCTGTGGGGATACGCGTATTGGTCGTCTGGCTGCGATCCATAATCTTCAGCGCTCCTCGCGCTATGAACCCTTACAGCGACTCTGTTCGATATTTGTTCCATTCGCCGATGAACAAGAAAAGGCCGGCGACTTTAATGCCACCGGCCTTTTCAATATTATGGACAGAAACCTTATACTACGCTGACTATTCGGCGCTGAGGGAGACGTCCACATTGCCCCGGGTGGCGTTCGAATACGGACAGACCTGGTGGGCCTTCTCGATCAGGTCGTCGATGACGGCCTTGTCCAGGCCGTGGTCGGTGATCTTGAGGTCGACGGAGACATTGAAGCCCTCGCCGTGGTCGTTCTTGCCAAAGCCGATACCCGCGTGGACCTTGGTGTCCGGGCCGACCGGCGTTCCGGCCTGTCCGCTGACCAGGCGCAGCGCGCCGAGGTAGCAGGCGGCATAGCCAGTGGCGAACAGCTGTTCGGGGTTGGTGCCGGGGCCGTCGTCACCGCCCATGGCCTTGGGCACCGACAGGGCAACGTCGATCTTGCCGTCGTCGGTGTGCGACCGGCCACCGGCGCGGCCGCCGCCGGAAGCCGTGGCGTGGGCTTTGTAGAGGACGTCCATGGGAAGGCTCCGTAGTTCGTTGGGGAGCTTCGCAGATAGGCGCCCCGGCGACGCGCGCTAGGCTATGCCCGCCTTCTTGAGGATCTTGTAGGCCTTGATGACGCGGACCAGCTTCGCCTCCGCGCCCCGGTCGCCCTGGTTGTGGTCGGGGTGACAGCGCTTGAGCAGGTCGTGATAGGCGGCCTTGATCTTCTCCTTGGACGCACCGGGCTCAAGGTCGAGGTCGGCGAAAGCGCCGCGTTCGATCTTGCCGACGCGGCGGTCCTCGGTGGGGTGCTGGGCCGCCTGGTCGCCCTTGCGGCCGAACAGGCCGTAGCTGTCGCGCCATGAGCCAGCGCCCGTCGTATTGGCCGTGCCCATCTTCGCCGCGAAAGCGGCGGCCTCCCGGCTGTTCTTGCCAGCCTTCATCTCCCACGTCGGGCGACCGCCCGTCATGGCCTCGTTTTCCTTGGCCGCGCGGATCTGGGCCTCGTTCATGCCGGCGTAGAAGTTCCAGCTCTTGTTGTACTCGCCCGCGTGCGGCTGGCAGAAATCGTAGAAGTCGTTCAGCCGCTCGCGCGACTTGGGCGCGCGCGCCGTCGCGGCCTTGGCGCAGTCGGGCCAGTTGCAGGGCTTCTCGCCCGGCTTCAGGTGCAGGACATCGGCTTCCGCCTCGGCCTCACCGGCCTTGGGGGGTTTGATCCGCATGTCCCTGAATCGGGGCTTGTACTCGAATGACGCTGGCATTGGTCACAGTGTAGGGTCGATTTGGTCACCATCAAGGAAGCGAATATGTCTGAAGGCCCGATCGCGACGATTATCCGCAGAAAACTGACGGGCGCGCTCGCACCGACACGGTTGGAGATCGAGGACGACAGCGCCCGACATGCCGGACACCATCACGAAGGCGGCATGGATGCGAAACCGGGCGGCGAAAGCCACTTCAACCTGACCGTGGTGTCGGCGGCCTTCGTCGGCCAGGGACGGGTGCAGCGCCAGCGCGCCGTGAACGCCTTGCTGTCCGAGGAACTGGCCGGGCCGGTCCATGCGCTTTCGATCCGCGCCCTGACGCCGGATGAAGCCGAAGGTTGAGCCGGTAAACCACCGTTCACGTCGTCTTAGAACGTTCGCCCTAGCGTCATGAACGGGACTGTTCACTGGGCATCGGGAAACGCATGGTTGGCTCCGAGGATATCGGCAAAAGCCTCGAAGGCGCGCGGAGCGGGGCCGGGGAGGCCGCCCAGGCCCTAACGGCCATCCTGCAGACCCAGTATCTCCGTTATCTGATCATCGCCAGCTGGGCCGTCGGGCTCTGGGGAACGGTGGGCACGCTCCAGGCCGTTCTCTGGTTCGTCGCGACCGTGGCGGCGGGCTCCGTGCGCGGGGCCTTCGAGCGGCGCATGAGCGGCCGTGTGGATGCAGGCTGGGGTCTGATCTTCCCGGCGGTGGCGACCGTGACGACGGCCGCCTGGGCGTCCGCGCCGCTTCTGGCCTGGTTCTCGCCGAGCAGCTTCGGCCAGTCCCTGGCGGTGGCCTTGCTGATCAGCGGCTATGTGCTGGTCTTCTCGCAGCTTCGCAGCTCTCCCAAACAGGCCATCGTGATCTCGTCGCCGTACTCCGTCGTGGCCCTGATCATCCTGGGCAGCCTGTGGGGCGGGCCGGAGTTCATGCCCTTCCTGAGCATCATGCCGTTCACGGCGGCCGGCCTGTTCGTCCTCGTCACCATGACCATGCTGCGCGAGGAAAGAATCAAGGCCTTCCAGGAGCATCAGGCCCACCTGATTGAGGAGCTGCAGGGTGCGCGCGACAAGGCCGACGCCGCCAACCAGGCCAAGTCCAACTTCCTGGGCGTCATCTCCCACGAGCTTCGCACGCCCATGAACGGGGTGCTGGGCGCGGCCCAGCTTCTGGGATCGACCCGGCTGGAATCGACCCAGCGGGAATATCTGTCGATCATCCGCAACTCGGGCGACAACCTTCTGCACCTGCTGAACGACATCCTCGACATGACCAAGATCGAGGCGGGCAAGATGACGTTCGAGGTCATCGACATTGGTCTGGAAGACCTCCATCGCCGCGTGACCGGGCCGTTCGCCGCGCAGGCGGAGGCCAAGGGCCTGCAATTCGTCTCCACCTTCGAAGGCGAGACGCCCTCGGTTGTGCGGGGCGACCCACTCCGGGTCTGTCAGGTCATCCAGAACCTGCTGTCCAACGCCGTGAAGTTCACCGACACGGGCACGATCCACTACGTCGTCCGGTCGCGCCGGATCAGTGACAAGCGGGTCGCTTTCGACTTCTCGGTCACCGACAGCGGGGCCGGCATCGCGCCTGCGGATCTTGAGCGGCTGTTCCAGCCCTTTACCCAGGTCGACGCCTCCTCGACGCGTCGGTTTGGCGGCACGGGCCTGGGGCTCACCATTGCACGACGCATGGCCAACATCATGGGCGGGGACATCCAGGTCGAATCGATCGTCGGCCAGGGATCGACCTTCACCCTGTCGGTCGAGGCCGAGGTCGTGGAATGGCAGCCGATGCAGGAAGCCGAGGCCATCGACGCCGAGGTGGGCGAGGGCGACAGCCTGTCGGTCCTCGTCGTCGAGGATCACCCGGTCAACCGCATGATCCTGGAAGCGTGGCTTGGCTCGGCCGGACATACGACGGCCTCGGCGGAGAACGGCCAGATCGCCGTCGACATGGCGGCAGGCCAGCTCTTCGACCTGATCATCATGGACGTGAACATGCCGGTAATGGACGGACTCAGCGCGACGCGCCTGATCCGCTCGGCGGGCGCCAACGCGGAAACGCCCATCGCCGTGCTGTCGGCGTCGGCGCGGCATGAGGATCATGAGGCCGGCCTGCACGCCGGAGCGGACGCCTATCTGAACAAGCCGATCGACTTCGCCGCCCTGGCCCAGCTGATGCAGAAGGTCCGCGGCGGGCGATCCGCGATGCAGGGCGCGACGGAAAGTGTCCAGACGGCGGCGGCCGCCTGAACGGCACCTGACGCGCGCCGTTCAGGCACCGCTCAAGGCGTAACTCCTAGGGTGAGGGCAAGTCGGACAGTCCGACGCATCAGGAGTAACCCCCGTGAAGAAGTTCACCACCGCCGCTCTCGCCGCCCTGGTCGCCGCCGGGTCCATGGGGGTCGCCTCGGCCGCCGACGCCCAGTCGCGCTACGATCGCAACGACCGCCAGGAGCAACGACAGGACCGTCGCGACGACCGTCGTGACGACCGCCGGGATGATCGTCGCGAATATCGCCAGGATCGGCGCGACGACCGCCAGGACTACCGCCAGCAGGCCCGGGCCTATGATCGCTGGCAGCGCGCGGAGCGTCGCTACAACGCGCCCCGGTACGCGCCGCCCCGTGGCTATCAGGTTCGCAACTGGTCCTACGGCCAGCGCCTGCCCAGCTACTATCAGCAGGGCTATGTCGTGAACGACTATAGCCGCTACGGCCTGCGGGCGCCGCCGCGTGGGTACCATTACGTCCGTAGCGGAAACGACGTCGTCCTCGCCGCTGTTGCCGGTGGCCTGATCACCGCCGTCATCGCGGGCCTATTCAACTAAAGGCCGGGTCGCCTGGCGACCAGTCTTCCGCAGACGATCTGCGCCCCGGAGGGAGACCTCCGGGGCGTTCTCGCGTTTGCAGTGACCTGTGCCTAGATGAGGCTTCATGCGCGCCTTCGCCGAACTGCTGGATCGTCTGTCGCTGACAGGCTCCCGGAACGCCAAGTTGGTGCTCCTGCGCGACTATCTGCGCGTGACGCCCGATCCCGACCGCGGCTGGGCCCTGGCCGCCCTGACCGGGGAACTCAGTTTCGATTCCGCCAAGCCGGCGATGATCCGCCGGGCGGTCGAGGCGCGGGTCGACCCGGTGCTGTTCCGCTGGTCCTACGACTATGTCGGCGACCTGGCCGAGACGGTCGCCCTGATCTGGCCCGGCAATCCCGACCACCGCCCCAACCGCGAGCCCGAGCTGGGCGAGATCGTCGATGCCCTGTCCACCGCCAAGCGAGGCGAGGTCCAGGGGCTGATCGAGGGGTGGCTGGATGCTCTGGCTCCCAAGGGGCGGTGGGCGTTGCTGAAGCTGGTGACCGGCGCATTGCGGGTCGGCCTGTCCGCCCGGCTGGCCAAGACCGCGACGGCGATGGTGCGGCCCGAGACGGCGTCCGAAGCCCCCGATCCGGCCGGGGGCGAGGCGACGATCGCGCTCGACCCCGTCGACGTGTCCGAGATCGAGGAGGTCTGGCACGGGCTCGAACCGCCCTATGCGGACCTGTTCGCCTGGCTGGAGGGCCGGGCCGAGCGACCGAGCCCGGACGCCCCGGGGCGGTTCCGCCCGGTCATGCTGGCCGTCGCCATCGACGAGGCGGTCGATTTCGCCAAACTGGCCCCTGCCGACTACGCCGCCGAGTGGAAGTGGGACGGCATCCGCGTCCAGGCCGTGATCGAGGCCGGGGTCAAGCGGCTGTACTCGCGCACGGGCGACGAGATTTCGGGCAGTTTTCCGGATGTCATGAACGCGCTCGCGTTCGAAGGGGCCATCGACGGGGAACTGCTGGTCTGGCGCGAGGGCCAGGTCGCACCATTCGGAGATCTGCAGCAGCGGCTGAATCGCAAGACGATCGACACCAAGACGATGGCGGCCTATCCGGCGGCGATCGTGGCCTATGACGCCCTCGCGGTGGACGGCGAGGACATTCGGGCGCGCCCGCTGCGAGAGAGACGCGAGCGACTGGAGGCCATGGTGGCCGGCCACACCGGCGACCGACTGCACCTGTCGCCGGTCGTCGCCTACGACAGCTGGAACGCCCTGGCGGTCCTGCGCGCCGATCCACCAGTAGGGGCAGCGGCAGAGGGGTTGATGCTGAAGCGCTGGGATAGCGCCTACGTTGCCGGGCGGCCCAAGGGGCCGTGGTTCAAATGGAAACGCGATCCGCATGCCATCGACTGCGTGCTGATGTATGCGCAGCGCGGGCACGGCAAGCGCTCCAGCTTCTATTCCGACTTCACCTTTGGCGTCTGGACGCCGGAGGGCGTGCTGACGCCGGTCGGCAAGGCCTATTTCGGCTTCACCGACGAGGAGCTGAAGCAGCTCGACAAGTTCGTGCGCGACCACACGATCGATCGGTTCGGTCCGGTGCGGTCTGTGCGGGCAGAGCGGGATTTCGGCCTGGTCCTCGAGATCGCCTTTGAGGGATTGAACCGGTCGCCGCGGCACAAGTCGGGTGTCGCCATGCGGTTTCCCCGCATCGGCCGGATCCGCTGGGACAAGCCGGCCCGGGAAGCCGCGACCATCGCCGAGGTCATGGACCTGCTGGACGCCATCGAGGGCGGGGGCGGGCGTCTGGCGAAAGCCGGCTAGGCCGCTTTACGGCGCGTGCGCCAAGCGCGGTCGACCTCTTCGGACACCCCGCAAAGCTGCAGGAAGGTGACCACGGGCACCGAAGTCTGCGCACCCATGCCGGGGATCAGGGCGTGCCCTGCAGGCCTCGGCGCGATCGCCTCGATCAGCAGAGGCAGGATGGTCCATCGGGCGGGGAAGGGCCGGACATCGATGTCGGGTTCGGCGCGCAGGTGCGGGCAGTGCTGCAGCGACAGGTCGGAACAGCGGCGGTGCAGGGGGGCGATGGCCCCGGCATCGATCAGCACCTGTTCGTCGCCGATGTGCGGCGAAAGACCGGCCCCCCGACCCGAGGCGCGCAGTCGACCGGCCGGGATACGGCGGGCGACCTGGGTCACCCGGTCATCGGGGGCGGTCGCTTCCCCGCACATGGGACACAGCATCTTCGTCACCGTCAGGCGCTGGCGCAGCAGGTGGTTTTTCGAATACTCGGGCCGCCCGTAGCCGGCGTGCTCTGCCTGGGTCAGCGCCAGGCGACCGCCGACCGAGGCGCAGGGGCGCACGCCCTGAAGGATCTCCCCGGTCCAGCTGGTGACCCAGGGCACGTCGACGCCGACGGTCAGGGAAGACTTCTTCAAGGGACAGGGACTCCGCAGCGCGCGTGCAGCTTGAGGCCGCGCGCCATCGCCGTCGAGAGGCGGATTTTCGTCCGCGACGGGTTCCAATCCGTCGGCAAGGCGTTAGACCGCCACATGCTTTCGACCGAGAACCCCTTGAACAGCCTGATCTCCGCAGGACAGCGGGCGACGACGCTGGATGTGGCCATGATGGCCAAGCTGACCCAGATCGTCGGCGACTTTGCCGTCAATCTGGCCATCGCCCTCGCCATTCTGGCGGCCACCATCTTCGCGGCGCGGTGGGCTGCGTCGGCGACCCGCAAGGCTCTGGGCCGTGTGCGCGGCTTCCGTCACGATCCGACCGTTCTCAGCTTCGCCGTTCAGGTGGTGCGGGTCGTGGTCTTCCTGATCGGCTTCATCGCGGTGCTGCAGCGTCTGGGCGTCCAGACCACCTCGATCATCGCGGTACTGGGTGCCGCCTCGCTGGCCGTCGGCCTGGCCCTGCAGGGCACGCTGTCGAATGTGGCCGCGGGTGTGATGCTGCTGATCCTGCGCCCCTACCGGGTGGGTGATCTGGTCAATATCGGCGGCAATGTCGGCAAGGTTCAGCGGCTGGATCTGTTCTTCACCCAGCTGTCCGACGCCAACAATGTGAAGATCATGGCCCCGAACGGAAAGGTGTTCGGCGACATCATCCTGAACCTGTCCGGCCAGAAGAACCGGCGCATGGAGCTGAAGATCGGCGTCGGCTACGGCGACAACCTGAACGCGGCCAAGGACGCCCTGACGTCGGCCGCCGCCGCACAGGACAAGGTGCTGCCCGATCCCGCGCCGTGGGCCGGGGTCACCAACCTGCTGGACAGCTCGGTCGAGATGACCCTGACGGCCTGGACCAAATCGGAAGACTACTGGCAGACCCGCGCCGACGTGTTCCAGGCGGCCAAGGAGGCGCTGGACGCCGCGGGCATCGAGATCCCGTTCCCGCACCAGGTCGCGGTCCCCTATGGCGACGACGACCCGATGCCGCTGGCGGCCGAGGGCCAGCGCGGTTTGCGCGCCCGATCGAATCCCCTCAGCGCCGGGTTCGATCCCGGCCGCGACAGCGACCAGAACGAGGCCTGAGCGGCGATGCGCTACGATTTTGGTTCCGACAACACCGCCGGGATGGCCCCGGCCGCCCTGCGTGGCCTGATCGAGGCCAACGCCGACTATGCGCGCGCCTATGGGGCCGACGACATCACCACGCGGGCCGCCGACCAGATCCGGCGTCGGCTGGATGCGGATGCGGAAATCCGGTTCGTGTTCTCAGGCACGGCCGCCAACGCCATCGCCCTGTCGATGCTGGCCTATCCGCACGAGGCGGTGCTGGCCCATCACGCCGCCCACGTCTGCACCGACGAGACGGGGGCTCCGGGCTTTTTCGGACAGGGTGTCGGCCTGATCGGCCTTCCGGGCCTGTCGGGCAAGATCGACAGTCGCGCGCTGGAAGCGGCCCTGGACGAGCCCGAGGTCGGGCATCGCCAGCCGCCCGCCGCGCTCAGCCTGACCCAGTCCACCGAATACGGCACCGTCTATACAGAAGAAGAGCTGCGGCATCTGATCGAGCCGGTGAAGGAGCGCGGTTACGGCGTGCATCTGGACGGGGCGCGGCTGGCGAACGCGGCGGCGGCCGGTTTCGATCTGACCCAGATCGCGCGTCTGGGCGTCGATGTGCTGGTATTCGGCGGGGCCAAGGCCGGTGGCCTGTGCACCGAGGCGATCGTCATGTTCGACAGATCCCTGGCGCGCCGGGTCGACAACCGGCTGAAGCAGGCCGGGCAGACCGCTTCCAAGGGCCGTTTCCTGGCGGCACCCTTCCTCGGGATGCTGGAGTCCAACGCCTGGGAGGACGGGGCCGCCCATGCCAATCTGATGGCGCAGCGGCTGGCGGCCGGGATCGCCACGCGGTCCCCGTTCATCCTCGCCCATCCTGTCGAGGCCAATGCGGTCTTCGTGCGCATGCCGCCCGAGGCTCACGCCGCTATCAATGCAGCAGGCTGGGCCTGCTACCGGTTCGATGACGGCTCGGTGCGGTTCGTCTGTTCCTGGGCCACGACCGAAGCGGCCGTGGACGAGGTGCTCGAGACGATCGCCGGCCTCGGCTAGGCGAACTCGACCAGCACGTCGTCAGCGGCCACCGGGTCGCCGGCCTTGGCACCCACCGCCTTCACGACCCCATCACGGTCCGCCTTGAGGATGTTCTGCATCTTCATGGCCTCGATGACGGCGACGGTTTCGCCGGCCTTGACCTCCTGGCCGACCTCGACCGCGATCGACACAACGAGACCGGGCATCGGGGACTGGATCAGCTTCGAGGTGTCTGCGGCCTGCTTTTCAGGCAGGCGGGCGAACAGCTCGGCCATGCGCGGCGTCAGGACGCGGACCCGGGCTGTCGTGGCCCCGGTGCGGATGGTGAAGCCGTCGGCGATGCGGGCGACCTCGGCCGTGAAGGGTTCGTGGTCCAGGACGCCGCGGAACTGGGCCAGGCCCGGTCGCCAGTCGATGTCCGACAGCTGCAGGGCGCGATCCTCGCCGGCGAGGTCCAGAGTCAGAGCCTCCTCGTCGTCGTAGCCGAGGGAGACGCCGTGGGCGTCGCGGTCGATCAGGACGATCCAGTCGGTGCGGTCGGACGGATCGCCGGACTGCTCGGTCAGGATCTCGTTCATCGCGGCGGCCGTGGCGATCAGGATGTCGGTGCGGCGACGGTCGGGGGCCGCGCCCTTGAAGCCGTCGGGGAACGCGTCCTTGATATAGCTGGTCGACAGGGCACCGGAGCGGAACCGCTCCTGGTCCATGACGGCCGCGAGGAAGGGGACATTGTGGCCGACGCCCTGCAGGTGGGTGTCCTCCAGCGCCCGCTTCATGCCCTCGATGGCGGCGATGCGGGTGGGGGCCCAGGTGTTCAGCTTGGCGATCATGGGATCGTAGAACATCGAGATCTCGTCGCCCTCGCGGACGCCGGAATCATTCCGGACCGTGTAGCCGTCCTGTTCGCCTTCCTCGGGCTGGTCGTAGCGGACCAGTCGGCCGATCGAGGGCAGGAAGCCGCGATAGGGGTCCTCGGCATAGATGCGGCTCTCGATGGCCCAGCCGTCGATCTTCAGATCGTCCTGACCGAAGGCCATCCGCTCGCCGGCGGCGGAGCGGATCATCTGCTCGACCAGGTCGACGCCGGTGATCAGTTCGGTGACGGGGTGCTCGACCTGGAGCCGGGTGTTCATCTCCAGGAAGAAGAAGCTGCGGTCCTGACCGGCGACGAACTCCACCGTGCCCGCCGAGTCGTAGTTGACGGCGCGGGCGAGGGCGACGGCCTGTTCGGACATGGCCTTGCGGGTGGCGTCGTCCAGCAGCGGGGAGGGGGCTTCCTCGATGACCTTCTGGTTGCGGCGCTGGATCGAGCATTCGCGGTCGAACAGGGAGACGATGTTGCCGTGCTTGTCGCCCAGCACCTGGATCTCGATGTGGCGCGGGTCGATGATGAACTTCTCGAGGAAGACGCGGTCGTCGCCGAAGGCGGTCAGGGCCTCGGCCTTCACGGCGGAGAAGCCCTCGGCCATGTCGGCGTCGGAGTGGGCCACGCGGATGCCCTTGCCGCCGCCGCCGGCCGAGGCCTTGATCATGACCGGATAGCCGATCTCGTTGGCGATCTGGAGCGCGTGGTCGTCGGATTCGATCAGCCCCATGTAGCCGGGGACGGTCGAGACACCGGCCTGGGCGGCGAACTTCTTGGAGGTGATCTTGTCGCCCATGGCCTCGATGGCGTGGGGGTTGGGGCCGATGAAGGCGATGCCCTCGGCCTCCAGCCGCCGGGCGAAGACGGGGTTTTCCGACAGGAAGCCGAAGCCCGGGTGGACGGCCTCGGCGCCGCTCCGCCTGACCGCCTCGACGATCTTGTCCTGGACCAGATAGGATTCGGCCGCGGGCGAGGGGCCGATGTGAATGGCCTCGTCGGCCATCTCGACGGCCATGGAGCCGGCGTCGGCGTCGGAATGGACCACGACGGTCCGGATGCCCATGCGGCGGGCCGTCTTGATGATCCGGACGGCGATCTCGCCCCGGTTCGCGATCAGGATCTTGGAGAACATGCGCGGTTGGTAGGATGCCGCCGGGGCGGTGTAAACGTCAGACGGGCGGGTTCCCGCATCGGGCGAACCGTCACGCGTTCGCCGTAGTGGGTTGGCAAGGTCGCATGGGATCGGCTTTAACTCTCCGCCGAACCATAGATTTCTGGCCTGGAGTTCGCCGATGATCCGTTTCCTGACCGCTGTTGCAGCGGCCACTGTAGCCTTGAGCGCGAGTGCGGTGTCCGCGCAGGACTTCCGGGGTCTGGCCCAGGCCGACCTGCAGGCGGCGCACGACGCCCTGCGCAACAATCATCCGGCGGCCGTGATTCCGGGTGCTGCGGGCGACACCTTCCGGGCCTGGATCGACGCCGGTCTGGCCGATGCCAACGGGCGGCTGGGCCAGGTCAACTCCGGCGACAGCCACGCCTATCTGATGCGCTACTACGCCGGCGGGTTCCGTGATTCGAACATCTCCATCACTCCGTCGTACGAAGGCTTCGGGCCCTTCTTCGGGACCAGCTGGCCGGGCGTCGCCACCGGGTGGCGGAACGGGCACTACGAAGTCACCTATGTGAAGCCCGGCGTTCGCAACGCGCCGCGCGTGGGCGACATCGTCGTTTCCTGCAATCTGACGCCGATCGAGGAATATGCGCGCGGCAAGCTGGACCGGTGGGAAGGCAATCTCGACACCGAAGCGGGCCGGGTGACCTCGGCCCCCTACCTGCTCTGGAACCGGAACAACCCCTTCGCCGCCGGCGTGCCGTCGACCTGTGAGTTCAAGCGCGGTGAGCGGGGTCGCCCCCGCGCGACCGACCTGCGGCCGGTGCCGCTCGCGGCCGGTGATCTGGAAGCCGCCTACCGCGCCACCGTCTATATGCCGACGGCCACGCCGCTGAGCGTCGAGACCGTGAACGGCCGTCCGTGGGTCAACGTCCACTCGTTCGCGGACAGCGCGGGCTGGGATGCGTTCAACGCCCAGATCGAGGGGCAGGCGGCCGCGCTGCGCGGACCGCAGGGCTTCGTGCTGGACCTGCGCGCCGCCTCGGGTGCCTCGGCCTATACCTCGACGGCGCGTGGCTATGGCCTCGCCAACCGGATCTGGACGCCGGAGTTCACCGTCAGCCGCCAGCCGGCCGCCGGGGCGATCACCTATCGCGCGACCCCCGGGAACCGCGACTGGTACGCCGCCACCCTGGGCCGGATGGAGGCCGATCCCCGCTTCGTGCAGGAATCGACCCCGGTCATCGAACAGACCCGCGAGATCGTCGCCGCTTTCGATACGGCGATCGCCGCGGGTCAGCAGACCTTCACCCTGCCGGGCCGGCCGGCCGTGGCCGATACCGGTGCCGCCAATCCGGTGCAGGGCCCTGTGGTCGTGCTGGTCGACGCGGGCTGCTCGGGCGGCTGCCTGGACACGCTGGACCTGCTGTCCAAGCTGCCGAACGTCCGGATCGCGGGCTCCACCACGGCGACCGATTCGATCTTCATCGAGCCGACCGTCGCCCGCCTGCCTTCGAACTATTCGGACCTGAGCTACGGCCACAAGGCGTGGACCAGCCGCGAGCGCCCGAACAACCAGCCGTTCATCCCGGCCCAGGGCCTGGCCTACGCCGGCAATCCGGCCGACGAGACGGCCGTGCGGGCCTGGGTCGCCACGCTGTTCGGCAGCTGAGGCCATCATCACCCTCCCCTTGGCGGGGGAGGGTGATTCTGCGCCGGTTGAGACAGATAGCTGTTTAAAACCAGTGATGTGGACGGCGTTTTTGACGCCTGAAGGCCACTTCCGATCTTCGCGTGTTGGACTCGGAAAAACCGAGTCCAACACGTGCAAGTGACTGATTTTCAAGACCCTAATTTGCACTTCGTTGCACACCCTGAGTCCAACGAACTCAAAGGCCGCGGATGCGGGAAGGGGACGGGGTTGGAACCCGGTTCCGGCCTTCCTATTTCCGTTCCATGACCGACATCCAAAACGCCCATCCCGTCCGCTCCGCCGCAGGCTTCGACCTGACGCCGCCGAGCGAAAGCCAGCGTGTCGCGCTGGAGGCCGACCTGAACGCCGAAGAGAAGCGGGTGCTGCTGAGCCACGGGACCGAGGCCCCGTTCTGCGGCGTGCTGCTGGGCGAGAAGCGACCCGGCGTGTTCTGCTGCCGCGAGTGTGGCCTGCCGCTGTTCAAGGCCACCACCAAGTTCGAGAGCGGGACCGGCTGGCCCAGCTTCACCGAACCGGTGGACGAGGCGCACGTGACCGCGATCGTCGACCGGTCCTATGGAATGACGCGGACCGAGACGACCTGTGCGCGCTGCGGCAGTCACCAGGGCCATGTCTTCCCGGACGGCCCGCCGCCGACGGGCCTGCGCTACTGCATCAACTCGGTCGCCCTGCAGTTCGTCGAGGAGGGTCGCCCGCTGCCGGATCCGCTGGGCCGCGGGGACGGCATTGCCTGATGTTCACCCTTCCGCCTCAATCCGAGCTAGGATGACGGCTGTAGCGGAGTGATGCCATGCTGACCCTTGTCCTTCTCGCGAGTCTTCTGGCCGGATCGGATCCCGACGGCGTGGTGTCCACGGCTCCGCGCGGCGCTGATTCGGTCGTGGTGGGGGCGGTCGCCCCGACGACGGACGCCCGTCCCGATGCGTCGATGATCACCCCGATGCCCCAGTCCCTGACCACCGCCGAGCAGATCGATCGCTGGGTGGGCGCCAGGACGGCGGCGAACGCCCCGTTCGAGTCGGATCGCGGGCCGGTCGACGATCGCAAGATGCACGGCTTTGCCAGCGGCGCGGTGGGAACCGGCGACTTCAGTGCCGTGGCCGTCGGGGTCTCGCTGCCCATCGGTGAGAACGGGCGGCTCGACCTCAGCTTCTCGCAGAGCCGCAACGGCTATGGCTACGGCGGGTATGGCGACTATGGCTACGGCTATCAGGGCTACGGATACGACGGCCTGGGCTACCGGGGGTACCGTCCGACGGACTTTTACGGCCATCGGCCGCTGGCCCACGATCCGTTCTTCTCCGAACGGGTCAGGGTCGCGGGCAGCGACATCGACCGACGCGAGCGCGACCCGGACAAGCGGCCCTAGGCCACACGGCAGAACAGAAAAAAGGCCCGGTCTCTCGACCGGGCCTTTGTCGTCAGATGGTGCCGCCGGGGGGAATCGAACCCACGACCTCAGCCTTACCAAGGATGCGCTCTACCACTGAGCTACGGCGGCGAAATCTGAAGAAGCGGCCGTATAGCCACTGGATGGTCGGGGGGGAAGCCCTCTTTCTGCTTGCCGGGCAAGTTTTCCCGGTGCTGACTGATGCGATGACCAAGCCGCCCGAGACGACACCGGCCGCCGCCGAGGCAGCACCCTCCGAAACCGCCCGGACGCCCGAGCAGATCGCCAAGAGCGAACGGGCCCATCGGCTGGCCAAGGCCCTGCGGGACAATCTGCGCAGGCGAAAGGCGGTCCGCCCCGATCGGCGTGACAGCTGAACACTTTTCACGACAGCGTCTCTCGGCCCTTTCGCCGCTGCGCCGCGCCGCGCTAGATAGCCGGCTCGCCGGGACGCAAGATCCTCGCGGTCTCAAGGACGACATGGACAGCATCACGGTTCACGGAGGTCACACCCTCCACGGTTCGATCCCCGTCAGCGGGGCCAAGAACTCAGCCATCAAGTTGATGGCCGCATCGATTCTGACCGACCAGCCCCTGCTGCTGACCAATATGCCGCGTCTGGCCGACACCAACTTCCTGGGGCGGTTGCTGCAGCAGTTCGGCATCGCCGTCACCGAACGCGACGGAGCGGACGGGCAGGAGACGCTGTTCGACGCGCGCGAGATCACCTCCACCTTCGCGCCCTACGACCTCGTGCGGCAGATGCGGGCGAGCTTCAACGTGCTGGGGCCGCTGCTGGCCCGCACGGGGCATGCCAAGGTTTCGCTGCCGGGCGGATGCACCATCGGGGCACGCCCGGTCGATCTGCACATCGACGCCCTTACGCGACTGGGGGCCTCCATCCATCTGGAGGAGGGCTATGTCTCGGCCATGGCGCCGGGGGGCCTGCGCGGCGCGGAGATCGAGTTCCCGTTCGTCTCGGTCGGCGCGACCGAGCACACCCTGATGGCGGCGACCCTGGCGCGCGGCACGACGGTCCTGAAGCGGGCCGCGCGCGAACCGGAGATCGGCGACCTGGCGCGTTGCCTGGTCATGATGGGCGCCAGGATCGAGGGCATCGACACCGACACCCTGGTGATCGAGGGCGTGACCTCGCTGAACGGGGGCGCGTGGTCGGTGATCCCGGACCGGATCGAGATGGGCTCCTATGTCTGCGCGGCGGCCATGGCCGGCGGCGAAGTGCGCCTGACCAAGGGGCGGGCGGACCTGATCCAGTCGCTGACCGACCGGCTGGTGGAAGCCGGGGTCGAGATCACGCCGACGGACGACGGGGTCATCGTCAAACGCGATCCGGCCGTGCGGCTGAAGGCCGTCGACGTCGCCACCGAGGTCTATCCGGGCTTCGCGACCGACCTGCAGGCCCAGTTCATGGCCCTGATGACGACGGCCGAAGGGGTCAGCGTCATCCACGAGAACATCTTCGAGAACCGGTTCATGCATGCGCCCGAACTGATGCGACTGGGCGCCGACATCTCGGTCCATGCGGGCGAGGCCCATGTGACCGGCGTCGACCAGCTGAAGGGGGCCCCGGTCATGGCCACCGATCTGCGGGCCTCCGTCAGCCTCGTGATCGCCGGTCTGGTCGCGGAGGGTGAAACCTCCATCGGACGCGTCTATCATCTGGATCGCGGCTTCGAGCGGCTCGAGGAAAAACTCGGGGCGTGCGGGGCGGACATCCGGCGGGTCAAGGGTCCGCCTGTCGAAGGACCGGGCGATGACCACTGAGGCCCAGACGTCTGCGGCCCTGACGGCCGAGGAGAGCGAGGCCATCCGGGCGGCCGGTGGCAACAACGCGCCCCTGCGCCTGCTGGCCGAGGACGACGAGGACCTCGCGATCATTTCGGCCGCGCTGCAGGACTCGATCCTGCGCCCGGCCGATATCGTCTGGGAAAAGGGCGCACGACGCCTGACCATCGAGCTCAGCCGGTTCTGCTGGGAATGCGGAGGCACCTGGGTGCGGGCCGCGATGCAGTTCGGTGACGTCCTGGCGGTCAAGAGCCGGGGCCTTCCGCGCCTGCCCGATACGCCGCTCGAGCTGCTGGCGATCCACTTCATCGAGGGCGAAGCGCCCAGCGGCAAGGTGATCCTGATGTTCGCAGGCGGTGGCGACCTGCGGGTCGACGTCGAATGCCTGGACGCGGTCGTGGCCGACCTGTCGGAACGCTGGCAAGCGAGGGTCACGCCCACCCATCTGGATGGAACCGGCGAATGACAGACCAGCGCCTGGCCTCCGTCGACCTGGACGAGGCGACCCTGCCGTCGGCCACCGCCGAGATCGAGCACGAGCGGCGCGTGGCGATCTTCGACCTGGTGGAGAAGAACGTCTTCACGCCCGAGGGGGCCGACGCCGGCCCCTATGGCCTGAAGCTGTCCCTGCAGGACAACCGCCTGGTCTTCGACATCACGGGCATCGATTTCGCCCGCACCTACGCCCTGTCCCTGACGCCGCTGAAGAGCGTGCTGAAGGACTATCTGATGATCTGCGACAGCTACTACGAGGCGCTGCGCGGGTCGTCGGCGAGCCAGATCGAGGCCGTGGACATGGGCCGGCGGGGGCTCCACAACGAGGGGGCCGAACTGCTGAAAGCGCGGCTGGACGGCAAGATCGAGATCGACCACGAGACCGCGCGACGTCTGTTCACCCTGGTCTGCGCGCTCTACCGCCGGGGCTGAGCGATCGGTTCCGGGGTGCGGCGTCCTGCCACGCCGCGCGCCCCAAAGTGGCCCCATGGAGTCTTAGAACGGCGGCTCGCCAGCGTCGGTCGCCCCTGCGGGCCTTGCTCCGTCGCTGCTCCATTGCTTCCGAAAAGCGCCGCCCGAGCCGAACATTCATGCGCCGACTGCCGCCCGCCGTCCGATCCCTCCTGACCCACTCCGGCCAGACCGCCGCCCTGATCGGCGTCGCCGTCCTGGCCATGGCCATGGCACCCGCCGCTGCGCCGTCGATCGGGGAGCTCGAGATGCCGGAAGCGGTCCCGGTCCTCGCCGTGGCCGAACCGGCGGGGCCGGTTATGCGGGCCGTGACGTTCGGCGAACCGGTGCCCGGCTTTGCCATCAACTCCCGGTTCGGGATGCGGCGGCTCGGCGGGGAGCCCGGCGTGCGCATGCACAAGGGCGTCGACATCGCGGCTCCCACGGGCACGACGGTCTTCGCCGCGGCGGAGGGCGAGGTCATCCGCATCGGCCACGATCCGTCGGGCTATGGCAACTTCATCGAGATGCGGCACCCGAACGGCCTGACGACCCTGTACGGCCACCTCAGCCGCATCGATGTGGCGTCGGGCGACCGGATCGGACCGCGCGAGCGGATCGGCCTGGTCGGATCGACCGGCTATTCCACCGGTCCCCACCTGCATTTCGAGGTCCGCCGGGATGGGGCCCAGGTGAACCCGTCGCGGGTCATGGGGCAGGTGTTCGAGGTGGCCGTGGACATGCCGGGGGCACCGGTCCCCGCGGCCTGATCGTTACGCCGAATACAGTTTCGGGCATCGCGGCCCTTTGCTACCCCTAGTGCGTGTCAGGCTGGGGGGTGGTGTAGATGGCGGTGTTGGTTCTGGATGGCGTGAGCAAACGCTATGGCGAGTTCCAGGCGGTTCGCGACCTGAGCTTTCAGGTCCAGAAGGGCGCGATCTGCGGGTTTCTGGGCCCCAACGGCGCGGGCAAGACCTCGACGATCCGCATGATCCTGGGCCTGCAGGGCGCGACCAGTGGGTCCATCTCGATCCTCGGCGCGCCGGACGGACGCAAGGTACGCGACCGGATCGGTTTCCTGCCCGAGGAGCGCGGGCTCTACAAGAAGATGACCCCGGTCGACGCGATCGCCTTCTTCGGGTCCCTGAAGGGGCTGCCGGACTCCGAGGGCCGCAAGCGCGCCCGGGACATGCTCGAGGCCCAGGGGCTGGGCGCGTCGCGCAACAAGAAGATGAAGGAGCTGTCCAAGGGGATGGCGCAGAAGGTCCAGTTGATCGCCTCGGTCGTGCACCGGCCGGAGTTCGTGATCCTGGACGAGCCGTTCAGCGGACTGGACCCGGTCAACCAGCAGGGACTGGAAACCGTGATCCGCGATCTGGCCGCCAACGGCGCGACCGTCCTGTTCTCCACCCACGTCATGCAGCACGCGGAGCGGCTGTGCGATCAGGTCGTGCTGGTCGCGCGCGGGCGTAAGGCGTTCGACGGCACGGTCGGGGAGGCGAGGGCGACCTCGCGACGGTTCCTGGAGCTGGAAGGCGAGATCGCCGAGGGGGCCGTCGCGGCCCTGCCCGGCGTGACCGGCGTCGAGGTAAAGTCCGATCAGGGCGGCGTGCGGCTGCTGAAGGCCGCGCTGGCCCCGGGCGCCAACGGCCAGGAGGCCCTGAAGGCGGCCTTCGTGTCGGGTCTGGACGTCAGGCGGTTCGAGCTGAAGGAGCCGACCCTGCATGACGCCTTCATCGACCTGACGGGGGACCACCCCGACCAGGACCAGAGCGTCGCCCGACCTGCCGCCAGCCTGGAGACCGCGAAATGAACCGTGTGCTGCTGATCGCGCGTCGGGAATACCTGGCCTATGCCCGCACGGTCGGGTTCTGGCTGTCGCTGCTGGCGCTTCCGCTGTTCGCGGTGCTGGGGGGCGGTCTGCCGCTCCTGATCCGCGGGGCGGACACGGTGCGAGCCGTGGCCCTGATCGAGGAAGGGCCCGCCGCATCCGGTCTGGCCGAGGCGGTCCGAAAGACGCTGGCGGACGACACGGAACGCCGCAACACGCGGGCCCGGGAAGCGGCCGAGAAGGCGGCGGCGTCGGCCGGGGCCCCTCCCGAGGCGGCCCGGGGCGCCCTGGCGACGATCACCCAGCCGCGTCTGCGATTCGTGGACGTGCCCGCCGATCTGGCGACCGCCGCGCCCGGTCCGGCGCGCGACGCCGTCGTGCGACGGTATCTGACGGACGAGACGCCCAAGGCCGATCGTCTGGACGCCGTCGTCTTCCTGACCCGGTCCGGGGACGGTCCGGGGGCCCGGGTCTGGGCGGCGCGCGCGTCCGATGACACTGTCGAGGACTTCGTGAGAGATGCCCTGAAGGACGCCAACCGCAAGGCCGTCCTGGAGGCGGCCGGCATCGACGCCGCCGTGGTCGACCGCACCGATGACTTCAGGCCCGAGATCGGCGTCTTCTCGCCCCGGTCGGCAGGGGCGGGGGAGGTGTCTCTGCGCGACCGGCTGCCCGGCGTCATCGGCCTGGCCATGTGCTTCATCCTGTGGTCGCTGATCATCACCGGGGCCTCGATCCTGCTGAACAGCGTGATGGAGGAGAAATCCAACAAGATCCTGGAGGTCCTGCTGTCGTCGGCCTCGGCGACCGAGATCCTGACCGGCAAGGTGCTGGGCGTGGCGATGCTGACGCTGACCGTGCTGGTGGTCTGGGGCGGGATCGGGGCGTTCGGCCTGGTTTCGGCGGCCCCGGGCGTGGCGGCCGAGGTCGGATCGGTGCTGATGACGAACGGGCTGCTGTTCTATTTCGCGGCCTATATCGTCGGCGGATACCTGATGTACGCGGTGCTGTTCGCCGCCATCGGCGCCTTCTGCGAGACACCGCGCGACGCCCAGACCCTGATGGGGCCGATCATGATGGTGCTCGTGATCCCCATCCTGGTCGTGCAGATGTCGCTGGTGAACCCGGATGCGCCGGCGATCCGGTTCCTGTCGTGGGTGCCCTTCTTCACGCCCTTCCTGATGAGCGCCCGGGCCCCGTCGGAACCGCCGCTGATCGAAGTCATCGGCACCATGGCGGGGATGTTCGCGGTGGCGCTGCTGATGGTCTGGCTGGCCGGACGCGCGTTCCGGGCTGGGGCCCTGTCGGACGTGAAGCTGAGCTGGAAGAGCTTCGCCACGGCCATCGGCGGCGGGGAGCGGTAGAGCCCCGAACTCTCCCTCCCCCTCGGGGGAGGGACGTCGCGCAGCGACGGGTGGGGCGGGCCGGCGATCGAGTCGCCTCCGGGGCGCATTGCCTTGCCGCCCCCACACGGTCTCCGCTGCGCTCCGACCACCGTCCCCGAACGGGGAGGGAGAGGACGAGGCCCGAATCAAAAAGGCCGCCCCGGTGTCCCGGGGCGGCCTTTGAAATCTTGGGTCTCCGCGATCCCTTAGGGGCGCGGGACGCGGGGCTTGGGAGGGGGCAGGAGGCCTTCGCGCTGCATGCGCTTGCGGGCCAGCTTGCGGGCGCGACGAACGGCCTCGGCCTTCTGGCGGGCGCGCTTCTCCGAGGGCTTCTCGTAGTGCACGTGGCGCTTCATTTCCCGGAAGCTGCCTTCGCGTTGCATCTTCTTCTTGAGGGCTTTCAGTGCTTGATCGACGTTATTATCGCGAACGAAAATCTGTACCAGGTTGAACTCTCCTTTGGCCGCCCGCCGCGTCCTGTAGAGGCGGGCAGACAAATAAAATCATTTCCCGCGGGCGACAGCCCGGCGAGCGAAGGCGTGCGGATACACCAAGCCCTGCCGTCTGTCCAGATCGTCGCGCGCCCGATCGCGCTGTCGCGCGGCAGGCCCGGGGCAGGTACAGTGGGGCCATGACCGATGCGCCACACCTTTCCAACGAAGCCGCCGGCGACTGGGGCGACCGCACCGAACAGGCCGTGCTGGATGCCGCGATTCGCCTGGCCCCTACGCTGGGCTGGAGCGCCCGCATGGTCCGCGCGGCCTGCGCCGAGGCCGGCCTGTCGCAGGGCGACCAGGACCTGCTGCTGCCCAACGGTGCGCGTGACCTGGCCGCCCTTCTGTCGCGACGGCACGATGCGCGGGCGCTGGAGACGCTGGGTGAGCCGGGCACGATGAAGATTCGCGACAAGATCTTCGCCGCCGTCTCGGCGCGGATGGAGGCGGGGGCGGCCGATCTGGAGGCGACGAAGAAATGCGCCGGCTTCCTGGCCCTGCCGACCAATGCCGACCTGGGTCTGAGCCTGGCGTGGGAGAGCGCCGACCACCTGTGGCGCTGGGCGGGTGATACGGCGACGGACTGGAATCATTATTCGAAGCGGACGATCCTGTCGGGCATCCTGATCCCGGCCCTGACGATGCGCTGGTTCGAGGGCCGCGAGCGGGCGGAGGCCTTCGTGCGGGCCCGGATCGAGAACGTCATGGCCTTCGAGAAGTGGAAGGCGGGCAAGGATTTCGACACGCCGGTCAAGCGGGCGACGGAGTTCCTGAGCCGGATGCGGTACGGCAGGACGTAACCCTCTCCCGGCGGGAGAGGGCTTGAGGCTCGCAGAGCGCAGCGATGCGGCAGCCGAAAGGGTGAGGGGTTGCCCTCACCGTTTGGCACCAGCCCCTCACCCTTTCGCGCAAGTCTGATCGCTACGCTCTCAGGCGCTCAAGCCCTCTCCCGCCGGGAGAGGGTGAGGATCAGGCGTGCCTCGCGTCCCACCACCGCACCGCATCCGCGTCGCGGGCGCTGAGGTCGGGGTAGGCGGGGTCGGAGCCGACGTCGGGCACGCGGCGCCAGGAGCGGGCGCATTTTGCGTGATCGGCGGGCTTGATCGTCGCCGAAATCGTATCGCCCGAGACGATCATCTCGGCACCGCTGGTGCGGAACACCTCGGCCGGATCCAGACCGTCGAAAGCGGCGAATGCCTCCGCGGGCAGGGTGACGGTCGGCCAGGCGTCGAGCGCTCCGCCGATGAACTTGGCCCGACGGCTTTCCTCCAGACCGACCGTGACGACGTCGAGCACGGTGTTGACCTTCGCCCACCGCGCCGCCTCGTCCGGGTTCCGCCATTCGGACGGCGTCTCCGGGATGACCCGCGCGCAGTTCGTGCCGCCCTCGGGATACCGCGTCGTCCAGGCTTCCTCCATCGTGAAGGGGGTCAGGGGGGCCAGCCAGGCGGTCAGGCGCAGGAAGACCTCGTGCATCACGGTGCGGGCCGCGCGGCGACGGATCGCGTCGGGGCGGTCGCAGTAGAGGCTGTCCTTGCGGATGTCGAAATACAGGGCCGAGAGGTCGCCGGCGCAGAACTCCAGCACAGGGCGGACGACGTCCTGGAAGCGGTAGGTCTCGTAGGCCCCGCGCACCTGGAGATCGAGCTCCCACAGCCGGTGCAGGATGAACCGCTCCAGCGGCGGCATGTCGGCATAGTCGACGCGTTCGGCCTCGTCGAAATCGGCCAGGGCCCCCAGCAGGTAGCGGACGGTGTTTCGCAGCTTGCGATAGGCGTCGACCGTGGTCTGGAGGATCTGCTTCCCGATCCTCTGGTCCTCGGCATAGTCCACCAGGGCGACCCAGAGGCGCAGGATGTCGGCGCCGGATTCCTTGATCACGACGGCGGGGTCGGTCGTGTTGCCCCGCGACTTGGACATCTTCTCCCCGTTCTCGTCCTGGGTGAAGCCGTGGGTCAGGACGGCGTCATAGGGGGCGCGGCCGCGGGTGCCGGAGCCTTCGAGCAGGTTGGACTGGAACCAGCCGCGATGCTGGTCCGAACCTTCGAGATACAGGTTGGCCGGCCAGTGGCTGGGGCGGTCGCCGGTGTAGCCGTGGGCCGGGTCGCGCGTCTCGAGCGTGAAGGCGTGGGTGCAGCCGGAGTCGAACCAGACGTCGAGGATGTCCTCGATCTTCTCGTAGTTGGCCGGGTCGTGCAGGCCGAGGAAATCGCTGTCGGCACGGGTGTACCAGGCGTCGGCCCCGCCTTGTTCGATCGCGGCGACGATGCGGGCGTCGACCTCCGGGTCATGCAGGGGATGGCCGGTGTGTTTGTCCACGAACATGGCCAGGGGCGTGCCCCAGGCGCGCTGGCGGCTGATCAGCCAGTCGGGGCGACCCTCGACCATCGAGCGGATGCGGTTCTTGCCGGCAGCAGGGTGGAAGTCGGTCTGGTCGATGGCGGTCAGGGCCGTCTCGCGCAGGGTCGCGCCGTCGGCATGGTCCAGCGCCTTGTCCATGCGGATGAACCACTGGGGCGTGTTGCGGAAGATGACCGGGGCCTTGGAGCGCCAGCTGTGCGGATAGGAGTGTTCGAGGCGGCCGCGGGCCAGCAGGGTCCCGGCCTCGATCAGCTTCTCGATCACGGCGGGGTTGGCCGAGCCGAACTTGCCGGTCTTCTTGCCTTCGGTCTCCAGCACCTTGAGGCCGGGGAACAGGGGGACGGCCGGGTAGTAGGCCCCGTCGGGGTCGACGGTGTCGGGGACCTCGTGATGACCGTGGGCCTTCCAGACGTCGTAGTCGTCCGCGCCGTGGCCCGGCGCGGTGTGGACGAAGCCGGTGCCCGCGTCGTCGGTGACGTGGTCGCCGTCCAGCAGGGGCACGTTGAAGCGGTAGCCGTCATCCAGCTCGGCCAGGGGGTGGGCAGCGACGAGGCCGGACGGGTTGATGTCGTCCAGCCGCGTCCAGGTCGCGATCTTCGCGGCCTTGAAGACCTCCTCGGCCAGCTTGTCGGCCAGGATCAGCCGGTCGCCCTGTTTGGCCCAGGGCTCGAACTCAAGGCCCTGTTCCATCGATTGGACCTCGTACAGGCCATAGGCGATCTCCGGGCCGAAGCTGATCGCGCGGTTGGCCGGGATGGTCCAGGGCGTGGTGGTCCAGATGACGATCGACGGCGTCTGGCGGCGGAAGGCCAGCAGGTCGTCGGGATGGTCATCGGTCGCGGCGATGACCGGGAACTTGACCCAGATCGTGGGCGAGACGTGGTCGTGGTATTCGATCTCGGCGTCGGCCAAGGCGGTGCGCTCGACCGGCGACCACATGACGGGCTTGGAGCCGCGGTACAGTTGGCCCGAGTTCTTGAACTTGTGGAACTCCTTCACGATGGCGGCCTCGGAGCCGTAGTCCATCGTGGCGTAGCGGTTGGCGAAGTCGCCGGTGATGCCGAGGCGCAGGAACTGGGCCTTCTGCACCTCGATCCAGCCGGCGGCGTATTCGCGGCAGGCGGCGCGGAACTCGGCCTTGGAGACTTCGTCCTTGCGGCGGCCCTTGGCGCGGTACTGTTCCTCGATCTTCCACTCAATCGGCAGGCCGTGGCAGTCCCAGCCGGGCACGAAGTCGACGTCGTAGCCCAGCAGGAAGCGGCTGCGGACGACGAAGTCCTTGAGCGTCTTGTTCAACGCATGGCCGATGTGGATGTCGCCGTTGGCGTAGGGCGGGCCGTCGTGGAGCACGTACAGGGGCGCGCCCTCGGCCTGACGGGCGCTGCGCAGGGTCGAATACAGGTCGCCCCACTGCTCCAGGATCAGCGGCTCCTTCTGGGGCAGGCCGCCGCGCATGGGGAAAGGCGTCTCGGGCAGGAAGACGGTCTCGCGGTAGTCGCGGCCGGTCGGGGCTTCGGGATGCGTGGAATCGGTGGGGGCGTCGGACATGATGTTGCGCTCGGGGAAGTCGAAGGGGGTGGTCGGCGAAGGAACCCGGACGGCGAAAGGGCGAACCCTGACTAAGCCGCCGGGCTGATAATCCGTGCCGAAATGACCGACCGCCTGTGCATGACAGGGTCCTATCAGGGTGCGGGGGCTGGGAAAAGCGGCGGCATCCGCTAACACGGGTTTCAGGCGACGCGGATCCGCCGGTTCGTCGCATCATCGAGGGTCGTTCGCATGCGCTCCATCTCCGGTCTCGTCCTTCTCTCGGCCGCCGCATTGGCTCTGTCGGCCTGCTCAAGCGGCGATGAGGTCACGCCGGAGGCGGACGCTTCGGCATCTGGCTCCGCCGGTGTCGCGACCACCGGCCTGCCGGTCGGATCCGGGACGCGCGAGGCCGTCTACGCGGCGCAGAGCGAGGGTCCGGAGCCCTTCGTGCGGGCGCTGTACGCCCAGTATGTCGCCGGCGGACCCAAGGGCGAACAGCCCGCGCCCGGACAGGAGCCCCTGTACTCGCGCACGCTGAATGCCCTGATCGGGGCCGACTTCCGCGCCGCGAACGGCGAAGTCCCGAATCTCAACTATGACCCGATCTGCGGCTGCCAGGACCAGGGCGTCTTCACGCTCGATTCCATGGCCGTGGCCCAGGCGGACGTGAACACGGCCCAGGCCACGGTTCTGTTCACCAACGCGGGCGAGCAGAAGGACGCGACGCTGAAACTGGTCCGCGAGGGCGTCAACTGGAAGGTCGACGACATCGCGTTCGGAACCGAGGAGTCCCTGCACGACATGCTGATGAAGGTCGCCGAAGCGGCGGGCTAAGGCCTGATCAGTGGCGCTGGATAGCGCCAGAGGCGTCGTCGTTGCCGCCGAACCGGACGTCGAGATGGACGGGCTGGCCGCGGCCCTGCACGGTGACGGCCCTTAGCACGGTATCGGTGACGCTCTCGCCGCCGTCGTCGGACGGCGCATCGATCTCGGCCATGATCAGCCACTCGCCGTCCGGGACGTTCGCAAAGGTGAAGGCTCCGTCCGTCGTGCAGCGTGTCTCGCGAACGTCGGAGGCCGATACGGACGGCCATTCCCAGACAAGCGGAATGACGCCGTTCCGCCAAAAGCCGCCCGGCGCGACCCAAAGGCCGTACTCCGACTCCAGCACGAAACGAGAATGAGGCGTGTCGGGTATGAGGCGAACCCGATGTCCTTCGCAGGTGAGGACTTCGCGCGGCCCGCCACCCCCGGGAACGGACCGGGTCCCGGGTGTCGAAAGTCGGACGCTTCCCGTGACCCTGACGCCCGGCGCTGTCGCCCAGGCGTACTCGCGCGGGGCGGGCCGGCTGAGCCTTTGCGCCTCGCGTTCCTGGCGAGCCCGGTCAAGGGAGGCGGCGGCCATCACGACGCCGGTCACGCAGCCGGACAGGGAGGTGCTGAGGACGGCAGCCAGGATCAGCCTGGAAACCGCACGCAGGGCGGGCCGGTCAGTTTTCATGCTGAGTCTCCCCCGTTCAGGACGATTCTAGCCATCCCGGCGTCGCTGTCGATCTGGGTCTTGAGGGCGTCCAGACCGTCGAAATTCATCTCGCCGCGCAGCAGGGCGACCAGCTCCGTCTCGACGACCTGGCCGTAAAGCTCCTCCGCGAAGTCGAACAGCCAGACCTCCAGCAGGGGCTCGACGATCTCGAACATCGGCCGTACGCCCAGGTTGGCGACGCCGTCGATGACGCGGCCGTCCGGCAGGCGGGTCCGGGTGGCGTAGACGCCGTAGGCCGGGCGCATGTAGTCGCCGAGGCGGACGTTGGCGGTGGGCACGCCGATGGTGCGGCCACGCTTTTCGCCGTGGACCACCTCGCCCTCGATGGCGAACGGACGCCCGAGGATCGCGGCGGCCCGGGCCATGTCGCCGGCATGCAGGGCCTCACGGACAGCGCTGGACGACAGTTTCAGCCCGCCGATGTCGTCGATCCGGTTGGTGACCGAGACGCTGAAGCCGAGGTCGGCGCCGGCCTTGGCGAGGGCGTCGGGCGATCCCGTCCGTCCCTTGCCGTAGGTGAAGTCGAAGCCGACGGCGGCGTGTTTCAGGCCCAGACCCTCGCAGAGGACGCGCCGGGCGAACGCCGTATCGGTCATCGCGGCCATCTCGGCATCGAACGGCAGCAGATGCAGACGCGCCACCCCCAGCGGCTCCAGCGCGCGCGCCATCTGGCCGGGCGTCATCAGGCGGAAGGGGGCCGCATCGGGCTGGAACCAGCGACGCGGGTGAGGGTCGAAGCTGACCACGGCGAGGGGGCATTGCAGGCGATCGGCTGCCTGTCGGGCGGAGGCGATGACCGCCTGGTGGCCGCGGTGGACGCCGTCGAAGGCTCCGAGCGCGGCGGCGGCCCCGCGTGACGCCGGGGCCATATCCGCCCAGCCGGTGATGATCTCGGTCGGCACGACGCCCCGGTCAGGCCTTGGCGGGACGGCGGCGACGGGGGACGCGCACGATGGCCTCGCCCTCCATGATGCAGTCCTCGCCGACATAGCCCTCGGTGCGCAGGGTCACGCGCGCCGATTCCTGATCGACGGCGGCGACCGTGATCTGGGCGCGGACGACGTCGCCGATCCGGACCGGCTTGTGGAAGGACAGCGTCTGGCTGAGGTAGATGGCGCCGGCCCCCGGCAGGATCGTGCCGACGACGGCCGATCCGAACGAGGCGCTGAGCAGGCCGTGGGCGATGCGGCCGCGATAGGCGGTCTTCGAGGCGAAGGCCTCGTCCATATGCACGGGATTGAAGTCGTCCGAGGCCTCGGCGAACTGCTGGATGCGATCTTCGGTGACCGTCACGTCCTTGACCGCCACCATCCCGGGTGAAAGCTCTTCAAGGATATAGCCGCCCGAGGGGTGTGGTCCGGTAGTCATCGGGCGGTGTTAGCGGGCGTTTCGGGGTTTGGCGAGGACTACCATTTGAGGTCCAGCGCCGCATAGCGCGCATAGGCCGTCTCGGCGGTCAGCAGGGCTGCGGCGCGCGCCGGATCGAGGGTGCCGTCGTCGCCCCGTGCGGCGTCGCCGTGGATGCCCTGGGCGATGAACAGGCAGTCGAGCGCCTGGCGATTCGCGCCCAGCACGTCGGTGATGACACCGTCGCCGATGCACAGCACGCGCGAGCGGTCGACGGGGCGTCCCAGCAGGCGCTCGGCCTCGGCCAGGGCCAGGGCGTAGATCGGTCCGTAGGGCTTGCCGGCCATGGTCACGCGACCGCCCATCGATTCGTAGAGGTCCGCCAGGGCTCCGCCGCAGTAGATGATCCTGTCGCCCCGCTGGACGATCCGGTCGGGGTTGGCGCAGATCAGCTCGAGGTCGCGCGCGGCGGCGTCGGACAGCGCGGTCCGATAGTCCTCCGGCGTCTCGGTCTCGTCGTCGATCATGCCGGTGACGGACAGGAAGGCGGCGTCGGCGGGGCCGGCGGCGCGGACGAGATCGAGGCCTTCATACAGGGTGTCGTCGCGGTCCGGGCCGATGATCCAGGCCGGGCCGGGGGCGCGTTTCGCCAGTTCCATGCGCGTGGCGTCGCCGGAGGTGACGAAGGCCTTCCAGCTGTCGCGGGGCACGCCGAGGGCGTCCAGCTGGGCGATCACGTCGGAGGCCGGGCGCGGCGAGTTGGAGATAAGGACGACCTGGCCGCCCTGGGCGTTGAACCGGGTCAGGGCCTCGCAGGCCTCCGGCCAGCTTTCGCGGCCGTTGTGGATCACGCCCCAGACGTCGCACAGCAGGACGTCATAGTCGGCGACGACGGCGGACAGGGCAGGCAGGGCGTGGGGCAGGGTCATGGGCGCTGACTACCCGTTCCGGGAGAATGCGTGAAGGAGGGTTTGGCGCGGACGCGTCGGCCTGCTAACCGGACGCGCATGAAAATTCCTCGTATCGCCTGGGCGGCCTACGGCTTTGCGCTCGTCGTCATCGTGCTGGACCAGTTGTCGAAGGCCTGGATCCTGACCGGGCTGAGCCTGCGCGAAGTGGGCCGGGTGCTGATCGCCGACCCGATCCTGAACTTTTCCTATGTCGAGAACACGGGCGTCAGCTTCGGCCTGTTCGGCGGGGGTGCCGCGCGGTGGGCGCTGTCGGTCTTCTCGCTGATCGTCGCGGCCGGTCTGGCGTGGTGGGCGCTGCAGGCGCAGCGCCGGACCCTGGTGGCGGCGATCGGCCTGGTCATCGGCGGGGCGGTCGGCAATGCGATCGACCGGATCCGGTTCGGCTATGTGGTGGACTTCATCGATTTTTCCGGGACCGGCCTGTTTCCCTGGGTGTTCAACATCGCCGACAGCGCGATCACGATCGGGGTCTGCCTGCTGATTCTGGACAGCATCCGTTCGGAACGGAAGGCCGCCGTTGGCGTGGCCCACGAAAAGGCGTAATCAGCGGCTCTTTCGTGCCTGCAACTGAGTGACCTGGGCGCGTTCGCCGCGCCGGAGCCGAATCGAACCATGAGCATCGCCCGCCTTTCGACCGTGTCCCTGATCGCCGTCTCGGCCGTCGCCCTGACCGCCTGTGGCTCGGTCCGCCAGTCCATCGGCCTGACCAAGGTCGTGCCGGACGAGTTCCTGACGGTGTCGTCCGCCCCCCTGACCGTGCCGCCGGAGTACGGCCTGCGTCCGCCGGCACCCGGCCAGCCCCGGCCCCAGGAACTGGCCCCCGAGAGCGCCGCGCGCCAGATCCTGCTGGGTCAGCGTCAGGCCGTGACCCGTTCGGCCGGCGAGACCGCCCTCGTCAGCGCCGCCGGCGCGGACCGTGCCGACCCGCTGGCCCGCTATGTCGTCGACGACGAGTTCGGCGATCTGGCGCACAAGGAAACCAGCTTCGCCAACCGCATCCTGTTCTGGCGTCGTGACGATGCCTCGACCCAGGCACCAACCCAGACTGAAACGGCCAGCGGTGCCGTGACCATCGACGCCGCCAGCGAGAATGCTCGGCTGCAGGCCCTGACGGGCACCCAGTCGCAGATCGTGATCGCGCCGCGCCGCAGCGGCGGGTTCAAGCTGCCGGGGCTTTAAGACTTAATCCTCCCCCGCCGGGGGAGGTGGCGCGGCACGTCTTTGCGCCGTGACGGAGGGGGCTCACCGCCAATGGGGTGTCCGGGGCCTGCCCCCTCCACCCCAGCGCAAGCGCGCTGCGGTCCCCCTCCCCCGATGGGGGAGGAACAATGACCAGTATCCTGTCGCTCACCCATCTGACCGGCGTGGAGCAGTTGCGGCTGGCCTTCCAGGGCGAGGAGAATGCGGCCCCCATCGCCAGGACGCTCGACTATGCCCTGATCGAGGTCGAGGAGGGGCGGGTCGTGTTCGAGGGGACGCCGACGCGGGCGGTCTACAACCCGATCGGGACGGTCCACGGGGGGTGGATGGCGACGCTGCTGGACTCGGCCTGCGCCTGCGCCGTCCATTCGATGCTGAAGGCGGGGCAGGCCTATACGACGCTGGAGATCAAGACCGTCTTCCACCGGGCCCTGACCGAGGGCGTGCCGGTCAAGGCGGAAGGCCGTATCGTCCAGTTGGGGCGCCGGGCGGGGTTCGCCGAGGCGGACCTGCGGGGGCTGGACGGCAAGCTCTACGCCACGGCGACGTCGACCTGTCTGGTCATGGAGCTGACGCCCCCGGCGTGATCTGGACTCCGGCAAGCCCGAGTCCAGGGAGTCCAGATTTGTAATTTCCCCAGGGATGGCGGGGGCTTCCGGCTGGACTCGCGTTGGACTTTCCCTGGACTGTCCAGGTGCGCGGGCCGCAATCGTGATGTCGAAGACCGGTCTCGGCGCCATCCTGAACCAGACCTGCGTCAATATCGGTCACAGCGGCCGCGACCCTCTGTCCTCGCGCGGAACGCGACCTGTGCCGGGGCATTCGCCTCTCCTGACAACAGGAGACGAGCCATGGAAGATTCACGCGTCTGGGCCTTCGAGGAGAGCCTGTGGACGGCCGACGCCGACCACTATCGCGAGGCGATCGACGCCGAGTGCCTGATGGTCGTGCCGACGGCCCCCTATGTCCTGGGCGGTGCCGAGGCGATCGACGCCGTCATCCACACGCCGCGCTGGACCAAGGTGGAAATGAGCGACCGGCGCGTGACGCGGCCGCAGGAGGGTCTGATCGTCGTGGCCTATCACGTCACGGCGTCCAGGGCCGACGCCGGCGAGTACACGGCCTGGTGCACCTCGACCTATCGCCGGGTCGAGCATGAGGTCTGGACGGTCGTCCAGCATCAGCAGACGCCGCCCATCGCCCTCGGCGAATAGGGGTCAGGCGAAGCGTCGCCGCTTCTCGGCCGAGATCAGCGTCGAGCGGACGAAGTCCGCCGGCGGGTCGGTCTCCGCCAGGACGGCTTCCTTGATGGCCCGGGGCTCGCCGAACAGGTGGCCCTGGCCCATCGAGATGTCGAGTTCGAGGATGTCGACGATCTGGCGCTCGTTCTCGCATTTCTCGGCGATGACCTCGATGCCGTAGCGGCGGGTCAACTGGGCGAAGTCGGCCGCCTGGATGTCGCGCAGAGACGGGATGGGCGAGCCGCCGTCCAGGTCGAGCAGCTGTTCGATCAGCAGGTCGGCGGCGACCTTGACGAACTTTACGTCCGAGCGCTGCAGGTCGTTGAAGTCCAGATCCAGCGTCTGGACCTTGTCGATCGAGAAGCGGAAGCCGAGATCGGCCAGCTTGGCCATGTTGCGGGCCTCGACCGCACCGCGCGCGTCGAAGGTGGCCTGGCCCAGCTCGAAGATCAGGGCCTCCTTCAGGTCGCGGTTCTCCGACAGGAAGGCCAGGAACTGGGGGAAGAAGGTCTCGTCGCCCAGCGACGACAGGGCGACATTGCAGAAGACCCCGACCTTGCGGTCCTGGCGCGCCAGCCGGCGCACGATCTGGGCGCAGCGGAACAGCAGCAGGTTGTCGATGGCGGGGACCAGGCCCTCGCCCTCGGCGATCGACAGGTATTCGGCGGGCATCATGACCCGGTCGGACGAATCGCGCAGGCGGGTGAAGCTTTCGTAGAAGACGGTCCGGCGCTGGGGCAGGGTGACGACGGGCTGGAGATACAGGTCGACCCGGTTTTCGCTCAGCGCGTCGTGGACGGTCTTCAGCAGCAGGTTCGACTGCTGATGGCGGCGGGCCTCGACGCTGTCGGGAGCCACCAAAGGCGCGACCTTTAGGCGCTGGTCGATGGAGACGCTCATCTGCTGGATCAGGTCTTCCAGCATGCGGACCTCGCCGGTCAGTTCCTCGGTGCGGGTCAGGGCCCCGGCTTCAATGGCAGTGGCGAGGTCGCCCAGGGCGCTCTGGGTCTGTTCCATGGCGTCGGCCAGCAGGCGGTGCGCCTCGCGGACCGTGCCGATCTCGGCGCGCAGCGCCTTGCGCTCGGAAATGCCGGTAAGGATGGCATGGGCCGCCCCCAGCACGCCCAGCATGCCGAAGGTCCCGGCCGCACCCGCGCCGACGCCCAGCCCCGCCCGCCACAGGAAGGCACCGACCGTCATCGCCAGGAAGACGTAGCCGAAGAACAGGAAACCGTTGGTCAGTGCGCGCATGGGAACGGGGTTGTCCGTCTTCCCGGATGGAATCGGTCGAGTATCAGGGTATCAGGTCCAAACAGCTAGGGCGTGGTCCAAAGAAACCGCGCCGAAATCAGGGGATACGCATGGAACTGTTCGATCTGACCGGCAAGGTCGCCATCATCACCGGCTCGTCCAAGGGCATCGGCAAGGCGATCGCCGAGCGGCTGGCTGAGCACGGGGCGAAGGTCGTCATCTCCTCGCGCAAGGCCGGGCCGTGCGACGAGGTCGCGGCCGCGATCAACGCGAAGCACGGCGAGGGCCGGGCCATCGCCATTCCGGCCAACATCGCCTCGAAGGAGGACCTGCAGCGCCTGGTGGACGAGACCAATGCCGCCTGGGGCCAGATCGACATCCTGATCTGCAATGCCGCCTCCAACCCCTATGCGGGTCCGATGGCCGGCATCTCGGACGACCAGTTCAACAAGATCCTGCAGAACAACGTGGTGTCCAACCACTGGCTGATCCAGATGGTCGCGCCGCAGATGCTGGAGCGGAAGGACGGGGCCATCACCGTGGTGTCGTCGATCGGCGGCCTACGCGGCAACGCCCTGATCGGGGCCTACAACATCTCCAAGGCCGCCGACATGCAGCTGGTCCGGAACCTGGCCGTGGAGTGGGGACCGTCGAACGTGCGGGTCAACTGCATCGCCCCGGGCCTGGTGCAGACCGACTTCGCCAAATACCTGTGGGAGAACCCCGAGATCCTGAAGGTCGCCACCGACCCCGCGCCGCTGCGCCGCATCGGCCAGCCAGACGAGATCGCGGGGGCGGCCGTCTATCTGTCGTCGCCGGCGTCCTCCTATATGACGGGCCAGACGCTGGTCGTGGATGGCGGGATCACCATTGCCTGGTGACGACGACAAGGTCGGTCTGGGGCAGGACCTGATCTGGCGTCTGGAGGCCGTGGCCTTCGCGGGCTTCATCGGGCTGATGCGGCTGATCGGTCTGGAGGCGGCCTCGAATCTGGGCGGATGGCTGCTCCGGACGCTGGGTCCGCGCGTCAGCACGCACCGCGTCGTCCTGCGCAACCTGCGCATCGCCTTTCCGGAGATGAGCCCGGGCGATCGGCAGCGACTGGCCGTCGAGCAGTGGGAACAGACGGGCCGGACCTTCGCCGAGACGGCCGTGATGGACCAGCTGACGCCCGCGTCGGGCCGGATCGACGTCGTCGGGGCCGAGCGCCTGGAGGCGATCCGCCAGGCCGGACGGCCCGTGGTCTTCGTGTCCGGGCATATGGCCAATATCGAGACGATGGCGGCCGTGCTGGTGGCCAGCGGGGTGCCGGTCCAGGTCACCTATCGCGCGGCCAACAACCCCTACGTCGACGCCCAGATCCGGGCGGCGCGGGCGCGCTATGGCGTCAAACTGTTCGCGCCCAAGGGCGGCGACGGGGCCCGCGAGCTGCTGGCGGGCATGGCGCGCGGAGAGAGCGTCGCCCTGATGAACGACCAGAAGTTTTCAGAAGGCCCCGAGGTGACATTCTTCGGCCAGCCGGTGAATGCCGCGCCGGGCCCGACGCGTCTGGCGCTGCGGTTTGGGACGGTAATCCAGCCGATGTCGGTCGTCCGTCTGCCCGGAGTCCGGTTCCGGGTGACGGCCCACGAGCCGATCGAGGTGGTGTCGACCGGCGACCGGCAGGCCGATATCGCGCGCGGCGTGCAGGAGATCACGCGCTTCGTCGAGGATCGGGTTCGGGAAAATCCGGTCGACTGGTTCTGGGTCCACCGCCGGTGGCCGGACCGGGTCTACGCCGCGCTCGAGCCCGAGTAGGCGACCGTCTCCTCGACCGCATCGGTCGAGCGGCGTCTGGGGCCCACATAGCCGGGAGACGCGGTTCGACGACGGTCGGGCCCGAAATAGTCCTCGGTCTTCACGAAGGGGCGGGGCCGCATGATGACGGCCTGGATCCGGTCGAACACCGCCTTGGCGGTGATCGGTTTGACCACGAATTCCGTCACGCCCGCATCGCGCGCCTCATAGACGCGCGACTTCTCGGAATGGCCCGTCATCATGATGATGGGCAGGTAGGGGTTGGTGCTGTCGGCGCTGTTGCGGACCAGCCGGGTGAACTCCACGCCGTCCAGCGGGAACATGTTGAAGTCGACGATCGCCAGATCCACCGCGTGCGTACGCAGGGCGTCCAGGGCCATCGCGCCGTCGGACACCTCGCGGATGTTGCGGATACCGGCCGATTGCAGGATCGCCGACGTGATCGCGCGCATGTGCTGATTGTCGTCGACCAGCAGGATGTTGATGGACTGAAGGGCGGACATGGGACCGGGAGGAGACCCCGCGCGAGGGCGGACACGTGCAATTACGTAAGGCCAAACCGGCGAAGGGTCCATGCCGGTGACACGTCAGGCGTAGGGGTAACCGGTTTCCGTCGCCGACTGAGCGACCATCAATGATGGATCGCAGTTCCGATCGCGCCATTTCATGCGCCAGCAGAGGTGCGGACCCGTCGCGCGACCGGTCATGCCGACCGCGCCGATGACGTCGCCGCGCCTGATTCTCTGGGTCGGCAGGACATCGATGCGGGACTGATGCAGATAGGCGGTGATCAGCCCCTGTCCGTGATCGATCAGCGTCAGCCCGCCTTCGAAATGCATGCCGGGCCGGGCGAAGGTGACCAGGCCATCCGCCGGCGCGCGGATCGGCGACCCGGCCGGCGCGGCCAGATCGATGCCGTAGTGCGGGCGCGCGGGCGTGCCGTTCAGGATGCGCTGCGAGCCCCACCGGCTGGTGACGCGGTAGCGGTCCAGGGGCCAGATGAAGCCAGCTCGGAAGTCGTCCGCATCGGCGCGGCTGGCGAAGCCCTCGGTCTTCAGCGCGATCTCTTGCTGGATCCGTTCCAGCAGGGCCGGGTCGGTCGGCTCGACCGTAGAGGGCGGCAGGCCATTGATCCGCGACGAGGGGAAGGCGCCTGACACGATCGACAGGGTACGGTGCGCCCTCCGGTTCCGGAAGCGGGCCTCCAGCTGCACATACGGAGCCGCATCGCGGTCGAACCCGATGATGAAGACGCCCCGGGCGGATGCCGTGGTCAGGGCCTCGCCGTTCACGAAGATCATGGCGCGCGGCCAGGTCCGGCCCATGACGAAGCCGCCCTGGATCAGGCGGCCGGACAGTACGAGATCCTCAGGTCGCTGACGCGACAGGGCCGGGCTGGACAGGACCGTGGCGCCCGCGCCCAGGACGAGGCCGCGGCGCGAGGGGATCATGCCTCGACGAAGCGGCTCAGGGCTTCGGCGGGGCTGAAATAGGCCTCCTGCCGTTCGGCGGACCAGTAGCGCAGCGTCTCGAGCGGAATGGCCCGGCCGGACACGGCGCACAGCACGAAGGGACCCGGCTTCAGAACGGCGAACTCGCCGTCGCCATAGTGGAGGGTCGCAGGGATCGGGGTCGCGTTCATGGGGTCAGCTTAACGTTATCGGCACCGGCTGGCTATCGCGCCGGCGGGCGCTGTTCCAGAGCGAAGACGGCGTCGGCCAGTTCCTCGATCTTGCCCGCGATCAGGGCCTGGGCGTCGTACAGGCCGCGATTGTAGATGCCGTGGCCCAGGTCGCGGGCCATGAAGTCCAGCAGCATCGAGGCCTGCAGCGCACCGACCTCCACGTCCAGTTCGTCACGCAGGAAGGCCTGGAGGCGCGGGGCGAGGTCGGCGGTCTCTTCCTTCGAAAAGACGATCGGCTTCATGCGGTGACCTCGGCCAGGGTTTCCTCCGCCGACATCCAGGCGGCTTCGGCAGCCTCGAGGTCGGCCTGGGTCTTCGCGCGCGCCCGGGTCAGGCCCTCGAGCGCCTTCGGGTTGGAGACGGCGGCGTTGGCGAGGTCGTCGTCGATGCGGGCGATCTCGGCCGTCAGGGCGACGACGCGTTCCTCGGCCTTCTTGACGGCGTGGCGCAGCGTGGACGGGGACGGTCCCCCCTTCTGCTTCTGCTGCGGCTTGGCTGCGGGTGCGGCCGCAGCGGGCGCGGCCTCTTCCTTCTTGACCTGGCTGGGCTTCACGGCGTCGCGCTTGGCGCGGTCGAGGACGAATTTGGCGTAGTCGTCCATGTCGCCGTCGAAGGGCTTCACCGTGCCGTCGGCGGCCAGCCACAGCCGGTCGGCGACCATCTCCATCAGCGAACGGTCGTGGGTGATGAGGATAACGGCGCCGCTGTAGTCGTTCAGCGCGTCCAGCAGGGCGCGGCGGCTGTCGATGTCCAGGTGGTTGGTCGGTTCGTCGAGGATCAGGACGTGGGGCGCGTCCATGGCCACCATGTTCAGCAGCAGGCGCGCGCGCTCGCCGCCGGACAGGCTGGCGACGGTCGTTTCCTGCTTCTCGTAGTTCAGGCCGAACTGGGCGAGCTTGGACCGACGGGCGCTCTCGGGGGCATCCGGCATGGCGCGGCGGATGATCTCCAGCGGCGTGTCAGTCGGGTCCATGGCCTCGATCTGGTGCTGGTGGAACCAGCCCACCCGCATCTTGCGGTCGCGGTGCAGCTCGCCGTCCGAGACGTTGAGGGCACCGGCGATCATCTTGGCGAAGGTCGACTTGCCCGCGCCGTTGACGCCCAGCAGGCCGATCCGGTCATCCAGATCCATGCGCAGGTTCAGGTTCTTCAGGATCGAACGGCCGGCCTCATAGCCGACATTGGCGCGTTCCAGCCGGATCAGGGGCGGGGCGAGAGGACGCGGCGGCGAGGGCAGGGTGAAGGGGGCGACGCGTTCCTCGATCGTGGTCGAGACCGGCTGCATCTTGGCCAGACGCTTCATCCGGGACTGGGCCTGGGCGGCCTTGGAGGCCTTGGCCTTGAACCGGTCGACGAAGGCCTGGAGGTGGGCGCGCTCGGCGTCCTGCTTGGCCTTGGCCGACAGCTGCAGGCGGGCCTTTTCGGCGCGGGCCTGTTCGAACTGGTCGTAGTTGCCGGTGTAGATCTCGAGCTTGCGGTTCGCCAGGTGCAGGATGTGGGTGCAGACCTCGTTCAGCATCTCGCGGTCGTGGGAGATGATCAGGGCCGTCGCGGGGTATTTCTTCAGCCGGGCCTCGAGCCACAGCGCGCCTTCCAGATCGAGATAGTTGGTGGGTTCGTCCAGCAGCAGCATGTCGGGCTGGGCGAACAGGGCGGCCGCCAGGGCCACGCGCATGCGCCAGCCGCCGGAGAACTCCGACATCGGCCGCTGCTGGTTCTCGTGGTCGAAGCCGAGGCCGGCGAGGATTTCGGCCGCGCGCGAGGGGGCCCCGTCGGCGTCGATCTCGATCAGCCGGGTCCAGATCTCGCCCATCTCCTCGGGCTCGGCGGTTTCCAGCCGGGCCAGCAGCTCGTGGCGTTCGGTGTCGGCCTCCAGGATCGTCTCGATCACGCTGACGGGGGTGGCCGGGTGCTCCTGGTCGACCGAGCCGATGCGGGCGGTGCGGGGGAGGGACACCTCATCGCCATTGCCGGCCAGTTCGCCGAGGATGATCTTGAACAGGGTCGACTTGCCGATGCCGTTGCGGCCGACCAGCCCGACCTTGGAGCCCGGCGGCAGGCTGACCGAGGCGTCGTCCAGAAACTGGCGGCCCCAGGCGTTGAACGTCAGGTTGGTGATCTGGAGCATGGCGAAGACGAGAACCTCGTCCCTCAAGCAGCGAGGCAGCGCGTGCCGAGCGTTAGGGACACAAAGAAGGAGTGGTTGGAAACCGGGGAGGCCGCGTCTATAAGCCCGCGACCCTCAATCTCCCAACAAGAAGTCTCTCCATGACCGAACGTACCTTCTCGATCATCAAGCCCGACGCCACGCGCCGCAACCTGACCGGCGCGATCAACGCGGTGATCGAGGCCGCCGGCCTGCGCATCGTCGCCCAGCGTCGCGTGCACCTGACCGAAGATCAGGCCAAGAAATTCTACGAAGTGCACGCCGAGCGTCCCTTCTACGGCGAACTGGTCGGCCAGATGACGGCCGAGCCCGTCGTCGTGCAGGTTCTGGAAGCCGATGGCGCCGTCGCCAAGTACCGCGAAGTCATGGGCGCGACGAACCCGAAGGACGCCGCCGACGGCACCATCCGCAAGCAGTTCGCCCTGTCGATCGGCGAGAACTCGGTCCACGGTTCGGACTCGGTCGAGAACGCCGGCATCGAGATCGCCCAGTTCTTCACGGACGACCAGATCGTCGGTTAAGCGCACCCGCTCGCTCGAGCGGCGAGCGTTGGCGACCTTTCAGGAACGACCCGTCTCCGGAACCGGAGGCGGGTCGTTTCGTTTGGCCTCCACTATGGCGATCCGCCAATCCGGAGAGACCCAATGAAGACGATCCTGAAGATGACGCCGCTGGTTGGTGCCATGGCCCTGCTGGCCGCCTGCGGCACGACCATGGAACAACGCGCCGCGACGGGCGCCATCGGCGGCGCGGTCGCCGGTCAGGCCATCGGTGGCAACACCACGGCCACCGTGGGCGGAGCCGTCGCCGGTGCCGCTGTCGGCGCCGCGACCACGCCGCGCCGCCCGAACTGATCGTTCGCGCCTGAAAGACTGAAGGCCCCGGAGCGATCCGGGGCCTTCTTCGTGTCGGCCTACCAGATGCGGGCGCGGGCGTCGGGGGCCAGGTACTGCTCGTCCCCGGGCTTGACCCCGAAGGCGTCGTACCAGGCGTCGATGTTGCGCACCGTCGCCCCGGCCCGGAAGGCCGCCGGCGAATGCGGGTCCACCGTCACCTGCTGGCGCAGGGCCTCGTCGCGGGCGTTCTCGCGCCACACCTGGGCCCAGCCGAGGAAGACGCGCTGGTCACCGGTCAGGCCGTTCAGCACAGGGGCGGGCTGGCCGTTCAGCGACAGGTGATAGGCGTCGAGCGCCAGCAGCAGGCCGCCCATGTCGGCGATGTTCTCGCCCATCGTCAGGTCGCCGTTGACGTTGGCCCCCTCGACGGGGCTCAGGGCGGAGTACTGGGCCCCCAGAACGGCGGCGCGCGCCTCGAACCGGGCGGCGTCCTCGGCGGTCCACCAGTCGCGCAGCACGCCGTCGCCGTCGGTCTTGCGGCCCTGGTCGTCGAAGCCGTGGGTGATCTCGTGGCCGATTACGGCACCGATGCCGCCGTAGTTCACCGCCGGATCGGCGCGCGGATCGAAGAACGGAGCCTGGAGGATGGCGGCCGGGAAGACGATCTCGTTGCGCGGCGGGTTGTAGTAGGCGTTCACCGTCTGGGGCGTCATGCCCCATTCCAGCGGATCGACCGGGCGTTGGAGCTTGCCCAGGTTCCACTGCCACTCGAAGGCCGAGGTCCGTTCGACGTTGCCGTAGAGATCGCCCGGAACGAGGTTTAGCCCCTCATAGCTGCGCCACTGCTCCGGATAGCCGATCTTCACGCCGAAATGGGCCAGCTTGTAGAGCGCCTGTTCCTTGGTCGCGTCGCTCATCCAGTCGATCCGCTCGATGCGGCCCCGCATCGCGACCATCAGATTGGCGACGAGCGCCTCCATCTGGGCCTTGGACTCGGCGGCGAAGTGGCGGGAGACATATTCCCGGCCGAGCGACTCCCCCAGCGATCCATCGACCAGGGTGACGCCGCGTTTCCAGCGGGGCCGGTTCTCCGGCTGGCCGCTCAGGACCTTGCCGTAGAAGTCGAACCGGTTGTCGACGAAGGCCTGCGACAGATACGGGCCGGCCTGATCCACGATGTGGAAGGCCTCCCACGCCTGAAGCGTCTCGATCGGGGTCTCGGCGAAGATGCGCGCCATGCCCGGGAAGGCGGTGTTGTTGGCCGCGATCAGGACCGGGACGTCCTGCACGCCGGCACCCTGCGCCCAGCCCGCCCAGTCGAAGCCGGGGGCGGCGGTGGCCAGGTCGGCCAGGGTGGTCGGGTTGTAGATCTTGTCGATCTGGCGGTTCTGGACCTGGGTCCAGTGTTCGCCGGCGATGGCGGTCTCAAAGGCGAGGATCTTTTCGGCGTTGCCGGCCGGGTCGGACCAGCCGGCGAGCTCCAGGGCCTTGGTGACGTAGGCCAGATAGGCCGCCTTCTGGGTCGCGAAGCTGTCTTCGAGATAGTAGTCGCGATCGGGCATGCCGAGGCCGCCCTGGGTCACATAGGCCGAGACCTTGTCGGGGTCTTTCAGGTCCTCGAACGTCTGGATCCCGAACAGGCTGGCCCCGAACCCGGACTGGGTGCGGCCCATCAGGGCGGCCAGCTTCTCGCGGGTATCGGCGGCGCGGACTTCGTCCAGATCGGCCTGGAGCGGCGTGGCCCCCAGCTGGTTGACCTTCGCCTCGTCCATGAAGTCGCCGTACAGGGTGCCGATGCGCTGGGCGTCGGGGCTGGCGGTCGGGTTGGCGGCGCTCTCGTCGACCAGGGCGCGCAGATTGGCCTGGGACCGGTCGTACAGCATGTCGAACACGCCGTAGGAGGTCTTGTCGTCGGGGATCGGGGTGTTGGCCAGATAGGTCCCGCTGGCGTAGCGGTTGAAGTCGGCCCCCGGCGAAACCGAGGTGTCCATGCCGTTCAGGTCGAAGCCGAAGACGCCGATCTCGGCCTGGTCCTGGGACGGGATCTCGACGGCCACCGGCGCGGTCTGGGCGAGGGCGGGCACGGCGACGAACAGCGCGGCCGAGGCGGCGCAGGCGAGCAGGCGGAGTTTCAGCATGGGGGCGTCCCGACGGGTGAAGATGTCGGAACGGACACTGTCGCGGGTTGCGGGGTCTGTCGCGCCGAAACCGCGCAGATTACGAACTTCTAATCCAGCGTTCGGCAGAAATCGGCCAGGGCCCGGGGGTAGAGGGCATGTTCGGCCTCGAGCACCCGCTGGGCGAGGCTGGCCGGCGTGTCGCCCGGGACGATGGGAACCTGCGTCTGTGCCAGGATCGGGCCCTCGTCCACGCCGTCGGTGACGATGTGGATCGTGCAGCCGGCCTCGCTGTCGCCCGCCGCGATGGCGCGGGCATGGGTGTCGAGGCCCGGATATTTCGGCAGCAGACTGGGGTGGATGTTGATCATCCGCCCGGCCCAGCGGCCGACGAGCCAGGGGGTCAGGACGCGCATATAGCCGGCCAGGGCGACGACCTGGACCGATGCGGCGTCGAGCTCGGCCTGGAGGGACGCCTCGTGGGTCGCGCGGTCCTTGCCGAAGGGCCGGTGATCGATGGCGACGGCATGAACGCCCTTGGACCGGGCGACCGCGAGACCGCCCGCTTCGGGGTCGTTCGACAGGACCAGCACGACCTCATAGGGCGCATCGGCCGGGGCGGCCGCGTCGATCAGGGCGGCCATGTTGGAGCCGCCGCCGGAGATCAGGATGGCCACGCGGACGCGGCCGGAAGGGTCGACCATCGTCAGTTGGACCGAGCGGGCGGATCGCCGACCGAGACGAAGGCCCCGGCCGGGCCCGGGAAGACGACCGGGCTTTCATAGCCGTCGTCGGACACCGCCGAGACGCCGAAGAAGTAGTCGTCGATCGGCACGCCGACCAGCACCAGCCGGGTCGCGTCGCCGGCCCAGCGGCTGTTGGTCCACTGCGGCGCGGTCGTGGAGCGCCACCAGACGCGGTAGCCGGCGGCCCCCGGGACGGCGGTCCAGCTCAGGGTCGTGTCCGGCTTGACCGCCCCCTCGATCGTCACGCCGGACGGCACCATGGGGGCCGAGGCCAGGGCCGCCATGGTCGCGATGTTGAGCCGGGCGACCTGGCCCAGATAGGCGAAGTCGACGCCCTCGAGAGTGTCGCCGTATTCGACGCCGTTCTCGGTGCGCAGGTCCTGATGCTGGCGGTCGTAGTTCTCGGCCCCTTCGGAGATACGGACGGCCGGGAAGCCGGCGCGCAGCATCTCGACCTGATCGCCGCCGCGTCCGAAACGGTCGGTGCGATAGACCATCTCGACGTCGAAGTTCGTCAGATAGCGGTCGGCGATGCCGTCGACATAGCGGCCCAGGTTGCGCGACGAGGAATCGAGCTCGCCGCCGTTGTAGCGCCGGCGGTCGGTCTGGGCGGCGGTTTCGACCGTCTTGGTGCCTTCCGAGAAGACCCGGACGCGGGTGGTGTCGCGGATGCCGTACTGGCCTTCCGAGTTGCCCACGATGTCGTTGTTCAGATTGGCCTCGACGACCCAGCCCTGGGCCTTGGCGTAGTCCGCCAGGATCTTGCCGCCATACAGGCCCTGCTCCTCGCCCGACAGGACGGCATAGACCAAGGTCGCGTCGAACCGGTGCTGCGACAGCACCCGGGCCGCCTCCAGCACGGCGGCGACGCCGGATGCGTCGTCGTTGGCGCCCGGTGCGTCGGCCGTGAAGTTCATCACGTCGGTGACGCGGCTGTCGATGTGGCCCGAGATGATGATGACGCGGTTGGGGTCGCCCGTGCCGCGCTGGATGGCCAGGACGTTGACCACCTCTGTCGGGGTGGGGACCCGCGTCCCGGTGACGGTCTCGGCCGGCAGGGCGATTTCCAGACAGCCCCCGCAGGCCTCGCCCATGGCGCGGAACTGGCGCTCGGTCCAGCGCCGGGCCGCCCCGATGCCGCGGGTCTCGGAGACGGTGTCCGACATGGTGTGGCGGGTGCCGAACCCGACCATGGCGGTGATGTCGGCGCGCATGCGGTCGGGCTCGACCTGGGACACCACCTCATGCAGCAGCGGCTGTTCGGGAGCCGCGGCCGTCTGGGCGTGGGCGACAGCCGGAAGGGCGAGAAGGGCGGCGAGGGCAATCAGACGCATGCGGGACTCCGGTTTGGCGGGAGCCTAACGCCTTCCTTCCGTCAGTGGGAGGGGGTTTGAAAGGGCCGTTCCGGCGTGAAAGGGCGGGGTCGAGCGCGAGATGTCTGCGGATTGGACTCGAAAAAAACCGGGTGCAACGAGTCCAATTGTTTGGACCTGATATGCGGAAAGTCCCTGATCGTATTGAAATCGTTCGCATCACTCCCGTCGTTCTGGATCGGCGCAAATTGCACCCCGTTGGACTCCCGTCGCGTGGATGGCACGCCCGGCAAGGCGATCGACACGGGCGCGGACCTCGGATTGCTCTGGTCGTTCGGGCACATGGCCTCAGTCTGGCACGTCGCTACGTCAGAATCGGACGCAGGGGTGATCCGCGTGCTACCTGGCTCGCTTTTGGTGACGAACGCGTTTGCGATGCTGTCCGGTCGTTGGATCAGGCGGCGCATTGTAGGCCTTGGAGGGCCATGCTGAATGCCGGTCCAAGATGGACTGGGTGGACGAGAAAGTCCGCTTCCCGGTCTGGAATCGATGACCGATTCCGACCCATAGCGGACGTTGCAGCGTATGGCCTCTCGCCTTAGCGTCGAGCCCATGGATATGGCGCGAATATGAACTCAAGCGGCCTACTCTGGGATGATGGAGCCCTAATATCCTTCTACATCTACGCCTTCGGATTCGGATGGGCCGCAACGCTCGCTGGATTGATAGCGTCCGCCCTAGCCGGGACTAGGCAGAGACGCCTCCTTCCCGCGTTGGGATGCGCCGCCTCCGGCAGCCTGCCCTTTGTCTACCTCTGTCTGCTGAGTTTTTTGAAATCGCATGGGCCACACGCCTCAAGTTCGGACATTTCGATTATTGCCATCTCAATCGGGATGGTCACTGCAATCGCCGTGTGCCCTGTTGCTGGCTTCGTTTTGCTTCGACGAAGTGCCAGCCGCCCAGAATGGAACGTCCGTTAGCCACCCTCAACTGACGTTGGAACGCTCAGCTTCAGGCGTCTGGACAGGGTGTCATCACCGACGCGACGTCTGCCCGACATCCATGTGCCCTCTCCCGCCGGGAGAGGGTGCTCAGACCAGCTGGCCGCAGACGAAGGCCGCCTCGCCGGCCTCCAGCAGGCCGGCCAGGACCTCCTCGGCGTTTTCCGGGGCGACGACGAGGATGAAGCCGATGCCGCAGTTGAAGGTGCGGCGCATCTCGTGGTCGCTGATGCCGCCGACCTCGGCCAGCCACTGGAACACGGGCGGCACAGGCCAGGCGTCCCAGTCGAAGGAGGCCGTCAGGCCCTCGGCCAGACAGCGCGGGGGGTTCTCGATCAGACCGCCGCCCGTGATGTGGGCCCCGCCCTTGATCAGCCCGGCCTTCATCAGCGGCAGGACGGACTTCACATAGATGCGCGTCGGCTCCATCAGGGCCTGGGCCAGCGAGCGGTCGCGGGCGAAGGGCGCGTCGTCGCCCCACGACAGGCCGGAACGCTCCACCACCTTTCGGATCAGGGAATAGCCGTTGGAGTGCGGGCCGGACGAGGCCAGGCCGATGATCAGGTCGCCGGTGTTCTGCAGGTCCAGCCGGGGCAGGGCGTGGCCGCGTTCCAGCGCGCCGAGCGAAAAGCCCGCGAGGTCGTAGTCGCCGCCGGAATACATGCCCGGCATCTCGGCCGTCTCGCCGCCGACGAGGGCGCACCCGGCCTGACGGCAGCCCTCGGCGATGCCCGAGACGACGCGGCGGGCGGCGTCGATCTCCAGCTTGCCGGTGGCGTAGTAGTCGAGGAAGACCAGCGGCTCGGCCCCCTGGGCCAGAAGGTCGTTGACGCACATGGCGACCAGGTCGATGCCGACGCCGTCGTGGCGACCGGTCTCGATGGCGATCTTCAACTTTGTGCCCACGCCGTCGGTCGTGGCGACGATCAGGGGATCGACGAAGCCCGCCGCCTTCAGGTCGAACAGGGCCCCGAATCCGCCCAGGGCGGCTTCCGCGCCGGGGCGGCGAGTCGACTTCGCCAGCGGCTTGATATGCTCGACCAGCATGTCGCCGGCGTCGATGTCCACGCCTGCATCGGCATAGGTCAGGCCGTCGTTTTGCGTGTCGGAAGTGTCGCTCATCGCTCACAGGCCTGGATTCGGTGCGGAAATATGGTCGCGGCACTTGCCACGACGGCGTTGCGGGGGGCTATAGCATTTCAATGACGCCGATCACCACCAATGACGCGCTGGTTCAATTCTGTTCCGATGTCGCGAGCGCCCCGTTCATCGCAGTCGACACCGAGTTCATGCGAGAGACGACCTACTGGCCCAAGCTGTGCCTGATCCAGGCCGCGACGCCGACGCATGAGGCGATCATCGATCCCCAGGCGGACGGTCTGGACCTGACGCCCTTCCTCGACATCCTGCGCGATCCCGCGATCGTGAAGGTGTTCCACGCGGCGCGTCAGGACACCGAGATCTTCGTCAAGCTGGGCGCCATGCCCAAGCCGATGTTCGACACCCAGGTCGCGGCGATGGCGGCCGGGTTCGGCGATCAGGTCGCCTACGACGGTCTGGTCCGCCAGATGCTCAAGATCGATCTCGACAAGGGCAGCCGGTTTACCGACTGGTCGCGCCGGCCCCTGTCCGACGCGCAGCTGACCTATGCGATCGGGGACGTGACCCATCTGGCGGCGCTGTATCCGAAGCTGCGCGACCGGCTGGCGCGCGAGGGGCGGCTGGACTGGGTGACGTCGGAGATGGAGGATCTGGTCAATCCGGAGCTCTACGACACCACCCCCGACAAGGCGTGGAAGCGGCTGAAGCCCAAGAAGTACAACGCGAAATACCTCGCCGCCTTCAAGGCGACGGCGGTGTGGCGCGAGCAGGCGGCGCAGGATCGCGACCAGCCGCGCGGGCGTATCCTGAAGGACGAGGCCATCGACGAGATCGCGACCCAGGTCCCGACCGACGTCGAGGCCTTCAACCGGCTACGGTCCGTGCCGAAGGGGTTTGGGGGATCGCGCCTCGGGCTGGAGCTGGCCGAGACCCTGAAGCGGGTCATGCTGGACCCCGAGGCCCATGCCCCGAAGATGGATCGCCCGGCCCACAACCAGCCCGCGCCGCCGTCGGTCGTGGAACTGCTGAAGGTGCTGCTGAAGGCCAAGAGCGACAACGCGGGCGTCGCCTCCAAGCTGATCGCCAATGTGGCCGACCTGGAGAAGATCGCCCTGTCGGACGCCGCGGACGTGGATGCGCTCAAGGGCTGGCGGCGTCAGCTGTTCGGCGAGGACGCACTGAAGCTCAAGCGCGGCGAGCTGGCCCTGGTGCTGAACGGCGCGCGGGTCGAGGTTGTCGAGATCGAATAGTCAGGACGCCGGGGGCTGCCACAGCTCGATGGGGTTGCCCTCGGGATCGTGGATGCGGGCGAAGCGTCCGACTTCGGCCGAGGCGTTCCATTCCGGTTTGGTGATGACCTCGATGCCGGCGGCGGCGAGGCTGGCCGTCAGCCCGTCCAGGTCGTCGACCCGCAGATTGAGCATCCAGCCCTTGTCGGCGGCGAAATAGTCGCTGTCGGCCTTGAAGGGCGCGAAGACGGTCGGTCCGGCCTGCTGGTCCCACAGGAACTGGCCCTCGGGCGCGCCGACGCCGAGGTGCGTCAGGTACCAGGCCGCGAGGGCCTGGGGATCGCTGGAGCGGAAAAAGAAGCCGCCGATGCCTGTGACCGCCATGTCGTCCCCCTGATGAAGCGGCCAGTCTGCCCGCTGTGCCGTCAGATATCCAGCTTCAGGCCCATGGCTTCGGCCAGGGCCTTGGCGCGACGGCGCGTCTGCTCGCCGAGCAGGACGTCGGCATAGCCGTCCGAGGCCGTCAGCTTCAGCTGGCCCCTGGTCACGGTGATCGAGGCGTTGGCCAGCAGTTGTGGCGACCGGCCGGACAGGTCGCACCCGAGCCGCATGGCCAGACCCAGGGCCCGCGCACTCTTCCGGGCCTCGTCGCTCAGCAGCCGGTCCGCCGCTTCCGGGGCCGGCGTCGCGGCATTGCCGCCGTAGCGGGCGTTGAGCGCGCAGGCCAGCCAGACGCGCTCGGGGTGGGTCTGGCCGGGAATCGGCGCCCGCAGGACCTGGTCGAACACCAGTTCCAGCCTGTGGTCGGGATGCAGGCGGGCCCCCAGGTCGGCCAGGCGACAGGCGGCGGCCGCCAGCACCGGATCCCGCTCGGGCCCGAAGGCCTCGGGCAGGGCGGCGATGACGTCGGACAACCAGGCGTTCAGGGCCGCGGGCAGGGCCGGGGAGATGCCCTGGCGCGCGCCGAGGGCCGCACAGCCGGCGATCAACGGGTCGGCCGCCGGCTCGTCGCGGTCCAGAGTCTCGTAGAGCAGGCCTTCGCGCAGGCCCCAGGCGGAGAAGATGACGCGCTTCAGCGACAGGGTGTCGAGCAGCCCCTCGAGCACCAGGGCGGCATAGGGCAGGGTTTCCGCCCGTCGCTTGGACACGCCCGGCAGGCGGTCGAGCGACGCCTTGGACTGCTGGGCGACGAAGCGGGCGACGCCACGCGCATCCTCCGCGCTCATGGCGTACTGGTGCACGATGCGCAGCGGATAGCCGCTCATCTCCATGTGGAGCTGGGCCAGCGAGCGCCAGCCGCCGCCCACGGCGTGCAGTTCGTCGGCGCTGAACTGCGCCCTGACGGGCGACAGGCGGTCGGAGATGGTTGCGCGCAGCCGCGCCGCGTCGAATCCGCCGGGATCCGCCAGGGCGAACGGGCCCAGGGCCAGGGTGACGCCCGGCTCGATCCTGCCGTTGCCGATGCGGATCAGCTCCAGGCTGGAGCCGCCCATGTCGGCGGCCAGCCCGTGAGCGCGCGGGTCGCCCGCCATGACGCCCAGGGCCGAGTAATGCGCCTCTTCCTCGCCCGTCAGGACGCGGACCTGAAGCCCGGTCTCGGCCGCCACGCGCCCGCAGAAGTCCGGACCATCCGTCGCCTCGCGCACGGCGGCGGTCGCGGCGACGAAGGTGTAGGCCGGACGCACGCCTTCCAGCACGGCGGCGAAGCGGCGCAGGGCGGTCATGGCCAGTTCGACGCCCGGCTCGGACAGGCGGCCGGTCGTGGACAGATCACGGCCCAGGCCGGCGAGGACCTTTTCGTTGAACACGGTCCAGATCGCCCGACCCTCCAGACGGTACAGCACCATCCGGACCGAGTTGGAGCCGATGTCGATGACGGCCGCCTCGCGCGGGGCGGTGAAGACCTCGGTCATCGAGACGGCCGGTCGTAGCGAAGTTCCTGCGGCTTGTTCTTCACCTTGCGGCCCCGGCCGGACAGGCTGGGGTTGGTCATGAAGTATTTGTGGGCCGAGAAGGGGCGGTCGGGGTCGACCGGCTGCACGCGGGTGTAGCCGCCGTCGGCGCCGAGGACCCAGCTCTGGGCGTCGTCCTTGAGATTGGCGACCATGATCTGGTCCAGCACCTGGTCGTGGACGGTGACGTTGGTGATCGGCGTCATGATCTCGACCCGGCGGTCGAGGTTGCGGGTCATCCAGTCGGCGGAACTGATGAAGACCTTCGCCTTGTCGTGCGGCAGGTCCTTGCCGTTGGCGAAGCAGATGATGCGGCTGTGCTCGAGGAAGCGACCGACGATCGACTTGACCCGGATGTTCTCCGACAGGCCCGGCACGCCGGGGCGCAGGCAGCAGATGCCGCGCACGACCAGTTCGATGCGCACGCCCCACTGGCTGGCCCGGTACAGGGCATCGATGATCTCGGGATCGACGAGGGCATTGAGCTTGACCCAGATCGCCGCCGGCTTGCCTTTGGCCGCCGCCGACATTTCCCGGCCGATCAGCTCGATCAGCGTCGACTTCATGTTGAGGGGCGAGACGACCAGCGCCTCCAGATCCTCGGGCTGGGCATAGCCGGTGATGTAGTTGAACACCCGCGACGCATCGCGGGCCAGGATGGGGTCGGAGCTGAACAGGCTGAGGTCGGTGTAAACCTTGGCCGTGATGGGGTGGTAGTTGCCGGTACCGAAGTGGCAGTAGGTCTTGAGCCCGTCGCCCTCGCGCCGGACGACGACGCTGAGCTTGGCGTGGGTCTTGTACTCGACGAAGCCGAAGACGACGTGGACGCCGGCCCGCTCCATGGCCCGGGCCCAGCGCAGGTTGGCCTCCTCGTCGAAGCGAGCCTTGATCTCGACCAGGGCGACGACGTTCTTGCCGTTCTCGGCCGCCTCGATGAGGGCCGCGACGATCGGGCTGTCCTTGGAGGTTCGGTACAGGGTCTGTTTGATGGCGATGACGTTGGGGTCCCGCGCCGCCTGGCGCAGGAACTGGACCACCACGTCGAAGCTCTCGAACGGGTGGTGGATGAGGATGTCCTTCTCGCGCACCGCGGCGAAGACGTCGCCGCCCTGGTCGCGGACGCGCTCGGGATAGCGGGGCTCATAGCCGGGGAACTTCAGGTCGGGGTGGCCCGACGGGATCAGATCGCCCAGCTGGGCCAGCCCCAGCATGCCGTCGATCAGCACCACGTCCTGGGGCTCGGCCTCGAGCTCGCCGATGATGAAGTCGCGCAGATCCGAGGGCATGGAGGCTTCGATCTTGACCCGGACCACGTCGCCGAGACGGCGCTGCTTCAGCGCCTCCTCGAACTCCATGACGAGGTCCTCCGCCTCTTCCTCGATCTCGATGTCGGAATCGCGGATCAGGCGCAGCACGCCCTTTTCCAGAACCTCATGCCCCGGAAACAGGTGCTCGATGAACATGAGCAGCACGGTTTCCAGCGTCACGAACCGCCGGCGACCCTTCACGGACCGGCCGTCGCCGGTCAGCTCCCAGAATCGGCGCACCTGCGTCGGCACCGGGACGAGGGCGTAGAGGGTCTTGTTGTCCCGGTTGCGGCGCAGCTTGAGCGCCAGGGAGAAGCCCAGGTTCGGCAGGAAGGGAAACGGATGCGCCGGGTCGATCGCCAGGGGCGTCAGGACGGCGAACAGCTGGTTCAGAAACTCGGGTTCCAGCCGTTCCTTGTCGGTCTTGGTGACCTTCTCGGAATGGACGACCTCGATTCCGGCCCCGACCAGTTCCTTGCGCAACTGCCGCCAGCGCTGCTGTTGCTCGTCCATCAATTCGCCGGCGGCGATGTTGAGTTTTTCCAGCTGCTCCGCCGCCGTCAGGCCGTCGGCCGAGAGCGCCCGCACCCGCTCGCGCACCTGGCCCTTGAGCCCGGCGACGCGGGTCATGAAGAATTCGTCGAGGTTGTTGGCCGAGATGGACAGGAAGCGCAGCCGCTCCAGCAGAGGGTGGTTCGGGTTCGCGGCCTCCTCCAGCACGCGCGCATTGAAGGCCAGCCAGCTGATCTCGCGGTTGAAGAATCGGGTCGGCGAGGCCATCAGCGCCTCGTCGAGGCTCAGCTGGGGCGCGCGAGAGGAGGGGACTTCCTCTCCCCGGGTCTTGTCGGCGATGGCGGCGTCGGACATGGGCCGGTTGTGGGGCGCGTTTGTTACGGCTGCAACCCTTCGTCGGTGCCGGAGAACAGATCGGCGCTCGCCTCCAGCACCTGGCGCGCGAGGGCCCGGGTGATCGGACGATGCTCGTCGTCCAGACGCGCCACGATCCCGGCGGCCGCCTCGGCCGAACGGTCGATCCGCAGCACCAGATAGTCGATCACCCCGTCGCCGGGCGTGATGCTGCGTTCGGCGAATCGGGCGGCGAGGATGGCGGACATGACGGCATCGTCCGGAGCCTCCATCGCGACGACCCTCACGGCGTCGAGCCGCGAGCGCAGATCGGGCACCTGGACCGCCCAGCGACGGGGGGAGGGGCGCGACACCATCAGCAGGGCCCCGCCGTCATGCTGGGCCAGGTTGATGAGGTGGAACAGGGTCTCGTCGTCCGCGTCCTGGGCGATGTCGAGGAGCACGGGGCGGCCCTCCAGCTCCAGCGGATCGGTCAGGGCCGCCTCGGCCCCGTTGAGGGGGATGGCTCCGACCCGCTCGGCCCAGGCCGACGCCAGATGGCTCTTGCCGCACCCGGCCGGTCCGCACAGGGCCATGACGCGGCCGGCGGCATTGGGCCAGGCCGCGAGCGCATCGACGGCATAGGCGTTCGAGCCGGAGCGCACGAAGGTGGCCGCACCGCCGATGATGTCGGTGGTCAGGGGCAGCCTGAGCTGATCGCGAAGGGGACGACGTGCCGTCATGGGGCAAGCATAGCAGATCGTTGCGACTGTCCGGACACGGTAGCGATTCGGACCGTGGACAGACAAGGCGACCTGTGGACGCGTGCCGGGATCGGGCGCGACCTTGACTTTCCGGGACGTTGATGCGCCCTACGCCGCTTCCATTTCCCGCCGTGTCCTGTCTTTCTCGGGGCCGTTACAGACGATTTTGCATATGCACGCCTATCGCTCCCACACCTGCGGTGCCCTCCGGTCGTCGGACGCCGGATCCAATGTGCGGCTGTCGGGCTGGGTGCACCGGAAGCGCGACCACGGCGGCCTGCTGTTCATCGACCTGCGCGACCACTACGGCCTGACCCAGCTGGTCTTCCACCCCGAGACGCCGGGCTTCGAGGCGGTCGAGCGCCTGCGGGCCGAAAGCGTCATCCGCGTGGATGGCGAGGTGGTGGTGCGCGACGCTTCGGTCGTGAACGCCAACTTGCCGACCGGTGAGGTCGAGCTGCGGGTGACGGGCGTCGAGGTCCTGTCGGAAGCCGCCGAGCTGCCGCTGCCCGTGTTCGGAGAGCCGGAGTATCCCGAGGAGCTCCGCCTCAAGCACCGCTATCTCGATCTGCGCCGCGAGACCCTGCACAAGAACATCGTGCTGCGCAGCCGCGTGATCTCCTCGATCCGCCAGCGGATGGTCGGGCAGGGGTTCCTGGAGTACCAGACCCCGATCCTGACGGCGTCGTCGCCGGAGGGCGCGCGTGACTTCCTGGTGCCGTCCCGCCTGCATCCGGGCAAGTTCTACGCGCTTCCGCAAGCGCCTCAGCAGTTCAAGCAGCTGCTGATGGTCTCGGGCTTCGACCGGTATTTCCAGATCGCTCCGTGTTTCCGCGACGAGGACCTGCGCGCCGACCGCTCGCTGGAGTTCTACCAGCTCGACGTCGAGATGAGCTTCGTGACGCAAGAGGATGTTTTCGCGGCGATCGAGCCCGTCATGCACGGGGTGTTCGAGGAGTTCGCCGACGGCAAGTCGGTGACGCCCTATCCGTTCCCGCGCATCCCCTATCGCGACTCGATCGCCTGGTACGGCACTGACAAGCCGGACACCCGCAACCCGATCAAGATGGCCGACGTGTCGGACCGCTTCCGCGACGGCGGCTTCGGCCTGTTCGCCAAGATCCTGGGCGCGGACGCCAAGAACGCGGTCTGGGCCATTCCGGCCCCGGGCGGCGGCTCGCGCGCCTTCTGCGACCGCATGAACAGCTGGGCCCAGGGCGAGGGCCAGCCGGGCCTGGGCTATATCTTCTGGTCCGACGACAACGACGCCTGGGGCGGTCCGATCGCCAAGAACCTGGGCGGCGAGGCGACCGACGCCCTGATGAACCAGCTGGGCCTCGGCAAGGGCGACGCGGCCTTCTTCGTCGCCGGCGACCCCAAGGTCTTCTACAAGTTCGCCGGTTCGGCCCGCACCCGTCTGGGCACGGAGCTGAAGCTGATCGACGAGGGCCGGTTCGAGTTCTGCTGGATCGTCGACTTCCCGATGTTCGAGTGGTCGGATGAGGAGAAGAAGGTCGATTTCAGCCACAACCCCTTCTCGATGCCGCAGGGCGAGCTGGAGGCGCTGACGACGAAGGACCCGCTGGATATCCTCGCCTACCAGTACGACATCGTCTGCAACGGCTATGAGCTGTGCTCGGGCGCGATCCGGAACCACAAGGCCGAGATCATGCTGAAGGCCTTCGAGATCGCCGGCTATGACGCCTCGGTGGTCGAGGACCAGTTCGGCGGCATGCTGAACGCCTTCCGCTACGGCGCGCCGCCGCACGGCGGTCTGGCCCCCGGCATCGACCGGATCGTCATGCTGCTGGCGAATCAGGTCGCCATCCGCGAGGTCATCGCCTTCCCGCTGAACCAGCAGGGCGAGGATCTGTTGATGAACGCCCCGACCGAAGCGGGCGAACGTCAGCTGAAGGACGTCCACATCCGCACGGCGATGCCGCTCAAGGTCTGAGCGGCGCCAATGCCGTCGGGGCGGGCCTTAGGGCTCGCCGCCGTCGGCGATGATGATGTTCCGGCGCGGCGACGGGGCAGGCGCGGGGGGCACCGGCGGCACGGGCGGGCGCGGCGGCGAGACGCGCATGGTCATCCGGCTGGAGCAGCTGCGGACCGTCAGGCGCGCCGGCAGCCGGGTGGAGCTGTCGCCACACGCTTCCGACACCTGGGACTGGGTCAGGCCGCGCGCGCCGGACAGGTCGGCACCGCGGATGTCGGTCCGGTTCATCGACGCATCGGTGAAGGTCGCGCTGCGGAACGTGGCATTGGCCAGTCGCGCGCCGTCCAGCGCTGTTCCGTTGAAGTTGGCCGAGGTGAAGTCACCGCCCGCCATATTGGCCGCGTTCAGCTCGGCCCCGGCGAAGGACGCGCCGCGCGCCGACAGGTTGGCCAGGGTGGCGCCGAACAGCTCGGCCCCCGACAGATTGGCGCGGGTCAGGGCGGCCCCGCTCATATTCGCACCCACCAGTTCGGCACCCGACAGATTGGCGTTGGTCAGGTCGGCGCGGTTGAAGTTCGACCCCTGGGCCTCCGCGCCCGTCAGGACGGCGTCGGTGAAGTTGGCCGCCGAAAAGTTCGAGCCCTGGATCTGGGCCCCTCTGAGATCGGCCCGGCTGAAGTCGCTGGCGGAGAAGTTCGAGCCGACCAGCTCCGCGCCCCGGAGATTCGCCCCCACCAGGGTGGCGGAGATGAAGGTGGCACCGGTGAAGGTCGCGCCGGACAGGTTGCGTCCCGACAGTTCGCAGCGATTGCAGGACCCGCCCAGCGAAACCATGCGGGCGACTTCGCGATCCTGCATGTTGAACTGGACGTCGGCGGAAGCAGGCGATGCGAGGACGCTCACGCCGGCGGAAAGGGTCAGCGCGACGAGGGCGGGGCTCAGGCGACGGCTGTGGGTCACGGACTGTTTCACGCCTTCTAGATGCCTCCTCGTGCCGCGAAACCCTACTTAAATCGCGGTAAGAATGGCGACTTTCAGCAGGCGGGAATGCGCAGCGAACCGGGCAGGGTGGTCGATGCGTCGCCGCACGCGCCGTTCAACTGGGCCTGGGTCAGCCCCGTCGCCCGGGCCAGGCGGGCGCCGGAAAAGTTGGCACCGGTCAGGGTCGCGCGGGAAAAGCTGGCCCCTTCCAGATAGGCGCCGACGAAGCTGGCGTTGGTCAGATTCGCACCGTTGAAGCTGGAGCTGGAAAACACGCCGCCATAGGCCTCGACGTCGCGCAGATCGGCATTGGAAAAGCGCGTGCGGTTCATGACGGCCAGGCTCAGATCCGCCTGGCGCAGCCGCGCGCCGGACAGGTTGAGACCGCGCGATTCCAGTCCGCTGAAGTCACCCTGGAACAGGTTGCAACCGGCACAGCTGGACCCGCTCCGGACGCGCGCGATCTGGCCCGCATTCTGGGCCAGGACCGGCGAGGCGAAGGCGACGAGCGCGACGGCGAGGATCAGGCGTTTCATGCAGACAGACTCCAGGACGCCTGAAGGATAGGCGGAACATCCTTAAAATCTGCTGAGTTCGGCCTGTCTCAGCCCCGCATCGACGGCGCGATGCCACAGGTGTCGCAGATCCAGGAGCCGCCGCGCTGCTGCAGGGTGAAATCTCCGCAGGCCGGGCAGGCCTTGGCCTCGCGCAGGTCATAGGGGCTTACCTCGGGTTCGGCCTTGCGGCCGAACGGCAGCACGACCAGATTGTCCGGCGTCGAGCCGCGCGCGAAGCCCTTCGAGATGAAGCGGGCGGCCGGGACGAGTTCGTCGGCCTTGCCCGACCCCAGGCCGTCGGCATCCAGCGGCTCGGCGTCCGCATTGGCCAGCTCGGTCCGGTCCAGATAGCTGACGCCCAGCTCGCGGAAGATGTAGTCCAGGATCGAGGTCGCGGACCCGACGCGGTCGTTGCCCGTGACCCTTCCGGCCGGCTCGAACCGGGTGAAGACGAAGGCATCCACGAACTCGTCCAGGGGCACGCCGTACTGAAGCCCGATCGAGATGGCGATGGCGAAGTTGTTCATCAGGCTGCGGAAGGCGGCACCTTCCTTGTGCATGTCGATGAAGATCTCGCCGAGCTCGCCGTCCTCGTACTCGCCGGTGTGGATGTAGACCTTGTGCCCGCCCACGGCCGCCTTCTGGATATAGCCCTTGCGGCGATCCGGCAGCTTGCGGCGGGTGCGGACGCGTTCGATGACCCGTTCGACCACCCGCTCGGTGACGGGCGGGGGCGAGGGGGCCGCCGCTTCGGGCGCGCGGCGCAGCGGTTCCGTTTCCGGCAGGAGCAGCAGGGGTTCGCCCGAGGCCTCGCGTCGCGAAAGCCGGACGGCGCGGTTCCCCTGCGAGGCGGCCTGGCTCAGCGTGGCCATGGCCGCACCGATCCCGGCCCGGCTCGGCAGTTCGATCACGGCCAGATCGGCCACGTCACTGAAGGTCTCGGCCAGACGGGTCAGCCCGGCGGAGGCCGCGGCGGGGTCCGCCAGCAGCGTCTTCAGGCGAGACGGGGCCCCGGGCCAGCCCGAGAGGTCGCGGTGCCCGAACACATAGGCCGTCGCCGCCGAGATCTCGTCGGCCGTGGCCAGCAGGCTCAACAACCGCCCCTGTTCGAAGGTGTCCGCGTCGATCCCGAGGACGTCGCGGACGAAGCCGGACTCGAGCACCGGGCGGCTGAACGCGTCTTCCAGACGCTCGACGTGGCCCAGCGCGTCCTCGACCGCCTCCAGCTCCGTATCCGTGAACCCGCGGGCGGCGAGGTCGGCATGGTCGAGGGCCGGGGCATCCACCAGGGTGCGTCGACCCAGAAGCCAGCGCTCGGCGCTTTCCACATCGCCGTCCTGGGTCTCGATCGCCTGCGCGAGCGCCGGGTGAAGACGGCGGATGAGCTGTCCGTCGCGGGTCTGGAACAGATCGACCGCGCCCAGCGTCGCGACGCCCAGGCGCAGGTCGCGCTCCGGGTCGGCGGCCACGGCGGCGATCAGGCTGTGACGCCGGCCGACGGTCTGCGCGGCGTCGAGGGCCTGGGCCGTGCGCAGGGCGGCCGTCCGGCCGAGCTCGGTGTCCAGAAACGAGAGGCTGGCTTCGCGCGCCTTGAGCGAGGCGACCACGTCCGCGGCCCCTGTGGGCCAGTCGGCGGCGGGCCGCAGGGTTTCGGCCAGCTCGCTGGACGCCAGCGACGCCGACGCCGCGAGGAGCCCGGCAGCCGCCTTGAAGGCGTCCTCGGGGCCGGCGCCACGGGATTGGGCGACCAGCCATTCCAGTCCCCCCACCAGGGTGAGCACGATCGGGCGAACCGCATGCCGGCGCCGGGCCAGACGGCCGTCGGCGGCAAAACCGCTGGCGACCTCGATTTCGAGGGCGGTGGTCCAGAGGCGGGCCAGGGCATCCAGGGCGGGGACGAGGTCGGGCAGGGTGGCGGCGACAGCGGGCAGGGAGACCGCGCAGGCCGGAGCCATCGACAGATCGGCGAGGGCCTCGGCGTCCCGCACGGAGAAGGCCACGATAAGATCGTCGGCCAGGGCCCCGTCGGCGGCGGCCCTCAGGGGCGCGTCCACCGGCGCGTCCGGATGGCTGACGGAGACGATCCGCGTCTGGCCCGACGCCTCGGGCTCGGGAGCCGAGAACAGGCGTCCGGCGATGGCGTCGAGAATGGCCGTGTCGTCCGCTCCGGCGCGCCGGGCCGCCAGAGCCGCGCGGGCGAGCGCGGGGTTCGCGGCCGGGTCGCCGCAGACCGAGGCGGGACCGTCGCAGCGCCGGACCGCGTCCGTGACCGACTTCAGGGTCCGCGTGACGCCGGACAGGGCGTGGGCGGTGACCCGGGCCGTGCGCAGCCTTGCCGTCTCGCTCTCGAAGCGGGCGCGGACGACCGGATCATCCAGTTCGAAGATGGTGGCGTTGCGCGTCGGTGCGCCGGCGTCCTCCGCCGAGGGCGGCGTGCGTGCGCCTTCCATGAGGGTCGCGGAGGGGGCGGCCAGGCCCAGCAGCACACTGGCGACCAGTTCCGCCGCGAAGACATCGGCATCCTGTGACGACCGGAACACGCCCGTGGCGCGACCCCAGGCGGCGAGGCGTCCCGCCCACCGATCGAGCGCACCGTCCAGAATCGCAGGCCCGGAAGCGGCGACCCGGCCCGGGGCGCTCTCGAGCCGGGGAAAGTCGTCCGGCGATCGCTCGTGCCAGTCCAGCCACGCCTCGATGCGGGCATCGCTCCAGTTCGCGGGGGCCGTGACCCGGACGACGCGGCTGGCGCGTTCGATCTCGCGCGCCTCGCAAACGACGGCGGCGGACAGCTCGGTCAGATAGGGGTTGAAGCGCATTCGCGGGCCCGCACAGGATCGTTACGACAGCCTAGGGCGCGTCGGGGCCTGCCCGCAATAGATGTGGTGGGTCGCGCGAGGGTTACCCCCAAGATGTTGGCGACAAGGATTTCGGCTCCACGCTGGACGTGAGCGAGGCCGGTTTCTATGATCGCCGGCGTGGATCGGGCCTCCCGCCGATCCGAATCTGGACTGGATACGCCTCGTGCTCGGCAGAATCTTCGGTTGGACGTCCGGCGCGACGATCGGCACCTTCTTCACCATCGCCAAGCGGGGCGAACTGATCGGGACCGACGAGAACGGCAACCGCTATTACCAGTCGCGCGACAACGTCAGCTACGACGGACGCAAGCGTCGCTGGGTCGTCTACAACGGTTATGCCGAGGCCTCGAAGGTCACGCCCGACTGGCACGGCTGGCTCCACTACACCTTTGACGAACCGCCGACCGAGTCGCCGCTGCCGCGCCGCCGCTGGGAGAAGGATCACCTGCCCAACATGACCGGCACGCCCCTCGCCTGGCATCCGCAAGGGTCGCTGGCCGCTGAGGGCGTCCGTCCGGCCGCGACGGGCGACTACGAAGCCTGGAAGCCCGAATGAATCCCGTCCGCTGGCTGCTGACGGGCGCGGCCGCCGTCGTGCTGGCGACATCGGGAGCCGTCGTGGCCGGTGGCCGGCAGGATGGTCCGCCCCAGGACGCCCGTCCCGCGTCCGACCCGATCGGCGACGCCCTGCGCAACGATCCGGGTCAGGAAGCGGCGCCGGCGGGCGACCCAGCCCCGGCCGTGCCCATCGCCATCACGCCACCGGGCCCGGCGGTCGAGCCCACCCAGCTGGCGGCGGACGCGGCGTCGGCCGAGGACGATCAGGACGCCGCCGCCGAGGACGAGGCCAAGGACGACGAGGGCCTCGAAAGCGACGAGGACAAGGCCAAGCGCATGGCCCCCGAGACCCCCACGCCGCGCCAGCGCCGCCGGGTCGCGATCGTCGAGGCCATCGACAAGATCACGGCCGAGAGCATGCGATTCGAGGTCGAGGTCGGCGGGCCGCCGGTGCGGTTCAACAACAACCTGATCTTCACGGCGCGCGCGTGCGAGGTGTCGGCCGACAACGAGCTGGTCAACGACGCCATCGCCTATCTGGACATCACGCTGCAGCCGCGCGCCACGCCGGCGGCGGCTCCGCGTCAGATCTTCCGGGGCTGGATGTTCTCGTCGACGCCCGCCATCAGCGGCCTGCAGCATCCGATCTATGATGCATGGATCGTCGGCTGCAAGGCATAGGACACCGCGTCCAGGCCTGACAGCGGGGCGGAAAGCCCTGCCGGATCCAGGGTCGTCTCCAGCGCGGTCGCCAGGCGCTCCAGATAGGCGGACTGCGGGATCTCGATCAGGCCGAACTGATCCAGGTGGGGCGTCCTGAACTGGGCATCGAGCAGTCGCCAGCCCCCCCGGCGCAGCCGGGCGACGAGGTGGACCATCGCGACCTTCGAGGCGTCGGTGACGCGGCTGAACATGCTCTCGCCGAAGAAGGCCCCACCCAGGGTGACCCCGTAGAGACCGCCGACCAGCTCTTCGTCCCTCCAGCATTCAAGGCTGTGGGCGTGTCCCATAGCGTGCAGCTGGAGATAGAGCCGTCGAATAGGGCCGTTGATCCAGGTGTCCTCGCGCCCGGGAGAAGGCGCCGCGCAGGCGTCCAGCACGGCAGGGAAGACCGTGTTCCCACGGACGACGAACGGTTCGGCCCGGACCGTCCGTCGAAGCCGGGTCGGGATGTGGAAGCCGTCCAGCGGGATCACTCCGCGCAGCTCGGGCTCGACCAGGAAGACGCGCGGATCGTCCCGCGCCTCGCCCATGGGAAAGACGCCCTGGGCATAGCAGCGGAGCAGGGTCTCGGCGGTGAACGAACCGGGCGGCGGGAAGGCTGAGGCGGCGGGGTCCGTCACGTCATGCCTCCCGGAGCGCGCCTAGGCCTGGCCCTTCTGCCGCTTCGCCCAGTTTTCCAGCCAGTGGATGTCGTAATCCCCCGACAGGATGTCGGGCTCGGCCAGTAGCTTCTGGAACAGCGGAATGGTCGTGTCGATTCCGCCGATGACCATCTCGTTCAGGCTGCGCTTGAGCCGGGCGATGCATTCGGCCCGGTCGCGGCCATGGACGATCAGCTTGCCGATCAGGCTGTCGTAGAAGGGCGGGATCGAATAGCCGGCGTAGATGGCGCTATCCAGCCGCACGCCGAGGCCGCCGGGGGCGTGGAAGTCGGTGATGGTGCCGGGCGAGGGCGTGAAGGTCTCGGCGTTCTCGGCGTTGATCCGCACCTCGATGGCGTGACCCTCGAAGTGGATGTCCTCCTGGGTGAAGGACAGCGGCAGGCCGGCGGCGATGCGGATCTGTTCGCGCACCAGGTCGACGCCGGTGATGGCTTCGGTGACCGGGTGTTCGACCTGCAGACGGGTGTTCATCTCGATGAAGAAGAACTCGCCGTCCTCCCACAAGAATTCGATCGTGCCGACGCCCAGGTAGCCGATCTTGGCGATCGCCTTGTTCACCGTCTCGCCGATGGCGACGCGCTCGGCAGCCGACAGGGCGGGCGAGGGGGCCTCTTCCAGCACCTTCTGGTGGCGGCGCTGCAGCGAGCAGTCGCGCTCGCCCAGGTGGACGACGTTGCCGTGGCTGTCGGCGATGACCTGGATCTCGATGTGGCGCGGCTTCTGGAGATAGCGCTCCATGTACACCGCGCCGTTGCCGAAGGCGGCGAGGGCCTCGGACTGGGCCGTCTGGACGGCCTCGACCAGATCGTCGGCCGTCAGGGCGACCTTCATGCCGCGCCCGCCGCCGCCGGCGGAGGCCTTCACGATCAGCGGAAAGCCGATGGATTTCGACGCGGCGATCGCGTCCTCGACCGTCTCGACCTCGCCGGGCGAACCGGGCACGCAGGGGATGCCGGCTTCCAGCACGGTCTGCTTGGCCGTGATCTTGTCGCCCATGATCCGGATGTGCTCGGGCCGGGGCCCGATGAAGGTCATGCCGTGGGCCTCGACGATCTCGGCGAAGCGCGCGTTTTCCGACAGGAAGCCGTAGCCGGGGTGGATGGCCTGGGCCCCGGTGATTTCAGCCGCCGCGATGATCGAGGGGATGTTCAGATAGGATTTGGCGGCCGGGGCCGGTCCGATGCAGACGCTCTCGTCGGCCAGCCGGACCCACATGGCCCCGCGATCGGCCTCGGAGTGCACGGCGACGGTGGAGATGCCCATCTCCTTGCACGCGCGGTGGATGCGCAGCGCGATTTCGCCGCGGTTGGCGATCAGGACCTTGGTGAACATGGCTTACGCCTCGAGCAGGACGAGGGGTTCGCCGAACTCGACGGGCTGGGCGTCGCCGACCATGATGTCGGCCACGACGCCGTCGCGCGGGGCCTGGATCGGGTTCATCGTCTTCATGGCCTCGATGATCAGGAGGGTCTGGCCCTTCTTCACCTTGTCGCCGGCCTGGACGAAGGGCGGCGCCTCGGGCGAGGCCTGCAGGTAGACGGTGCCAACCATGGGCGACTTCACCTGTTCGCCCGATTTCGCGACGATCGTCGCAGGATCGGAGGGCATGGACAGGGGCGCGGCGACCGGTGCCGGCGCGACGGGCGCGGCCTGCGCCGGCGCGGCGGCGTACTGCATGACCGGCGCGGCGGTGATCTCGCGGGCGACCCGGATGCGCAGCTCGCCGCGCTCGACCTCGATCTCCGTCAGGGAGGTGTCATTCAGGATGTCAGCCAGCTGGCGGACCAGGGCGGCGTCGATCTCGGTCGACGGTTCGTTCTTGAGCGGTTTTTCGGTCGCCATGAAAGCTATGCCTTGTGGTCTGGGTTCAAACGGTCGGCGGAGGAACTGCGTTCCCGCACCAGCCGGAGCGCGGCCTTGATGGCCAGTTCGTAGGAGTGGGCGCCGAAGCCCGAGACGACGCCGGTCGCCGCCAGCGAAACGAAGGTCTTGTGCCGGAATTCCTCGCGCGCCGCCGGATTGGACAGGTGGCACTCGATCACCGGAATGGTCAGGGCCTTCAGCGCGTCGAGCAGGGCGATGGAGGTGTGGCCATAACCGGCCGGGTTCAGGATCAGGGCGTGCGCCGCGGTGCGCGTCTCCTGCACCCAGTCGATCAGTTCGCCCTCGCGATTCGTCTGCCTGAAGACGATCGTGGCCCCCTCGGCCGCCGCCTCGCACAGTGCCTGGACGTCGGCCAGGGTCTCGCGCCCGTAGATATGCGGCTCCCGCACACCCAGAAGGTTGAGGTTGGGGCCGTTCAGGACGTAGAGGACGGGGGTTTCGGGCATTCGCTCCGGACGGGTTGGCGACGGCTGGACCGCTTCGGTGGGGCGGCCTTTTAGCGGAACGGCGTCCCTCGTCAAAGCCGAGGATGCGCCGGATCGGATCGGGTTGACGTAACGACATGCGCATTCAAGTCAACGGAGATACGCGCGAGGTGGCCGCCCGGACGGTTCTGGGCCTCGTCGAGGAACTGGGTTTCGACGTGCGCAAGGTCGCGGTGGAGCGGAATCTGTCCATCGTGCCGCGTTCGCTGCATGCCGAGACGGCCCTGGTCGAAGGCGACCGGATCGAGCTGGTCCAGTTCGTCGGCGGCGGCTGAGCGGGTTTCGTTCGCGGCCCGGCGCGCCTAGATACACGGGATGAACGCACCCTTTAGCCCGCCGACCGCCACCGACGCCCCGTCCGACACCTGGACCGTCGCCGGGCGGACGTTTTCTTCGCGCCTGATCGTCGGGACCGGCAAATATGCCGACTATGCCCAGAACGCCGCCGCCGCCGAGGCCGCCGGGGCCGATATCGTCACGGTGGCGCTGCGGCGGGTGAACCTCAGCGATCCGTCCCAGCCGATGCTGGTCGACTTTCTGAAGCCGGACCGGTTCACCTTCCTGCCCAACACCGCGGGCTGCTTCACCGGCGAGGACGCGGTGCGGACCCTGCGGCTGGCGCGCGAGGCCGGGGGGTGGGACCTGGTCAAGCTGGAGGTGCTGTCGAACTCGGCGCACCTGTATCCCGACATGATCGAGACGCTTCGGGCGCTGGACCTGCTGGTCAAGGACGGTTTCGACGTCATGGTCTATTGCACCGACGACGTTGTGATGGCCCAGCGGCTGGAGGAGGCCGGCGCGGCCGCCATCATGCCGGCGGCCTCGCCGATCGGATCTGGCCTCGGCATCCAGAACCGGGTCAACATCCGCCTGATCGTCGAGCAGGCCAAGGTGCCGGTGCTGGTCGACGCGGGTGTGGGCACGGCCTCGGACGCCACGATCGCCATGGAACTGGGCTGCGACGCCGTCATCGCCAACACGGCCATCGCCGGCGCGCGGGACCCGATCGGGATGGCCCGGGCGATGAAGCACGCGGTCATCGCGGGCCGCGAAGCCTACATGGCCGGGCGGATGCCCAAGCGGATGTATGCGGACCCGTCGTCGCCGCTAGGCGGGCTGATCTGAGCGATCGCTGATTGACGGCAGCGTCGCGGCAGGCCATCGTGTTCCCGAAATGTTCACGGAGGCGACCCATGCGCGTGCTGACAGCCAGGGGCTACAGCGTCCTGATCGCTCTGCTGCTGGTGGTGATGATGGTCGGGATTATTGGTGCGGGCGCCGCGGGCGCGCAGGAGGCGCCGGTCCGGCACGCGACCGGCACGTTCGAGGTCACCATGGCTCCGGGCGATGAGGAGCAGGTCGAGGCTGGTCTGGGGCTGTCGCGCTACGTCCTGTCGAAGACGTTCCAGGGCGGCATCACGGCCGTGGGGGCGGGACAGATGCTGGCAGGAGGGCCGCCGGGCAGCGAGACGGCGGGAACCTACGTCGCGCTGGAGCGGGTCGTCGGAACGCTCGACGGGCGGTCGGGCGCGTTTCTGCTGGCCCATCGCGGCGACATCAACAGCGAGGGCTACAGCCTGTCGATCACGGTCGTGCCCGGATCGGGAACCGGGGACCTGACGGGTCTGAGCGGCGACTTCGCCCTGACCATCACCGACGGGATCCACCATTACGATCTGGCCTATCGCCTGCCCGACAGTTGAGGTCGCACCGGCCGGCAACCGGGCAGGACGCTAGCGTTCCAGACGGAAGACGCTGGGGACGTCGCAGCGCCATTCCTTCAGCCGCGCGGTGATGGCGAAGGCCTCGATCTGCGACATCGCCCCCAGCGCGAACGCGGCATAGAGGGGCCACCCGCCCTGTCCGGTGAGGTACAGCTGGATGAACAGGCCCCACAGCGCCAGCCCGAAGGCCTTCGACAGATAGTGGTGCGGCGAGGCCTCGCGGCCGAACCGCGCGAAGCTGAAGGCGTGATTGATCCCCTCCATCGCGATCAGGGTCGCGATCACCGGTCCGGTCGAGGGGAGCAGGGCAGGGTGCATCAGGTGGACCGCGATCGTGGCGCTGGCCCAGAAGAGGACGTCGGCGCGGCTGTCGTAGCGACGCAGCTTCGGCGTCGAAACCTTCAGACGGCGCGCGATGATGCCGTCGAAGATGTCCGACACCACGCCGAGCGACAGAAGCACGACGCTGATCCACGCCGCCGTGTCGCCCGACCGCAGGGCGACCGCGATCAGCGCCGGCCCGGCCAGCAACCGGAAGACGACCAGACTCCAGGGGATGACGGACCGTGGCATACCCCTGGCATAGTGCAGACCGGTGGATTTGCGCCAGCTTCCGAGGCAAGGTCTGGCCCGGAGGGTTCGTGATGCGAAATCGGCTGCTCGGGTTCACGGCGATCGTCATGTGTCTGGCTGCGCCCGCTGCGGTCGCGGATGCCACGACGGCCAGGGCAGACGAAGCCGCCGCCGCCGCCCTCATCCAGACACCGCGCGGCTGCGGCCGCGTGGGCTCGTCGCTGGATGCGGCGTCCGAGACCGGCATGGTCATGGTCGACGGGTTCGGAGGCGCGACCTGGAAAGTCGACACCGACAATCCGGAGGCCCAGGCCTGGTTCGACCACGGCGTGCGGCTGCGGTGGGCCTTCGAACATACGGAATCGGTCCGGGCCTTTCGCAAGGCGAGGGCGCTGGATCCCGAGTGCGGGATGTGCGCCTGGGGCGAGGCGTGGGCACTGGGGCCCAACATCAACGGCGGCGGCACGGACGATGCCTCGATGGATGCGGGCCGCGTCCTGGCCCAGCTGGCGCGCCGGCGCGGGCGCGATACCACGGCCGTGCAGCGCCAGATGATCGACGCCATGATCCAGCGCTACTCCGGCGCAAAGGCCAGTCGGGGCGTGCGCTTCGCCCGCTCCATGGACCGCATCGTCCGGCGCCATCCGCAGGAGCCGCTGATCGCCGCCGTGACCGCCGACGCCTGGATGCTGCAGGCGGACGAATGGTGGGACGAGGAGGGCCGGGCCAAGGATCACGGCATCGTCCGCGCCATGTCGATCCTGGAAGACTCCCTGGCGCGGTCGCCGGACGATCCCGGCACGATCCACCTGTACATCCACCTGACCGAATGGTCCGACGACCCGCACAAGGCCATTCCCTACGGCGAGCGGCTGGCGGCGCTGACGCCGGGCGCATCGCACCTGGTGCACATGCCGTCGCACACCTTCTATCGCGTCGGCCGCTACCGGGACGCCATGCGCTCCAATGTGAACGCGGTGGGCCTGGACAAGCGGTACAACGAACTGGCGGCCCCTCCGGGCGGGGTCGTGGGCATGCCCCTGCACGGGCACAATCTGCATTTCGGCATGGGTGGAGCCCTGATGGCGGGCGGCGCCCAGGAGGGTCTGGCGCTGGCGCAGGACTTCCTGACCACCTATCCCGAGATCGCCGCCAGCAACACCTGGCGTCAGCTGATGGCCAACGACGCCTATGCCATCTTCGGCCGTTTCGGGACGCCCGAACAGGTCGCCGCGCTGGGCCAGCCCCCGGCGGACCGGCCCCTGCTGCGGGCCAGCTGGCACTATGGTCGGGGCGAGGCGGCCGCGCGCGCGGGCGACGCCGCCGCCGTCCGCGCCGAGGCCGGCGCGATCAGGGCGATCCGGGAAGATCCGTCGATCACCGGCGACGATGCCAGGGACATGAAGGACTTCATGGAGGTCTCCCAGCGCGTGCTGGAGGGGCGGGCCGCCATGATCGAGGCCAACCCCGCCGCCGCCATCGCCGCCTTCACCCGCGCCGCCGAGATCCAGGCGGAAGGCCCGGAGGGCGGGGATCCGCCGGTCATCTGGTACCCGACGCGGCGCAGTCTGGCGGCCGCCCTGCTGGCCAATGGCGACGCCGCGGCGGCCAAGGCCAAGATCGAGGAACTCCTGATCGACTGGCCGATGGATCCGTACAGCTATTTCGTTCTGGCGGAGGCCGAGGCGGCGCTGGGCAACCGGGCGGCGGCCGAGGCGGCGCGCGCCCGGGCGGGCGTCGAATGGATCGGCGGCACCATGAGCCTGACGCTCGCCTAGGCGGCGGCCTTCGCAGCCTCGATGGCGGCCAGGACCTCGGCTGGCGCGATGCTGGACGTCGTCTTGCCGTTGATCAGGAAGGTTGGCGTCCCGACGAGGCCCAGGGTCGCGCCCGTCGTATGGATGTCGGCCAGATGCCGGTTCATTTCCGGGGATCCGATGGCCTGTCGGGCCTCGGGCATCGTCACGCCGTTCTCGGCCAGGATGCGGTCCACGGCCTCGCGCGTCAGGGCGTTCTCGGCCATCAGCGCCTGATAGACCTGCAGATACCGGCCCTGCCGGTGGGCGGCCAGGGCGGCGCGGGCCGCATAGTTGGACGAGGTGTCGTCACCCCGATCCAGGATGGGCCAGTCCTTGAACACGAACCGGACGTCCGGATGGGCCTGCATCAGGGCCACATAGTCCTTCGCCACGGCCTTGCAGCCGGGGCAGCGGAAGTCGAAGAATTCCACCACGGTCACCTTGGCGTCTGCGGGGCCGAACGAGGGATCGCGGGGGTCGGGGGCCATAAGCGCCGGGTTGGCGGCCACGGCGGCGTTGATCTTTTCGACCGTGTTGTTCGCCTCAGCCTGCTCGCGGGCCTGCACGACCTCGTCCAGGACGGCCGGATTGGCCATCAGATAGGCCCGCACCTTCGAACCGAAATCCCCGCCCGTCGCATAGGGCGCGACGGAAAAGCCGAGCGAGACGACGGCCACGGCCACAGCGACCGCTCCGCCGCGACCGGAGCCGAACCAGGCAAGCGGATCACGCCGCTCCGGGGAGGAGGGATCGGTCGGGGTCGGGTCGGTCATGTACAGGCTCTGTGGGAAGGGGTCATGCGCCGGCGGGCGGGACGACGGCGGGACGTTCGCGTCGCCGTTCCTGACGCCGGTCGAGGTCGTTGATGTCGTCCATGGTGGCCCCGGAGGCCAGGACGATGTCCATGGCGCGACGCCACTCGTTCGATCCCGGGGGCAGCATGTCGCGGGCGCGCAGGGCGAACTGGGTGGCTTCCTGCTCGCCGCCGGCCGCGAAATAGTATTCGGCCGACGCCAGTCGGGCCTCGCCCTCCTTGCCCTGGCTGGCATAGGCCTGGGACAGGAGACGCCAGGCCAGGGTGTTGTCGTCCTCGCGCGCGACCGCCCGCTTCAGTTGATCGACGGCGGCGTCGAGGTTGGCGGGATCGTTGGTCTCGATCAGGGCGTGCGCCAGGTTGATCCGCAGCAGCGGCGCGTCGGGCTTCAGCCGGACCGATTCGGTGTGCGCGGCGATCGCTTCCTGCGGGCGGCCTTCCTCGAACAGGATCTGGCCCTTCAGTTCCCACAGATAGGGGTCGTCGACGTCTTCAGCGATCAGGGCATCGGTGGTGTCCAGCGCCTTCTGCGTCTGGCCGTCGCGATACCAGGCGATCGCGCGTGCATAGCGGGCGGGAAAGGAGGTGTCGCTGGACCCGTAGGCCCTCAGGGTCTGGTTCGGCGGATCCATGAAGGCGTGGACCTTGGCCAGGATCAGCGCGTGCTGGGCCATCCGCTCGGGGCTGTCGACCTGGCCATAGTGCGAGGCGGCCTCGACCGGACGACGCAGGGCCTCGATCCGCTGCCCGGACAGGGGGTGACTGCGGAAATAGGGATAGCGACGGGCGTCGGAAAACACTTCCTGGCTGCGGAAATTCTCGAAGAACTCCACCAGCCCGCGGCCGGATTCACCGGCGGCCTCCAGCCCGCGCTGGGCGACGATGTCGGCCTCGCCCTCCTGGCCCTGCAGATAGCGGAGCGCGTTGACCGTCCCGAAATACTGGCTTGAGCTCAGCAGGGCGGCCCCGGCGCCGGGTTGACCGGCGATCACGGCCAGCGCCCCCAGGGCCATCGACATCAGCATCGGCTGCATGGCGGCACCCTGGGCACCCTCCCGCAGGACGTGCCGGTTCTTCACGTGCCCGGCCTCGTGCGCCAGCACGCCCAGCAACTGGTTCGGACTGGTCGTGCGCAGGATCAGGCCGGTGTTGATGCCGATGACCCGGTTACCGGTCGCGAAGGCGTTCAGGTCGGCGTCGTTGACCAGCAGGACCTGAATCTCGGACGGCTCCAGCCCCATGGCCGTGAAGACCGGGTCCGTCCATTCCCGGATGATTCCCTCGACCTCGGTGTCGCGGATCGTGGACTGGGCGGAGGCCGGACTGGCAAGCGCAGCCGCCATCGCAGAGACGGCGACGGCGCAGGCCAGGCGCGCGACGAGGCGGGACGCTGTTCGGCTCGACCGTATCATGGCCAACTCCTTCGACCGGCGCCCCCGCCTCGTCTTCATGCTCAATCTAGGCCGTCACGATCCCAGACGCCACCATCCCCGCTTGGGTTTGACCGGGGGTGCGGTGATCTGCGCCGGATCGCTGGCGATGATGGCCGACAGATCGGCCTCGGGCTTCGGCGGAGCGACGGCCTCGACGAGGACCGCGGGTTCCGGCTCAGGCTCGGACACGAAGGGTGCCGGTTCGACCTCGAGCTCGACCTCGGCTTCGACCTCGGGCGCGTCGGCCTCTGCGACGAAGGCCATCTCCGGCTCCAGAGGCGGGGCGATTCCGGTCTCTTCGGCCACGAACTCATCGAGCGGAGCCGTATCCGCTTCGACGATTGATGCCGAGGTCTTGCGACGGACTCGGCGGCGCTGCGGCTCGGCGACGACGACCGGAGCCGGGGCTTCGGACGCGTCCTCGGACAGCATGACGGCCATGGGGACGTCCGGCGAACCGTCGGCGGGCATGCCCTCGTTGGTGGCGCGACCCTCGACCTTCAGATCGTGCGGCGTGGCCCGTTCGGCGCCGCGACCGCGACCCCGACGGCGACGGCGCGAACGGCCGCCCTCGCGGTCGCCGGCGATCTCGCCCTCGGGACGCTCACCGATCCGTTCCTCGACATCCGCCGCAGCCTCGACTGGCCCCGACGGCACGGGGGCCCGCTCGCCGCGATCGGCACGGGCCGGCGGGTTCAGCGGATCAAACCAGACATAGGGATCGTCCAGCGAAGGCGTGCGACCGCGCACCCAGAAGAAGTCGCTGGAGCCGGTCGACGCCGTGTCGCCGTCCTCGCGCACGCGACGCCCGCCACGGCGACCGCGGCGCCGACGGCGGCCGGCCTCGCTGTCGTCATCGTCGTCGGACGCGACGCCCTCGACCGCGGCATCGGCGGCGATCGGTGCGGCTTCCTCATCCCGGCGTCCACCGCGACGGCGACGGCCGCGACCCCGGCCGCGCTCGCCCTCGACCCGTTCCGGCCGCTCGGCACGCTCGCGCGGCTCGTCGTCGTCCGTATCCTCCCGGTCCAGCGCGCTTTCGTCTTCGTCGGCGATGAAGTCGTCATCGTCGTCGTTGTCGTCCTCGTCGCTGTAGGCGGCGTCATCGAAATCGTCGTCGAGGTCCGACAGGGAGACGACGGCTTCCGGCGCGACGAAGTCCTCGTTGGTCTCGGTGCGCTCGATGGCGCTCTCGCCCTGACCCAAGCGATCGTCGATCTGGATGATGACGGCCAGGCCGCGACGCTCCAGCAGGCGCTGCAGATAGTCGCGCTTGTGGTTCAGGATGTAGAGGGCGACGGCCGAGGAGACCTTCAGGTTGATCGAACCCGCGCCGTTCTTGCCGGCCTCGATGTCGACGGCCCGCAGCACCATCAGCGCGGCGGACTCGGCCGAGCGGACACGTCCGGCGCCCTGGCAGTGCGGGCAAACCTCGGTCGCGCCTTCCAGCACGCCGAGGCGGCGACGCTGGCGGCTGATTTCCATCAGGCCGAAGCCCGAGATACGGCCCATCTGGATCCGCGCCCGGTCGAAGCTGAGCTCGTCCTTCAGGATGCGTTCGACGGTCCGGTTGTTCTTGGACTCGTCCATGTCGATGAAGTCGATGACCACCAGACCGGCGAGGTCGCGCAGGCGCAGCTGGCGGGCGGCCTCGACGGCGGCCTCGCAGTTGGTCTTGAAGGCCGTGGCCTCGACGTTGCGTTCCTTGGTGGCGCGCCCGGAGTTGACGTCGATGGCGACCAGGGCCTCGGTCTGGTTGATGACCAGATAGCCGCCGGACTTCAGCGGCACGACCGGCTGGTGGATCTGCGTCAGCAGTTCCTCGATGCCGTTGGCGGCGAACAGCGGCTTCGACCCCTGATACAGGTGCACCTTCTTGGCCTGCGAGGGCATCAGCACCCGCATGAAGTCGCGCGCTTCCTTGAAGCCCTCGACGCCCTCGACCTGGATGCCGTCGAAATCCTTGTCGAACATGTCGCGCACGGCGCGGCGGACCAGGTTCTCTTCCTCGTAGATCAGCGAGGGGGCGTGGGAGGCGAGGGTGGTCTCGCGGATCGTCTCCCACAGACGCAGCAGATATTCGTAGTCGCGCTTGATCTCGGCCTTGGTGCGCTTGGCGCCGGCCGTGCGGATGATCAGGCCCATGCCGCGCGGCACGTCCAGGGCGGACGCGGCGGCCTTCAGGCGCTTGCGATCGGTGGCCTGGGTGATCTTGCGGGAGATGCCGCCGCCCTTGCCGGTGTTGGGCATCAGCACGCAGTAGCGGCCGGCCAGCGACAGCCAGGTGGTCAGGGCCGCGCCCTTGCCGCCGCGCTCGTCCTTGACGACCTGCACCAGCAGGATCTGGCGGCGCTTGATGACGTCCTGGATCTTGTAGCGCCGCATCAGGCGACGCTTCAGGCGCTCCTCCTCGGCCATTCCGCCTTCGGAATCGCCGTCATCGGAATCACGGGCGTTCTCGTCGTCGGAGTCGTCATCGGCCGAGTGCGCCTCGGCCATGATGGCTTCGCGGTCGGCGGCCGGGATCTGGTAGTAGTCGGGGTGGATTTCGTTGAAGGCGAGGAAGCCGTGACGATTGCCGCCGTACTCGACGAAGGCGGCCTGCAGGCTGGGCTCTACGCGGGTGACCTTGGCGAGATAGATGTTGCCGCGAAGCTGGCGTTTGGTTTTCGACTCGAAGTCGAATTCCTCAACCTGGCGGCCGTCCACGATGGCGACGCGGGTTTCTTCCGCGTGCGCCGCATCGATAAGCATGGTCTTTGACATTGAAGGGTTCTCTCTGGCGCGCTCTGCCGGGGCCTGAAGGGGCCGTGGCGGCTCGCCGAACGGGGTAAGGGGCGAACGCGTGCATCATCCCGTCGTCGCGGCGAAGGCCGGACACGACTGCGACCGGCCCCTGAAGGGCAATCGATCGGAGGGAGAGGCAGGCGGAAAAGCCCATGGGGTCTGGTCGGTCCTGGACCCGCACGCGCCGTTGGCGTCGCAAGGTCGGGTAGGCCCGGCTCCGTCGATCGTCAGGGGGCTACCCGTTTTCAGGGTCTGGCCTGGCGATCCGCGAAGGCGGGAGTGGGGCGCCGCGCCGGGGCCGCGCCAGACCGTCGATGCGGCGGCGCGATCGTTCGCGAACGGATACAAGCATAGGCATGCCGGGTGTGAATGAAAAGCCACGATGGTTTTCCGGCGCGCTTAACCCAATCCCAACCGCGATCTGGCAGGTTGCCCTCAACTACAAGAGTGGGTCGCCGTCAGAATGCGCGGGTCTATGCGTTTCAGCCTGTCCGAATGGAGCGTCCGCGACTGGGCGTTGACGGCGCTCGCGCTCGTCGTGCTGGCGGCCGTGTCGCTGGCCGGCAGCCGGTCCATGGCGACCGGCGCGACCGGCGACGTGCGCGGCGTTCGGTTCGGGGGCGATGCGGATCATACGCGGGTGGTCATCGACCTGGACCGATCGGCGCGGGGCGAGGTGATCGAGTCCGGCGCGGCGGGACAGGTGGTCCTGACCCTGGCCGGCGTGGGGGCCGGACGCGGCGTGGACGGGACCGGTTCCGGCCTGGTGCGCGACTGGCGGGTCAGTCCGTCGGGGACGGCCTCGCGGGTTCAACTGGCCCTGGGCCGGACGGCGCGGATCGAGCGGCGCTTCCTGCTGCCGCCCGGAGACGGCGTGGCCCACTACCGCTACGTCATCGACATCACCGCCACGGGCGGGGCTGTCGCCGGCGCCACGACGCGTCGTGCGGCCCCGCGTCCCCCGGCGCGTGCCGAGCGACCGCTGGTGGTCATCGACGCGGGCCATGGCGGCCATGACCCCGGGGCCCTGGGGGCCCATCGCTCGGAAAGCGCCGTCACCCTGGCGGCGGCCATCGCCCTGCGGGACGAGCTGCTGCGCACCGGGCGCTACCGGGTCCAGCTGACCCGCGAGTCGGATGTCTATGTCGACCTGTACCGGCGTGTCCGCATCGCCCGTCAGGCGGACGCCGATCTGTTCATCTCGCTGCACGCCGACGCGGGGGCCGACCCGGCCACGCGGGGCGCGTCCGTCTATACCCTGTCCGAACAGGGCGCGAGCCGCGCCGTGCGCGAGGTCACGCGCGGCGATAACTGGCACCGCGATCTTCATCTGCCCGGCCGCGATCCGTCCGTGGACCGCATCCTGCTGGATATGACGCAGCGCGCGACCCAGAATCGCTCGGCCCAGTTCGCCCGGGTCCTGCTGACCCATCTGGAAGCGGCCGACCATCCGCTGCTGCGTCGCAGCCATCGCGATGCGGGCCTGGCCGTGCTGCTGGCCCCGGACGTTCCGGCAGTCCTGCTCGAAATGGGCTTCATCACCAATCCGGACGACGAGCGGGCGCTCGGCGACGCCACGGAACGCCGTCAGCTGGTTCGCGCCGTGGCCGAGGGTATCGACCGCTATTTCAGCCAGCCGTCGGCTCCGCTGCAGATGGCGGCCCTGAACAGCGCCGCCGGTGCGCCATAGGAAACCGACCGCCCGGTCGCCGACGCCCTAGCGAAGCATCGCGACCCCGGCTAAACCCGTGGGCGACCGTCGGATCATGCGACCCGCGGTCGGGTCGTTGGAGTCTGCGGTGAAGGTTGCCGAACGCTGGTTCGTGATGGCGGGTGTGGCCCTGCTGGGGGCGATCGCGCTCGCCGGGCTGATCGTCGCCGTCTATGCGGCCTGGCTCTTTCACGATCTCCCCGATGCGTCCGATCTCGCGGATTACCGTCCCGCTACGGCGACCCGCGTCTATGCCGGCGACGGCACCCTGATCGGCGAGTTCTCGGACGAGCGCCGCATCTATGTCCCCTACGAGCAGATCCCGCCGCTGGTGGTGAAGGCGTTCCTGGCGGCGGAAGACCGCAACTTCTTCCAGCACGGCGGCATCGATGTCTCCGGCCTGGGTCGGGCCATGCTGAAGAACGTGCTGAACGCGGCGACGGGGCGGCGTCTGGAGGGTGGGTCGACCATCACCCAGCAGGTGGCCAAGAACGTCCTCCTGACCAACGAATCGAGCATCGGACGCAAGCTGAAGGAGGCGATCCTTTCCAGCCGTCTGGAGACGACGCTCTCGAAGCCGCAGATCCTCGAGCTCTATCTGAACGAGATCTTCCTGGGTTACCGGTCGTACGGCGTGGCCTCGGCCGCCTACAACTATTTCGGCAAGTCGCTGGAGCAGCTGACGCCGGACGAGGCGGCGTTCCTGGCGGCGCTGCCCAAGGGTCCGAACAACTATCACCCCAAACGCCACCCCGCCGCCGCCAAGGGCCGCCGCGACTGGGTGCTGGGCGAGATGGCGCAGAACGGCTTCATCACCCAGGCCCAGCTGGTCGAAGGCCAGGCCCGGCCCCTGAATGCCCAGGCCGCGCCACGCCGGGCCGAGTATCAGGACGCTGATTTCTTCGTCGAGGAAGCGCGCCGCCAGGCGGCGTCCAATCCCGATTTCGGCGCCCAGCTGAACGCCGGCGGCTTCTACATGCGCACGACGCTGGATCCCTCCCTGCAGACGGCGGCGCGTGATGCGCTCATGCGCGGTCTCGAGAACTACGACCGCCGCCACGGGTGGCGGGGAGCCTGGGGCACGACGGACTTCGCCCCGGGCTGGCAGGCCGTGGCCCTGCGCGAACAGGCCCCGCCGGAACGCCGCGAGTGGCGCGCGGCCGCGGTCGAGAGCGTGTCCGGCAACACCGTCCGGGTCCGTACGGCGCGGGACGACGAGACCGGCACCCTGCTGACGGCCGACGCCGCCTGGGCCAATGCCAACCGGCCGCTGAAACGCGGCGACCTGATCTTCGTGGAGCCCCGGTCGGGCCAATTCGCCCTGAAGCAGGTCCCGGCCGTCAACGGCGCCCTGGTGGCGATCGAGCCCCAGTCCGGGCGGGTCCTGGCGATGGTCGGGGGCTATTCCTACGCCCTGTCCAGCTTCAACCGCGCGACCCAAGCCCAGCGCCAGCCGGGCTCGTCCTTCAAGCCCTTCGTCTATGCGGCGGCGCTGGAAGGCGACTTCACCCCGGCCTCGATCGTGGTCGACGGCCCGATCAGTTTCGCGGGCGGGCCGAACGGACGTCGATGGACGCCGGAGAACTACAGCCGGCAGTACTATGGCCCGTCGACCCTGCGTCGCGGCCTGGAGCTGTCGCGCAACGTCATGACCGTGCGTCTCGCCGACAGCATCGGCATGGAGAAGGTGGTGGACCTGGCGGCGCGCATGGGCGTTGCCAGCAACCTGCAGCCCAATCTGTCGGTCTCGCTGGGGGCCGGCGAGGTCACGCCCTACAATCTGACCGCCGCCTATTCGGCGTTCGTGAACGGCGGGCGTCGGGTCAATCCCTATCTGATCGAGTACGTCCAGGACCGCGACGGAGAGACCATCTATCGCGCCGATCAGCGCCGCTGCCGCGAGTGCGGTCGCGCGTTCGCCGGTCAGGCCTCGCCCTTCCTCGAGCCGCGCGGCACCCAGGTGATAGACCCCATCACGGCCTACCAGATCAGCTCGATGCTGGAGGGCGTCATCCAGCGCGGCACCGCCGCCAGTGCCCGCGGCCTGGGTCGCTGGGTCGGGGGCAAGACGGGGACGACCAACGAGTACCGCTCGGCCTGGTTCGTCGGCTTCACGACCGACATCGTGGTCGGGGTCTTCATCGGCTTCGACGACAACCGGTCGCTGGGGTCAGGGGAGGCGGGGGCCTCGGCCGCCGTGCCGGTGTTCATCGACTTCATGGAAGATGCCCTCAAGGAGCGGCCGGCCCGTCCCTTCGTGCGGCCGCGCGGCGCGATCTTCCGCAGCGTGAACGGCATCGAGGAGGCCTTCCGCCCGGGCACCGAGCGTCGCCGCGAGGACGAGCGTCAGGCCCAGGCCGCCGCCGTGCCGGAAGGCCCCCAGAACTACAACGACGTCATCCGGCGCGAGGCCGAGGCGGCGGCCGGCGTGACGCCGGGGCTGAACACCCAGTCGAACTCGCCCCCTCCGCCCACCAAACAGGAACCGGCCGAGGACTTGAGCGGGCTGTACTGAGGGCCTAGGTAGGGCCATCGAGCGGCGCGCCATCCGGCGCGCCGTCTTCTTTTTGAGTTCGCAGGAGTTTGCGATGAGACCGGATGTCGAGGCCATGAAGGCCGACATCGAGCAGAGCGTCGCTCTGCTCAGGAGGCGTCTTTGACTGGGATGTCGCCAACCGAAAGCTCGATGAGCTGAACGCGCGGGTCGAGGACCCGACGCTGTGGAACGATCCCGATGCGGCCCAGGCCGTCAGCCGCGAACGCTCGCGCCTCAAGACTCAGATCGACACCGTCCTGGAGATGGAATCGGGCCTGGAAGAGGGCGTGATGCTGGCCGACATGGCCGACGAGGAGGGCGACGAGGCGACGCTGGAAGAAGCCCGCGCGGCCTTGAAGGCGATCAAGGACCGGGCATCCCGGGCCGAGCTGGAAGCCCTGCTGTCCGGTGAGGCGGACGGCAACGACGCCTATCTGGAAGTCAATTCGGGCGCCGGCGGCACCGAAAGCTGCGACTGGGCCGGCATGCTGCTGCGCATGTATTCCCGCTGGGCCAAGGCCCACGGCTATGAGGTCCAGATCGAGGCCTCGGAAGACGGCGACCAGGCCGGGATCAAGTCGGCGACCATTCTGGTTACCGGCCCGAACGCCTACGGCTGGCTGAAGTCCGAGTCCGGGGTTCACCGGCTGGTGCGCATCAGCCCCTATGACGCGGCCGCCAAGCGGCACACCTCGTTCGCGTCCGTGGGCGTTTCGCCCGTCGTGGACGACACGATCGAGATCGACATCAACCCCGCCGACGTCCGCACCGACACCTATCGGGCGTCGGGATCGGGCGGGCAGCACATCAACAAGACGGATTCGGCCGTCCGCCTGACGCACATCCCGACCAACACCGTGGTGGCCTGTCAGGCCGGCCGCTCACAGCACCAGAACCGGGAACAGGCCTGGAAGATGCTGCGCGGGCGGCTGTACGAGCTGGAACTGCAGAAGCGCGAGGCCGCGGCCCAGGCCCTGGCGGACGCCAAGACCGATATCGGCTGGGGTCACCAGATCCGCAGCTACGTCCTTCAGCCCTACCAGATGGTCAAGGACCTGCGGACCGAGGTCGAGACCTCGGACACCCAGGGCGTTCTGGACGGCGACCTCGATGCCTTCATGGGCGCGGCCCTGGCGGCGCGTGTGGGCGAGACGCGCGGGTCGACGGTGGAGTAGGGACTGCGGCGCTTTCCCTCCCCGGCCGGGGAGGGTGGTCGTCGCGAAGCGGAGACCGGGTGGGGGCGACCGGGCCACGCTGCACATCCCCGAGTCCGGGTTGCCTTGACCGCCCCACCCCGTCGCTTCGCGACGTCCCTCCCCCAAGGGGGAGGGAGAGAGTCAGATCAGCTTCAGACCGACTTCAGGTCGATGACCTGCGGCGCGGGCTCGGCGGGCGCGGGGGCCGGAGCGGGCGGGGCTTCGAAGGCCGGCTGGGCCGGCCGGGGCGCGGGCGCGACGGCGGCCGGGGCTTCGCGGCGGCTCTGCAGGACCCGGCCCTGGAAATAGGCACCGATGTCGATCGACAGCTGCTCGGCCGTGATGTCGCCGTCGACATAGGCCGTGGAGACCAGCTTCACCTGTTTGCCGGACACGCCACCGACGATGCGGCCGCGAACCTCGAGGTAGTCGGCCGTGACATTGCCTTCGATGGCCCCGGTCTCGCCCACGATCAGACGGCCGACGCGGACGTCGCCCTTGATCGAGCCGTCGACCTGAAGGTCGCCGGCCCCGGAAACATGGCCCTCGAACTGCAGGTCCGACGACAGGGTCGACAGGCCGCGCGAGGACGCGATCGGCGACGGGGCGGGCGAGGGCGCGGCCGACCGGCTCACGCCCGGCGAGGGCAGGTCGGGCAGCGGCGGAATGGGGGCGGCGTTCGACGAACGGTCGGGCGTGGCGGGGGATTTCGTCTTATTGAACAATCTGGTCTCCTGCTCGGAAGAAGCGCGCGGGGTTCTGGGGTCGGCCGTCCATCCACACCTCATAGTGCAGGTGGACGCCGGTGGATCGGCCCGTCGTGCCCATGGCCCCGATCCTCTGGCCCAGCGCGATGCGCTGGCCGGGCTGGACGGCCATGGAGTTCAGATGGGCGAAACGGGTCTTGAAGCCGTGTCCGTGGTCTATCTCGATGGTGTTTCCATACCCTGAACGCACCCCGGCAAAAGACACGATGCCGGGCGCGGTCGAGTAGATCGGCGTGTTCAGCGGGGCGGCGAAGTCCTGGCCCTGATGCACCGCCGGACGGCCGTTGAACGGATCGAAGCGGACGCCGAAGCCCGATGTCGTGCGGGCCTGGGTCGGTCGGTTGAAAGGCAGGCCTTCGGCGGCATCCGCCAGCCGGCGCATGTCGGTCAGGTTGTCGGCGGCGTGTCGGATCCGGACCGCGAAGGGCTCGTCGACGTCGAGAATGGTCGCCAGCGCCTTGGGATCGCCCGCCTCGATCAGCGGCCCCCCGAGGGCCGATCCGTTGGCCCCGTAGACGGCCGGGTTCAGGCCGGCGAGGCGGAAGGCCAGACGCAGACGTTCGGCCCGGGTCTGGGCGAAATCGCCCGCTCGCTCGATCAGACGTTCCTGGTCCATGCGAACGGCGACGATGCGCTGGATGGGGCGGGCCTGTCCGGGTGCCGGCGGGGTGGCGGGTGTCAGCACGGCCTCCGCGCCCTGTACGCCCTGGAACATGGTCATGACGCGTGTCAGCGCGGCGTGACGCCGCTCGACCATGCCGGCCATCTCGTCGAGGCCGCCCGTCGTGGCCGACATGCGGACGACGGCCGTTTCCAGCCGGGCCTGAAGGTCGGCGTTGAGCCGCTCGGATGCGGCCCTGGCGCGGACGATCTCGTCGTCGGCGCGGCTTCTGGCGACCATGTCGAAGATGAAGCCCCCGGACGCCAGCAGCGTCCAGCCCGCCAGGAAGACACCGGCCACTGCCAGCATCATCTGTCGTCCACTGGTCAGAACATATCCACGCGTATCGCCGTTGGAACGGAGATAAACATGACGTTCGGGAAACCAGCGACCGATGAAGGAGCGCCTGACGGCTCCCTGATCCTCATCCATCGTAACACGCCCCCATGTACGGGGCCGACTATCCTGCAACTGTTGCGCTGCGGCAATAGCGTTCACGCGATGTTAACCACGATGGCATGCCGATGATCCGTGAACGAATCTATTCAGTACAGGATTCGCGCGTCAGGGGTATTTCCGGACACTGTATCGGGTTGAGCAAAGACTACCGGATCGCGTTCAGAGTGTCTTCGCGGCTGCGAGAACGGCCTCGGCATGCCCCTTGACCGACACCTTGCGCCACACCTGGCGGACCGTGCCGGACCCGTCGATCAGGAAGGTGGCGCGCTCGATCCCCATGTAGGTCTTGCCGTACATGCTCTTTTCGACCCAGACGCCGTAGGCCTCGGTGACGCCTGTTTCCTCGTCGGAGGCCAGGGTGACCTTCAGATCGTACTTGGCCTTGAACTTCTCAAGCTTCTTCACCGGGTCTTTCGAGACGCCGATGACCGTCACCCCGGCGGCAGCGAAGGCCTCGGCGTGGTCGGTGAAGTCCTTTGCCTCATTGGTGCAGCCCGGCGTGTCCGCCTTCGGGTAGAAATACAGCACGGTCGGCCCGGCCAGGATGGCACGACCGCCGCCATCGGCGGGCATGTCGAACGCGGGGGCCTTTGCGCCTTCAACGATCTGGGTCATGGCGGTGTCTCCGTTCAGATGGGGCGGACGAGCATCAGCTTTTTCTTGCCGGCGGCCAGTTTGATCACGCCGTCGGCGTTGACGTCGGACGCCTCGATAAGGCGTGCACCGTCGGCGATCGCCTCGTCATTCAGTCGCAGGCCTCCGCCCTGGGCCAGGCGACGGGCCTCGCCGTTGGAGGCGGTCAGGCCGGCGCGCGTGGCGACGGCGGCCAGCATGGCCCCGATCACCTCGCCGGACGGCAGGTCGATGGTCGGCAGGTCGGTGGACAGGGTGCCGCGCTCGAAGGCCCCTTCGGCCGCCGCGCGGGCGGCAGCGGCCGCCTCCGCCCCGTGCAGCAGGGTCGTGGCCGCGTCCGCGAGCGCCTTCTTGGCCTCGTTGATGTCCGCGCCCTGCAGGGCCTCGAACCGGGCGACCTCTTCCAGCGGCAGGTCCGTGAACAGCTTCATGAACTTGCCGACGTCGGCGTCCTCGGCGTTGCGCCAGAACTGCCAGTAGTCGTACGGGCTCAGCTGTTCGGCGTTCAGCCACACGGCCCCTTGCGCGGTCTTGCCCATCTTGCCGCCCGAGGCGGTCGTCAGGAGGGGGGTCGTGAGGCCGAAGGCGGCCTTGTGGTCCACGCGGCGCACCAGATCGACGCCCGAGACGATGTTGCCCCACTGGTCGGACCCGCCCATCTGCAGGGTGACGTTGTGGCGCCGGTTCAGCTCGAGGAAGTCCACCGACTGCATCAGCATGTAGTTGAACTCGAGGAAGGTCATCGGCTGCTCGCGTTCCAGCCGCAGCTTGACCGAGTCGAAGGCCAGCATCCGGTTGACGGTGAAATGCGTGCCGTAGTCGCGCAGGAACTCGACGTAGCCGTATTTCGACAGCCATTCGTCGTTGTCGATCATGACGGCGTCGGTCGGGCCGTCGCCGAAGACGAGGAATTTCTCGAACACCGTCTTGATGGAGGCGATGTTCGACTGGATCGTCTCGTCGGTCAGCTGCGGGCGCGACGCGTCCTTGCCGGTCGGGTCGCCGACCTTGGTCGTGCCCCCACCCATGATGACCACGGGCCGGCCGCCGGCCTGCTGGAGGCGGCGCAGCATCATGATCTGGATCAGGCTGCCGACGTGCAGGGAGGGCGCGGTGGCGTCGAAGCCGATGTAGCCGGCGACGACGCCGGCTTTCGCCGCCGCATCCAGCTCGGCCGGATGGGTGACCTGATGGATATAGCCGCGCGCCTGCAGGGTCTTCAGGAAGTCGGACTGGAAAGATGTGTCGCTCATGGTCGGCTCCGTTAGCAGGGAGGCCGGCGCTGTGTCTCGGGTGTCGCGCCGGCAAAATGCGGCGCAGGGGTTCGCGGCCGCTCGATCAGATCGAGGGGCGGTAATACAGGCCGGGGAGGGCGCAGGTCGCGAACATGAGGTTGTCCTAGCGCCGGGCGTTGACCGGCGTCAACCAGCCGCTATCGGTTCGGGATGCGCGCCACGCTGATACCCCATGTCCCCGAGACGCACGTCTATCCCGAGGCGATCTCGGTCGAGTTCGAGCGGGAGGGTGGCCTGCTGTGGCTGAGGTTCATCATCGACGACAATCCGGATTTCATCGCCTGGCCGGGCGATGCGCCCGTCGGGCGGGCTGACGAACTCTGGAAACACACCTGTTTCGAGGCGTTTGTGACGACAGACGACGGCTACCGCGAGTTCAACCTTTCGCCATCGGGCCAGTGGGCCAGCTATCGGTTCGACGGGTATCGCGAGGGCATGCGCCCGGCCGACGAGGTCTGCGTGGTCGAGGGGCTGGACGGAGGCCGCGATTACGTCGCCCTCGAAGGCCGCATCGAACTGCCTGTCGAGCCCCGGCGTCTGGGCCTATCCGCCGTCATCGAGACCGTCGACGGCGCGAGGACGTATTGGGCCCTGGCCCATCCGTCCGATAAGCCTGACTTCCACCATCCCGATTCCTTCGTTCTGGACCTGCCATGAAATTCGGCATCGACCGCCTGCTCTCCGAGCCCGAGCTCCAAGCCGCTCTGAAGGAGCGGCGGGTGGCGCTGGTGGCGCATCCGGCTTCGGTCACGGCGGACCTGACCCATTCGATCGATGCCCTGATCGCCGCCGGGGTGACCATCAGCGCCGCCTTCGGACCGCAGCACGGGATGAAGGGCGACTTGCAGGACAATATGATGGAGAGCCCGGACGAGACCGATCCGGTCCACGGCTTTCCGGTCTTCAGCCTGTACGGCGAGGTGCGCCGTCCGACCGGCCCTATGATGGGCACCTTCGACGTGGTGCTGATCGACCTGCAGGACCTGGGCTGCCGCATCTACACCTTCATCACGACCCTGCTGTACGTGCTGGAGGCCGCGGCCGAGCACGGCAAGGAGGTCTGGGTGCTGGACCGGCCCAACCCGGCCGGGCGGCCGGTCGAGGGCACCACCCTGGTACCGGGCTGGGAGAGCTTCGTCGGGGCCGGGCCGATGCCGATGCGGCACGGGATGACCCTGGGCGAGCTGGGCCACTGGTTCATCGACCACTTCAAGCTGGATGTGGCCTACCGGGTCATCGAAATGGAGGGCTATCACCCGGACGCGGGCCCCGGCTTCGGCTGGCCGCTGGGCGAGCGGGCCTGGATCAATCCCAGCCCCAACGCGCCGAACCTGTCGATGGCGCGGGCCTATCCCGGCACGGTGATGGTCGAGGGGGCGACGCTGTCGGAGGGCCGGGGCACGACCCGGCCGCTGGAGCTGTTCGGGGCCCCGGACATCGACGCCCGCGCCGTGATCGCCGAAATGCGGGCCCTGGCCCCTCAATGGCTGGACGGCTGTACCTTGCGCGACATGTGGTTCGAGCCGACCTTCCACAAACACGTCGGCCAGCTGTGTTCCGGCGTGCAGATCCACGTCGAGGGCCCGCACTATGACCACGCCGCCTTCCAGCCCTGGCGGGTCCAGGCGCTGGGCTTCAAGGCGATCCGGCGGCTGTATCCCGACTACGACCTGTGGCGGGACTTCCCGTATGAGTACGCCTTCGGCAAGCTGCCGATCGACGTGATCAACGGCGGACCTGCGCTGCGAGAATGGGTCGACGATGCAGCGGCGGCACCGGGCGATCTGGATGCGATCGCAGGACGGGACGAGGCGGCCTGGATCGCGGCGCGCGAGCCCTTCCTGCTGTATCGCTGAGCCAGCCTGCGGCGCGGCGTCCGAAAAAAACACCGTCCGAGGAGTCCGACGAGTCCGCCTCGACCGGGTCGGCCAGAACCGTCCTGGTCTGACGGAGGATGCGGCATTCGACTGTCAAAGACCTGCGGCACGCAGTCTGGCAGGTCGACACGTCAGAATCGGTCGCAAGGCTTTCCGGGCCGGGCTCTTGCTTCCTGTGGGCCGGGGAAAGCCGACGTCAGGCCGGTTCGGCTTCCAGGCGCTTGTCCAGATACAGACCCACGCGGCGGTCCACGGCGTCGATGTGGTCCTGCCAGAAGTGGCTGGCGCCTTCTTCCAGCTCGTAGTCGATGACGATGCCCTTCTGGGTGCGCAGCTTGTTGACCACGCGCTCGACCTCGACCGGCGGCACGATGGTGTCGGCCGTGCCGTGCAGGAACAGGCCGGACGCCGGGCAGGGGGCCAGGAAGCTGAAGTCGTACATGTTCGAGGGCGGCGAGACCGAGATGAAGCCGTCCGTCTCGGGCCGGCGCATCAGGAGCTGCATGCCGATATAGGCCCCGAACTGGTAGCCGGCGACCCAGGTCTGGGTGGCGGCAGGGTTGTTGGACTGGAGCCAGTCCAGCGCCGTGGCCGCGTCGGCCAGCTCGCCGATGCCCGAGTCGAACTCGCCCTGGGACTTGCCCACGCCGCGCGAGTTGTAGCGCAGGGTCGCGAAACCGCGCTTCTGGAACAGCTGGTACAGGGTCACGGTGACCGGGTTGTTCATATGCCCGCCCGCCTTGGGGTGGGGGTGCAGGATCAGGGCGATGGGCGCATTGGCGCGCTTGCCGGGAGAGTAGCGGCCCTCGATACGACCGGAGGCGCCGGGCAGGATGACTTCAGGCATGGGGCTCTGGAATCCGTTCAACTGTCATTTCGGGCCCGCCGAATACTTGACCGCCGGGGTAGGACTTTCTAAGTCCACCCTAGCGTTCGGCCGCCTCGCGAAGCGGCGGGTCATAGCACAGACCCTTTGAAATGCGCGCGATTTTTGAGGACGGCGATGCGACTGTCGACCAAGGGACGATATGCCGTGATGGCGATGGCCGATCTGGCCCGCAACGGACAGGGCGAGGGGGCCGAGGGCCGCGCCGTGTCCCTGGCCGAGATTGCGACACGCCAAGAGATTTCATTGAGTTATCTGGAACAGCTGTTCGCCCGCCTGCGGAAAAGCGGTCTGGTCCGCAGTGTGCGCGGGCCCGGCGGCGGGTATCGGCTGGCCAAGACGGCGGGCGAGACCGTTGTGTCGGAAATCGTTCTGGCGGTCGACGAGCCGATCCGCGCGACCCGGTGCGCGGCCCATTCCTCGCCGCGGGGCTGCATGATGGCGGGTGAACGCTGCATCACCCACAATCTGTGGGAAGACCTTGGCGACGAGATCCACCGCTATCTGGCCAGCGTCTCGCTGGAAGACGTCATCATGAACCGGACGGGGCCGCGGCGCCCGGTTGCGGCCGCGGCCGGCATCGGGGTGGCGGCATGAGCGGCGTCTATCTGGACTACAACGCCTCCGCTCTGGTGCGGCCCGAGGTGCAGGCGGCCATGGCCGAGGCCCTGGCCGACAACGGCAATCCGTCGGCCGTCCATGCGGCCGGGCGGCGGGCGCGGGCCCGGGTGGAGACCGCGCGGGCCCGGGTGGCCGATCTGGTCGGGGCGGATGCCCAGTCCGTGATCTTCTCCTCCGGCGGCACGGAATCGAACGCCCAGGCGATCGCCAGCGCGCTGGCGGCCGGGTTCGAGCGGCTGATCGTCTGCGCGTCCGAACATCCTTGCGTGGCCGAGGCGGCCATGGCCTCGGGCAAGCCGGTCAAGGTTCTGCCGGTGGACGCGCGGGGCGTGATCGATCTGGGCCGGCTGTCCGAACTGCTGCGGGCCCCCGGCAAGGCGGTCGTGGCGATCCACCATGCCAACAACGAAAGCGGCGTCATCCAGCCGATCCGCGAGGCCGCGACGCTGGTGCGCGAGGCCGGGGGCTGGCTGCACGTCGATGCGATCCAGTCGGCCGGCAAGATCCCCGTGTCGATGGGGGCCTTGAAGGCCGACAGCCTGACCCTGTCCGCGCACAAGCTGGGCGGGCCGCAGGGCGTGGGCGCGCTGGTTCTGGGCGAAGGCCGGGCGGCGGTGCAGATCGTGCGCGGGGCCGGGCAGGAACGCGGCCTGAGGGCCGGGACCGAGAACGTGCCGGGCATCCACGGCTTCGGCGTCGCGGCCGACTGCGCCGCGCGCGACCTGCCGCTGGCCGAGGCGCACAAGGCCTGGCGCGACGCGGCCGAGGCGACCGTCGAGGCGGCGGGGGCGACCATTTTAGGCAAGGGCGCGCCGCGTCTGCCCAACACCCTGTTCCTGTCGGTCGTCGACTGGGACAGCCCGCAGGCCCTGATCGTGCTGGATCTGGGCGGGATCATGGTCTCGGCGGGCAGCGCCTGTTCCTCGGGCAAGACCAAGCCCAGCCGGACGATCGTGGCCATGGGCCGGATGGACCTGGCGACCGGGGGCGTGCGGGTCTCGGGCGGCTGGGGCACCACGGAAGACGATTGGTCACGCTTCGCTGCGGCGTGGACCAAGGCATACGAGACACATCGCGCGCGTCAGTCCGCCCGCGTGAAGGAAACCGCGTAAGATCATGGCCGCCGTTCAGGAAACCATCGACGCCGTCGCCGCGCTGGAGAAGTACGAGCACGGCTTCACCAGCGATATCGAGACCGAATACGCCCCGCGCGGGCTGAGCGCCGACATCGTTCGCTTCATCTCCGAGAAGAAGGGCGAACCGGAGTGGATGCTGGAATGGCGCCTCGCCGCCTATGAGCGCTGGCTGGCGATGGAGGAGCCGACCTGGGCCTCGGTGAAATACGAGCCGGTCGATTACCAGTCGCTGTTCTACTACGCCGCGCCGAAGAAGAAGGATGGGCCCAAGTCGCTGGACGAGGTCGACCCGGAAATCCTTGCCATCTACGCCAAGCTGGGGATCCCGCTGGGCGAGCAGGCGGTGCTGGCCGGCGTCGAGGGCGCGCCCCGCTACGCCGTGGACGCCGTGTTCGACAGCGTCAGCGTGGTCACCACCTTCAAGGCCGAGCTGGCCAAGGTCGGCGTCATTTTCATGCCGATTTCCGAGGCCTTGCGGGAATATCCGGATCTTGTGCGGCAATATCTGGGATCGGTCGTGCCGGTCTCGGACAACTATTTCGCGGCGCTCAACAGCGCGGTCTTTTCGGACGGGTCGTTTGTCTACATCCCGCCGGGCGTGCGCTGCCCGATGGAGCTGTCGACCTATTTCCGCATCAATGCGAGCCAGACAGGCCAGTTCGAGCGCACCCTGATCATCGCCGACAAGGGCTCTTACGTCAGCTACCTCGAGGGCTGCACCGCCCCGATGCGCGACGAGAACCAACTGCACGCGGCCGTGGTCGAGCTGGTCGCGCTGGACGACGCCGAGATCAAATATTCGACGGTCCAGAACTGGTACCCCGGCGACGCCGAGGGCAAGGGTGGCATCTACAACTTCGTCACCAAGCGCGCCGACTGCCGGGGTGACCGGTCCAAGGTCAGCTGGACGCAGGTCGAGACCGGCTCGGCCGTGACCTGGAAATACCCGTCCTGCGTCCTGCGCGGCGAGGACAGCTCGGGCGAGTTCTATTCGATCGCCATCACCAACGGACATCAGCAGGCCGACACCGGCACCAAGATGATCCATCTGGGCAAGAACTCGAAGAGCCGGATCATCGCCAAGGCGGTGTCGGCGGGCAAGTCGGACTCGACCTATCGCGGCCTGGTCTCGGTGCATCCCAAGGCGACGGGGGTGCGCAACTTCACCCAGTGCGACAGCCTTCTGATCGGCGGCGACTGCGGCAGCCACACCGTGCCCTATATCGAGGCCCGCAACGGCTCGGCCCAGCTGGAACACGAGGCGACGACGACGCGCCTGTCCGACGACCAGCTGTTCTACGCCCAGCAGCGGGGCCTGTCGCAGGAGGAGGCGGTGGCCCTGCTGGTCAACGGCTTCGTCCGCGACGTCATGCAGAAGCTGCCGATGGAGTTCGCCGTCGAGGCGCAGAAGCTGGTGGCGATCAGTCTCGAAGGCTCGGTCGGATAATCAAGAAGAAACAATGCTCAAGATCAACAACCTCCACGTTTCCGTCGGCGACAAGCCGATCCTCAAGGGCCTGACGCTCGACGTTCCGGCGGGCGAGGTGCACGCCATCATGGGGCCGAACGGGGCCGGCAAGTCGACGCTGGGCTACGCCCTGTCGGGGCGGCCCGGCTATGAGGCGACCGAGGGCGCGGTGTCGTGGAACGGGCAGGACCTGCTCGAGCTTGACCCGGCTGCGCGGGCGGCCGAGGGCGTCTTCCTGTCCTTCCAGTATCCGATCGAGATCCCCGGCGTCCCCGCCCTGACCTTCGTGCGCACGGCGCTGAACGCCCAGAAGCGGGCGCGGGGCGAGGAGGAGGTGTCCGCCCCGGCCTTCCTGAAACAGGTCAAGGCGGCGTCGGCGGCGCTGAAGATGGACTTCGAGATGCTGAAGCGGCCGCTCAACGTCGGCTTCTCGGGTGGCGAGAAGAAGCGGATGGAGATCCTGCAGATGGCCCTGCTGGAGCCGTCGCTGCTGATCCTCGACGAGACCGATTCCGGCCTCGACATCGACGCCCTGCGGATCGTGTCGGAGGGGGTGAACGCCCTGCGTTCGCCTGATCGCGCCATGCTGGTGATCACCCACTATCAGCGGCTGCTCGACTACATCAAACCTGACCGGGTCCATGTGCTGGCCGCCGGCCGGATCGTGGCCTCGGGCGGGCCGGAGCTGGCGCTGCAGCTGGAGGCGGAAGGGTACGACAAATACCTGCCGCAGGCCGCGTGACGGCGCTGGACCTTCGCGACCCCTCGACCTTCCCGTCCCGGCGGGTCGAGGCGTGGAAATACACCGATCTGGCCCGCGTCCTGCGCGAGACGCCGCCGCCTTCGCCGGCCGTGACGATTGCCCCGGGCGGGCCGTTCGCGGCGCTCGGCGGCGAGGAATTGGCCTTCGCCAACGGCCGGGCGGTCGGGGCGGACGCCTTCGTCGCCTCGGGCGAGCAGACGCTGCGGCTGCGGTTCGTCTCGGACGCCACGGGCACGGGCCACAGCGCGGCGGTACGGATCGCGGTGCGACCCGGCGCGCGCCTGACCCTGCTGGAAAGCCATGAAGGCTCCGGCTCAGCCTACGTCGCCAACACACGGATCGAGCTGGACATTCCGGCCGGAGCGGAAGTCACCCGGGTCGTGCTGATCGACGAGCCGGCCGACGCGATCTCGGTCGCCGTGACGAGCGTGAAGACGGCCGCGGGCGCGGTCTATCGCCAGACGACGGTCACCCATGGCGCGCGCCTGCAGCGGCAGGAAACCCATCTGGCGCACGGCGGCGAGGGGACGGAGATCGTTCTGGACGGGCTCTACGCCCTGTCCGGCGAGCGCCATTCCGACCTGACCAGCGTGGTCCGCCACAACGGCCTGAACGGTGTCACCTCCCAGCTGACCAAGGGCGTGGTGCGCGACACCGCGCGCGGCGTGTTCCAGGGCAAGATCGTGGTCGAGCGCGGGGCCGACGGCACCGACGCGCGGATGGGCCACCATGCCCTGATCCTGGGCGAACGGGCCGAGGTGGACGCCAAGCCCGAGCTGGAAATCTATGCCGACGACGTGCAGTGCGCCCACGGCAACACGGTCGGCAATCTGGACGAGAGCGCCCTGTTCTACATGGAGCAGCGCGGCATCCCGGCCGATGAGGCGCGGGCCCTGCTGACCCAGGCCTTCCTGTTCGAGGTCGTCGATCGCATCGCGGACGAAGGCGCGAGGGAGGAGGTCCGGTCATGGCTGACGGCGCGACTCTGAACAATCCTCACCCGCAAAGCGAAGCGACGCGGGGGAGGGGGACCGCGCGAAGCGGGGTGGAGGGGGCGACCCCAGACACGGTGCTTGCGTCCGCCCCCTCCACCACTTCGTGGTCCCCCTCCCCCGCGAAGGGCGGGGGAGGATTTGATGTGCATGCCGCGCGCGCCCAGTTCCCGATCCTGTCGCGAACGGTGAACGGCAAGCCGCTGGTCTATCTGGACTCGGCCGCCTCGGCGCAGAAGCCGCGGGCGGTGATCGACGCCCTGACGGCGGCGATGGAGGGGTCCTATTCCAACGTCCACCGGGGCCTGCACACCCTGGCCAACGAGACGACCGAGGCCTTCGAACAGGCGCGGGAAACTGTCGCCCGGTTCCTGAACGCCGAGAGCCCCGACCAGATCGTCTGGACCAAGGGCGGGACCGAGGCCTTCAACCTCGTCGCGGCCGGGCTGGCGCAGAGCCTGAAGCCCGGCGACGAGATCGTCACGACCCAGATGGAGCACCACGCCAACATCGTGCCCTGGTCGATGCTGCGCGACCGGCTGGGCATCGTGCTGAAATGGGCCCCGGTGCTGGACGACGGATCGCTGGACATGGCCGGTCTGGCCGCGCTGATCGGGCCGAGGACGAAGCTGGTCGCCGTGACCCATATGTCCAACGTGCTGGGCACGGTGAACGACGTGCGCGCCGTCGCCGATCTGGCCCATGCGGCCGGGGCGCTGGTGCTGGTCGACGGCTGTCAGGGGGCGGTGCACTGCAGCCCGGATGTCCAGGCGCTGGACTGCGACTTCTACGTCTTCACCGGCCACAAGCTGTATGGCCCGACCGGCATCGGAGGGATGTACGGCAAGCGCGCGGCGCTGGAGGCCCTGCCGCCGTATCAGGGCGGGGGCGAGATGATCGCCACCGTCACCGAGGATGCGGTGACCTATGCCGGCATCCCGCACCGGTTCGAGGCGGGCACGCCGCCCATCCTCGAGGCCATCGGTCTGGGCGCGGCGCTGGAATGGTTCATGGCCTTCGACCGCCAGGCCGTCGCGGCGCATGAGCGGGCGCTGTACGACCATGTCGTGGCCCGCCTGTCGGGACTGAACTGGCTGCGGATCATCGGCGAGGCCCCGGGCAAGGGGGCCATCCTGACCTTCACGGTCGAAGGGGCCCACGCCCACGACGTGGCGCAGATTCTGGACCGCTATGGCGTGGCCGTGCGGGCCGGACTGCATTGCGCCGAGCCTTTGTCGAAGCGATTTGGCATCACATCGAGCGCGCGGGCCAGCTTCGCCCTATATAACACCGTGGAAGATGCGGATGCCTTCGTGGACGCGCTGATCAAGGCGCGGGAGTTCTTTGTATGAGCGAGATGAACGACCAGACGATCAGCAAGAGCGAGACGTTCGCGGACGCCTGGGCGGAGCCGCAGACGGCCGCCCTGCCGCAGGCGGAGCTGGACCGGCTGACCGAGGACCTGATCGCGGCGCTGAAGACCGTGTTCGATCCGGAGATCCCGGTGGACGTCTATGAGCTGGGCCTGATCTACAAGGTCGATCTGTCGGACGACAGGGACGTGCTGATCGACATGACGCTGACGGCTCCCGGCTGTCCGGTGGCGGGCGAGATGCCCGGCTGGATCGAGGACGCGGTGATGAAGGTCGAGGGCATCAAGTCCGCCCGCGCCAACCTGGTGTTCGAGCCGCCGTGGGATCCGTCCAAGATGAGCGACGAGGCCAAGCTGGCCTTGAACATGTTCTGATGAGCGAGCTTCAGACCACAGCCCGTCCCCGCCGGCCGCGCCCCAAGGTCGTGACCCTGACCGAGGCCGCCGCCGAACGCGTGCGCGAGATCATGGCCAATGCCGAGAAGGCCTATGTCGCCCTGCGTGTCGGGGTGAAGAATGGCGGCTGCGCGGGTCAGGAATACACCTTCGCCTATGCCGAGGAGATCGGCCCCATGGACGAGGTGGTCGAGGACAAGGGCGTCACCATCCTGATCGACCCCAAGGCGATCCTGTTCCTGATCGGGTCGGAAGTGGACTACGAGACGTCGAAACTGTCGTCCAAGTTCGTGTTCCGCAATCCGAACCAGACCGACGCCTGCGGTTGCGGCGAGAGCGTCACCATCATCCCCGCGAAAGCCCTCGAGGCCGACTGACATGATCCGGCTGGAAGGGGTCACCAAGCGCTATCGAAGCGCTGCGGGCGAACGTGTGGCGCTCGACGCCGTCGATCTGGCGGTCGCGCGCGGGCAGGTCTTCGGCGTGGTCGGGCGGTCCGGCGCGGGCAAGTCCACCCTGATCCGCACGATCAACCGGCTGGAGACGCCCAACGCGGGCAAGGTCTTCGTCGGCGATCAGGAGATCACGGCGCTGAAGCCTGCCGAGCTGCGCGCCGCGCGGCGCAGGATCGGCATGATCTTCCAGCACTTCAACCTGCTGAACGCCAAGACCATCGCCGAGAACGTGGCCTTCCCCTTGCGGCTGGAGGGTCGGCCGGCGGCCGAGGTGGCGCGGCGGACCGCGGAGTTGCTGGATCAGCTGGGCCTGGCCGAACACGCGCGCAAACATCCGGCCCAGCTGTCGGGCGGGCAGAAGCAGAGGGTCGGCATCGCCCGCGCTTTGGCCTGCAGCCCCGAGGTCCTGCTGTGCGACGAGGCGACCAGCGCGCTGGATCCGGAGACGACGGACGAGATCCTCGGCCTGCTGGACGGGCTGAACCGTGACCTGGGCCTGACCATCGTGCTGATCACCCACCAGATGGAGGTGGTTCGGCGTGTCTGCGACCGGGTGGCGGTGCTGAAGGACGGGCGTCTGGTGGAGGAGGGGGCCACGGCCGATGTCTTCCTGCATCCCAGATCGCCGGTGACCCGCGCCATGCTGGCCGAAGGCGAGGGCGGCGAGACGTTCGACGCCTCGGTCGTGCCGGCGGGCGGGCGGCTGGCCAAGCTGACGTTCCGGGGTGGGTCGACCTATGAGCCGGAGCTGAGCCGCGTCGCCCGGTCGGCCGGGGTGGACTATTCGATCCTGTCGGGCCGCATCAGCCGCATCCGCGGCGAACCCTATGGCCAGATGGTCGTGGCCTTCACCGGCGGCGACGCCGATGCCGCCGTGGCCCAGCTGGCCGCGCGTGGCGTGGTCGTGGAGGCGCTGTGATGGAGTTCTTCGCCGAGGTCGACTGGCCTGAAATCCTGCGCGCGACGCGCGACACCCTGCTGATGCTGTTCGGCGCCATGGCCCTGACGGTCGTGTTCGGCATCCCGCTGGGGGTGCTGCTGTATCTGTCCGGCAAGGGGCGGCTGGCGGCCAATCCCGTGCTGAACGGGGTGCTGTCGCTGGTGGTCAATATCCTGCGCTCGGTGCCCTTCATCATCCTGCTGATCGTCATGCTGCCGGTGACGGTGATCCTGGTCGGGACCTCTCTGGGCGTGGCGGGGGCCATCCCGCCGCTGGTAGTCGGGGCCGCGCCCTTCTACGCGCGTCTGGTCGAGACCGCGCTGCGCGAGGTGGACAAGGGGGTGGTCGAGGCGACCCAGGCCATGGGCGGGTCGACCTGGCAGATCGTGACGCGCGCCCTGCTGCCCGAGGCCATGCCCGGCATCATCGCCGGCGGCACGGTCACGGCGATCGCCCTGGTCAGCTATACCGCCATGGCGGGCGTGGTCGGGGCCGGGGGGCTGGGCGACCTGGCGATCCGGTTCGGCTATCAGCGGTTCCAGACCGATGTGATGGTGGTGACCGTAGTTCTGCTGCTGCTGCTCGTACAAATTCTGCAGATGATCGGCGACCGTCTGGTCGCTAGGGTCTCGCACCGCTGACCTTCGACTGACCCGAGAGTTCTCCATGTTCCGACGCACCCTGATCCTGGCCGCCGCCGCGCTGGCCCTCGCCGCCTGCGGTCAGGGGGCCGAGAAGGCCGCCGACGGCTCAGCGCCCCTGATCGTGGGCGCGACGGCCGTCCCGCATGCGGAGATCCTGGAGTTCCTCAAGCCCACGCTCGCGGCCGAGGGTTTCCCGATCGAGATCAAGGTGTTCAACGACTACGTTCAGCCCAACACCCAGCTGGCCGAGAAGCGGATCGACGCCAACTATTTCCAGACCAAGCCCTATCTGGACGAGTTCAACGCCGCGCGCGGCGCGACCCTGATCACCGTGGCCGGCGTCCACGTCGAGCCGCTGGGGGCGTATTCGCGGCGGCACCGGGCCCTTGCCGATCTGCCCAATGGGGCGGACGTGGCCCTGCCCAACGACGCGTCGAACACGGGACGATCGCTGCTGCTGCTGCAGTCGGCCGGTCTGATCACCCTGCGCGATCCCGCCAATCCCCTCCAGACCGTGCGCGACATCGCGACCAATCCGAAGAACCTGACCTTCCGCGAAATCGAGGCCGCGACCCTGCCGCGCGTGCTGGACCAGGTCGATCTGGCCGTGATCAACACCAACTATGCGCTGGACGCGGGCCTGAAGCCCCGGACCGATGCGCTCGCGCTGGAGGGCGGCGACAGCCCCTATGTCAACTATCTGGTGGCCCGGCCCGACAACCAGAACGACCCCCGCATCCAGGCCCTGGCGCGGGCCCTGCGGAGCCAGGCGGTGAAGGACTTCATCGCGCAGAAGTACGACGGCGCGGTCGTCCCGGCGGCTTGATCGATGGCCTATGACCCCGAGTTCGGCGACTGGGTGCGAGAGCAGTTCGCCGGGCTGGGGCCTGTCGAGATCAAGCGGATGTTCGGCGGGGCGGCGGTCTATGCCAACGGCCTGATCTTCGCCCTGCTGGACGATGGCGTCGTCTGGCTGAAGGCCGATGAAACCAATGCGCCCCTGCTGGTCGAGGCCGGAGCGCGACAGTTCACCTTTCCGACCAAGGACGGGCAGACGATGAGCATGGCCTACTGGTCGATGCCGGAACCGGCGATGGACGATCCCGACGAGTCCGTGGCCTGGGCCCGCCAGTCGATCGAGGTCGCCCTGCGGAAGGCGGCCGCCAAACGACCGCGGAAGGTGAAAGCCTAGGCGCGGGCGGCCCTGGCCTGTTTCGCCATCTCGTCGGGAGCCAGTACCCGCACGTTCGGGATCACCGGCCCGCCGCGGGCCTCGGCGATCAGCTCTGCGGTGCGGGCCTCGACGATGGCCTCCAGGCGTTCGAGGAACGCCTCCTTGCCCAGACCCGTCGGGATCGGGTCGAGGAACTCCAGCGTCGCCGTTCCGGGATGCTTGGCATAGGCCTCCTGCGGCCAGAACAGACCGAGGTTCGACGCCAGGGGGACGACGGGCATGTCGAAGTCGCGATACATGTGCCAGACCCCCGACCGATAGCGGAACTTCTCGCCCGTTTTGGCCAGGTTGCCCTCGGGATAGATCAGGATCTTGCGGCCCTCGGCATGGGCGGTCGCGCCGCTCTGCTTCAGGGAATCGCGCGCTTCGCGGCCGCCGCAGTTGTTCACGACGATGGCCCCGAGCTTCTTCAGCACCGTGCCCAGCAGCGGAAATTTCTCGAGGTGATCGCCGGTGACGAAGGCCAGGTCGTCGAACTGGTCGTAGGTGGCGAAGCCGTCGCCCCAGCTCTGGTGCTTGGAGGCGATGATGAAGGCCCCCGTCGGCAGGCGGTCCCGGCCACGCACCTCGATCCGGATGCCCGCCAGAAGCCGCATCGCCTGCACCATCCGGTGGACATAGCGGCGAATGACGAAGGCGGTGGCGTCCCGGCCGGGGATCAGGGCGGCGAAGGCGGCCGTCAGACCGTAACCGATCGACAGGATCCAGTAGGCGAGGTTGAAGGCGAAACTGCGCATGGCGTCAGCCTGACAGATGCGATCGGTCAGGCGGCTTCTTCCAGGCGCTCACCGTTGGTGATCTTGTTCCGGCCGGCCCGTTTGGACGCATAGAGCGCCTCGTCGGCGCGGTCGAGCAATGAGGATCCGGTCTCGCCGGGGCGGCGCTGGGCCAGACCGCCGGAGATGGTGACGGCCCCGAGCTCGTCGTTGGTGGACCGCCGGCGCAGGGCGCGGCTGCCGATCTCTTCCCGAATCTGGTTCAGGGCGGCTTCCACCAGCGCAGCGCTTTCGGAGGGGAAGATGATGGCGAACTCTTCGCCACCGTAGCGGGCCGCGACGCGCGGGGCCTTGGAGATGCGGCCGATGACGCTGGCGACATACCGCAGGACCTGATCGCCGGTCTGGTGGCCCCAGGTGTCGTTGAAGCGCTTGAAATGGTCGATGTCGAGCACCGCGAGGCTCATCGGCTGGCGCTTCTTCTCGGCCTCGTCGCAGGCGCGCAGCAGCTCTTCGTCGAAGGCCTTGCGGTTGGCGAGGTTGGTCAGGGCGTCCGTCATGGCGTCGCGGCGGACCTGTTCCAGGTGCTCGCGAAGTCGGGCGACCTCCTTGGTCGAGGTTTCCAGCCGTTTTTCCAGGGTGGCATTCTCGGCCTGGACCTGCGTGGTGGCCCTGGAGAGCGTGGAGACGACGCCGAGCAGGGCCGACGGTTCGGCGGAGCTTTCCAGATGGGCGGAAGCGCCGGCCAGGGTCTGGCCATAGGCGGCCTGGGATTTCTGGGCCTTGGCGATCGCCTCCGAAACCGTCGACAACTCGCGGTTCAGGACGGCGCCGGCATCGCGGATTTCCTCGGACAGTCGGCCGCGCGGCAGATATTCAGCCGCCAGCATCTCGGCCGTGCCGTCGGTGAAGGCCGTGCCGTCGCCGAGCAACCGGGTCATTTCCTGGCCGAGAGCGCCGTCGGGATCACCGAGCCAGTGAATCCACAGTTCGAAGTTCAGGGGCGTCGGCCAGACGCCGGCACGTTCCATTTCATCCACGGCGCGCCGGGCCAAAGCGAATGCTTCGGGGCTACGCAGCGTTGTCTGGACCTGTGTCGACATTCAGGGCTTCCCGCACCGCGTCCTATCGAGGTGACGCGTCTCTCAGCATGACCCTAGACACCGATCCGTAACACCGGGTTAAACGCTACGCAAAAATACACGCGCGCCAGCGAAAATTCAACCCTTGAGTGTGACCGGCCGGCGGAGGAAGGCGGGAACATCGCCGCCGAAGCCCGCGCCCTCGCGTACGGGCGCAGGATCGTGACCGGCCCGGCCGCCGGGGCGGCGGTCGGCCTGGCGCAGGCGTGGCTCGGCCGCAGGCTGGCGCGGTTCGGCCGTCGGCTCGACGATCGTCGGGGCTTCGGCCACCGGCGCGACGGGCTCGGCCGAGGCCGCAGGGGTCGATGCCTTGCTGGACCGGCGGCTTCGGGTGCGGCGTGCGGGGGGCTCGTCCGACGCGACCGGGGCGTCGGCGACGGGCGCGCGCACGACCGGATCAGCGGGCTCCTCGACGGGCTTTGCCACGGTTTCGGTCCGGCTCTTGCCGCGCGCAGGACGCGCATCGGATTTGGCGTCGCTGCGACGGGGAGATCCACCGCCGAGGTTCGACCAGTCGAGGTCGAGCACCAGTTCCTCGGGGCTCATCTTGATCAGCTTCATCACCTTATCCAGCGACTTGTCGTCGGCCGGGGTCACGATCATGAAGGCCTGACCCAGCTTGCCCGCGCGGCCGGTGCGGCCGATGCGGTGGACGTAGTCGTCGGCGTGGTGCGAGACGTCGTAGTTGAAGACGTGGCTGACGTCGGGAATGTCCAGTCCACGCGCAGCGACGTCGGACGCCACCAGGATCTTCAGCGCGCCCGAGCGGAAATCGGCCAGGGTCTTCGTCCGCAGGGACTGATCCAGATCGCCATGGATCGGCGCGGCATCGAAGCCATGCTGTTTGAGGGACTTGGCGACCACATCGACTTCGGATTTGCGATTGCAGAAGACGATGCCGTTGCGGACGTCGGCCCGAGCCATCAGCTCGCGCAGGGCGGCGCGCTTGGCCTTGGGGTCGCTGGAGGGGATGCGGACCAGATACTGGGTGATGGTCTCGGCCGTCATGGCGGGGCGCGACGCCTCGATCCGGGTCGGATCCTTGAGGAAGGCCTGGGTCAGACGGGTGATCTCGGGCGGCATGGTGGCCGAGAAGAACAGGGTCTGGCGCTTGGGCGGCGTCAGTTTGAAGATGCGCTCGATGTCGGGAATGAAGCCCATGTCGAGCATGCGGTCGGCCTCGTCGACGACCATGAGTTCGACGCCGTTCAGCATCATCTTGCCGCGTTCGAACAGGTCCAACAGACGGCCCGGCGTGGCGATCAGGACATCGACGCCCTTGTTCAGCGCCGCGACCTGGTCGCCCATGGAGACGCCGCCGATCAGCAGGACCCAGCTCAGCTTGGTGCCCTTGGCGTATTTCTCGAACGACATGGCGACCTGGTCGGCCAGTTCGCGGGTGGGGGCCAGGACGAGGGCGCGGGGCATACGGGCCCGGGCGCGGCCCTTGGACAGCCGTTCGATGAGGGGGAGGGTGAAGGCGGCGGTCTTGCCGGTGCCGGTCTGGGCGATGCCGAGCACGTCGCGGCCCGCCAAGGCCACGGGAATGGCCTGGGCCTGAATGGGGGTGGCCGTGGTGTAGCCGGTGTCGATGACGGCTTGCAGGGTCGTGGGCGAGAGGCCCAGAGCGGAAAATTCGGTCATGTATCCTTGGACGGAGCCCGGCACGAAGGCGCGCCGGTGGGGAAGCAGGAGCCGCCCGATCGATGGGCCGGCGGGGAATGTCGCGGAACCGCCCTGTCTCTGGGCGAGCGGGCGGCGCGATTCGCCAAATCCTGTCCCGAACGTGCGCCGGATATAGAAGTCCCCACGCCAGAGTCAAGTATTCGCCGACCAGCGGTCGCGTCCCTGGCACGCCGACCGGGCCTTGGATTTGTGTGAACTTTCGTTAAGACTTGGGTCGGGGAAGAGATGCCGGAAGGGGTTCAGGCATGAAGAAGACCATCATCGCGCTGGCGGCGGCCTGCGTCGTGGCGACGCCCGTGACCGCGGCGGCAGAGATCGCCGACATGTTCGAGAACACCCTGGTGTCCCGGTACCCGGACGGCGGCTGGGTGCGCCACTGGTTCAATCGCGACGGGTCGTATTCGGCGCAGTTCTCGGACGGACGGCGGCTGTCGGCGAGCTGGCGGATCGAGGGGCAGCGCGTCTGCCTGAACGGCATCCGACCGGCCTTCATGATGATTTCCCGGTACTGCTCGCCGGTCGTCGAGGCGCGGGTCGGGCAGACGTGGGTGGCGCGCGATCCGCTGGGCCGGCGGGTGCAGAACGAGCTCGCGCCGGGGCGCTGAGCGCCCGGATCGATCGGGCGCTGTGGCACCGTGAACGGGCACCAAGATGCCCCGCCAGCGCGGTCAGACCTGAGACGTTTTCTCGACGAAGGTGTCGATGACCTTCTTTTCGCCCGCCTTTTCGAACTCCACCGTCAGCTTGTTCCCCTCGATGATCCGGACCGCGCCGTAGCCGAACTTCTGGTGGAAGACCCGGTCGCCCTTGACGAAGCCGCTGCCCGATTTCGGGTCGGCGGTGGCGATCAGGCGGCCTTCGCCCTCGATGACGGCGTTGCGGGCAGGGCGGGCGCCCGGCGTCTGGCCGGCCGTGAAGGCCTTGGCGCGCTGCCAGCCCGGGGAGGTGTAGCCTGCCCCGAACGACGGGGCGTCGTCCCATCGGGACTTCGCCTCCTTCATGCCGCCGGAGGCTCCGTAATAGCCGGTGTCTGACTCGGCCTCGACGTGGGCGATGGGCAGTTCGTCGACGAACCGGCTGGGCAGCTGGCTGGTCCAGCGGCCATAGACCAGTCGATTGGCGGCGAAGCTGATGCGGGCGTCCTGTTTGGCGCGGGTCACCCCGACGTAGGCCAGACGGCGTTCCTCCTCGAGGCCCTTCTCGCCCTTCTCGTCGATGCTGCGCTGGGACGGGAAGACGCCTTCCTCCCAGCCGGGCAGGAAGACCAGGGGGAACTCCAGCCCCTTGGCCCCGTGCAGGGTCATGATCTGGACCGCGTCCGACGACGGGCCCCGGTCCAGATCCATGACCAGCGACACGTGTTCGAGATAGGCCCCGAGCGTCTCGAACGACTGCATCGCCTGGGTCAGTTCCTTGAGGTTGTCGAGGCGGGCCGGGCCGGTCGCGCGATCGGCCTTCTGCATGTCCGTGTAGCCGCTCTCTTCCAGCACGGTTTCGGTCAGCAGCCAGTGACGGGTGTCGGACGCCAGGGCCCGCCAGCGGTCGAGGTCGCGCACGAAGGACGACAGGGCCGTGCGGGTGCGGGCCTGGAGCTCGTCGGAGGTGATCAGGTCGCGGACGGCGGTCATGGCCGAGACGCCGTTGTGGCGGGCGATCTGAAGGATCTTCTGCACCGAGGTGTCGCCGATACCCCGCTTGGGCACATTGACGATCCGTTCGAAGGCGAGATCGTCGTCCTCGGACTGGATCAGGCGGAGGTAGGCGTGGGCGTCGCGGATCTCGGCGCGTTCGAAGAACCGCGGGCCGCCGATGACCGTGTAGGGGATGGCGAGCAGGACGAACCGCTCCTCGAACGCCCGCATCTGAAATGACGCACGAACAAGGACGGCCATGTCCCTGTATTTCATGCCATCGCGTTTCGCCGTCTCGATCTCGTCGGCGATCAGCCGGCTCTCGGCGTCGCCGTCCCAGACCCCCCGCACCCGGACCTTGTCGCCGGTCTGGTCCTCGGTCCAGAGGGTCTTGCCCAGCCGGTCGCGGTTAGCCGCGATGAGGCCGGACGCGGCCCCGAGGATGTGGCTGGTGGAGCGGTAGTTGCGCTCCAGCTTGACGATCTTGGCCCCCGGAAAATCCTTCTCGAAGCGCAGGATGTTGTCCACCTCGGCCCCGCGCCAGCCGTAGATGGACTGGTCGTCGTCGCCGACGCAGCAGACGTTGCCGGTCGAGGACGTCAGAAGCCGCAGCCACAGGTATTGGGCGACGTTGGTGTCCTGGTATTCGTCGACCAAGATATAGCGGAAGCGTTTGCGGTATTCTTCAGCGATATCCGCGTGTTTCGAAAGGATCGTGAGGTTGTGCAGCAGCAGATCGCCGAAGTCGCAGGCGTTCAGCGTCGCCAGACGCGACTGGTAGGCGGCGTAGAGCGTCTGGCCCTTGCCGTTGGCGAAATCCTCGCCGGGCGGCAGCTTCTCGGGTGTCCAGCCGCGGTTCTTCCAGTGGTCGATCAGTCCGGACAGGGATTTGGGCGTCCAGCGCTTGGTGTCGATGTTGGCGGCTTCCAGCAGCTGTTTCAGCAGCCGTTCCTGGTCGTCGGTGTCGAGAATGGTGAAGCTGGACTTCAGGCCGACCAGTTCGGGGTGACGCCGCAGGATCTGGGCGGCGACGGAGTGGAAGGTACCCAGCCACCGCAGGCCCTCGGCCGAGGGACCGATCAGGTGGGTGATCCGCTCGCGCATCTCGCGCGCGGCCTTGTTGGTGAAGGTGACGACCAGCAGCTCCCAGGGGCGGGCGCGACCGGTGGCGAGGATGTGGGCGAGACGCGTGGTCAGGACGCGGGTCTTGCCGGTGCCGGCGCCGGCGAGGACCAGCACGGGGCCCTCGGTCGCCTCGACGGCCTCGCGCTGCTCGGGGTTCAGGCCGCCCAGATAGTCGGGCGTCTCATGCGCCACGCCACCGGGACCGCGCGAGCGGGCGAGGTCGGAAATACGGGGGGCGGGCAGGGCGGCGTCGGTCAATGCGGCTGTCTCGGGATTCGGCGTGACCCGGAACATAATGAGCACAGAGGCCAAAGTCAGTCCCCGACGTGGGCATGCGCGGAACCGGCAAGCGTCGCCGTCGTTTCAGCGGTCCAGGGGTGGATTGGAGAGGGACTTTAAAAATGGCAGAGAATTCAAGCAGCGGCGGCGGCAACGCCGGTCTGGCCTTCATCGTCGGCGGCGTGGTCGTCGTGCTGGCGATCGTGGCCTATTTCGTCTTCGCCGGTGGCGGCATGACGCCGAAGACGCAGGACGTGAACGTCGACGTCAACCTGCCGAAGGTGGAAGCACCTTCGCTGCCGGGCGGCAACTAGATGACCGATCCCAACACTCCGCCGGAACGGGTGGTGATCGTCGATCGTCAGCCTCAGACCAACGTCAACGTCCAGCCCGAGCGGCGCGGCGGAGGCGGCGGCTTCATCGCCTTCTTGATCGGCGGACTGGTGATCGTCGTGGCCGTGATCGCCTATGTGCTGCTGAGCGGAAACAATCCGGTGAGTGATGCGGCCGACACCAATGTCGATGTCGATGTGAACCTGCCGAAGATGGAAGCCCCGAACCTTCCGGACATCGAGCCGCCGACCTTGCCGTCGCCGGGTCCGGCCCCTTCGAACTGATCAATGGGTCTCCTCCCCGTTGGCCTTTTGGCCAATGGGGAGGTGGCAGCGAGCCCTTCGCGAGCTGACGGAGGGGCTCTGCGTGCACCGAGAACCCCTCCGTCTCTTCGCTTCGCTTCGAGCCACCTCCCCATCGCTTCGCAACGGGGAGGAGACGCCCGCATCTAGCGCAGCTGATAGGTGACCGTCGCCACCACGCGGACGCGCTTGTCCAGTGAGGTGGATTCGTTGTCGATGTCCTCGCGGGCGAGAATCTCGAACGAGCCCTGGGTCGCCTGACGGATCGGGCCCAGCGGCGCGCCGGAGTCCTTGGCGAACTGTTCGGCACCCGAGCGGGCCGAGGCGGTCGCTTCGGCGATCATGGACGGCCGGACCTCGTTCAGCTTCGTGTAGACGTACAGCGGATCGGCGAAGCCGATGAGCACGTCCTGGCGCACCAGATCGTCCAGCGAGCGCTGGGTCTGGGCCACCCGCGCGACGTCGCGCGTACGGATCGTGACCGAGTTCGTGGCAGTGTAGTGCAGCACGTCGACGGCGGGCTGATAGGCGTTGGCCTTGTTGTCGGTGACCGACAGGCGGCCGTTGGTCAGGGCGTCGTCGGGATAGCCCTGGGCCTTCAGGAACTGCTGGACCTTGAGCAGATCGCTGTCGATCTTGCCGGTGACGGCGTCGAGATCGTCGCCCGAGTGGCTGAAGTTGATGGTCAGGACGGCCAGATCGGCCACGACGTTGCGCTCGGCCACGCCGCGCACGGTGACCTGCCGGTTGCCGACCTGGGCATTGATGACCCCGCCGCCGATGGCGATGCCGGACCCGATCAGACCGATGGCGATGAGGCCGCCGAAGATGGCGGGCGGTAGAAGGCTGCTGCGGTCGACTGGCACGGCGGTATCCCCTGTATGAGGAGGAGACCGTGCGCGCGATTGTCGCAGTTAGCGAGTGATGGATCCTGACCCTGCGTGCTCCAGCGCGAGGAGACGACAGGCCGAGGCGAGGGGGCGACGCCCGCGGGTCTGGTCGATCCAGACCAGAAGGCCAGCATGGCTGAGGTTTCGCTCGGCGGCGATCCCGTCGAGAACGGCCCAGAACTCGGGCTCCAGCGCCACGGAGGTGGCATGGCCGGCCAGGGTAACGGATCGCTTCTTGAGCATCAGGTCTCGCGGTCGGCCAGGGCCCGCTCCTCGATACGGATGCGGTAGGCGACCAGAATGCCGTTCAGGACGCTGAACACAAGCGCGATCCAGACCTGTCCGAAGACCAGCGGCAGGATGGCGATCTCCAGCGAGGCCACCCAGTAGTTGGGGTGACGCACGAACCGAAACGGCCCTGATCGCACAAGCGGGGCACCGGGCAGGGTGATGATGCGGGTCGTCCAGTAGCGACCCAGTGTGGCGATGACCCAGACCCGGCCGAACTGGAGGATGACGTACACCGCCAGCAACCAGGGGTTCGGCACGGCCGTCCAGGGCGTGAAGATGGCCAGGGCGGACAGCCAGGCGGTGTGCAGGATGACGAACAGCGGATAGTGACCCGCGCCGATCTCCACCGCGCCATCGGCCAGCAGACCCCTGGTGTTCCGGTCGGCCAGCCAGAGCTCGCCCAGCCGCTGGGCCACCACGAGGCCCAGGACGATCAGAAACCACATCATTGCGGGTGGACCAGCATCAGCGCCGTGGTGAACCCCGGCCCCAGGGTGGTGAGCAGCCATGGCCCCGGCTCGTTCGCCTCCAGCGTCGCTTTCAGCACGAACAGGACCGTCGCCGAGCTCATGTTGCCGTGCTCACGAAGCACGTCGCGGGTGTGACGCATCTCGCCGGAACAGAGGGTGAAGACCCCCTCCAGGGCCTCGATGACCTTGGCCCCGCCGGGGTGGCAGACGAAGCCACCGACCCCGGCGGCGGTCAGGCCGTTGGTCGACAGGAAAGCCTCCGCGATCGGCTGGAAGTCGTTCTGGACCAGGGCCGGGATGTCGCGGCTGAAGACGACCTTCAACCCGTCGTCGGCGACGTCCCAGCCCATGACGTCAAGGCTGTCGGGCCAGGTGTGCTCATGGCTGGCTCCCAGCACGGGGCCGGTGCCGTCGTCGCGGCACGAGACGATGGCCGCCGCCGCGCCATCGCCGAACAGAGCCGTGGCGACCAGATTGGACTTCGACCGGTCCTGATAGCGGAAGGTCAGCGCGCACAGTTCCACGACCAGCAGCAGGACGCGGCTTTCGGGCCAGGCCTTCGCCGCCTCCGCCGCCCGGGCCAGACCGAGGACGCCGCCCGCGCAGCCGAGCCCGAACAGGGGCACGCGGCGCACGTCCGGACGGAACGGCATGACCTGCATCAGGTGCGCCTCCAGCGACGGCGTGGCGATGCCGGTGGAGCAGACGGTGACGATGCAGTCGATCTGATCCGCGGTCAGGCCGGCCTCGTCCAGCGCCTTTGTGGCGCTCTCGGCCATCAGGGCGACGGCGTTGTCGAGGAACAGCCGGTTGCGCTCCGCGAAGCTGTGGGGCTGCAGATACCATTCGATGGGGACGCAGGAGTGGCGCGTCTCGATCAGCGAGTTCCTGTAGATCGGCTCCAGCCGCTTGAAGCCGCCATGGGTCGTGGCGAACAGCTCGGCCCCGTTCGCGGCGACATCTTCCTGTCTGAGGGTGAAGGGCGGCCAGGCGGTCGAGAGGGCGTTCAGGCGGGGGGTCGGCGCAGGTGTCGGACTGGACAAGGCAATCTCGGTTTCGGCCGCAGGATGGCGGGGGCTCCGTTCAGATACGGGCCGGGGTTCGCGACGGTCGCAGGGTGCGCTACATTCAGCATCCATAGAGCGGGATGCCTTGATGACCATGGATACGGTTGCCGACCCGGAAGAGTTCCAGTCGCTGAAGCCGCAGCGGCTCCAGCCCGTCGCGGCCTTCCGCGCCTTTCGCAAGTTGATCCGCGACAAGGAAGACACCGCCCAGGTCTTTGAAATCATGAAGGCCCTGTCCGGTCGATCGCAGGCCCGCGGCTATGGCCGGATGCTGCGAACCATGGAGGGCGGTCGTCAGGCCTTCCTGCGCGACGAACTGGCGCAAAGGCTGGACGATCCCGTGTGGCTGGCGCAGTTCGCCGACGGGACGGTCGGGGCGGAATATCGGGCGTTTCGCGAGGCGCGCGGCTTTACCGCGGACGGCCTCGCCGCCGTCGAGCGCGAGGTGGTGCCCTTCATCGACGCGCCGCATCCGATCGTCTGGTACTCCCGGCGGCTGCGGGACATCCATGACATCTGGCACGTCCTGACCGGCTACGGCACCGATGCCCTGGGCGAGGCCTGCGTGGTGTCGTTCTCCTACGGCCAGACCCGCAATCTCGGCTTCGCCTTCATCGGCTACGGCGCGGCGCGAGAGATCCAGCGCGAGAACCGGGCCATTCCGGCGCGGCGGGCGGTGCTGCAGGCCTGGCGTAACGGACGCGCGGCGCGGTGGCTGCCGGGACTGGACTACGAGGCCCTGTTCCGGGAGCCGCTGGACGCAGCGCGCAGCCGCCTCAAAATCGCGCCGCCGACGGTCTATGCGGCCGTGCCCGAAGCGGTGCGAGCCGCCGTGAAGCTGCGGGCGTGACATAAGGCAACCTTGGGCTACCAGACGCCGATCGCGGTTGCCTCCGCGTTCGGCGACCGGCATGGATCCAGCCCCTCCTACCGGAATCCTGCCGTGAGCCTGTCCGACACCCTGCGCCGCCCGTCCGCCGATGCTTTGGCGATCGGCGGCGTCGTTCTGTGCGCCGTGATCTGGGGCACGACCTGGTATGCGATCACCTGGCAACTGGGCACGGTCGATCCCGTGGCATCGCTGGTCTGGCGGTTCGGTCTGGCGGCCCTGGTGCTGATCGTCGGCTGCGCGGTGACCGGGCGATCGCTGAAGCTGACCCGCGGTCAGCACCTGGCGGCCGTGGGGCAGGGGGCGTTCGTCTTCGCCATCAGCTACTCCTTCACCTATGCGGCCGAGGGCCATGTGACCTCGGCCATCGTCGCTGTGGTGTTCGCCGGGCTGGCCTTCCTGAACCTGGTGCTGTTCCGGCTCGTCGTCGGCCAGAAGGCCTCGCGCGGGGCGTGGATGGGGGCCAGCCTGGGCATCATCGGCGTCGCGGTCCTGTCGGGTGGCGAGGCGCTGGGAGCGGGCTTCGACCAGCGCGCCCTGATGGGCATCGGCCTGGCCTTCCTGGCCGTGCTCAGCTCGGCCGTCGGCAACTACTTCTCCTGGCGCGGTCAGGAACAGGGGACGGCGATCCTGCCCCAGACGGGATGGGCCATGGCCTACGGGACCGGGATGCTGGTCGTGTACGGCCTAGTGACCGGTGCCCGGTTCACCATCGATTCCAGCCCCGGCTATCTGGTCTCGCTGATCTATCTGGCGGTCATGGGCTCGGTCGTGGCGTTCGTGACCTATTTCGCCGTGGCGCGGGCGCGGGGCTATGCCCTGGCCAGCTACATCTCGGCCCTGACGCCGCCGATCGCCATGCTGGTCTCGCTGCTGTTCGAGGACGCCCGGTTCGGCTGGTCTGCAGCGGTGGGACTGGCGCTGGTGCTCGGCGGACAGGTGTTGCTGAGCCGCGCGCCCAAGGCCGCCGGCTAGTCCTCGCGCCGCGTCTGATCGAGCAGCCGAGACAGGCGCTCGCGTTCCGCGCGGGCCGCGTCGCGCTGATCCTTGGTCAATCCGTGGAGAACACGGTTGGCCTTCGCCTGCGACGTCGCCTCGGTCTTCGCGCGGTCTTTCCGCGCGCGGTTCAGGTTCACGATCTCGGCCATCGGATCCTTTCGGCGCAGCCGGCAACCCGGCGCACGGGTCGGCGTTTGTCTGTCTCACCCCAGACAGGAGACCTCCCCATGGTAGACGTCACGCTCATCAAGGAACACCTCGAAGTCGTCGGATCGGACGGCGGCCACGTCGGCCGTGTGGACCACGTGCTCGGCGACCAGATCGAACTGGCCAAGTTGGATCTCGCCGGCGGCTTCAAGCACCACATGATCCCGGTCAGCTGGGTCGAGTCCGTGGACGACGACAAGGTTCGCCTGTCGCTCACGAAGGACGACGCCAAGGCGCAGTGGACCGAAAAGCCCCACGACGCGCACTAGACCCTGACGGGTTACGACGAATTCACGAGGGCCCCGCTGATATCGGCGGGGCCTTTCGCCTATCTAGGGTCCGTCGGCGATGGGTCGACGGGGAGCGACGCACTTGATCCGACTGATCCTGAACATTCTCTGGTTCATCTTTGGCGGCTGGATCAGCGGACTTCTGTGGCTGCTGGGCGGCGCGATCCTGGCGATCACCGTGGTCGGCCTGCCCTGGGCGTTCTCGGCCTGGCGGATCGCGAGCTATTCGTTCTGGCCGTTCGGGCGTGAGGTCGTCTGGGCCGGCCAGGCCGAGGGCAAGGATATCGGCTGCTTCGGCGTCGGGCTGAACGTCATCTGGTTCGTCTTCGCCGGCTGGTACATTGCCCTGTCGCACCTGCTGATCGCCTTCGCCGAGGCCATCACCATCATCGGCATTCCCTTCGCGCTGAAGGACCTTGAGCTGGCCAAGCTGGCGCTCGCGCCGGTCGGAGCGACGATCCGCGACAAACCCTAGGTGTCGCCAAACTGTGACTGGCACAACCGGAGAACGTTGATACCCTGCTGATCTCCACCAGCAGCCGGCGAGCAGAGGTCAGGCATGGCGACCATCCAGACACCCGACGGGACGGCGCTCTTCTATCGTGACTGGGGGAGCGGCCAGCCGATCGTCTTCCATCACGGCTGGCCCCTGAGCGGCGATGACTGGGATGCCCAGATGCTGTTCTTCCTCGGCCACGGCTATCGCGTCATCGCCCACGACCGGCGCGGGCACGGCCGATCCGGCGAGAGCTTCGACGGCAACGAGATGGACACCTATGCCGCCGATGTCGCGGCCCTGGCCGCGCATCTGGACCTGCGGGACGCCATCCACGTCGGCCACTCCACCGGCGGCGGCGAGGTCGCCCGCTATGTGGCCCGCTACGGCGCCGGGCGGGTCGCCAGGGCCGTCCTGATCGGGGCGGTGCCGCCGATCATGCTGAAGACCGAACACAACCCAGGCGGCCTGCCGATCGAGGTCTTCGACGGCTTCCGCGCCGCCCTGACCGCCAACCGGTCGGTCTTCTACCGCGACGTCGCCGCCGGGCCGTTCTATGGCTTCAACCGTCCGGGGGCCAAGGTGCTGGAACCGGTGATCGACAACTGGTGGCGGCAGGGCATGTCCGGGTCGGCCAAGTCGCACTACGACTGCATCAAGGCCTTCTCGGAGACCGACTTCACCGAGGACCTGAAGGCCATCGACGTGCCGGTTCTGGTCATGCACGGCGAGGACGACCAGATCGTCCCGATCGACGACTCGGCCCGCATCGCGATCACCCTGCTGAAGCACGGCACGCTGAAGACCTATCCGGGCCTGCCGCACGGTATGTGCACGACGCATGCCGAGACGATCAACGCCGACCTGCTGGCCTTTTTTCGCGCCTGACCCTGGCGACGATCAGCCCGGGGAGATCATCTTCTCCGGGCGCACCGCCTCGTCGAACTCGGCGTCGGTCAGATAGCCGCCGCCGACGGCTTCTTGGCGCAGGGTGGTGCCGTTCTTGTGCGCCGTCTTGGCGATCTTGGCGCAGGCGTCGTAGCCCAGCTTGCCGTTCAGGGCGGTGACCAGCATCAGGGAGTTGTTCAGGCCGCGCTCGATGTTGTCGATCCGGGGCTCGATGCCGACGACGCAGTTCTCGGTGAATGACACCGCCGCGTCGGCCACCAGCCGCACCGATTGCAGGAAGTTGTAGGCCATCACCGGGTTGAAGACGTTCAGCTCGAAATGGCCCTGCGACCCCGCGAAGGTGATCGCGGCGTTGTTGCCGAACACCTGGACACAGACCTGGGTCAGGGCCTCGCACTGGGTCGGGTTGACCTTGCCCGGCATGATCGACGAGCCCGGCTCGTTCTCCGGCAGGGCCAGTTCGCCCAGGCCCGAGCGCGGGCCGGAGCCCAGGAAGCGGATGTCGTTGGCGATCTTGAACAGCGACGCGGCGACCGTGTTGATCGCCCCGTGGCTCATGACCATGGCGTCGTGGGCGGCCAGGGCCTCAAACTTGTTGGGGGCGGTCGTGAACTTCAACCCGGTGATGGCGGCGATGCGGTCGGCCACGCCCTCGGCGAAGCCGATCGGCGCGTTCAGGCCGGTGCCGACGGCGGTGCCGCCCTGGGCCAGCTGCATCAGGTCGGGCAGGGTCGATTCGATCCGCTCGATGCCCTTGGTGACCTGCTGGACGTAACCGGAGAATTCCTGGCCGAGGGTCAGGGGGGTGGCGTCCTGGGTGTGGGTGCGGCCGATCTTGATGATGCCCTTCCAGGCCTCGGCCTTGTCGTTCAGGGCGTTGCGCAGCTGTTGCAGGGCCGGCAGCAGACGGTGGACCACCTCCTCGGCGCAGGCGACGTGCATGGCCGTGGGATAGGTGTCGTTGGACGACTGGCTCATGTTGACGTGGTCGTTGGGGTGGACGGGCTTCTTGGAGCCCATCTCGCCGCCCAGCATCTCGATCGCCCGGTTCGAGATGACCTCGTTGGCATTCATGTTCGACTGGGTGCCCGACCCGGTCTGCCAGACCACGAGGGGGAAGTGGTCGTCCAGCTTGCCTGCGATGACCTCGTTGGCGGCCGCGACGATGGTGTCGCCGATCGCCGGGTCCAGCTTGCCTAGGGCCATGTTGGTCTCGGCCGCCGCGCGCTTGACGATGCCCAGGGCGCGGACGATCGGCAGGGGCTGCTTCTCCCAGCCGATCTTGAAGTTGCCGAGGCTTCGCTGCGCCTGCGCGCCCCAGTAGCGGTCGGCGGCGACCTCGATGGGGCCGAAGGTGTCGGTCTCGGTGCGGACGGTCTGGGTCATGATGGGCTGTCTTCGGCTTGGCGACGGATCGCGGCGGGGTGTAGCACGGGCAGGCGGCCGGGCAAGGCGGCGAGCAGGGATCGGCGACAGCCATGAGGCGATTTGGAACAATGGCAGGGGCCTTGGCGGCGCTGGTTTCCGGCGGATGCGCCACGATGCCGTCCCCCGCGCCCGTTCAGGTCGTCATCACCACGGACGTGGGGCGGATGGTCGTCGATCTCGATGTCGAACGGGCACCGGTCTCGGCCTGCAACTTCATCAGCTATGTGACGACCGGCGATTATGACGGCGGCAGCTTCTTTCGCACCGTGGTGGCGGCGACCAACGACAACCCGAACCCCATCGACGTGATCCAGGCCGCGACGCCGCGCGGGTCCGACGATGCGTCGCGGCCCTCCATTCCGCTGGAGCGCACGCGGGAGACCGGTCTGCGGCATGTGGCGGGGACGATCTCGCTGGCCCGGAACGGTCCGGACACGGCGACGTCGAGCTTCTTCATCGTCACGCGGGACACGCCCAGCCTCGACTTCGGCGGCGGGCGCAACCCGGACGGGCAGGGGTTCGCCGCGTTCGGGCGTCTGAGCGAGGGGCTGGATGTGGCGCGGGCCATCCAGATGATGCCCGCCGACGGCGAGGAGCAGATGACGCCGCCGGTCGTCATCCGGTCCGCACGCCTGGTCGGCGACCTGCCGGCGCGGTGCGGGTCTTGAACGGCGACTGGATCGTCTCGGGCAAGGTCCGGGCGCGGGAGGAGGGGGAGGCGGTCGTCATCATGATCGACGGCCTGACCACCCAGGCCAAATACTACAAGCCGCTGGTCTATGAGTTCTTCCGCAAGGAGTGGCGGGGGTCGCGGCCGTCTTACGGCGACTTTGTCGTCGAGATCGTGATGGAGCACGTCGGCGACCCGCCCTGGATGGATCTGGACAATCTGGCCAAGGCCCTGCTGGACGCCATCAAAGGCTATCTGTTCCACGACGACGCCCAGGTGGCGCGCCTGCTGGTCGAGCGGCGCGAGGGCGAGCGGGAACGGATCACGATCCGCGCGTTTCCGCGCAGGGCCTAGCTTTCGGGGCGGTTGAACCTGAGTGTGGGCAGCAGCAACTGCATGTTCGGTCCGATGAAGACCTGGGGCTCCGAGGCGGGCGTCAGGCCTTCGGCCTCTTCCCGCGCCTTGACGCAAGTCCGGGCGGCATTGGCCAGGGCGATGAAGTCCGTAGCCGTCGGCAGGCTCTGGATCACGCAACCGTCGTAATAGGGATAGACCGCATCCTCGCCGCAGCCGAACGAGGCCCGGTCGCGCTTCGCAGCGGTCATGACCATCCGGTTCGGGCCTGACAGGCCGTCGACGAAGACGCCGGAGAAACAGGCCGAGACGACCACGACCGTCGGCCGCTCGCCGCACACCTCGTTGACCAGCCGGGCCATGGAGGTGGGGCTGACGCGGGAGGTCGGTCCGAAGTTGATGCCCTGGGGCGAGCCGTGGGAGCTGACATAGAGGAAGCAGCCGCGCGTGGCCCGGGCGGCGACCTCGGCGAATCCCTCCACGGCCGCCTCGGCCGACGTCGACGGCTCTGCGTCGGGGCGCAGGGTGTAGTCGACCATGTCGGCGCGCCGGAAACCGGCCGCGAGGAACCCGCTGGTCAGGTCGCGACGCGCGTTGTCGAAGGCCTCGATCGGTTGGCCGTCACTGGTCCGCCAGTCGGCGGCGATGATGGCGGACGCCCAGCCGTCGAAACGGCTCTGGCCGAGGGCGGGCGAAGCACCCAACCAGACCAGACATACGATAAACGCAGCTCGAACCAAGGCGTGCTCCCGACTCGACCGGACGCCAGCCTATCAAGGGTGCAGGCCGCGCAAAGCCTATTTCTTGCGGAACTGGTCCAGCGAGACGACCTTGGGACCATCGTCACCCGAGGGGGACGGCTCCGTCCGCTTCGGTGCGGGCAGTTCGGCCACCGGCTCGGCGACCGGCTCGGGGGCCTCGAACTGCAGCAAGAACTGGACGCTGGGATCGTAGAAGCGGGTCACGGCCGTGTAGGGCACGGTCAGCACCTTGGGCATCCCGCCGAACTTCAGCATGACCGAGAACAGGTCGTGTTCGACGGCCAGGTCCCAGTACTGGTGCTGCAGGACGACCGTCATCTCGTCCGGATATTTGGCCACCACGTCGGGCGGTACCGACACGCCGGGGCCGCGGGTCTTGAAGGTGATGTAGAAATGATGGGCCCCCGGGATTCCGCCCGGGCTGGCGGCGCGTTCGAGGGCAGCGCGGATCACGCCGCGCAGGGCATCCTGCGCCAGCTTCTCGTAATGCATCTCGTCGATCGGCGGCGCGTCGTCGGCCATGGAAACCCTCACTCGCGCGACAGATAGCGGGGCTGGGCGGCATGCGGAAGATGGCAATGTAAGGAAAGTGCCGGAGGTTCTGTTGGCAGGCCCCCATCCTTCAAAAAACAGAAGGAGGGCCTCTTGAACAGGAAAGTGCCGGAGGTTCTGTTGGCAGGCCCTCCGGCGGCCCCGCCTAAGGATCTGAACCCCTAGGACTTAAGATTCGAAATCAACCGAACCGCATTACGCGGCGAGGCGGACTTCTCCAGCGAAGTTATCGTTCGCAGTTAGAAAATGGCCCGATACGGTGGGCCAGGACGAGCGAAAGCAATCTTCTTTACACGTCCGTCGATGCTAGTCGGCCCCATACGCTTCCGCCGATAACGCGGGAGAAGAATGGTGGAGCCGCCGGGAATCGCACCCGGGTCCGGTCCGCTTATTACAAGCGCGTTTATCGCCATATCCGGAGCAAGCTCCGGCAAGGAGCAATATAGGGGCAGATGCCCTTGCATCCAAGATACGAAGTGAAGTCTGCTGCAAAACCGGGGGGGCGAGCCATGGCGGAGGACGGCAGGCTGGAGATCGCGGCGGGATTCGCGACCGCGCGCGGGCCCCGCAAGGACAACCAGGACTTCGGGGCCGTCCACATCGGCCCGCCGTCGGAACAGGCCCTGCACGGCATGGTCGCCCTGGTCGCCGATGGTGTTTCGGGGTCCAAGGCCGGGCGCGTGGCGTCGGAGCTGGCGGGGCGCACCTTCATCGACGCCTACGTCGATCAGAACCCCCTGAAGGGTGTGGCGGCGGCGGGGGTCGCGGCCCTGACCGGCTATAACCGCTGGCTGCACGCCAAGGGGCGGTCCGATCCGGACATGACGGGCGCGGCGACGACCTTCACCGCGCTGGTGCTGCGGGGTCGCGAGGCGACGGCGCTGCACGTCGGCGACAGTCGCGCCTGGCATTTCCGCGACGGCGTCCTGACCCGGCTGACCGACGACCATGTGCTGAGCCAGCCGGGCCTCAGCCATGTGCTGTATCGGGCCATCGGCATCGAGGCGGACCTGAGGCTCGACACCCGCCCCGTGGCCCTGAAGGCGCATGACCGGCTGCTGCTGACGACGGACGGCGTGCACGGCGTGGTGCCCGAGGAAGACCTCGTGCGCCTGCTGTCCCGGCGCGCCTCGCCCGAGGCGGACGCCCAGGCCATCGTCGATGCGGCAGGCCTGGCCGGGACGCGCGACAACGCCACCGCCATCGTCATTGACGTCATCCGGATCGGTGCGGTGGATCAGGATGCGATCGGGGCGGAAGTGGCCGGCCTGCCGATCCTGCCGCCGCCGAACGTGGGCGACAACGTTGACGGTTTCCGGCTGGAGCGGCTGCTGTCCGACGGCCGATATACGCGGCTGTTCATCGCCAGGGACGGCGACACGACCGCCCCCGTGGTGTTGAAGTTTCCGAAGCCGGCCCTGCTGTCCGAAAGCGGCGCGCGGGGTGCCTTTCTGCGCGAGAGCTTCATCGGACGGCGGATCGACAGTCCGTTCGTGGGCAAGACCCTGACGCTCGAAGCGGGCCGCCAGAGCCGGCTCTACATCGCCCAGCCCCTCTACGCGGGCCGCACCCTGCACGCGAGGATCGCCGAAGAACCGTTTGATATCGCATCAGGCGTCGACGTCGGCATCCGTCTGGCCAGGGGCGTCGCGGCCCTGCACCGGCAGGGCATCGCGCACCGCGATATCAAGCCGGACAACGTCATCCTCGAGAGCAACGGCGGCGTGAAGCTGATCGATCTGGGCGTCGCGCGCCTGCCCCGGATCGAGGAGTTCGCCGAGGCGGAGGCCCCCGGCACGCCGGGATACAAGGCCCCGGAGCTGTTCGCCGGCTATCCGGGCGATGCGCTGAGCGATCAGTATGCGCTGGGGGTGACCCTGTACCGGCTGTTCACCGGCGACTATCCAAGCGGCCAGGAGGAGGACTTCAGCCGGATGCGGTTCGAGAAGCCCACCCGTCCGACCGTCCATCGGCCCGACATGCCGGCGTGGCTGGAAGCGGCCATCCTGCGGACCCTGGCGGTCGAGCCGCCCGACCGGTTCGCCGACGTCGAGGAACTGATCCATGTGCTGGAGAGCGGCAGCGCCCAGGCCGTGCCGATGCGCCGAGACCTGTCGCTGATGGAGCGCGAGCCCGTGCGGTTCTGGCAGGGCGTCAGCGCCCTGTTGCTGGTGCTGTTGCTGCTGTCGTGGATGGTGCGCTGACCGTGCCGGGTTGAGCCCGGCACGGTCGGAGATCGCCGATCAGCCGCGCGACTGGATCGGCACGTAATCGCGCTGGGTCGGGCCGGTGTACAGCTGGCGCGGGCGGCCGATCTTCTGCGCCGGATCGGCCAGCATCTCTTCCCACTGGGCGATCCAGCCGACGGTGCGGGCCAGCGCGAACAGCACGGTGAACATCGAGGTCGGGAAGCCCATCGCCGACAGGGTGATGCCCGAATAGAAATCGACGTTGGGGAACAGCTTGCGCTCGATGAAATACTCGTCGTTCAGCGCGATGCGCTCCAGTTCCTTGGCCACCTGGAACAGGGGATCGTTCTCGGCCCCGACCAGATCGAGGATCTCGTCGGCCGACTGCTTCATGACCGTCGCACGCGGGTCGTAGTTCTTGTAGACGCGGTGGCCGAAGCCCATCAGCTTGTATTTCTTGGCCTTCACGCCCTCGATGAACTCGGGGATCTTGTCGGGCGTGCCGATCTCTTTCAGCATCGTCAGCGCTTCCTCGTTGGCCCCGCCGTGCGACGGGCCCCACAGGCAGGCGATGCCCGCGGCGATACAGGCGAACGGGTTGGCGCCCGACGAACCCGCCAGGCGCACCGTCGAGGTCGAGGCATTCTGTTCGTGGTCGGCGTGGAGGGTGAAGATCCGGTCCATGGCGCGGGCCATCTTCGGATCGACGACATAGTCCTCGGCCGGGACGGCGAAGCACATGCGCAGGAAGTTTTCGGCGTAGTTCAGGTCGTTGCGCGGCGACACGAAGGGCTGGCCGATGTGGTATTTGTAGGCGCGGGCCGCGATCGTCGGCATCTTGGCGATCAGGCGGATGGCCGAGATGTCGCGCTGCACCGGATCATGGATGTCCAGGCTGTCGTGATAGAAGGCCGACAGGGCGCCGACGGCCCCGACCATGATCGCCATCGGGTGCGCGTCGCGGCGGAAGCCTTCGAAGAAACGGTCGAACTGCGCGTGCAGCATCGTGTGGCGGGTGACGACGTTCTCGAACGCCTCATACTCCGCCGCCGTCGGCAGTTCGCCCTTCAGCAGCAGGTGGCAGACTTCGATGAAGTTCGACTTCTCGGCCAGTTGCCCGATCGGATAGCCGCGGTGCAGCAGAACGCCGGCATCGCCGTCGATGTAGGTGATCGCGCTCTCGCAGGCGGCGGTCGAGGTGAAGCCGGGGTCGAAGGTGAAGGCGTCGGTCGCCGCGTACAGTTTGCGGATATCGATGACGTTGGGTCCGGTCGAGCCCGAAAGGACGGGCAGGTCGACGGTCGTGTCGTTGTAGGTCAGGGTCGCCGATCCGGCGGATTTGGAGGCTTCGGTCATCAGGCGCCCTTGCGATGGTGTTCGGACCGGACGGGAGAACCCGGCCCGCGATGGTAGTCCACGGTCATCTAGTCTGTTGCAGCGCATCATCCAAGCGGCCGAGCGATTCTTCGCGCCCGAGGGCCGACAGGGTCTTGGCGATGTCCGGCGAGACCCCGTCCCCGGTCAGGGCGGCCCGGACGGCCGGTCCGATCTTGCCGAATCCCACCGCCTCTTCCTCGGCAAAGGCCTTGAGCTCGGCCTCCAGGGCGAAGACGTCCCAGCTGGCGAACAGCCGCAGCCGGTCCCGGAGCCGCGCGATTCGCTCGCCGGAGTCGCCGGCCAGCAGGGGCAGGGCCTTCTCGAAGATCTGCAGCGGCCGTCGCCGCAGCACGAAGCCGGTCTGGTCGGCCAGTTCGAGCACGGTCCGGGCCCGGTCCTTGACGAAGGGCATGGCCTGCAGAAGCCGGGATTCATCGTCCTCGGCCAGGGCGTGCCCACGCGTGAGGTGCGTGTCCAGCACGGCCTTGGCCAGCCGGTCATCGTCGGCCATCCGCATCCAGTGGGCGTTGACGTGGGCCAGCTTGTCGAAGTCCAGCCTTGCCGGGGCCTTGCCGACGCCGTCGAGGCCGAACCATTCGCGCGCCTGGTCGTCGCCGAACAGCTCGTCGTCGCCATGGGCCCAGCCGAGACGGGCCAGATAGTTGCGCATCGCCTCGGGCAGATAGCCCATCTCGGCATATTCGTGGACCGCCTGGGCCCCGTGTCGCTTCGACAGTTTCGCACCGTCGGGGCCGTGGATCAGCGGGATGTGGGCAAAGGTCGGACGGGGCCAGCCCAGGGCGTCATAGATCAATGATTGACGAGCGGCGTTGTTCAGATGGTCGTCGCCGCGGATGACATGGGTGACGCCCATGTCGTGGTCATCTACGACGACGGCGAGATTGTAGGTGGGGGCTCCGTCGGACCGTAGCAGAACGAGGTCGTCCAGATCCTCGTTGCCCCAGCTCACCTCGCCCTGAACGGCATCGGAGACGACCACGCGGCCGGGCAGGGGACGGCGGAAGCGGACGACGTGCGGCCGGGACAGGTCGTCGACCGTGGGCTCGCGGTCGCGCCAGGGCGATTCGAAGGTCGTGCGGGCGGCCTTGGCCTCGTCACGCAGCCGGCCGGTTTCCTCGGCCGAGGTGAAATCGCGGTAGGCGGCCCCGAGCTCGAGAAGCTGATCCACCACCTCGCGATGGCGATCGGCGCGGGCGTGCTGGAAGACCGGCTCCTCGTCGGCGAACAGCTCCAGCCAGCTGAGGCCATCGAAGATCGCCTTGACCGCGTCGTCGGTCGAACGCTCGCGGTCCGTGTCCTCGATGCGGACGAGGAACTTCCCGCCGCGACCTTTCGCGTAAAGGTAGTTGAAAAGTGCCGTTCTTGCGCCGCCTATGTGCAGATAGCCGGTCGGCGACGGGGCGAAGCGGGTGACGACTTGGGGGTCGGAAGAGGAGGTCATGGGGGGCGTGTCCGGACGGGCCGCCCTTATACCGCCCGACGCCGCAAAGCCCAGCCCACTGCGCGATCGGTTCTTCGCCTGGATCGCGGACGAAGCGCGCGCGCAGTCCCTGCGCTGGCGGCTGCTGGCGCCGGTGGCCTTCGGCGGCGGGGCCGCGATCTATTTCGCGCTCAGGAGCGAGCCGCCACTGTGGCCGCTGGCGGTCGCTGCGGCGGTGACCGGCGCGACCTGGCTGGCGGCGCGGAGGCGCGGGACGGGACGGCGCGTGACCCTGCCCCTGATGCTGCTCGCCTGTCTTGCCTGCGGACTGGCGGGCGCAAAGGTCCGAAGCGACCGGGTGGCCGCACCGATCGCGCCGGCGATGGCCGAACCGACGGTGATCGAGGGCTGGGTCGTCGACGTCGACAGTCCGGGTGACCGGGGACATCGGGTGGTCGTCGCGCCCGTGCGCATCCGGGGTCTGGCTCCCGAGGCCACGCCGATCCGGCTGCGGGCGACGGTCAGGGGCGATCCGCCGGTGCCGGGCTCGGCCATCCGGCTGTTCGCCATCGTGAACCCGCCCCCGCCACCGGCCAGCCCGGGTGCCTATGACTTCGGACGCGGGGCGTGGTTCGAGCGGCTGGGCGGGACGGCCTTCGCGCTGGCGGAGACGCGGTCGACCATCCTGCCGACAGCGCCCTGGAGCCTGCGGATGGCAATGCGGGTCAATGCGATCCGGTTCGGGCTGGCCCAGCGAATCGTCCACCGGCTGGGCGAGCGGACGGGCGGCATCGCGGCGGCGATGACGACCGGCCACGAGACCTGGATCCAGCGCGACGATCTGGACGCTATGCGCGATTCCGGACTGGCGCACATCCTGTCGATCTCGGGCCTGCACATGGCCATCGTGGGCGGGTTCGCCTTCTTCCTGGTGCGGTTCGGCGTGGCGGCCTGGCCTTGGCTGGCGCTGAGGGTCTCGGGAAAGAAGGTGGCGGCGGTCGCGGGCGTGGTCGCGGTGTGGAGCTATCTAATCCTGTCCGGTGCGCCCGCCCCGGCCGAGCGGGCGGCGATCACGGCGTCCATCGCGTTCGCGGCCATCCTGCTCGATCGGCAGGCGATCAGCATGCACGGGCTGGCGGTCGCGGCCATGGTGGTGCTGATCCTTCAGCCCGAGGCCATCGTGACGCCCGGCTTCCAGATGTCGTTCGCGGCGACGGCGGCGCTGGTGGCCCTGACCGAGGCCTGGCCGCCGCGGACGCGGGAACTGTCGGTGCCCTGGCCGATCGCGCTGTTCCAGTCGGCGCGACACTGGCTGGTGGTCGCGGTGACCGCCAGTCTGGTCGCGGGCGTGGCGACCGGACCGTTCGCCATCCAGCACTTCAACCGGACGGCCGTATTCGGTCTGATCGCCAATCTGGCGACCTCTCCCATCGCGGACTTCATCATGATGCCGGCGCTGGCGTTGGGCGCGCTGCTGGAGCCGATCGGGCTGGGCGGACCGTTCCTGTGGGTGGCGGGCCGGGGGGTCGATGCGATGCTGGCGGTCGGGCACTGGGTTTCAGGACTGCCCGGTGCGGTCCAGACCATCGCCAGCGCGCCGGACTATGTGCTGCCGATCTCGTTCCTGGGGGTGCTGTTCGTCTGCCTGTGGCAGGGGCGGTTGCGGTGGGCCGGACTGCCGTTCGTCTGCGCCGTGCTGATCTGGCCGCGAGCCCCGACGCCGACGGTCTGGATCGGGGACGGAGGGACCAATGCGGCCTTCAGCCGGAGCGGTCAGGCGGTCGTGATACGGCCGGGCGTGCGCGAGTTCGCCACCGACCTGTGGTCGCGGCGGCGGGGACTGACGCTTTCGGAACGGGCTGAGGAGGGCTGGCTCTGCGAGCGGTATTCGTGCGCGCCCGTCAGCGGCACGGCACCCGTCGCCGTCTGGTGGGGCACGACCGCACCGGACCCCGAAGCTCTGACGGTCCTTTGCGAATCGGCACCTCTGGTCAGCGTGCGGGCGACGGTGTCGGCCTTGCCCGAGGCCTGCGACGGCCGGCTGGTGCTGGATGGGGTCGACCATGCGCGTGGCGGTGCCGTCGAGCTGTGGCGGACGCCGCAGGGGTGGCGCGCGGTCTGGTCAGCGGACGTCCGGGGCGACCGGCCGTGGAGCCGGATGCCACCGACGCCGGCGTCGACTCGGTCCGTCAGTGATACTGGCGGATGAGTCCGACCAGCTTGCCCTGGACCTCGACCTGATCCGGACCGAAGATGCGGGTCTCGTAGGCGCGGTTGGCGGGCTCGAGGGCGATGGAGTTGCCCTTCTTGCGCAGACGCTTGAGCGTCGCCTCCTCGCCCTCCACCAGGGCGACCACGATCTCGCCCGACGAGGCGGTGTCGACGCGTTTGATGACCACCAGATCGCCATTGAGGATGCCAGCCTCGATCATCGAATCGCCTTCGATCTCGAGCATGTAGTGCTCGCCGGCCCCCAGCATCGCCTCGGGCACCGAATAGCGACCGTGGTCCTGCTGGATCGCCGCGATGGGCACGCCCGCGGCGATCTTGCCGACCAGGACCAGTTCGCGTGTGTCGTTGGCGGGCTCGGCCGCGCGGGGACGACCGCCGCCCTCGATCACGTCTGGGCGGAAGGGCTGTCGGCCCCGGACCGGGCCGGTCGTCGCCTGTTCCGGCAGCTTCACGACTTCGAGGGCCCGGGCACGATGGGCGAGGCGGCGGATGAAGCCGCGTTCCTCCAGCGCCGTGATCAACCGGTGGATGCCCGACTTGGACGCCAGATCCAGAGCCTCCTTCATCTCGTCGAACGAGGGGGAGACGCCGGTCTCCTTGATCCGCTCATGGATGAACATCAGGAGTTCGTGCTGCTTTTTCGTCAGCATGGTGGGAATCGCCTTCAGAACAAGTCGTGAACCGTTGTCGATGTTCTGTAAGTGTTCTTGCCTAATGTCAACTTAACGGGAAACGGGCTCCAGCAGCGCGATCGTCGCCGCCTCGACGTCCGACTGCCGCATCAGGCTTTCCCCGACCAGAATGGCGCGGGCACCGGCCGCCGCGACCTCCGCCACGTGTCCAGCCGTGAAGATGCCGCTTTCGGCCACCAGCAGGGCACCGGCGGGGGCCATGGCGGCGTAGCGGGCCGTAGCCCCCAGATCGACCTCGAAGGTGCGCAGGGACCGGTTGTTGATGCCGATCAGGTCGCCGCCCAGATCCACGGCGCGGGCCATCTCGGCCTCGTCATGGGTCTCGATCAGGGCGTCCATGCCGAAGCGGCGGGCCTCGGCGAGGAGCTCTGCGGCCAGGACGTCATCGACCATCGACAGGATGATCAGGATGGCGTCGGCGCAAAGGGCGCGGCTCTCGGCGACCTGCCAGGGATCGACGAGGAAGTCCTTGCGCAGGCAGGGCAGGGCGGTCGCCGCGCGGGCGGCGCCCAGATAGGCGTCATGACCCTGGAAGCTGGGTTCGTCGGTCAGGACGGACAGGCAGGTCGCGCCGCCCGCCTCATAGGCCCGGGCCAGGACGGGCGGATCGAAGTCGGCGCGGATCAGGCCCTTGGACGGGCTGGCCTTCTTGATCTCGGCGATCAGGGCGGGGCGGCCGTCGTGCGAGCGTTTGCGCAGCGCGGCCAGAAAGCCGCGGGGCATGCCCGCGACCATGGCCAGCGATTCGATCTCGGCCAGCGGGCGGGCGGCCTTGCGCTCGGCGACCTCGACCCGCTTGTAGGCGGCGATCTGTTCCAGGATGTCGGTCATGGGGCCTCGACGGGCTCGGGCGCGGAGGTGATGGCGGCCAGTCTGGACAGCGCGGTGCGGGCGGCTCCGTCGTCGATGGCGCGGGCGGCGAGGACGACGCCGTCCTTCAGGTCCCCGGCCTTGTCCGCCACGACCAGGGCCGCGGCCGCGTTCAGCAGGACGACGTCGCGATAGGGCCCGGTCGCCCCGTCCAGCAGGGCGGTCAGGGCCGCGGCATTGGCGTCGGCATCGCCGCCGCGCAGGGCCGCGATGTCGGCGCGGGGCAGGCCTGCGTCTTCGGGGGTGACGGTGAAACGGCGGACGGCACCGTCCTTCCATTCGGCGACCTCGGTCGGGCCGGTCGTGGTCAGTTCGTCCAGACCCTGGCCGTGGACGGTCCAGGCGCGGGTGGCCCCGAGGTTGCCGAGCACCTGGGCCAGAGGCTCCAGAAGGCGCGGGTCGTAGACGCCCATGACCTGACGGCGGGCGAGCGCCGGGTTGGACAGGGGGCCCAGCAGGTTGAACACGGTGCGGAAGCCGATCTCGGCGCGGATCGGCCCGACGTGGCGCATGGCCCCGTGATAGTGGGGCGCGAACAGGAAGCAGATGCCGGCCTCGTCCAGCGCCCGCTTCTGGCGCTCCGGCCCGGCGGTCAGGTTGACGCCCAGGGCCGACAGCACGTCGGACGAGCCGGACCGCGAGCTGAGCGCGCGATTGCCGTGCTTGGCGACCTTCAGGCCGGCACCCGCGAGGACCAGGGCGGCGGCGGTCGAGATGTTCCAGGTATGCTGGCCGTCGCCCCCGGTGCCGCAGGTGTCGATGACCTCGTACGGCTGGTCGAAGGGGCTGGCGGCGGCCCGCATGGCGCGGGCGAAGGCGGTGATTTCGTCCACCGTCTCGCCCCGGATACGCAGGGCGGTGACGGCGGCGGCGACCTGGGCCGGGGTCGGCTCGCCGCGCAGGCAGGCGGCGAAGAAATCGCCGGCCTCGGCCTCGCTCAGCGTCTGGCCGTCGACCAGCCGGGCCAGCAGCGGCTTGAAACCCTCGGACACGGCCTCAGACCATGGCCAGGCGTTTGACGCCCGCCAGATCGAGGAAGTTGGCCAGCAGGGCGTGGCCGTGTTCGGTGGCGATGGATTCGGGGTGGAACTGGACCCCGTGGATCGGGAGGGCGTGGTGCTGCACGCCCATGATCTCGCCGTCCTCGGTCCAGGCGGTCACGTCCAGGCTGTTGGGCAGGGTGGCCCGCGCGACGGCCAGGCTGTGATAGCGGGTGGCGGTGAAGGGCGACGGCAGGCCGGCGAACAGGCCGCGATTGTCGTGGGTGATCGGCGAGGTCTTGCCGTGCATCAGGGCCTTGGCCCGCACGACGTCGCCGCCGAAGGCCTGACCGATCGCCTGATGCCCCAGGCACACGCCCAGGATCGGCATGTCGTCTGGGGCCGTGGTGATCAGGGGCAGGCAGATGCCCGCCTGATCCGGCGCGCAGGGTCCGGGCGACAGCAGCACCGCCTCGGGCTTCAGCGCCCAGGCCTCCTCGACCGTCAGGTCGTCATTGCGGATGACGTGCGTCTGCGCGCCCAACTCCGCCAGGTAGTGGACGAGGTTGTAGGTAAAGCTGTCGTAGTTATCGACGACGAGGATCATCCGGCGCTTCTAGAGGGGGATATCCCCGCCGCCAAGCGGACGCGTGCGCACACGGATCGTTAACCGTTGCCGTTCGAGATCAGGGCTCGCGACGGAGGGCGATTCCATGACCATGCAGGCCCAGATCGAACAGGCGCGGCAGGCCCTCGTCGAGGTCGAGCCCCGACCCAACGTGATGGCGACGCTGGGGGCCGCTGCGCTCGCGGCGACGGCGGCCGTGCTGCTGGCCGGGGTGATGATCCTGGGGCCGGGCGTGGCGATCGAGGATCAGCCGGTGCCGGTCAGCGCGTCGGCCTGACCGGACAACGCTGGGGTGGCAGTGCCATCCGAAAAAACGCGTGCCAGCCTGCCAGTGCGATAGTTCAGCGGAATCAGACACTAACGATCCCGGTGGGTCGGCAGGGTGCCAGATTATGAGAAATCCACCGGCGTCTCGCCCCTGTGTACCTGATGTGCGACGTGTCAAAGACCCGGGCGACGACGTGGGGAAGGACGCATCGGACCGCAAGACTTTTGACGGAATAAGTTCCTACACGAGGCGTGCGCCGCGCGTCATATCTCGCCGGCTGTATTGAGCGGCGCGCCCAGTTCGAACCGCCAGGCGTCCTCGGCCGCCCGCATCGGCGCACGAGCCTTGGCCTCGGTCTCGGCATATTCGGCCGCCGGATCGCTGTCCGCGACCACACCCGCCCCGGCCTGGACGAAGACCTGGCCGTCGGCGAACAGGGCCGTGCGCAGCACGATGCAGATGTCGGCCTCGCCCCCTGCCGAGATGTAGCCGACGCCGCCGCCATAGCCGACGCCGCGCTTTTCGGTCTCCAGCTCGTCGATGATTTCCATGGCCCGCACCTTGGGCGCGCCCGAAAGCGTGCCGGCGGGCAGGGCCGCCAGGAGCGTATCCACCGCGTCGAGGTCGGGGTGGGCCCGACCCTCGACATTCGAGACGATGTGCATCACCTGGCTGTACCGTTCGACGACGAAGCTCTCGGTCACCTTGACGCTTCCGGGCGCGGCGACGCGGCCCACGTCGTTGCGGCCCAGGTCCAGCAGCATCAGATGCTCGGCCAGTTCCTTCGGATCGGCCAGAAGTTCGGCCTCCAGCGCCCTGTCGGCCTCCGGCGTCGCGCCGCGCGGGCGGGTGCCGGCCAGCGGACGGATCGTGACGCCGCCGTCCTTCAGCCGCACCAGGATCTCGGGGCTGGAGCCGGCCAGCTGGAACTCGTCGAAGTTCAGGAAATACAGATAGGGCGACGGGTTCTGGCGGCGCAGCGAGCGGTAGAAGGCGAACGGATCGCCGCTCCAGGGCGCGCGGAACCGGTGGCTCAGCACCACCTGGAAGATGTCGCCCGCCCCGATGTAGTCCTTGGCCGCGGCGACCAGACCGGCATAGGCGGCGGCATCCACGGGCGAGGCGAACGCGATGGCGGGCGCGGGCTCGACCTGCGACCGGCCCAGCAAAGGCCGGCGAAGACGCGCCTCGAAATCGTCCAGCCGGGCCTCGGCCGTCTCTGCGGCGGCCTCCGCGTCCCCGTCGGGCCAGACCGGGGCCATGACGACGATCTCGTGCTTCACCGAATCGAACACGGCGATGACCGACGGCCGGGTCAGGACCGCATCGGGCAGGTCCAGCGGGTCGGGGTTCGGCGCGCCGAGCGGTTCCAGCAGTCGGACCATGTCATAGCCGAACACGCCGAACAGACCGGCGGCCATGGGCGGCAGACCCTCGGGAAGGTCGAAGCGCGTCTCCGCGATCAGGGCGCGAAGGCTGTCGAGCGCGCCGCCCGACTGGTCGGCGTAGCGCTTTGCCGCGATATCGGTCCCGCGCGCGATCGAGGCCACGCCGTCGCGACAGCGCCAGACCACGTCCGGATCCAGCGTGATGATCGAATAGCGGCCGTTCAGGGCCCCGCCCTCGACCGACTCCAGCAGGAAGGCGTGGGGACGGCCCCAGCCCACCTTCAGATAGGCCGAGACCGGCGTCTCGAGGTCGTCGATGATCCGGCGCACCGCGATCTGCGGCTTGCCGGCCTTCAGTCCCGCGACCAGAGCGTGCCGGTCGGTCGCCTCGCTCATTGAGCGGGAGCGGTCGGCGTGGCCGCCGGAGCGGTGACGCCCAGGGCTGCGACCGCGGCGGCCGGATCGTTCTTGGCCTTGGAGCGCACGGCGGCCGCCGTCACCAGCTGCTCGACGCCGGCGGTGACGATGTCGTTGCCGATCCGGCTGCGGATCTGGTCCGCCAGGCGCGAGGCTGTGGCCGGGTCGGCGGACCGGACCGCATCGACGCGGCCGACGACGAAGCGGTTTTCCGTGCCGGGTCCGGTGAAGACCTGACCGCGGGCCTGGCCGAACAGACCTTCCAGAACACCCTGGCCCAGGGCCGTCTGGGTTTCCGCGTTCTGCTGCAGGCCGGTCCGGTTGATCAGGGTCGCGCCCGCCGAGGCGGCGACGGCGGCGATATCCTGACCGCCGCGAACGCGCGTGGCCAGTTCTTCGGCCTTGGTCGACAGGCGACGGGCGTTTTCACGCTGCGTCCACTGCTCGGCCAGAGGGCCGCGGATTTCCGCCAGGGTCGGCAGGGCGGCGGGGCGGATGTCGTCGAGGCGCAGCACGAAATACTGGCCCTGTCCGGCGTCGATCACGTCGCTTTCGCCGCCCTTGGTCAGGGCATAGGCGCTCTGCAGGATCTGCGGCGGCGCATTCATCGGCTGCCCGTCGGGCAGGCGCCCGTCCTGGGTGAAGGGCGGCAGCTGGACGAAGCGGGCACCGACCTGTTCGGCGGCGGCGGCCAGCGGCTTGCCCTCGGTGCGCGCCTTTTCATAGGCCTCCACCCGCGCATAGACGCGCGCCTTCATGTCCTCTTCCTGAAGCTCGGCGGTCACGGCCTCGCGGACGCTGTCGAGCGTGGCGGGCGTGCCGGGCAGGATCACGCTCACCTTGGCGACCGTGAAGCCGACGCGTCCCTGGATCGGCGCGGACACCTGGTTGGCGGCCAGACCGAAGACGGCGGTGGCGACGGCCGGATCGGGCAGGGCGCTCCGGGGCTGGGCGTCGTAGACCGCAGGCTGGATGCTGTTGGCCTCGGCGACGGCCTGCGGGGTCTGGCCCGCGCGCAGCGCACCGGCGATGCGATCCGCGGCCGCCTGGGTCGAGACCGTCAGGGTCGTGAAGGTCCGGCGCTCCGGGGTCGACAGGGCATCCTTGCGGAAGTTGAACCGCTCGACGACGCGGGCCTCGGGAATGGCGGGCGGCGTGAAGCCCGGGGCGTCGTTGAACAGCAGGACCGTGGCGATGCGGAACTCGGGACGGCGCAGCTGGGCCGCGTTCTCGTTGATGAAGGCCGTCAGCTGGGCGTCCGTCGGGGCCGGGGTGGTGCCGGCCATCGCCTGGGTCACCTCGAACCAGCGGCCGTCGCGGACCTGGAAGGCCTGACCGGCCAGCAAGGCCCCGTAGATGCGCGGCGTGCGCAGGCCAGCCTGGATGGCCGTGCCGTAGTGCTGGCTGACGGCGGTGTCGCGGAATTCGTCCTCGAGCATCACCGGCGTCACGTTCTGGGCGGCCAGGGCCTGCTCGTACTGGGCCTGATCGAACTGACCCGTAACCTGGTTGAAGAAGGCGGGGATTTCGCGGATGCGCGTCAGGACAAGCTCCTCGCTGACCCGGATCCCGGCCTTGTAGGCCCAGTCAAGGAAGCCGAGACGGTTGGTCTGTCCCTCAAGATAGCGGACGTGGACGTTTTCCTTGACCAGGTCCTCGTTGGTCACCGGGCGTCCGGCCTGTTCCTGCATGCCGGTGCGGACGCGTTCGAACTCGGTGCGGAACTGGAGCGCGTCCACGGACCGGTCACCGGCCGTGACGATATGCTTGGGCCCCAGGCTGCTGAAGATGTCGGTCTGGCTGCCCCCCACGACGAGGAAGCTGAGGATCAGCAGGACGAACAGACCCGCCGCCCACTTGGATTTGGCGAAGGCACGGAACAGGGAAATCATCGAGTGGGCCTGACGGTCGGACGGCGAGACGCGCCGCGGGGACGAATAAGCGGCGTATAGGGGAGGCGACCCACACCCCGCAAGCGTCGGGCTTGGCAGGCGGGAAGACGCTGCCTAGACAGGGCCGCATGAAACAATCCGTGAAGATGATCGTCGGCAATTGGAAAATGAACGGCCTGTCGGCCGATCTGGTGGAGGCCACGGCCCTGGCCGACAGCCTGTCCGGGTCCGCGCCGGCGGCGCGGGTGGCCCTGTGTCCGGCGGCGACCCTGATCGCCCGGATGGCTTGGGCGCTGAACGGCAGGCCGATCGAGATCGGGGGGCAGGACTGCCATACGGCTGCGGCCGGGGCCCATACAGGGTCGATTTCGGCAGCCATGCTGAAGGATGCCGGAGCCGGGCTTGTGATCGTCGGCCATTCGGAACGACGCCAGGCCTGCGGAGAGACCGACGCCATCGTCGCGGCCAAGTTCGAGGCCGCCGTGGCCGCGGGTCTGGAACCCATCGTCTGCGTCGGAGAGACGCTGGCCGAACGCGAAACCGGCCAGGCCGTGGCCCTGGTCACCGTCCAGGTGGCCGCCTCGGTGCCTGCCACGGCCGCCGGTCAGGCCTTCGCGGTCGCCTATGAGCCGGTCTGGGCCATCGGAACGGGGCTGACGCCGACGCTGGAGCAGATCGCGGAGGTCCACGCCGCGATTCGCGCGGCGCTGGTCGCGCGGCTGGGCGACGGGGGGCACCGCGTGCCGATCCTGTACGGCGGGTCGGTCAATCCGGGCAATGCCGCCGAGATTCTCCGGGTTGCCGAGGTGGGGGGCGCCCTCGTCGGGGGCGCGTCGCTGAAGGCCGACAGTTTCCTGGCCATCATCCGGGCGGCCGAACCGGCGCGCGTTGCCGCTGACGCCCAAGGATGATAGACGCCGCCGCTTGATCGGCGGACTGCCCCGCCACACATGTAAGCGACCATGCTCCAGACCATTCTCCTCGTCGTCATGATCCTGATCTCGCTGGCCCTGACCGGCGTGATCCTGTTGCAGCGTTCCGAAGGCGGCGCCCTGGGCATGGGAGGCGGGCCGTCGGGCTTCATGACCGCGCGCGGGGCAGGCAACCTGCTGACGACCACGACCTGGTGGCTGGGAGCCGGTTTCGTGATCTGCGCCATCAGCCTGACCATCATCGGCAACGTCGAACGGTCCAACCGCTCGGTCGTGGACGCCGATGCCGTGGGCTCCATCGCTCTGGATGGCGCACCGGCCACGACGACGGCACCGGCCGCAGATCCGGCGACGCCGCCGCAGCCGGCCGCGCCGTCGCTGAACGACCTTGAGGCCAGCCTGCCCACTGCGGCTCCGGCTCCGGCACCGACTCCGGCAAACTGAGGATGACGGCGGAGGTTTCTCCGCCGCCTTCCCGCCGCCCCCACCTCCCGCCCTCATCAGAGGCGGGGGTGAAAGCGCGTTTTCAACAGATGGATCGTGCCGCGATCCGCAGAACATTCCAGCATGACGGATCGCCAGGCGATCCTTCGGCGAATCGGCTCTAAGGTGATCCCCCGTGGCTAGATATGTCTTCATCACGGGCGGCGTGGTTTCCTCGCTGGGCAAGGGGCTGGCGTCGGCAGCTCTCGGCGCGCTGCTACAGGCGCGCGGCTACAAGGTGCGGCTGCGCAAGCTCGACCCCTATCTGAACGTCGATCCGGGGACGATGAGCCCCTATCAGCACGGCGAGGTCTTCGTGACCGACGACGGCGCCGAGACCGACCTCGACCTCGGCCACTACGAGCGGTTCACCGGGGTGTCGGCCGCGAAGTCCGACAACATCACGACCGGCCGGATCTATTCGACGATCATCGAGAAGGAACGCCGCGGCGACTATCTGGGCGCGACCGTGCAGGTGATCCCGCACGTCACCGACCAGATCAAATCCTTCTGCCTGACCCCCGCCCTGACCGACGAGGGCGAGGACGTCGACTTCGTGCTGGTTGAGATCGGCGGCACCGTCGGCGACATCGAGGGCCTGCCGTTCTTCGAGGCCATTCGCCAGCTGGGTCAGGACCTGGACCGTGGCCAGTCCTGCTTCGTCCATCTGACGCTGCTGCCCTTCATCAAGACCGCCGGCGAGATGAAGACCAAGCCGACGCAGCACTCGGTCAAGGAACTGCGGTCCATCGGCATCCAGCCCGACATCCTGCTGTGCCGTTGCGAATTCCCGATCCCGCCCGAGGAAAAGCGCAAGATCGGCCTGTTCTGCAACGTGCGTGAGAGCGGCGTCATCCAGGCGATGGACTCCGCCGACATCTATGCCGTGCCGCTGGACTATCACGCGCAGGGGCTGGACGCCGAGGTCCTGGCCCACTTCGGCATCAAGGACGCGCCCGAGCCCGACCTGTCGATGTGGCAGGAGATCGCCCGCCGCCGCCTGCAGCCCGACGGCGAGGTCACGGTGGCCGTGGTCGGCAAATACACCGTCCTGAAGGACGCCTACAAATCCCTGATCGAGGCCCTGCAGCACGGCGGGGTGGCCAACAACGTCAAGGTCAACATCGACTGGGTCGAGGCCGACACCTTCGAGGGCGACCGCGAGCTTTGCGAACAGCGTCTGCAGGACGCCCACGCCGTGCTGGTGCCGGGCGGCTTCGGCGAGCGCGGGGCCGAGGGCAAGATCGAGGCGGCGCGGTTCGCCCGCGAGCGGAACATCCCCTATTTCGGCATCTGTTTCGGCATGCAGATGGCGGTGATCGAGGCGGCGCGGAATCAGGCGGGGCTGGCCAAGGCGTCCTCGACCGAGTTCGGCCCGACCGAGGAGCCCGTCGTCGGCCTGATGACCGAATGGACGCAGGGCAACCAGCGGGTGCTGCGCCAGCAGGGCGGGGATCTGGGCGGCACCATGCGACTGGGGGCCTATGATTCGACTTTGGCGCCGGGATCGAAGATCGCGGAGATCTACGGGACCACGGCGATCAGCGAGCGGCACCGGCACCGCTATGAGGTCAACATCAACTATCGCGAGGCGATCGAGGCCAGGGGACTGCGCTTCGCCGGCCTGTCGCCCGACGGCGTCCTGCCCGAGACGGTCGAGCGCACCGACCATCCCTGGTTCATCGGCGTCCAGTATCATCCGGAACTGAAGAGCCGGCCGTTCAAGCCGCACCCCCTGTTCGCCAGCTTCATCGAGGCGGCCGTGGTCCAGAGCCGGCTGGTCTGATCTTCATGATAGGCTGAGCCTATCCTGAAGATCAGTATTTCAACTTCGACTAATGCGTAAGCTTGGCTAGACTTCCCGTCCTCAACCACGAAACGGCAGGATGGAACGATCATGGACGGCAGCGATATCGTCGAGCCCACCACCAAATGCCCCCTTCGGCACGGGGTGCGTTTTCACACCAGTTTCGGCGGTCGCTCGAACCGCGACTGGTGGCCCAACCAGCTGAACCTCAAGATCCTGTCGCAGCATTCCGCGCTGGTCAGCCCGTTCGCGCCGACCTTCCGTTATGCCGACGAGCTGGAAAAGCTGGACGTCGAGGCGCTGAAGGCGGACCTGCGGGCGCTGCAGACCGATTCCAAGGACTGGTGGCCGGCCGACTTCGGTCACTACGGCCCGTTCTTCGTGCGGATGGCCTGGCACAGCGCGGGCACCTATCGCACCGGTGACGGGCGCGGCGGATCCGGGTCCGGCACGCAGCGGTTCGCGCCGCTGAACAGCTGGCCGGACAACGGCAACCTGGACAAGGCCCGTCGCCTGATCTGGCCGATCAAGCAGAAGTACGGAAACAAGATCAGCTGGGCCGACCTGATGATCCTGGCCGCCGACGTCGGCATGGAGACCATGGGCTTCAAGACGTTCGGCTTCGGCTTCGGCCGAGAGGACGTCTGGGAGCCGGCCGAGGACGTGCACTGGGGGGCCGAGGACACCTGGCTGGCCGACGACCGCTACCAGGGCGAGCGCGAGCTCGACAAGCCACTGGCCGCCGTCCAGATGGGCCTGATCTATGTGAACCCCGAAGGCCCGAACGGAAACGCCAACCCGTCGGCCTCGGCCCACGACATCCGCGAGACCTTCGCCCGGATGGCGATGAACGACGAGGAAACCGTGGCCCTGATCGCCGGGGGCCACACCTTCGGCAAGGCACACGGCGCGGGCAATCCCGAGCACGTCGGGGTCGAGCCCGAGGGTGCCGGGATCCTCGAACAGGGTCTGGGCTGGCGGAACAGCTTCGAGAGCGGCAAGGGCTCGCACGCGATCACCAGCGGCCTCGAAGGGGCCTGGACCAGCCATCCGACGCGTTGGGACAACGGGTATTTCGACCTGCTGTTCAAGTATGACTGGGAGCTGACCCGCAGCCCGGCCGGCGCCCAGCAGTTCACGCCGATCAACATCGCCGACGAGGATCTGGCCCCCGACGCGCACGATCCGTCCAAGCGGGTCAAGCCGATGATGGCCGTGACTGACATCGCCCTGAAGACCGACCCGGCCTATCTGGAGATCTCGAAGCGGTTCCACGCCAACCCGGACCAGTTCGCCGACGCCTTCGCCCGCGCCTGGTTCAAGCTGACCCACCGCGATATGGGCCCGCGCGCCCGCTATCGCGGTCCGCTGGTCCCGCAGGAGGTCCTGATCTGGCAGGACCCGATCCCGGACCTGGATCACCCGCTGGTCGAGGCGGCCGACATCGCCGATCTGAAGGCGCGCATCTTCGCCTCCGGCCTGTCGGTCACCGAGCTCGTCGCCACGGCCTGGGCCTCGGCCTCGACCTTCCGCGGCTCCGACAAGCGCGGCGGCGCCAACGGGGCCCGGATCCGTCTGGCACCTCAGAAGGACTGGGCGGTCAACCAGCCGGCGCAGCTGGCGCGGGTCCTGTCGGCGCTGGAAGCCAGCCAGACCGACTTCAACGCGGCCCAGACGGGCGGCAAGAAGATCTCGCTGGCCGACCTGATCGTGCTGGCGGGTTCGCTGGCGGTGCAGAAGGCGGCGCAGGACGCCGGCTTCGACGTCGAGGTGCCGTTCACGCCCGGCCGGATGGACGCCAGCCAGGAGCATACCGACGTCGAGTCCTTCGACGTGCTGGAGCCGACGGCGGACGCCTTCCGCAACTATCTGAAGACGGAATACACCCTGACGGCCGAAGAGCTGATGGTCGACCGGGCGCAACTGCTGACCCTGACCGCGCCCGAGATGACGGTCCTGGTCGGCGGCCTGCGGGCGCTGAACATCAACACCGACGGCGTCCAGCACGGCGTCTTCACCCGGCGTCCCGGCCAGCTGACGAACGACTTCTTCGTCAACCTGCTGGACATGGACACGGTGTGGACGGCGACCTCGAACGAGGAAGCCGAGTTCGAGGGGCGTGACCGGGCGACCGGCGCGCCGAAATGGACCGCTACCCGCGTCGATCTGGTGTTCGGCTCCAACTCGCAGCTGCGGGCCCTGGCCGAGGTCTATGCGCAGGCGGACTCGGGCGAGAAGTTCGTCCGGGACTTCGTCGCAGCCTGGACGAAGATCATGAACGCGGACCGGTTCGACCTCGCCTGAACGTTCGATCGCTGACAACGGAAAGGCCCCCGTCTCGTCGAGACGGGGGCCTTTTCTTTGGCGGGATGGCCCGGCCTATTTCGCCGCGACCGGGGCGGCGTCTCCGATCCGGCCTCGGGCGGCGAACAGCAGGGCCGCCCCCACGGTCGCCCCCAGCCCGAGGATGATGGACACCAGGGCCAGGGACCAGCCCGCCTGGAACAGGAAGCCCGCCAGCACGGGGGCCAGGGCCGCTCCGCCGCGGCCCACGCCGATGACGAAGCCGGTCGCGGTCGCCCGCAGCTGCGTCGGGAAGGACTGGGCCACGATGGCATAGAGGCCCACGATCGGGGCGTTGGTGAAGAAGCCGGCCACGGCCGCGGCGATCGAGATCTCCTGCAGCGTGTCCCAGCCACGGCCGAAGGCGATCACCGCCGCCGTCGAGGCCAGCATGGCGAGAATGGTCAGCGCGGTCACCCGGGCCTTGAGGGTCAGCAGGCCCAGCGTCAGGGCCCCCAGCGCCCCGCCGATGCTGGCCCAGACCAGAACCCCGGCCGCCGTCGGCGGGGCATAGCCCATGTCGACGACGATCTTCGGGATCCATTTGATGATGTAGTAGAAGGTGATGATGTGGCTGAAGTAGGCGAGCCCCAGCAGGATCGCGAGCACCGCGAACTGCCTGGAGAACAGCAGCGACATCCCGGCGCGCGGCTTCACGGCCGGGGCATCGGGCAGGGCGTCCACGGGCGGGTGACCCATGCGGCGCAGGGTCGTGTTGATCCGCTCGAGCGCACCCTTGCCGCGGCGCTGCATCTCGAAGGCGATCGATTCGGGCACGCGCCACAGGACCAGGGGCACGAACAGCAGAGTCATGACGCCGCCGAAGATGAACACGGCCGGCCAGTCGTAGACCTTGAGCAACTGGCCGGAGATCATGCCGCCAATGACCGAGCCGATCGGATAGCCGGCCGACATCAGCACGACGCACAGGGCGCGGCGTCTGGCGTTGGCGGCCTCGGCCACCGCGGCGTTGATCGAGGCCAGCATCCCGCCGATGCCCAGGCCGGTGAAGACGCGGTAGATCGACAGCGTCGTCAGGTCGTGGGCGGTCGCCGCGGCGAACATGCCGATCGCCATGACCAGCAGACATCCGAGAATGGTCCGGCGTCGGCCGAGCGTATCGGCCACGCCGCCGAGGAACAGCGAGCCGACCGCCATGCCCAGCAGCTCCATCGACAGGACGATGCCGAGCGCGGCGCGGTCGATGCCCCAGTCGCGCACGATGCCGGGCGAGGCGTAGCTGATCGACAGGACGTCGAAGCCGTCGAGCGCGTTCAGCCCGACCATCAGCAGGACCGCGGTCCACTGGAACCGCGACATCGCGGCCTTGTCGACGATTTCGCGTGGATCGGTCGCCATGGTGTCTACTCCCTCTGCGGCCGCTGACGGGCCGCTTCACATATCGATATCAGAGATTGGCCGGTCACAACTGGACGATGACGGATTTCAGCTCGGTGTAGGCCTCGACCCCCGGGCGACCGTGTTCCCGGCCCAGGCCGGACTGTTTGTAGCCGCCGAACGGCATGGCCGGATCGATGACCGAGTGGCAGTTGCCCCAGACGGTGCCGGCCTTGATCTTCCCGGCCAGCCGATGCATCGCCGACAGGTCCTTCGTCCAGATGCTGGCCCCGAGGCCGAAGGCGCTGTCGTTGGCCTGACGGGCCACCTCGTCGAGGTCGTCGAAGCGCTGGGCGACCACGACGGGGCCGAAGATCTCCTCCTGAACCACCCTCATCTGGGGCTTCACGTCCACCAGCACGGTCGGCTCGATGTAGTACCCCTCGGACCCCAGCGACCCGCCGCCGATGGCGACCGATGCGCCGGCCTTCTTGCCGTCGTCGATATAGGCCATGACCCGTTCGAACTGGTCCTGGCTGACGACCGGCCCCATGTGGCCGGCGGGGTCGAGCGAGGCGCGGGGCGACCAGAAGGCGGCCTGTTCCGACACCTGCTCGAGGACCCGGTCGAAGACGTCGCGGTGGGCATAGATGCGCGATCCGGCCACGCAGATCTGGCCGGCATTGAAGAAGATGGCGCCCGCTGCCCCGGCTCCCGCCGCCTCCAGATCGGCATCGGGCAGGATGACGACCGGCGACTTGCCGCCCAGCTCCAGGGTGACGTGTTTCAGGGTGTCGGTGGCGGCCCGGTTGATGACCTTGCCGATCTCGGTCGAGCCGGTGAAGGCGATCTTGTCGACGTCCGGATGGGTCGTCAGGCGCGCCCCGGCGGTGTGACCGTTGCCGGTGACGATGTTGACGACCCCGGCGGGGAAGCCGGCCTCTGCGATCAGGTCGCCCAGACGCAGCGCGGTCAGCGAGGTCTGTTCGGCGGGCTTCAGCACCACGGTGCAGCCGGCGGCCAGGGCCGGGGCGATCTTCAGCGTCGCCATGACCAGGGGGAAGTTCCACGGCGCGATCAGGGCCGCGACGCCGACGGCCTCGCGCCGGACGTAGGCGTGGTAGGCCCCGACGGGGAGGGAGGCGGGCAGGGTGGTCTCGGACGAGATCTTGGTCGCCCAGCCGGCCATGTAGCGCAGCATGTCGATGGCGGAGGGGATGTCGGCGGCGGCGGCCATCCCCTTGGGCATGCCGTTGTCGATCGCTTCCAGTTCCGAAAACTCGTCGGCATGGGCCTCGATCAGGTCGGCGAGGCGATGGATGCAGCGCTCGCGGTCCAGCGGGCGCAGCGTCGTCCAGCGCCCGTCGTCGAAGGCGCGGCGGGCGGCGGCGACGGCGCGGTCGACGTCGGCGTCGGAGGCATCGACGAAACGGCCGATCTCGCGCGCGTTCGACGGGTCGATGATCGGGATGGTCGCGCCGTGGGTCGAGGCGACCCAGGCGTTGTCGATGAACAGGGCCGGCGCGCGGGCGATGGCGCGCTTGGCGGCGTCGGAGTAGTCGCGCTGGGTGAAGGGGCTCAAGTCGTTCATGGGGCGTCTCCTCGGGCGGGCGTCCGGTTGAATCCGTTGCCTCAGGGTCTGGACGGGTTGGCCGCGCGCGCGGCCCTGGCGGTGTTGGACAGAAGGCAGGCGATGGTCATGGGGCCGACCCCGCCGGGCACGGGGGTCAGCCAGGCGGCGTGGGCGACTTCGTCGGCGGCGACATCGCCGACCAGCCGCGATTTGCCGTCGTCACCCTGGACCCGGTTGATGCCGACGTCGATGACGATGGCCCCCGGCTTGACCCAGTCGCCGCGCACCAGGCCCGGACTGCCGGCGGCGACCACGAGGATGTCGGCGCGCCGGGCGATCTCGGGCAGGCCGCGCGTCAGGATGTGGGTCACGGTGACCGTGCACTCCCGCTCGAGCAGCAGCAGGGCCACCGGCTTGCCGACGATGTTGGACTTGCCGATCACGACGGCATTCAGGCCCCGGAAGTCGTCGATGACTCGCTCCAGCAGCATCATGCAGCCCAGCGGGGTACAGGGGATCAGCCCGCCGCCGGTGGACAGGCGACCGACGTTCACGGGGTGGAAGCCGTCGACGTCCTTGGCCGGATCGATGGCGTCCAGCACGGCGGCCGCGTCGATCTGGGAGGGCAGGGGCAGCTGGACGAGGATGCCGTGGACCGCCGGGTCCGCATTCAGGTCCGCGACCAGGTCGAGTAGCGCAGCCTGGGTGGTCTCAACCGGCAGCCGGTGCTCGATCGAGCGCATGCCGACGCGCCGGGTCTCGGCCACCTTGCGTCCGACATAGACCAGGCTGGCGGCGTCCTCGCCCACCAGCACGACGGCGAGGCCCGGCGTGATCCCGTCCGCGATCAGCCCGGCGACGTCCTCGGCCACGCGCGTCGTGACCTCGGCGGCGATCGCGCGCCCGTCCAGAATGGGCGCGGTTCCGGTCATCAGTCGCTGAAGACGACGGTCTTGGAGCCGTTCAGCAGGACCCGGTCCTGCAGATGGAAGGCCACGGCCCGGGCGAGCACGCGCCGCTCGATATCGCGCCCCTTGCGGACCAGGTCGTCCGGCCGGTCGGCATGGGTCACCGCCTCCACGTCCTGGGCGATGATCGGGCCCTCATCCAGATCGGCGGTGACATAGTGGGCGGTGGCCCCGATCGACTTCACGCCCCGGGCGTGGGCCTGATGATAGGGCTTGGCACCCTTGAAGCCCGGCAGGAAGCTGTGGTGAATATTGATGCAGCGGCCCGACAGATAGGCCGACAGGTCGTCGGACAGCACCTGCATATAGCGGGCGAGCACGACCAGTTCCGCCCCCGTCTCCTCGACGATCTGCTTGATCCGGGCCTCCTGCTCGGACTTGGTTTCCTTCGTGACCGGCAGGTGGTGGAAGGGCGCGTCGCCGATCAGCGAGATCAACAGGGCCTCGCGCGGGTGGTTCGAAACAATCCCCACGACGTCCATCGGCAGTTCGCCGGTGCGGTTGCGATAGAGCAAATCGCCCAGGCAGTGGTCGAACTTCGAGACCAGCAGCAGGACCTTGCGACGCTCCGTGGTGCTGCGCATCGACCAGGTCATGGCGTGGCTTTCGGCCAGCGGCGTGAAGGCCGCCTTCAGGGCCGGCAGCTCGATCCCGTCGTCGTCCAGCGCGAACAGGACGCGCATGAAGAAGCGGCCGGCGTCCTGGTCGTTGAACTGCTGCGCCTCGATGATGTTGGCCCCGCGCTCGAACAGCAGGCCGGCCACCTTGGCCACCAGACCCGGCTGGTCGTCGCACGACAGGGTCACTACGCAGATATCGGACACGCTTTTCAGCCTCCTCAGACGAAAATCAGTTGCCGTGTTTGGCGGCGTAGTCGCTGACCCATTCGGCGGTCTTGGCGATGCCGCCGAACGGATAGAAATGCAGGCTCAGATCGCCGTGCCGGACCGGGTCGATGCGGGCGGCGAGGTCGCCGATCAACCGGTCGGGGCCGGCCGAGCCGATCAGCTGGGTGATCGACAGGCCATAGCGACTCATCACCTTGGCCGAGGTCCCGACCCCGCAGCGCGCCGCGAACCGCATCAGGGTCTTGATCCCCGCCGGGCCCGGCACGCCGATGCGGATCAGGGCGTCGATACCGTGAGCCCGGACCTGTGCGATCCAGTCGACGATCGGGTCGGGATCGAACCCGAACTGGGTCAGGATCGTCATGGAGATGCCGAGCTCGCCCAGGGCGTCGCGCTTGTCGAACATGGCCCGCCACAGCTTGTCGCCGTCGATGTCGGGGTGGCCTTCCGGATAGCCGGACACGCCGACGCTCTCGAGGTTCAACCCGGCCAGCATGCCGGATCTGATCAGCGACAGGGCGTCTTCATACGGACCTTCGGGCACCGGCGGGTCGCCCGCGACGACGAACAGACGCTTGATCCCGGCGTCGGCGGCCAGACGCTCGAGGAAGGTCCGGAGCTCGGTTTCGGACGCGATCCGTCGCGCGGAGATATGGGGGGCGGGGTCGAACCCGAGGGCCCGGACGCGGACGGCCGCATGCAGGCGGGCCTCGAAGGTTTCGCCGGGCAGGAAGGCGATGGCAATGCGCGTCCCTTGCGGAATGAACCGCGCGGCCTCTTCCAGCGAAGGGACGTCCTTGGCCGTCATCTCAAGCGAAAAGTGGCGCAGCATGCGGCCGGTGGCGCTAGCGGTCGGCGCGTCGGCGTCCTTGAGCATGTCCATGGATGCGTCCCTCGAGCGTTGTCCCGGGTCAGTTCGTCTGACCTCTAGCGACGCCTCATTTATTCGTATAGATGAACTTTTCGGGGATGTGAAGAGAAGGAGGGGCCATGTCGGGATCGCGCGCTGCGCCGCTTCTGCTGCTGCCCGGACTGTTGTGCGACGCCCGGATCTGGCCGTCCGCCGCTCTGGACCTGACCCATCCGGTGATCGCGCCCATGGGATATGGACTGGCAGACTCACTGGAAGACATGGCCGCCATCGCCCTTGAGACGGCTCCCGCACGCATCTCGCTGCTGGGCCATTCGATGGGGGCGCGGGTCGCGCTGGAGATCGTGCGCCAGGCCCCCGAACGCGTCGAGCGCCTGGCCCTCGTCAGCACCGGCGTCCATCAGCCACGCGACGGCGAGGCCGCGGCCCGTCATGCCCTGCTGGACCTTGGTCGGGCCGAAGGGGCCAAGGCTCTGGTGGATCGCTGGCTGCCGCCGATGGTGGCCCCGGCGCGCCGGGACGACCACGCCCTGATCGATCCGCTTCGCGCCATGTGCGTTCAGGCGGGTGTGGATGTCTTTGCTGCCCAGATCACGGCCCTGCTGGCCCGGCCCCCGGTCGAGGATCTGCTCGGCTCCATCGCCTGTCCCACCCTGGTGCTGGTCGGGTCCGAAGACGGGTGGAGCTCGCCCGCCCAGCATCGCGACATCGCCGACGCCATCCCCGGCGCCGAACTCAGAGTCATCGCCGGCAGCGGCCACATGCTGCCGGCCGAAGCGCCCGAAGCCTTTGTCGACGCCGTCCGCCGCTGGCTGGCGTCCAACCCCGTCCCGGCCTCAAAGGCCGAGCATCAAGCCGCCTGAACAAGAAACGAGAGAGGAAACCCCATGACTGCCAAGAGCCTGCAGGACGTCCTGAACGGCGTCGACAACATCCCCGACTTCCTGCGCAACCAGCAGGCCGGGCCCAATGCCTATCCGGGCGTTCCGGGCGAGTTCAGCAACTGGCGCGACGAGCAGATCGCCTGGCAACAGACCTGCGTGCTGTTCAACCAGAGCTACCACATGGTGGACCTGCTGGTGGAAGGCCCCGACGCCCTCGCCATGCTCAGCAGCCTGGGCATCAACAGCTTCAAGGGCTTCCAGGTCGACCGCGCCAAGCAGTTCGTGCCGGTCAGCCATTCGGGCCACGTCATCGGCGACGTGATCCTGTTCTATCTGGCCGAAAACACCTTCAACATGGTGGGCCGTGCCCCGACCATCGAATGGGTGGAGTTCCACGCCGCGACCGGCGGCTGGGACGTGCGCGTCGCCCGTGACGAGCGCACCGCCGTCCGTCCCGACCCCCAGAACCGCAAGTCGTACCGGTACCAGATCCAGGGTCCGAACGCGATGAAGCTGATGGAGAAGGCGCTGGGCGAGACCCCGCCGGACCTGAAGTTCTTCCACATGACCCGTCTGACCATCGGCGGCCGCACCGTGCGGGCCCTGCGTCACGGCATGGCCGGCCAGCCCGGCTTCGAGCTGTTCGGTCCGTGGGAAGAGAAGGACGAAGTCCATGCGGCGCTGGTCGAGGCCGGTGCCGACTTCGGCCTGAAGCTGGTCGGGGGCCGGACCTATTCGTCCAACACCCTGGAGTCGGGCTGGATCCCGTCGCCGCTGCCGGCCGTCTATACCGGCGAGGAGATGCGCCCCTATCGCGAATGGCTGCCCGCCACGAGCTATGAGGGCAAGGCATCGCTGGGCGGCAGCTTCTACTCGGACAACATCGAGGACTACTACCTGACGCCGTGGGACCTGGGGTACGGCCCCTTCGTCAAGTTCGACCACGATTTCATCGGCAAGGAAGCGCTCGAGAAGAAACAGGCCGGGCCGCACCGCAAGAAGGTGACCCTGGCGCTCGAGAGCGAGGACGTCATCCGGGTGATGAGCTCGCAGTTCCAGAAGGGCGACCGCGCCAAATTCTTCGAGTTCCCCTCGGCGGTCTACACCATGCACCAGTTCGACCGGGTGCTGGGTGCCGGTGGCAAGGACGTCGGCCTGTCGACCTGGGTCGGCTACAGCGCCAACGAGGGCCGCGGCCTGACGCTGGCCATGCTGGACGAGGAACACGCCAAGCCCGGCACGCAGGTCACCCTGCTGTGGGGCGAGGAGAATGGAGGGTCGCGCAAGCCCACCGTCGAACGTCACGTCCAGACCGAGATCCGCGCGACGGTCAGCCCCGCGCCGTATTCGGAAGTGGCGCGCGACGCCTATGCCGACAGCTGGCGCACGCGTCAGTTCGCCTGATCGATCAGGGGCGTCGGCGGTTCAGGCCGCCGACGCCGCTTCGCCGGCGTCCGATCCCAGACCTTCGTCCGCCGGATGCTCCAGCAGGTCGACTGCCCGGCGCAGCAGGTCGATCGTGAAAGCCTCGAGGTCCGGTGTCAGTCTGGCCAGCGGAATGGCGACGCTGACGGCTCCCACGGCCCGATCCCCGGCCATGACCACCTTGCCGATGGCATGGATGCCCGGCGTGTATTCCTCGCGCGTCCGCCCCAGGCCTGTCCGGCGGACCTCGGCGATTTCGGCCCTGAGATCGGCCTCGTCGATCAGGGTCTGCGGCGTCATCGATTTCCGGATCGACTGCGCCAGATAGGCCTCGAACTCCGCCTCGTCGTAGGTGGCCAGAATGGCCTTGCCGGCGGCGAAGGCGTGCATGGGGGCCCGCTGGCCCACGTCGAGCGTATAGCGCAGGGCGTGGGTGCCGATCTCGCTGACCGCGGCCTCGACCTCATGACCTCTCGGCACGAAGAAGCCGACCGTCTCGTTCAGTCTCAGCCGCAGCGACTGGACGACCTTGGCGGCGCGCTGGGTCAGGGTGTCGGCCTCGTGGCGGGGCTGCAGCCGCGACAACCCCTGGCCCGGCCCATAGCGCCGACCGTCCCGCGCGACATAGCCGCGATCGGCGAGGGTGTTGAGGAGGTAGGACAGGCTGCTGACCGGTATGGCCAGGGCCGTGGAAATCTCGTGCGCCGCCAGCGGACGCCCCTGGGCGACGAGCAGCTCAAGGATGTCGAGCGTCCGCATGGCGGACTTTACGGTCGAGGCGGGGGCTGTGTCAGTCATGGCGTCCTGGCCCCAATGATCGGTCGCTGTCGGGCTGACAAGAGGTTTTGCCTGTCGTCGGGACTAGGCGGCGGTTGAGAAGGTCAGCGCGCCGCGACGTTCGGAGAACAGCCAGCGGCCGTCGATCCGCACGAAGCGATCGCGATAGGTGCCGACCAGCGGGGGCTGATCGGGGGCGGTGAACAGCAGGATGGCGCTGGTGGCCGAGGCCGTATCCACGCTCTCCACGCTGACCACGATGTTGGCGCAGACGTGCTGGGTCGTGCGCGGCGGGCGGGAGGTAAAGGCCGCCAGCAGGTCGGCATGACCGACGATGGCCGCGTCGGGCGCGGTCGGTCGGGTCATCAGACCGTCGGGCGCATACAGGGCCACGACCTCGTCCCAGCGCGCCTGGTCGTTCAGGGTCGCATACAGGTTGATCAGGCGGGCGCAGGCCCATTCGATCCCCAGCCGCTCGTTGTCGGTCATGACCGTCCTCGAAAAGAGATGGCCCGGAGCGGGTGTCCGCTCCGGGCCGGGTCATCAGAACCGATAGCCGAGGCTGACGCCATAGGTGCGCGGGGGCAGGTAGGTGACGCCGATCAGGCGACCCGTTGCCAGGGCAAAGGTCGAGGAGCGGATCTCCTCGTCGCCGATGTTCTTGACCCAGAGCTGGCCGCGGATCGCCCCGTCGCCGCTCTCATAGACCAGAGAGGCGTCGAACACGGTGTAGGCGTCCGAGCTCTCGATATCCCGCTCGAATTCCGAGAAGAAAACCTGGCTCTTGTGCGAGGCATCGCCCTGCAGCATCAGCGACCCGTCCATCGGCATGGCGAACGGCAGGTCCAGTTCGCCGTGCAGGCTCCAGGCCAGGTCCGGCGTGTTGCGGACCTTGTTGCCCGCCAGCTGCAGGTTGCCGCCGCCCGGCGCGCCGAAGGCGGTCGGATCGGGGTTGGTGGTGGCGTTGTAGGGCGTGCCACCGGAGACGTTCTGCGGAGCCAGCGGATCGATGGTCAGATAGTCGTCGAACGTCGCGTCCGTGTAGGACAGGCCGCCCGAGAACCGGAACACATCGGTCGGTCGCGCGAAGAACTCGAGTTCCACGCCGTTGGCCGAGGTCTTGGCCGCGTTCTGGAAGATCGTCGTGTAGCCCGTCGGGCCGCCCGAGATCGTCTTGTTCAGCTGCAGGCCTTCCAGCTCGTACGAATAGGCCGCCGCGTTCACGGTCAGGCGCTGATCCAGCAGGGTCGCCTTCACGCCGACCTCGTGGTTCGAGATCGTTTCCGGATCCACGATGGTGGTGGAGCCCGACGCGTTCTCGCCCGACCCGGCTTTGAAGCCTTCCGAGTAGGTATAGTAGAGCAGCAGGTCGGGATTGACCTCCCACTGGACGCCGACTTCCGGCGTGAAGTCCTCGAAGGTCCGCTCGGTGTGGGTTCCGGCGGCCGTCGGGTTCAGCGTCGGCAGATGCTGGTTCGGGGCCGTCGGGTTGTAGCGGATCACGATGCCGGGGTTTTCCGACATCACCTCCTCGTGGCTGTAGCGGCCGCCCAGCTTGACGCTGAGGCCTTCCAGGCCGGGCGAGATCATGCCCAGATCGAAGTTGGCCTGGCCGAAGATGGCATAGGCGGTCGTCTCGAGGTTGGAGCGGGTGCAGACCCGCTTGGGCGTGATGATCGCCGATCCGCCCGTCGTGGAGCCGGGACCGTAGCCGCAAAGGTTGTAGGCCAGATCCAGAGGGATGTTGTCGCGCGCCAGGATGGCGGGAGACTGGGCGTTGCCCGAGCGCCGCTTGAAGCCGACGCTGTCGATCGGGTTCTGCTGCTCGTTGAAGTAATAGGCCCCGAGCACCGCGTTCACATGGTCGGTGTCATAGTTCAGCTGCAGCTCGTTGGAGTACTGGTCGCTGTCGATCCGGCGTTCCTGGATCGTGCTGGCCAAGCCGTTGAGCGAGGGCTCGTTCTGCACCGCCGACAGGTCGAGGTCCTGGAAAAGCGCGGATTCGAAGCTGCGGAAGTTGGCGATGTTCGTCAGCGAAAGCGTGTCGCTGATGTTGGCCTTGAGGGTCGCGGTGAAGGCGTAGGAGTCCGTGCTCGTGCCCGGCTGATCCTCGCTGGCCAGATCGCGCGGGTCGGTCGCGTATCCGCCGACGCCCAGGGGGGCGAGGCGGGTCACGCCCGGGAAGCTGGCGCGCAGGTAGTGCACGGCCCCCGAGCTGTCGTCCTGACGGAAGTATTCGCCCGACAGCAGCAGGCTGACATCCGGGGTGAAGTCGAAGTTCAGCTGTGCGCGGACCATGCGGCGGTTCAGGTCGTCGACGTCGGCGCCCGTCACCGGATTGGATCCGAAGCCGTCGCGCTGTTCGGTCTTGCCGGCGACGCGGAACTGGATGCCGTCGGTGATCGGGCCGCCGACGGCGACCTCGCTGACCAGGGCGTTGTAATTGCCGAAGGTCAGGCGGCCGTAGCCTTCCATGACATCCGTCGGCTTGGCGCTGATGACGTTGATCGAGCCGCCGACGGCGTTCCGGCCGTACAGGGTGCCCTGCGGACCCCGCAGGACCTCGACGCGCGCGATATCAAACAGCGACGTCAGCTGCGCCTCGGCGCGGGCCACATAGGCCCCGTCGACGTGCAGCGCCACGCCGGTCGAACTGCCGGTCGTGGAGGTGTTGGCCCCCACGCCGCGGATGAAGATCTTGGCCTGGTTGAAGTCGTTGCCGAAGTTCACGGACGGCACGATCGTCTGCAGGTCCTGCAGGTTGTTGACCTGGGCGTCGCCCAGACGTTCCTCGCTCAGCGCCGTGACGGCGATGGACACGTCCTGGACCGACTGTTCGCGGCGCGAGGCCGTGACGATGATGTCGTCGACAGACGATGAGTCCGCCTGGGTCGTCTGGGGTGGCGCGGTCTGGGCATGCACGCTGGTCGAGGCGAGCAGCGCCGCGACGGTTCCGATGACGATTCTCATGTGTGGATCCTCCCTGGTGTTTTTTTGTCGTGCTTTGATTTTGGTCGTGTCCCGGCCCACGGCGGCCGGCGTCGTCAGTCCCCCGTGATCACCACCTCCAGAAGCCTGGGCCCCACGCCCTGGAAGAGATCTTGAATGGCCGCGTCGAGGGCCGCCGGATCGCTGACCCGCGCGGCCGCGACGCCCTGGCCCTGCGCGAGGGCGCAGAAGTCGAGGCCGGGCAGGCGGCTGCCGACCGCCTCCATGCCGAACAGGCCGGCGAAATGCTCGAGCGCGACGTAGCCGCCGTTGTTGACGATCAGGAACCGGACATCGAGCCCGTGCCGCGCCGCGGTCCACAGGCCCTGGATCGCATACATGGCCGAGCCGTCGCCCAGCAGGCACAGGACCGGACGGTCGGGGCGCCCCATGGCGACCCCGAGCGCGGCCGGCAGACCGTGGCCCAGGCCGCCGCTGGCGCAGGTGTGGAACTCCTCGTCCGCGCGAACCCGGAAATAGTCGTGCAGGGGTCCGCGCGTGCTGGGCGCTTCCTCCACGACGGCGATCCCCTTCGGCCGCAGGGCTTCCAGCCGCGACATCAGCAGGCTGTCGGTCAGACGTGAGTCGTCCGGTGCGGCAGGCACGATCCGCGCCCGGGGCAGGGCGCGCGGCCGCTCGGGCACGACCTGGGCCAGATGGGCGATCGCGCGGGTGACGTCCCCCGTGATCGCCAGACCCAGCGGCGTGCGCGCGGCCATGGCCGGGTCGTCGACGATCTGAACCAGATCGGCGCCCTCGGGCACGAAGGGACCAAACCCCTCGACGTGGAAGGTGAAGACCGGGGCCCCCAGCACCAGAACCAGATCGTGTCCGTCCAGCGCGTCGACGATGGCCTCGCGCGAGGCGGCGAGGAACCCCGCGAACAGCGGATGGTCTTCCGGAAAGACATTGCGCGCCGCCATGGGGGCGGCCCAGACCGGCGTGCCGTGCTGCTCGGCCAGATGCACCAGCGCCTCGCGGGCCCCGTCGCGCGCGACGCCTGCGCCCGCAACGACGACCGGTCGGCGGGCGGCATGCAGCAGACCCGCCGCTTCGGCCAGCAGAGCCGGATCGACATCGACGCTGCGGCTGACCCGGGCTGGCGTGATCGGCGGGCAGGGCTGTTCCCAGTCGTCGATCGGGATGGAGACGAAGACGGGGCCGCAGGGTGCCTGCATGGCGATGTGATGGGCGCGCGCGATGGCCAGGGGCACATCCTGGGCGCGGGCGGGCTCGATGGCCCATTTCACGAACGGGCGCGGAAACTCGGTCGACCGCTCGGCGTAGAGGAAGGGCTCATAGGGCAGGATCGAGCGCGCCTGCTGACCGGCGGTGACGACCAGCGGCGTCTGGTTGCGGAAGGCGGTGTAGATATTGCCCATGGCATGGCCGACGCCCGCCGAGGAATGAAGGTTGACCAGGGCGGCCCGGCCGGTCGCCTGGGCGAACCCGTCCGCCATGCCGACCGCCACCGATTCCTGCAGGGCGAGGACATAGGACAGCTCCGGCGGCAGGTCGCGGAACATGGGCAGTTCGGTCGAGCCCGGATTGCCAAAGATGGTGGTCATGCCGAGGTCGGCGAGCAACTGGTGGACGGCGTGCCGTACGGTCGGGCCGTCGCCCACGCGCAGGGCATCGACACGCAGGGCGCGGGCCGTCATCCGGCGCGGCCGGGCTGAACGTCAGTGCGTATGGTGTCGACCCGAAAGGTCACGCCGTCGCCTCCCTGATCTGTCTTTTCCTATATGTGAAAAGTTCAGAAGGGTGAAATAGCCCATTGTTCGGCGACTCGCAACTCACCCCCGTGACGCAGCGAGGTCGGCCCCTTCGCGGAGCGCCGCCAGCTTCATCCAGCAGACGGCCGGGTCGATCTTGCCGTAGCCGGCGAACGTGCCGAACCCGCAGTCGGTGCTGGCCACGACCCGGTCCGCGCCGACAATGGCGGTGAACCGTTCGATCCGCTGGGCGATGAGTTCGGGGTGCTCCAGATAGTTGGAGCAGGTGTCGATCAGCCCGGGGGCCAGGACCTTGTCGTCGGGCACCTTCGCGTCGCGCCAGACGGTCCACTCGTGCTCGTGACGCGGGTTGGCGGCCTCGAACAGGATGGTCGCGGGCCGGGCGGCGAGGATGATCGACATGATCCGCTCCAGCGGAATGTCGTGGTTGTGCGGGCCTTCGTAGTTGCCCCAGCAGATGTGCATCCGCATCCGGTCGGGGGCGATGTTCGCCGTGGCGGCGTTCAACGCCTCGACGTTCGCCTCGATGGTCTTCAGGAACCCGGCTTCGTCCATGTCCTGGTAGCCGGTGTGGCGCGACATCGCGAGATCGGGACAGTCCAGCTGAAGCTCGAACCCGGCGTCGACGATGGCCTCGTACTCCGGCCGCATGGCATCGGCGAGATCCGCCAGATAGGCCTCGTGCGTCGGATAAAAGGCATTCGCCTGGAAGGCCGTGATCAGGCCGGGCGAGGCCGCGTTCATGAAGGCCCGCGTGCCGCCGCCGTGGGCGTCGAGCGCCACCTGGAACCGGCGGATATCGTCGTGCAGGGGCTGCAGGTTCACCAGCCGGACCGGTCCGGTGCAGGACGCGCGCGTGAACTCCTGGGCTCCCATGATCCCGGCCAGCTTCTCGCGGAACTCGGGCAGGGGTGCGAGGTCGAGCGCGGGCTTTCGGGGGCTGTCGCCGCCGAAGCCGGACAGCCGCTCGATGATATAGGTGGAGTAACCGACCTTGCCGAGCTCGCCGTCGCTCACGATCGTGACCCCGGCCTCGACCTGCCGCTTCACGGCCTCGGTCACCGCCGTCTGCACCACGGTGTCGAAGGCCTCGGCATCATAGGGCTCGCCATGGTCGCGGGCCAGCAGCAGGGGCGTGAGTTCGGGGCCGCGCGGCAGGCTGCCGACGTGGGTGGTGGCGATCGTGGGGGCCATCAGTCGCTCCAGTAGAGGCGGGTCGGGTTGTCGATCAGCAGCTTGCGCTGAAGCTCGGGCGTCGGTGCGATCCGCGGGATGACGTCGACCAGCGCGCCGTCGTCGGGGATGCGGCTTTCCATGTTCGGATGCGGCCAGTCGGTGCCCCACAGACAGCGGTCCGGGTAGGCCTCGACCAGCGGACGGACCGCCGCGACGAAGTCCTCCCACGGCGGGTCCTGGGCGGACAGGCGATCGGGGCAGGTGGCCTTGAAATGGATGTCGTCGCGGCTGTCGAGCAGGGCGCGGAAGGCGCGCATGTCGGTTCCGTCCGGCCCCTGGGCGACGTCCGGACGCCCCATGTGATCGACGACGACGGGGACGGGCAGGGCGTCGAGGAAGGGACGCAGCTCTGCCAGGGTATCCGCCTCGAAATAGACCACGACATGCCAGCCGGCGGGCAGGCGGCCGGCGACCTCGAGAAATTTGTCCTTCGGCGCATCGTCCACGAGCCGCTTCAGGAAGTTGAACCGGATCCCCCGGATGCCGCCGTCATGCAGCGCCTGGAGTTCGACATCGGAGATGGCGGGATCGACCACGGCCACGCCGCGCGCCCTGCCTTCGGACACGGCGATGGCGTGCAGGGTCGCGGCATTGTCGGTGCCGTGACAGCTGGCCTGGACGATGACGTTGCGGGACAGCCCCAGCCGGTCGCGCAGGGCGAACAGCTGCTCCGGCCCCGCGTCCTGCGGCTTGTATTTGGCCTTGGCGCTGAACGGGAACCGGTCCGCCGGCCCGAAGACATGGCAGTGGGCGTCGATCGCGCCCTCGGGCGGACAGTAGCGGGGAAGGGAGGGCTCCAGCGTCCAGCTGCGGACGCGTCCCTCGGCGTCGACGCTCATGCGAACACCTTTCCGTCCATCAGCTTCCTGGCCGTGCGCAGCAGGGCGGCGGACACGACGGTTCCGGCCGCATCCGTCTCCAGCACGCAGGTCATCTCGCCGGTCGGATGCTCCACGGACAGGGTCTTTCGCGGGCCGGATGGAACCACGGCCACCTCGGCGGCCGGCGAGCCGTCGAGCAGGCAGGCGGTGGCGACACTGACCGCCCCCAGCACCCCGACGCTGGCATGGGCGCGTTTGGGAATGAAGCTTCGCACCGTGACCGCGCCATCGTGACGCGGCGGGGCCACAAGCATCATCTTGGGCACCGAGCTGTCGGTCACGTCGCCCAGGTTCATCATCGGACCGGCCTGCAGCCGGATCGCCTCGATGCGGGCCTTCAGGTCGGCCGCGGCGTCCAGCGCCTCGCGATCCTCGTAGCCGGTCGCCCCCACCGCATCCGCGCGCATGACCACGCAGGGCATGCCGTTGTCGATCAGGGTGCAGGCGATGCCGTCGATCACATCCACGGCGTTGCCGGTCGGCAGCAGGGCCCCGCAGGACGACCCGGCGGTGTCCCGAAACGCCAGCGGGACCGGGGCCGCGGTCCCGGGCACGCCGTCGATGCGGGCCTCGCCGTCATAGGTCACGACCCCGCTCGGGGTCGCCACGGTCGCCACGGCGATCTGGCCGGTGTTCACCATGAAGATGGAGACCGGGGTCTCGTCACCCGTCGCCTCGACCAGGCCGCGTTCCAGGGCGAAGGGTCCGACGCCCGCCAGCATGTTTCCGCAGTTCTGGGCGTCGGTGACCGTGGCCTGATCCACGAAGACCTGCAGGAACAGATAGTCGACATCGACCCCCTCCCTGTCCGACGTCGACACCACGGCCACCTTGGACGTCAGCGGGTCGGCGCCCCCCATGCCGTCGATCTGGCGCGGGTCGGGGGAGCCCATGATCCGCAGCAGGAAGGCGTCGCGCGCGGCTGTGTCGGACGGCAGGTCGGCGGCGAGGAAGAAGGCTCCCTTCGAGGTGCCTCCGCGCATCCACATGCAGGCGACGCCCTCACTCATAGCGCAGGCCCATGGCCTCCAGCTTGCCGCGCATGTCGTAGATGTCGAGGCCCAGTTCGCCCGCCGCCAGACGCGCGCGCTTGGAGGTCTCGTTGGCCTCGCGGGCACGGCCGGCCTCGAGGACCGCCGCGGCGTCCGCCCGGCGCACGACGCAGACGCCGTCGTCATCGGCCACGATCACGTCGCCCGCCTCGATCGCCGCGCCGGCGCAGACGATGGGCACGTTCACCGAGCCCAGCGTGGCCTTGATGGTGCCTTGGGCGAAGACCGCCCTGGACCAGACGGGGAAGTTCATCTCCTTCAGGTCGCGCACGTCGCGCACGCCTGCGTCGATCACCAGCCCCCGGCAGCCCCGCGCCTGGGCCGAGGTGGCCAGAAGGTCGCCGAAATAGCCGTCCTCGCAGGGCGAGGTCGGGGCCAGCACCAGGATATCGCCGGCCCGCAGCTGCTCGATGGCGACGTGCAGCATCCAGTTGTCGCCGGGCGGCGAGGAGATGGTCACCGCCGATCCCGCGATCCGCGCCCCGGCATAGATGGGACGCATGTGGGGAGCCAGCAGCCCGATCCGCCCTTGCGCCTCGTGCACCGTGGCAACGCCCAGGGCGGCGAGGCCGTCGATGACGCCGGCCTCTGCCCGTTCGATATTGCGAACCACCCGACCGGCCATGCGCGTCTCCTTCTGTCAATTTGCGGTGATGGAGAGGGGGTGGGGAGGGGGCAATTCGCATTTGCCCCCGCGCGATAAGTTTTTACGATAGATGGGAATGGCCCTGTCCCCCTTCGATCTCAATCTGCGTCACCTGCGGGCGCTCGGCGTGGTCATCGCGCGCGGCGGAATGAGCGCGGCCGCCGATACAGTCGGCCTGTCCCAGCCCGCCCTGACCCAGGGGCTGGCCAAGCTGGAAAGTCGGCTGGGCGCGCGGCTGCTGATGCGCCAGCCGGACGGGGTGCGCGCCACCGAGGCGGGTCGGATCCTGGCCGAGCGGACGGATCGCGCCTTCGTCCAGCTGGCCGAGGCGGCGCGGCAGGCGGGCCGCAGCGGTTTCGCGCGGCCGGAACAGCTGGTCACGGCGACCCAGCTCCGGGCCTTCCTCGCCCTCGCGGACGCCGGCAGCTTCGTGGCAGCGTCCAGGGCGACCGGCCTTTCGCAGCCGGGACTGCACGCGTCGGTCCGCGATCTGGAGCAGATTTGCGCGGTGCCGATCGTGGAGCGGCAGGGGCGGGGGGTGGTCCTGACCCGGGCAGGCCGTCGTCTGGCGCGAGGCGCGCGGCTGGCGCGGGCCGAATTGGCCGCGGCGCTTGTCGAGATCCTGCCCGGCGGGGGCGGGGACGCCAACCGCATCAGCGTCGGGGCCATGCCGCTGTCGCGGGCGGTGCTGCTGCCGGCCGCCGTGGCCGGGATGGTCGCGTCCGAGCCGGAATTCCAGATCGACGTCGTCGACGGGGCCTGGCGCGAGCTGGTCGATCCGCTGCGCGACGGGGTCATCGACGTCATGGTCGGGGCGCTGCGGGACGAGCCGCCACCGGATCTGGAGCAGCGCCCCCTGTTGCACGATCGCCTGATGGTCGTGGGTCGGGCCGGGCATCCGCTGGCGTCCGATCCGGCCCCGGATCGGGATGCCCTGGCGGCCTATCCCTGGGTGATCGGCCGTCCGGGATCGCCGCTTCGTCTGCTCTGGCAGGCCATGTTCGCGGGGGGACCCGTCCCTGCGGCCCCGGTGGAGTGCGGTTCGGTCACGGCCATCCGGGGTATCCTGCGCCAGAGCGATCTGCTGACCCTGCTGTCGCACGACCAGGTGGCGCTGGAGATCGAGGTCGGCGTGCTGGCCCCCATCGGCCCGCCGAGACCCGAGACGGTGCGCACCATCGGCGTGACCACGCGGGCCGACTGGCGGCCGACCCCGTCGCAGGCGCGCTTCCTGTCCCTGCTGGAGCAGGCAGCGGGCACCGCATTTCAGGAAATTGAATAGGCAGCGACCTCTATTGAGTTGCCCGCGCCGGCGTCGGCACCGATAGCTGCCGCTCCATGACCTCCTCTGTCTCCACCATCGGGTTCGGCGAGGCCGCCTCGGCCTTCGCGGAAGGCTGGGTCGCCGCGGGACTGGCGGTCCACGCCTACGACCGCAAGACCGACAGCGCCCAAACCGTCTTTGCCAAGCGCGCCGATTTCGACCGCGTCGGCGTCCAGGGGTGCGAGAGCACCGCCGACTGTATCGCAACGTCCGGCCTGGTGCTGTGTCTGGTCACCGCCGATCAGGCGACGGCCGCCGCACGCGAGGCGGCGATGTCCCTGGCCCCCGGAACGCTCTGGCTGGACATGAACAGCGTCGCGCCGGACACGAAGCGAACCGCCGCCCGGGTGATCGAGGCCGTGGGCGGTCGTTACGTCGACGTCGCCGTCCTGTCGCCGGTCCTTCCGAAGCGTCTGAACGCTCCGCTCATGGTCAGCGGCCCTCATGCGGCCGAGGCTGCCCGGCGGCTGGCCGATATCGGGTTCACGGACATCACGATCGTCGAGGGCGGCGTCGGGGCGGCGGCGGCGGTCAAGATGATTCGCTCCGTCATGATCAAGGGCATCGAGGCCCTGTCGGCCGAATGCGCCATCGCCGCCGACCGGGCGGGCGTCATGGAGACCGTCATCGCGTCCCTCGACGCCAGCTGGCCCGGCGCCGACTGGGGCAACAGGCTCGACTACAATCTCGATCGCATGATGGTCCACGGCCTGCGCCGCGCCGCCGAGATGGAAGAGTCGGTCGCGACCCTTGATTCCCTGGGCGTCGGTTCGACCATGACACGGGGCACGGTCGCCCTGCAGCACAGTCTCGGCGCTCTCGGCATCGACCCGCCAGACGGACTGGCAGCCAAGCTCGCGGCGCTCGCGCCCCGGGCAGAGGAGGCGGCGGAATGAGCCTGGTCATCGACTGCCACGGTCACTACACGACCGCCCCGCCCCAGCACGACGCCTGGCGCGACGCCCAGAAGGCCGCGTTCAAGGCCGGCGAGGCCGCGCCGCCCTATCCGCAGATCACCGACGACGAGATCCGCGAGACCATCGAGCAGAACCAGCTGAAGCTGCTGAAGGAGCGCGGGGCCGACCTGACCATCTTCAGCCCCCGCGCCTCGACCATGGCTCACCATGTCGGGGACGAGGCGGTGTCGCTGGAATGGGCGCGGGTGTCGAACGACCTCATCGCCCGCGTCTGCGACCTGTATCCCGAGACTTTCGCCGGGGTCTGTATGCTGCCGCAGAGCCCCAAGGCGGACCTGACGGGCTCCATCGCCGAGCTGCGTCGGTGCGTGACCGAACTCGGCTTCATCGGCTGCAACCTGAACCCTGATCCCGGCGGCGGGCATTTCACTGCGCCGCCGCTGACCGACCGGTTCTGGTACCCGTTCTACGAGGCGATGGTCGAGCTGGACGTCCCGGCGATGATCCACGTGTCCGGGTCGTGCAATCCGGGCCTGCATGCGACGGGGGCCTTCTACATCGCCGCCGACACCATCGCCTTCATGCAGCTGATCCAGGGCGACCTGTTCAGGGACTTCCCGACCCTGCGGCTGATCATCCCCCACGGCGGCGGGGCCGTGCCCTATCACTGGGGGCGGTACCGGGGTCTGGCCGACATGCTGAAACAACCGTCGCTGGACACGCACCTGATGAACAACGTCTTCTTCGACACCTGCGTCTATCACCAGCCGGGCGTGGACCTGCTGGCCCAGGTGATCGAGACCAAGAACATCCTGTTCGGGTCCGAGATGGTCGGGGCCGTGCGCGGCATCGATCCGCAGACCGGCCAGTATTTCGACGACACCAAACGCTACATCGACGCTGCGCCGATCTCGGCCGAGCAGCGGCACGCCATCTTCGAGGGGAATGCGCGCCGCGTCTTCCCGCGCCTCGACGCCAAGCTGAAGGAGAGAGGGCTATGACCACCGCCCCGACCGACATCCACGCCTATCTGGCGGAAATGGACGACATCCCCGGCACCCGGGTCTTCACCGCGGCCCGCGCGCGCCAGGGCTACAATCTGAACCAGTTCGCCATGAGCCTGATGAAGGCCGACAACCGCGAGCGCTTCAAGGCGGACGAGCGGGCCTATCTGGACGAATGGCCGATGACCGAGGACCAGAAGCAGGCGGTGCTGGACCGCGACTTCAACCGCTGCCTGGAACTGGGCGGCAACATCTACTTCCTGGCCAAGCTGTTCTCGACCGACGGCAAGAGCTTCGCCCAGGCGGTCTCCACCATGACCGACATGAGTTTCGAGGATTACACGGCGATGATGATCGCCGGCGGCCGCTCGCCCGAGGGCCTGCGCTCGATCAAGGAGAAGTACTGATGGCCCGTATCACCGCAGGCGTGGCGTGCAGCCACATTCCGGCGCTCGGCGTCGCGGTCGATTTCGACAAGACCGAGGAAGCCTACTGGAAGCCCGCCTTCGCCGGCTTCGACTGGACCCGCGCGTGGGAAAAGGAAGAGAAGCCGGACGTCATCATCCTGGTCTTCAACGACCATGCGACCGCCTTCGACATGAAGTTCATCCCGACCTTCGCGATCGGGTGCGCCGAGAGCTTCACCCCCGCCGACGAGGGCTGGGGACCGCGTCAGGTCCCGGTCGTCCAGGGCCATCCGGACCTCGCTTGGCACATCGCCCAGAGCTGCATCCTCGACGAGTTCGACATGACCATCATCAACGAGATGGAGGTCGACCACGGCCTGACCGTCCCGCTGTCGATGATGTTCGGCAAGGTCGACGCCTGGCCGGTGCGGGTCATTCCCCTGGCCGTCAACGTCGTCACCTATCCGCCCCCCTCGGGCAACCGCTGCTGGGCCCTGGGCGAGGCCATCGCCAAGGCCGTCGCCAGCTTCCCCGAGGACCTCAACGTCCAGGTCTGGGGCACCGGCGGCATGAGCCACCAGCTGCAGGGGCCGCGCGCCGGCCTGATCAACAAGGAATGGGACAACCGCTTCCTCGATCAGCTGGTCGGCTCGACCGACGCCCTGCGCCATATCCCGCACATCGAATACCTGCGTGAGACCGGCTCGGAAGGCATCGAGATGGTCATGTGGCTGATCATGCGCGGGGCCATGGGCAAGACGACCGAGATGCTGCATCGCCACTACCACGTGCCGGCCTCGAACACGGCCGTCGGCCATATCGTGCTGCGTCCGGTCGCCGAGAGTGACGCGGTTCCGGCCAACGACGCACAGGGTGTCGCCGCATGAAGATCGCACTGGCAGGAGCCGGGGCCTTTGGCGAAAAGCATCTGGATGCCCTGAAGCTGATCGACGGCGTCGAGGTCGTCAGCGTCGTGGGCCGCACGCTGGAGGCCACGCAGAAGGTCGCCTACAAATACGGCATCGGTCACGCGACGACCGAACTGGATCAGGCCCTGGCGATCCCCGGGCTGGACGCCGTCATCCTGGCCACGCCGACGCAGCTGCATGCGGCCCAGGCCCTGGCCTGCCTGAACGCCGGCAAGCACGTGCAGGTCGAGATTCCGCTGGCCGACAGTCTGGCCGATGCCGAGGCCGTCGCCGCCCGGGCCGCCGAGACCGGTCTGGTCGCCATGGTCGGCCATACCCGGCGCTTCAATCCCAGCCACCAGTGGGTCCACAACCGGATCCGGGCGGGCGAGCTGAACATCCAGCAGATGGACGTCCAGACCTATTTCTTCCGGCGCAGGAACATCAACGCCAAGGGCGAACCGCGGTCGTGGACCGACCACCTGCTGTGGCACCATGCGGCGCACACGGTCGATCTGTTCGCCTATCAGGCCGGGCCGATCGTGGAGGCCCACGCGATGCAGGGGCCGATCCATCCCGAGCTGGGCATCGCCATGGACATGTCGATCCAGTTGAAGGCCGAGAGCGGGGCGATCTGCACCCTGTCGCTCAGCTTCAACAACGACGGGCCGCTGGGGACCTTCTTCCGCTACATCGGCGACACCGGCACCTGGCTGGCCCGCTACGACGACCTGTTCAACGGCAAGGACGAGCCCGTCGACCTGACCGGCGTGGCGGTGTCGTCGAACGGCATCGAGCTGCAGGATCGCGAGTTCATCGCCGCCATCCGCGAGGGTCGCGAGCCCAACGCCAGCGTCGCCCAGGTGCTGCCCTGCTACCGCGTTCTGGGTGCCCTCGAACGCCAGCTGGCGGGGCGATGAGCGAACAGCTCGTCCAGCTCGATCTGACCGATCGGGCCGCGGTCAGGACGATCAGGCTGAGTTCGATCAGCGTCCGCGACATCGTCGTGGATGCCGACATCGGCGTCCATGCTCATGAGATCGGCCAGCCCCAACCCCTGGTCATCTCCGTGACGCTGGAGATCGACGCCCCGCGCGCCGACCGAATCGACGAGACGATCGACTATAACGGCATCGTAGCTCTGGCCGAGGCGCTCGGGATGGAACGCATCGGCCTGATCGAGACCTTCGCCCAGCGACTGGCCTCCGAATGTCTTGATGTCGTCGGTGTTCATTCCGCCGATGTGACCGTCGACAAGCCCCAGGCGCTGGGCAACGGCGTGGCCTCGACGCGGCTCGTCATGACCGCCGGTTCGAGCCCCTTCCGCGCCTGATGGCGGCGGGCACCGACGGCTCGCCACGACTGGGCCGGGGCCTGCTCCTCCTGATGTCGGTCGCGATCTGCGCGACAGCCTCGAACCTCTACTACAACCAGCCGCTGCTGCCGCTGATCCGCCAGGCGTTCGATCTGCACGAGGGGGTCGTGGGACTGGTGCCGGCCGCGTCGCAGTTCGGCTACGCGCTGGCCATCCTGTTGATCTCGCCGCTGGGCGACACCATCCCCCGGCGCACCCTGATCGGCGTCTTGTCCGTGGTCCTGTCGCTGGCGCTGGTCGCCATCGTTCTGGCCCCGAGCTTCCCCGTTCTGATCCTGGCCTGTTTCGTGGTCGGACTGGGCGGCAACATCACCCAGCAACTGATCCCGTTCGGAGCCTCGCTGGCCACGCCGGAGACGCGCGGACAGGTGATCGCCACCCTGATGACGGGCCTGTCGATCGGCCTGCTTCTGTCGCGCACCATCAGCGGCACGGTCGCCGAATACTTTGGCTGGCGTGGCGTCTTCCTGGGGGCGGCGATCGTGGCGATCGTGTTCGGGGTCCTGTTCCAGATCGTCCTGCCGCGCAACGTCCCGAGCGTGACGCTCGGCTATCGGGCGCTCCTCGGCTCGATGGTCCAGCTGGTCCGGCGTCACCGGCTGCTGCGCCAGACGGCCCTGACCGGGGCCCTGTGGTTCGCGGCCTTCAACGCGCTGTGGGCGACGCTGGCCATCCATCTGAATACCGGACCCTTCTTCTACAGCGCCCAGCAGGCCGGGCTGTTCGGTCTGGTCGGACTGGCCGGCATTCTGGGGGCAAGGGTATCGGGCCGCCTCGTCGGCGTCGTCGGGGCCCGCGCCCTGATCACGGGGGCGCTGGTGCTGATCATCGCCGCCTTCGGCGTGATGGCCATCTGGGGCGACACCCTGGGCGGCATGATCCTCGGCGTCGTCCTGCTCGACCTCGGCGTCTTCGGGGCCCAGATCCCCAATCAGGTCCGCGTCTTCTCGATCGATCCGGACGCCCAGAGCCGGATCTATGCGGTCTATATGCTCTGCTACTATTCGGCGGCGGCGCTGGGTTCGGCGGCCGGCGTGAAGATCATGAGCCTGGCCGGATGGCACGGCCTGACGACCTTCGGGATCGGCCTCGGCGTCGCCGCCGGCCTGTACCACCTCTCGACCCGACGAACGGAAGACCCTGCGTGACGAGAGAGCGGCCGGCCGCGCCGTCCGGCCGTCAGGCCCGGGGGCTCCGTACCGTCTGATCGATGGCCCCGAACAGGGTGCGCCCGTCCGGCAGGGTGCACTCCATCCGCACCCGGTCACCGAACTGCATGTAGGCGGTCCGGGCCGATCCCTCGTCCAGCATCTCGATGCCCCGCCGCTCGGCGATGCAGGTCGAGCCGACGTCGCGATAGTCGGGATTGGACACGGTGCCCGAGCCGATGATGGTCCCCGCGCACAGGTCGCGCGTCGACGCGGCATGGGCGATCAGGTCGTGAAAGCCGAACTCCATCACACCGCCCTGCGGCGCGCCGAACCGCTGCCCGTTCCAGTCGACGGTCAGGGGCAGGTGCACACGGCCGTCACGCCAGGCCTCCCCCAGCGAGTCGGGCGTCACGGCGAAGGGCGCGGCCGAACAGGCGGGCTTGGCCTGGACCCAGCCGAAGCCGGTCTTCATCTCGACCGGAGCCAGCACCCGCAGCGACCAGTCGTTGATCTGCACGATCAGCCGGATGTGTCCCAGCGCCTCTTCGGGCGCCACCCCCATGGGGACGGCATCGGTGATGACGCCGAACTCGCCCTCGAAGTCGATGCCGTCCTCGGTGCGCGGCAGGACGACGTCCTCGGTCGCGGACAGGAAGCGATGGGACAGGCCCTGATACATCAGCGGACGTCCGGGCGGCGGCGGGGGACTGCCGAACAGCTGCTCCATAAGCTGGCCGTGGCTGCGGAAGGCCGAGCCGTCGAGCCACTGCCACGCGCGGGGCAGGGGGGCGAGCAGGTCCCCCGTCGCCAGGGGCTCGCCTTCACCCGCGGCCAGTTGCCGGTCGAGCCCCGCCAGCCGGGGTGCGGCCCCGGTCCAGTCGTCCAGCGCGGCCTGCAGGGTGGGGAAACCGGGGACGTCCAGACAACGCAGGCCGTCGGCGGAGACCACGACCAGCCTTCCGTCGGGCGAGGCGGTCCTGAGGGTGGCCAGCCTCATGCCGCGTCATCCTCGAAGATGGCGACGGCCCGGGTCCATCCGGCCGAGCCGCCCCGCACCTTGTGGGGGAAGCAGGACACGGTGAACCCGGTCGGCGGCAGCGCATCGAGGTTCGCCAGCTTCTCCATGTGGCAATAGCCGATGTCGCGGCCCGCCTTGTGCCCCTCCCAGATCAGGGAGGTGTCGCCGGTTTCGCTGACGCGCCGCGCCGTATGGCTGAAGGGCGCGTCCCAGGACCAGGCGTCGGTCCCGGTGACCCTCACGCCGCGCTCCAGCAGATACATGGTGGCCTCATAGCCCATGCCGATCCCGCTTCCGAGAAAGGCCGGTGTGCCCAGGGCAGCCCCCGCGGCCGTGTTGACCAGTACGATTTCGAGCGGACTCAGGGTGTGGCCGATGCGGGCCAGTTCGGCCTCGACCTGGGCGGCGGTGACGACATGGCCGTCGGGCAGATGGCGGAAGTCCAGCTTCACGCCCGGCTGGAAGCACCACTCCAGCGGCACTTCATCGATGGTGATGGCGCGCTCGCCGCCGTTCATCGTGGGGTGATAGTGCCACGGCGCGTCCATATGGGTGCCGTTGTGGGTCGTGATCGTCATCGTCTCGGACGCCGCGAACCCCTGACCGCCCGGGAAGTCTTCGGCCGCCACGCCGGGGAAGAAGGTCTGGGCCTCCGCCACCGTCTCGGCATGCGTCTGGAAGGTGATCTTGGGCCGCATGAAGGGCGGGTCGGCGACGGTATCGTTGTCCAGGAAGATCGACAGATCGACGAAGCGACGGGGCATGGTCAGTCCTCAGGTCCGGACGAGGGGCGTGGACGGGGCCTGGGCTAGCGCGACCCGGATCGCCGGCGGAATGACGATCCACGGCACGATCAGGCCGGGCAGGGCCTTGAGCGCGAAGCCCGCCCAGAACGGCAGGCTCTGGACCCCGGTCGCGGCCGCCAGTCCGGCGGCGATCGCCACAAGCCCGACCATGGTGGCCAGGGCGACGACGACACCCCGTGCGAACACGTTCCGCGGCAGCCAGCCGCCCGGCATGTCCGTCGGGATGTGAAGGCCCGCGTTGACGCGCTTCCGGGTGATCAGCATGGCCGGGATGATGCTCATCAGACCGACCATGAAGCCCTGCGGCAGGCAGTCGACGATCAGCCCCTTGGCCCCCCAGACGGCCGGGTCGGTCTGGCCCCGGAACACGGCCAGATAGAAGGCCGATCCGATCGCGAGGTTGATGATCGAGCCGATGGTGGATTCGCGGGCGATGTAGCTCTTCAGATCGGTCATGGTCAGGCCTTTGTCCGTCCGCCGAGGGTGTCGGCGAACCAGTCGGCGATGAAGTCGCGTCCGAATGACATGTTGTCGGCCCCCACATGTTCGACGCCGCCTTCGCGCGCGGTGAAGATCCTCAGCTGGCGGTTCGGGCTGTTGGTCAGCTGGTCGAAGCTCTGATGGGCGTAGTCCAGACCGATCTGGCGGTCCTTCTCGCCGTGGGTCACCAGGAAGGGCACGGCGATCTTCTCCATCACCCCGTCCAGCGTCATGTCCTTCGTCTTCTCGTGGAAGTCGTCCATGTCGGAGGCCCCGAAGACCCACATGACGTGGCTCCAGTAGTGGGGGACGGGGTTTTCGCCCTCGCGACGCAGCCGCTTCTGCTGCACCTCGGCCCAGTTGTGATTGGCCCCCCAGACGGCGCCGGCGGCGAAGCGCGGCTCGAAGGCCACGGCGCGCGGCGCATAGTGGCCGCCCAGCGAGATACCCGTCATGCCGATACGCCTGGCATCGACGTCGGGCTGGCTCGACAGCCATTCCAGCGCCGGCGTCGCCCAGCGTTCCGAATGGGGCGTGGCCGCCAGGTTCTTCAGCCGCAGCGCCTCGCCGGTTCCGGGCTGATCGACCAGCAGGGTCGAGATGCCCCGCCGCGCCAGGGCGGTGTGCAGGTGCGACCAGTAGAGCAGCTCCTTGGAGCTATCCAGGCCGTTGCAATAGACGACGACGGGTTTGGGCCCATCCCCCGGCGCGCGGCAGAACAGGGCCGGGAAGGTCGTGCCCTCGTAGGCGATCTCGACCCGCTCGACGCCGGTGTCGCCCAGCGCCATCGCCCGCTTGAAGGCATCCTGCGCCTTGGCGAAGGTCTCGGCCCGGCCCGGATGGCCGTGGCCCTGCATGCGTTCGCCGACCAGCAGATACAGCGCCGCCCGCTCCAGCTTGGTCCCGGCCGAAAACTCGCGGCCCAGCGCCGCGTCCTCGGCCGCCAGCCCGATCAGGACGTCGGCTTTCTTCGTCCATTCCTCGGCGAACCGGAGCGTGCCCGCATCCTCGCCCTTGGCGGCGGCGTCCAGCAGCGGCTGGCACATGTCGACGATCTCGCCGATCTGGCCACCGCTCTCCAGCGCGATGGCGACCGACAGATTCCAGACGTAGTTCGGGAAGTATTCAAACAGCGCCACGCGTCAGACCCCGACCGGCTGGAACAGACCGGCGTCCGGTTCCGGATGCGGCATGGTCTGCGGACCGCCGATGCCGATGCCCCACTGATCCATCGTCGTGGGGGTGGGGACGTGGACCTGGGCGACCCAGGTGTCGTCGTCGACCTTCTCCAGTTCGGACGTGTATTCCACCGCGAATCCGCCCGGCGTCACGAAATAGCTGAAGGTGTTATTGCCCGCCGTATGGCGACCGGGACCCCATTTGATGTCGATGTCGTGCTGCTTCAGGCGCGCGATGCCCCGCATCATGTCGTCCACGCTGGCGACGTCATAGGCGACGTGGTTCAGGCAGGGCGGGCCGGGCAGGACGGCCAGCCGATGGTGCCACTCGTTGCACCGCAGAAAGCCCATGAAGTCGCCGAGCCAGTCCGAGACCCGGAAGCCCAGCACGTCGGTGAAGAAGTCGGCGGCCTCCTTGTGCTTGGGCGAATGCAGGACGATGTGGCTGATCTTCTGCGGAATGCCTTCCCAGCGGGCCAGGGTCCGCTGCTCGCCCGTGGCGACGTCGCTGGAGATCTCGAACGGCAGCCCGTCGGGGCTGAAGAAGCGGAACCCGTAGCCCCCGCCCAGGGTGTCGAGATCGCGCGGGGCGAACACGACCTTGCAGCCCGCCTCGACCACATTGCGATGCAGTTGATCCACGTCCTCGCGGGTGTCGGCGGCGAAGGCGATGATGTCGACCTGCTTGCGATCCGCAGCCCTCAAGCGGACGACATAGAGCTCGTCGTCGCCCTGGGCCGCGAAATGGATCAGGCCGTCCTTTTCCCCGACCTCGCGCAGGCCCCAGGTGTCGGCATAGAACCGCCGCTCCGCCTCCAGGTCGGTGACGCCGTAGCCGACGTATCGAATATCGCTGACTCTCGCCATCGGGTTGGTTTCCTTGAACTCGGGTAATCAGATGGGCTGGGCCACGACGCGGAACATCTCCTGCGTGGCCCTGGCGTTCTCGACGATCGGACCGGTACCGATCTGGCCCTCGCAGATCGCGCGCGAGGCCTCGACGATGTATTTGCAGCGGTCGTACCGGCGCGTGCGATAGGCGGTGAAGGCGTCTTCCAGGCTGTCCGCGCGCGCCAGTTCCTGGGCCAGGACGATCGAGTCCTCGATCGCCATCCCGGCCCCCTGTCCGAGGTGAGGCGTGGTGGCGTGGACCGCGTCGCCCAGCAGGACGACCCGGCCCCTGTGCCAGTCACCTTCGAGGAAGATCCATTCCAGCGGCTTGTAGACGACGTCGTCGTCGACCGTGATCTGCTCCTTCAGCGCCAGGATCTCGGGCGAGATCGCGCGATCCAGCTTGGAGCGGAAGGTGCTGGCGAGAGCGTCGTGCGGATAGCGCGGATTGTCCGGCTCCGGCGAGGTGACGAAGATGTACATCAGGCTGTCGGACAGAGGCACCAGACCGATGCCGATCGGGCCTTCGTAGGCGCACAGGTCGGTCACGCCGGGCGTGCGCTCCAGATTGTAGCGCCACACGCCCTGACCCGTGAACTTCGGCCCGGGGGCGTCGGGCAGGATCTGGGCCCGTGTGGTCGAGTACAGCCCGTCGGCGCCGATCACGACGTCATAGCGGCCGGACGTCCCGTCGCTGAAGACGACGTCCACGCCCGCGCCGTCATCGGTCAGGTCGGCGATCGTGACGCCCAGCCGGATGTCCGCGCCGGATGCCTTGGCCCGGTCGCCCAGCACCTTGTGCAGCGCCTTGCGACCGATGCCGACGTTGGAGGGATAGCCCTCGACCAGCTTGGGCGTCGGGATATGCGCCACACGCTGTCCGGTCGGGATGTGGACATCGACGTGATCGAAGCCGAAGCCGGCCCCGATATAGTCATCGAGGATGCCCAGATCCTTCATCGCGCGGATGACGTTGCCCTGCTGGATGATGCCGACGCCGTAGACCGACCAGGTCGGGTCCCGTTCGATGACATCGACGGCGAAGCCTTCGCGCCGCAGGGCGATGGCCGATGTCAGGCCGCCGATGCCGCCGCCGACCACCAGGATTTTCAGAGCTTTCACAGACCGTCCCTCGCGTCGCTCTTCTGGCGAGAGCGTGTGTGGGGTGACGATAGGTGCGAGGCGTCATCTGTAAATGTGATTGTTTGGATAGAAATCCATCCACCAAACCGATCCGACCGGTCTCGACGCTCAGGCGGAGATCTCGCGCAGCTGGCTTCGCAGCCAGGCCAGCCCGACATCGGTGCGGCGGGTGGTGTGGAACTGCATCATCTGGCGCATCGCCGGCACCTCGAAGGGCAGGGGAGCATAGGCGATGGGGAAATAGGCGCTCATGGCCCGGGCCAGCCGCTCGTGCATGACGGCGAGCCGCATCGTGTCCTTGAGCAGCCACGGGACCGTGGTGAAGGACGCCGTCGTGACCTGCACCCGGCGGTCCTTGCCCAGCAGGGCGAAATGCTTGTCACTGAACACCGACAGGCGCGCGTTGCCCATGGCGACAGCGACATGTCCGGCCCCCAGAAGGTCGTCCTCGGTCAGGGGACGCTGGAACAGGGGGTTCTCGCTCCATCCCGCCACCACGTGGGTCTCCTCGAACAGCAGTTCGCTGGCCAGCTCGGGCGAGGCGAAGTCCTCCGGCGTGATGAGCAGGTCGGCCTTGCCCTGCAGCACCTGTTCGACGCTCAGCTCATTGGGCAGGACCATCTCCAGGCGGATGTCGGGCGCGATGTCGACCAGCCGGGCCACCAGGGGCACGATGGCGGCCACGATGACGAAGTCCGAGGCGACGAGCCGGAACACCCGATGACTGGTCGCCGGATCGAAGACGGTTGACGAGGAGATCATCAGTTCGACCCCGCGCAGACACTCCCGGACCTGGGGCATAAGCGCTTCGGCATAGGGCGTCGGGTACATCCGCTTGCCGTGGGTGGTCAGGATGTCGTCGCCGAAGAAAACCCGCAGGCGACCCAGGGCCGCGCTGACGGCCGGCTGGCTGAGGTTCAGGATGTCCGCTGCCCGGGAAACGCTCCGGCACTCCAGCAGCACATCCAGCGCCGCGAGCAGGTTCAGGTCGAGGCCCTTGAAACGCATCTAACCATCCATCGAATTGGTTCATTCCAATCGAAACAAATGATTTCACAAATAGATGAGGCCTGTCCACGGTAAGGTTCGATCTGCCGCAGAGCAGCGATACATAAATCCGGGGAGGATGCCGTGAAGAAATTCCTGCTGACGGGGGCAGCGATCCTGTGCGCCTGCGTGCCGTTTTCTGTCCAGGCCCAGACTGCCGGCTCGGCCGCCGATCCGATCGATGATCAGGAGTATACCGGCCTCGACGACATCGTCGTCACCGCCCAGCGCCGCGAGGAAAACCTGCAGCGCGCGGCCATCGCCGTCAGCGCCGTCGACGGCGAGACGCTGACCGAACAGAGCATCACCCAGGCGACCGACCTGACCCGCCTGGTGCCTGCGCTTCAGATCGCGCCGGCCTCCTCGTTCACCCAGATCTATCTGCGCGGCGTCGGCACCTTCGGGGCCAACGCCTTCGCCGAACAGGGCGTCGCGTTCAACCTCGACGGCATCTATCTGTCCCGGCCCGCCGCGCCCGCCGGGCTGTTCTATGACCTCGAGCGCCTGGAAGTCCTCAAGGGTCCGCAAGGAACGCTCTACGGCCGCAACGCCACGGGCGGCGCGGTCAACGTCATCACCGCCAAGCCGCGTCTGAACGAGACCAGCGGCAATCTGACGACGGAGTACGGCAACTATGATGCCTTCAAGACGTCCGGGGCCGTGAACCTGCCGCTGGGCGACCGGTTCGCGCTTCGTCTGGCCGGGCAGATGGCCCAGCACGACGGCTACTTCAGCGACGGCTACGACGACGAGGACACCTGGGCGGTCCGCGGTCAGTTGCGCGGCGAGTTCAGCGACCGGCTCAGCGCCATCCTGTCGATCGATTATGCCGATGTCGGCGGCATGGGCTCGGGCGGGACGATCCTTCCGCTGGTCGATGGCGACAACCGTCTGGGACCCAGCGATCCGCGCGTCATCGCCGCCTATGTGGGTCGGCCCCCGACCGCGCCCGTGCCCCAGATCATCGCCAGGAATGACGGCTATCAGGACAACACCTTCTTCGGCATTTCCACGACCATCAATGCCGACCTCGGCTTCGCCCAGCTGACCGTCATCCCGGCCTACCGCAAGACCGATCTCGACTTCCGCGGCTACGCCTCCAGCTTCCTGATCGACATCGAGGAGCAGTCGGAACAGAGCTCCCTCGAGGCGCGGCTGTCCGGCACGGTGGGTCAGCTGACCTGGGTCGCGGGGGCCTATGTTTTCTCCGAGACCGTCGATGCCAATCAGCGCTTCGATCAGGGCAGCAACGGCACGCGCATCCTGTCCGATCTGGGCACCGACAGCACGGCCGTCTTCGGTCAGGCGACCTGGAGCCTGACAGATCGCTTCAGGGTCACCGGCGGCCTGCGCTACACCAAGGACGAGAAGAGCCAGGTGACCGAGGCCCACACCCTGCCGTTCGTCGGCTTCGTTCCGGGTGTCTTCCCGCTCGTGCCGATCATCCTCGACCTCCGCTCGGACGTCGCGGCCGACATCGACTTCGACAAGGTGACCTACAAGGCGGGCGTGGAATACGATGCCGGCGACGCGTCGCTGCTCTATGCGACCATCGCCACCGGCTTCAAATCGGGCGTCCTGTTCCCGGCCCAGGTCAACGGCTTCTCGGCCCCCGAAAGCATGGTCGCCTATACGCTGGGCTCCAAGAACCGCTTCTTCGACAACACGCTTCAGCTGAACGGCGAGGCCTTCCTCTGGGACTACACCGACCAGCAGGTCTCGCACCTGGGTCCCGTCCAGGTCGCCTCGACGCCCGGCGGGCCGATCTTCGGCCCCATCTATCTGACCGAGAACGCCGGGGCGGCGACGATCGCCGGCCTGGAACTTGAGCTGGTCTATCAGCCCACCGCCTCGGACCAGTTCTCGGCCAACCTCCAGTATCTGGACGCCACCTACGACGAGCTGAAGTACCAGGCCTATTCGACCACAGGTGCCGCGCCCGCCATCGGTTGTCCGATCACGCCGACCACCCTCACCGGGGCCAGCGCCACGGCGCGGATCTATGACGTCGACTGTTCGGGCCAGCCCCTGGTCAACGCCCCGGACTGGTCGCTGCAGCTGGGCTATGTGAAGACGCTGGAGCTCGAGGATCGCGGCCGCCTGATCCTCGCGGCCGATACCCGGCTGGAATCCTCGCGCTATCTGTCGCTCGACTACCTCGAGCAGGGGCGTCAGGACGGCTACATGATGTCGAACGCCCGGGTGACGTGGGAAACCCCGTCCGGCAACCTCGCGATCACGGGCTTCATCAACAACATCGAGGACGAACTGGTCTTCGCCAACTCGTCCCAGAGCCCGGCCAAGCCCGGCGTGATCTACAACCAGATCCGCCCGCCCCGGACCTACGGCCTGCGTCTGTCGCTTCGGATGTAGGCCCGGACCTCGGTCCACGCCTGATCTATCCCTGCCTTTGGGCGGTGGGCCGGCTCCTCGGCCTGCCGCCCTTTTCTTTCAGGTCGGCGGATCCCGGGGCGGGACCTCTCCGGGCAGGCGCGGCGGGAGCGGGGCCGGCTCGTCGATCAGGATGCGTGCGGCGGCACCCTGGACGTCGTCGTACTGGCCCGCGCGCAGCGTCCAGACGAACGCACCCACAGCCAGAAGGCCCAGCAGGACGGAGAACGGCGCGAGCAGAAGCAGGATGTTCATCGCGCGCCCCGGAGCCTGAGCGCGTTCAGGGTGACGACCAGCGAAGACCCCGACATGGCGAGCGCCGCGATGAAGGGGTTCACCAGGCCGAGCATGGCGGCCGGGGCGGCGACCAGATTGTAGAGCGCCGCGAAGCCGAAATTCTCCAGCGCCCTGCGGCGGGCGGACCGGGCCACGGTGATGGCTTCCACGACGGCCATGAGACTGTCCTGGGTGAGGACCAGGTCCGCGGCGTTCTGGCTGGCCTCGATCGCGGATCCCGGCGCGATCGCCGCGTGGGCGCGCGCCAGGGCCGCGGCGTCGTTCAGTCCGTCTCCGACCATCAGGACCTTCCGTCCGCCCGCGGCGAGACGATCGATCGCCTCCGCCTTGTCGTCGGGCAGCAGGCCGGATCGCCAGGCCGATATGCCCACGCTGTGCGCCACGGTTTCGACGACGCTCGCCTGGTCGCCGGACAGGATCTCGACGCTGAGTCCCAGGGCTCGCAGGGCGGCGACCGTCTTCGCGGCGTCGGGTCTGGGTGAATCGGAGAAGCGCAAACGGACCTTCGGCCCGTCCTCGAAGCCGAACCAGAGTTCCGTCTCCGCCGCCCGCAGGGTCGAAACGCCGACGAAGGCTGCGCGGCCCAGGCGCGCCCGCTGGCCGTCGATCAGCCCCTCGACGCCGAGCCCTGCGTGCTCGACGACGTCCGTCGCCACGGGTCCGTCGCCCGCGGCGCGGGCCACGGCCCGGGCCATCGGGTGGTTCGTGGCCCGGGCCAGCGGCGCGGCCATGCTGACGACGACGGGGGAGGTCTCGATGAGCACCGGCCGCCCCTCGGTCAGCACCCCGGTCTTGTCGAAGACGACGTGATCGACCTCGGCCAGGCGCTCCAGCGCGGCCCCCGACTTGACCAGAACCCCCCGTCGGAACAGGCGGGCGGACGCCACGATCTGAACCGCCGGCACGGCCAGTCCGAGGGCGCAGGGACAGGTGACGATCAGGACGGCGACGGCGCGGATCAGGGCCTCGCGCGGGTCCAGCCCCAGCGCCCAGCCGCCCCCGAAGGTCAGCAGGGCCGCGGCATGCACCACGGGCACATAGAGCGCCGCCGCGCGGTCCGCGAGGCGCACGTAGCGCGACCGGGACTGGGCCCCGGCGTCGATCAGGCGGGCGATTTCGGCCAGGGTGGAGTCCTCGGATCCCGCCTCGGCCCTGAGGGTGAGCAGGCCCGACAGGTTCACCGCCCCGGCCCGGCACAGCTGGCCCCGGGCGATGCGCTCCGGCGCGCTTTCCCCGGTCAGGAGGCTGTTGTCGAGCACGGCGATCCCGTCCTCGAGGATGGCGTCGACAGGGATCCGGTCGCCGGGCCGGACCCGGATCCGGTCGCCCGATGCGACGTCACCGAGCGGCACCGACCGGGCACGGCCGGCGCTGTCGATGACGCAGACGGTGGGCGCCTGGAGGGCCAGAAGGTCGCCTGCGGCGCTTCGCGCGCTCGCCTTCAGCCGATGGTCGAGCCAGCGACCGATAAGCAGCAGAAACAGCAGGGAGACCGCCGCATCGAAATAGGCGTCGCGGCCGTTCAGGATCGTCTCCGAGAAGCTGATGGCCAGGGTCAGGATCACGCCGACCGAGATGGGCACGTCCATGTTGGCGCGTCCGGCGCGCAGAGATCGCCAGGCCGACTCGAAGAACGTCATCCCGGCGAAGATGGCGCAGGGCGCGCCCACGGCCGCCGACATCCACATCATCATCGTCCGGGTCGCCGGCCCGAGTTCCTGGTCGAACAACCCGGCCCAGAGGGGGACCGAGAACATCATGGCGTTCATCGCCCCGAAACCGGCGACGGCGAGGGCGAGGATCAGCTTTCGCCCCTCGCGGTCGCGCTGTTGCAGGGCCGCGCCCGGATCGTAGGCCGTCGCCGGGTAGCCGAGCCCCGCCAGGGTCCGGATCACGGTGTCGGGGTCGATGGCCCGGTCGGACACCTCGATCGCGAGACGGCCGGTCGAGAGATTGAGGCGGGCCGAGCCGACGCCGGGCAGGGCCGACACCGCGCGTTCGATCTTCGACATACAGCCCGCGCACCGCGCCCCCGTGACCAGAAGGTCGAGGCTGGCGCGACCGTCGTCCCGCCGCCGGACGAAGGCCGACATGTCGCGCCCGATCGCTGAATCGAGGGTCATCGCCACGTCAGCCTCCTTTCGGCGATGAACGGATGTCCGGTGCCGTCCCTCGCCTCGATGCGCACGTCCCAGGTGCCCTTGAGCGTCAGGGGGGCCTCGTACTGGCCCGGCGCGACTTCGGTCAGCCGGACCTCGGCGCGGCCCTGTTCGGTGGCCGGCCGCTGGAGCAGGGCCGAGACGCCGAGGCCCTCCAGGGCAGCGCCGGCCCTGTCCTCCAGCACGACCTCGAGCCCGACCGGCGTGGCGCGGGCCCCCGCCCGCCAGCCCAGGGCGTCCTGCGCCCGCATCCGTTCCAGTTCGGCGTTGTAGATCAGGCCGGTCTCATAGGGCTTGGCCTCCACCTGGCCGGGATGCGTCCGGTAGGCGATCACCAGGAACGAGATGTCGACGCCGATCACGATGGCGAAGAAGCCCACCACCCCGGCAGCGACATGCCAGCCCTTGACCGTGAACGGGGGGCGGCCCGGTGCAGCAGGGGCGGTCATCGGTCGGAACTCCCGTAGTCGAAGGCGGTATCGACCACCCTGGTGCGGTCGCCGGAGACGATCTCGAAGCGGGCGTCCTGCCGGGCCAGGTCGTCGTCTCCTCCGGTCTCATCGTCATCCTCGGCGGCGGCGTCCGCATAGGCGGTCGGAACGGTCACGAACAGGCGCATCGAGGTCACGACATTGGGGGCCAGATCCACGATCAGGGGCCCCGCGCCCGGATGCCCGGGGTCGGTCAGGACCGCGCCAGGCACACCGGCATAGCGGATCTCCACGGCGGCGGTCTCGAAGCCGTGGTTGGCCAGCTTGAGCGTGTAGCCGTTACGGACGGAGCCATCCTGCAGCTGGACATAGGCGGGGTTGCGGTCGCGCAGGGCATGGACGCCGATGGCCTCGCGGGTGCGGAAGCCCTGGATCATCAGCCCGCTGACCACCACCAGAGCCCCGGCGTAGTACAGGGTCCGGGGGCGGATCAGGTTGTGCTTCGGCTTCTGACCGCCGCAGCGGGCCGCCACGGCCGCGTCGGTGTCATAGGCGATCAGCCCGCGCGGCCGCTCGACCTTGTCCATGATCTCGTCGCAGGCGTCGATGCACAGGCCGCAGTTGATGCATTCCAGCTGGGCCCCGTTGCGGATGTCGATGCCCATGGGGCAGGCGACCACGCACTGGTTGCAGTCGATGCAGTCGCCGCGGCCGGTCCAGCTCTCGGTCTTCTTGTGCGGCCCGCGCGGCTCGCCGCGGTCGGCGCGATAGGTGACCTGGAACGACTGGTCGTCCAGCATCGCCCCCTGAATGCGGGGCCACGGGCACATATAGGTGCAGACCTGCTCGCGCATGTGGCCGGCGAAGACATAGGTGGTGAAGGTCAGGATGGCGCACGACACATAGGCCGTCATCGGGGCGGTCCCGACCCAGAAGTTGCGGATCAGCTGCGGCGCGTCGTGGAAATAGAAGATCCAGGCCCCGCCGGTGCCGAAGGCGATGCCGATCCAGACCGCGTGCTTGCCGACCTTGCGCCACAGCTTGTTGAACGAGGTGGGGGCGGCGTCCAGCCGCATGCGGGCGTTCCGGTCGCCCTCGAACAGCCGTTCGACGTGGATGTAGAGGTCGGTCCACACCGTCTGCGGACAGGCGTAGCCGCACCACAGCCGGCCGAACAACGCGGTCACCAGAAACAGCGCCAGCGCCGCCATCACCAGCAGACCGGTGATGAAATAGACCTCCTGCGGCCACAGCTGGATCATGAAGAAGTAGAACCGGCCGCCCTCGAAATCGACCAGCACCGCCTGGTCCGGGAGGGCCCCCGGCCGCTCCCAGCGGATCCACGGCGTGATATAGTAGATCGCCAGCATGACGATCAGCAGGACCCATTTCAGCCAGCGCCAGGGGCCGTGCACCAGCTTGGGGTAGATGGGCACCCGCGCCTGATACAGGCCCTTCGGCCTGGCCTTCTCGCGTTGACGCTCGGCGACCGAAACCGGACCCACGGACGCCGGCTTCTCGCGGGTCCGGTCGATGATGATGGTCATGGCGCGGGGGCTTCAACCCTGGTCACGGAGGGCTCGCCGCCGCCGGCGTTGACGTGGACATAGACCGCGAGCGCCTTGATAACCGCAGGCGAGAAGCGGCCCTCCCAGGTCGGCATGACGCCGTTCCGTCCGTTCTGGAGCTGGCCCGCGATCGCGGCCCGGTCCGAACCGTTCAGCCATTCGCGATCCGTCAGGTTCGGGGCCCCGAACTCGCGGGATCCCACGCCGGTCGGCATGTGACAGGCGGCGCAGTTGTCCGCGAACAGGGGCGTGGCGCGGGCGACGGCCGCGGCGTCGGCGGGTCGCCCCGAGAGCGCCACGACATACTCCGTCAGATCCGCGATCTGATCGCCCTTCAGCAGACCGTCCCGGCCGAAGGCCGGCATCTGGGAGAAGCGGGTGTCGGCGTGGCCGGAACGAATGCCGACCTTCAACGTGTGCTCGATCTCCTCAAGCGAGCCGCCCCAGAGCCAGACGTCGTCGCGCAGGTTCGGATAGCCTTTGGCCCCGCCGCCGCCCGCGCCGTGACAGCTGGCGCAGTTGTCGCCGAAGACCGAAGTTCCGACGGCGAGGGCATGGGCCTGCAGGGCGGGATCGGCTTCGATCTGCTGCAGGCTGGCCGACATCAGCATGGCCTCGTCCTGGCCGCGCCGGGTCTGAAGCGCGTTCAGTTCCTGGACCACGTCCGCTCGGTCTGACTGCTTCAGCAAACCCGGCGTATAGCCGCTGAGACCCGGCCAGGCCGGCATCAGGACCCAGTAGCCGATCGAGAAGGCGATGCAGCCGTAGAAGATCCACAGCCACCAGCGGGGCAACGGATTGTCCAGCTCCTTGATGCCGTCCCATTCGTGACCGGTCGTCTCGACGCCGGAGTGATCATCGTGCTCGCGTTCAGACATGGTCGTCCTCGTCCTTCTCGAGCGGGAGTTGGGCGAGGCGGCGGAAGGCCTCGCCATTGCGGGGCCAGAGCGCGTAGGCGATCCCGGCGAAGAAGATGGTGCCGAAGTAGATCAGCCCGCCCTGCTGGGCGAAGCGCGCCACGGTCTCGTAGTCCACGCCGCTCATCGCATGTTGTCCGGGTCTTCGGCCTGGAAGGTGCGGAAATCGACCATCGTGCCGAGTTGCTGAAGGTAGGCGATCAGGGCGTCCATCTTGGTCAGACGCGCGGGATCACCGTCGAAATCGCCCTGGACGATCCTGGGCCCGTAGCGACCGCGCAGGGCCGAGGTCTCGCTGGCATAGACGTCGACCTGGGCCCGGGCGTCGGCATCGGCGTTCTCGATCTGATCGTCGGTGTAGGGCACGCCGACCGTCCGCATGGCGACCAGCTTGGCGCGGATGGCATGCAGGTCCAGGTCCTGGTCGGCCAGGAAGCGGTACGGAGGCATGTTGGACTCCGGCACCACGGCCCGGGGATCGCCCAGGTGCTCCCGGTGCCATTCGTTCGAGTATTTGCCCCCGACCCGCGCCAGGTCCGGCCCGGTGCGTTTGGAGCCCCACTGGAAGGGGTGGTCGTACATGCTCTCCGCCGCCAGGCTGTAGTGGCCGTAGCGTTCGACCTCATCGCGCAGTGGGCGGATCATCTGCGAGTGGCAGCTGTAGCAGCCCTCCGAGATGTAGATGTCGCGCCCGGCCAGTTCGAGGGGCGTGTAGGGGCGAACCCCTTCGACCTCCTCGATCGTGCTCTCGACCCAGAACAGGGGGGCGATCTCGACGATCCCGCCGATCGAAACGACGATGACGATGCCGAGAACCAGCAGCAGGGAGTGCCGCTCGAGCGGTCCGTGTTTCTTCCACATGGTCTGATCCTCACTCGGCCGGCAGCAGGTGCGGCGCGATCGTCGTCGTCGGCACGTTCGCGGAGCTTTCCGCGGACGGCATGCGGACGGTGCGCCACAGATTGTAGGACATGATCAGGGTTCCGCTCAGGTACATCAGTCCTCCGACAGCACGGATGACGTTCTCGATGTGTTTGGCGGACACCGTCTCGATGAAGCTGTTCGCCAGGAAGCCGTCGGGCGTGTATTCGCGCCACATCAGACCTTCCATGATACCGGAGACCCACATCGCGGTGATGTAGAGAACGATCCCGGTCGTCGCGATCCAGAAATGCCACTCGACCAGGGCGTTCGAATACAGCCGGTCCTTCTTCCACAACCACGGAACGAGGCAGTAGATCGCCCCGAAGCTGATGAAACCGACCCAACCCAAAGCGCCGGAGTGGACGTGGCCGATGGTCCAGTCGGTGTAGTGAGACAGCGCGTTGACCGTCCGGATCGCCATCAGCGGTCCCTCGAAGGTCGACATGCCGTAGAAGGCGATGGCCACGACCATCATGCGGACCACGGGGTCGGTGCGCAGCTTGTCCCAGGCCCCGGACAGGGTCATCAGGCCGTTGATCATCCCGCCCCAGGACGGCATCCACAGCATGATCGAGAAGGTCATGCCGAGGGTCTGGGCCCACTGCGGCAGGGCCGTGTAGTGCAGGTGGTGCGGTCCGGCCCAGATGTAGATGAAGATCAGCGACCAGAAGTGCACGATCGACAGCCGGTAGGAGTAGATCGGCCGCTCGACCCGCTTGGGCACGAAATAGTACATCATGGCCAGGAAGCCGGCGGTCAGGAAGAAGCCGACCGCGTTGTGGCCGTACCACCACTGGACCAGCGCATCCTGGACCCCGGCGAAGGCCGAGTAGCTGCGGGCTTCCAGCAGGCCGACGGGCACGGCGGCGTTGTTGACCAGGTGCAGCAGGGCGACGGTGACGATGAAGGCCAGGTAGAACCAGTTGGCCACATAGATGTGCGGCTCCTTGCGCTTCCAGATCGTGCCCAGGAACACCAGCAGATAGGCGACCCAGACGATGGTCAGCCACAGGTCGACGTACCATTCCGGCTCGGCGTACTCGCGCGACTGGGTGATGCCCGCCAGGTAGCCGGTCGCCGCCAGGACGATGAACAGCTGGTAGCCCCAGAAGACGAACCACGGCCACATGCCCCCCGCCAGACGCGCCCGGCACGTCCGCTGAACGACCCAGAAGGACGTGCAGATCAGGGCGTTACCGCCGAAGGCGAAGATCACGCCGGAGGTGTGGAGGGGGCGAAGCCGGCCGAAGTTCAGCCAGCCGGCCTCGGGGAAATAGAAGATGTTCGGCCAGGACAGCTGGGACGCGATGAAGACGCCGACCAGCATGCCCACGACGCCCCAGAACATCGTCGCGATGACCCCGGCGCGGATGACGCCGTCCGAGTAGCGCAGAGGGTCGGCCCGGAACCGTCCGTTGTTGATGCCCAGGGTCATGGCTGCGAGCGACAGCACGCCGGCGATCAGCAGGATCGTCCCGTGAAAGCGGAAGGCCGGGTCGTCGGTAAAGGCCGTCGCCAGAAGGGCGACGATCGTCAGTAGCCCCAGCGTCACGAACAGCGTGATGGCGCCGAACGCGAGTTCGTCAGTCTGTGGTCGATTCGGCATGCACGCCCCCTTGTCTCCGGGGTCTTTGCCGCACCGCAGCAGAACCAGCTTTGATCTAGCGCAAAGCACGTCCGCTTCATTTGGGGTGTGATGGCGGACGGAGGGCCGAAATGCCGATCACTGACGACCAAGAGCGCAAGATCCTTGCCGGCGGCCTGCTGGTCCTGGCCTGTTCGCTGGGGCTTCTGGCCTCGGCCCTGGCCGTGGCGGCGCTGGATCATATGGCGATATCCGCCGGCCTGTGCGGGCCGATGAGCGGGCACTGCGCGGCCTGTTTCGGGGCGATCGCCTGTCTGGCGGCAGCGCTCGGAACGGCGGCCGCGGGCCTCTCGATGCTTCGCGCCCGTCCTGTGTGCGGTGCCGCAGCGTGACGTGCGGCGTCATCGGCCGGTTCGACTACACCTCAGCCTTCCAGTCCGCCGTCGACCAGGTCCGGGACGAGGGCCGCTACCGGGTCTTCGCCGATCTGAAGCGGGTGCGCGGACAGTTCCCCAAGGCCGTGCGCCGGCGCGAGGACGGGTCCGAGCAGGACTGCGTGATCTGGTGCTCCAACGACTATCTGGGCATGGGCCAGCATCCCGAGGTGCTGGAGGCCATGTCGGCCGAGCTGGACGCCGTGGGCGCCGGGGCCGGCGGTACGCGCAACATCTCGGGCACGACGCGCTCGGCGGTGGACCTGGAGGCCGAGCTGGCGTCCTGGCACCAGAAGGAAGCCGCGCTCCTGTTCACCTCGGGCTATGTGGCAAATGAGGCGACGCTGACGACGCTGCAGAGCATCCTGCCCGGTCTGATCATCTTCTCCGACAGCCTGAACCACGCCTCGATGATCGCGGGCATCCGCAACGGCGGCTGCGAGCGGCATGTGTTCCTGCACAACGACCTGGCGCATCTGGAGACCCTGCTGGCGGCGGCTCCGGCCGATGCGCCCAAGCTGGTGGCGTTCGAGAGCGTCTATTCGATGGACGGCGACATCGCCGACCTGGCCGGCACCATCGCCCTGGCGCGCAAATACGGCGCCCTGACCTATCTCGACGAGGTCCATGCGGTCGGCCTGTACGGGGCGACGGGCGCGGGCGTGGCCGAGCGGGACGGGGTTCTGGACGGCATCGACATCGTCGAATGCACCCTCGGCAAGGCCATCGGCGTCATGGGCGGCTATATCGCCGCCGACGCGGTGATCGTGGACGCGGTGCGCAGCTGGGCCTCGGGCTTCATCTTCACCACCAGCCTGCCGCCGGCCCTGACCGCCGGGGCCCTGGCCTCGGTCCGCCACCTCAAGACGCACCCCGAGCTGCGCGACGCGCATCAGGAGCGGGCCGAGACGCTGAAGCGCCGCTTCGCCGAGGCCGGCATTCCGGTCATGCCCAGCGAGAGCCACATCGTGCCCGTGTTCGTGGGCAATCCGGTCCACGCCAAGATGATCTCGGACATGCTGCTGGAAGACCACGGCATCTACGTCCAGCCGATCAACTATCCGACCGTGCCCAAGGGCACCGAGCGGCTGCGCTTCACCCCGTCGCCGAACCACGACGACGGCATGATGGACAGGCTGGTCACCGCCATGGACGCCCTGTGGACCCACTGCAACGTCGCCCGGATGCCGGTCGCGGCGTAGCGATCCGGGGGACGGCCGCCCTTCAGGGCACCCCCGGCCGGCCGTCCCTGGACAGGCTGTAGGTCTGAGCAGTGCTCCGGCCGGCCGTGACGCCGACGGGGGAGAGGATCTCCGGCCGGACGCGGACGACGGCGACCGAATCCGCGCCGGGACCAAAGACGTTCAGGTCCGCATAGCGTTCCGCGACCATCCGGTTGAGCCGCTCGACCATCAGCGTATCGATGACCTCCTCGGCGCGGCCGGCCAGCGAAACGCCGACGGCGTCCCCGTGCCGGGCCTCGCTGAACACCGTGACCGACACCCGGGGATCGGCCCGGATATTGGCCATCTTCTGGCTGTTGCGGGCCGTCACGAAATACAGGTTCAGGCCTTCGTTCACATAGCCGACCATCGTGACCTGCGGCCAGCCGTCCGGCCGGTTGACGGCGAGCGCCATCAACCGGCACGAATCCAGCAGCGCGACGACCGCCGCCACGGCACCGCCGGGCATCGGAGGCGTCTCCGGGACCGTCGTCGCGTTCACGGTCAGAACTTCCGGCCGATGCCGAGGGAGAGGACCCAGGGATCGAGGTTCACGTCGCTTTTCAGCGCGCCGGCGTTGATGCTGGCGTCTGTGTTGAACCAGACCTTCTTGACGTCGACATTGACGGTCCAGGGGCCCGACACCGCGATGTCCGCGCCCGCCTGAAGCGCATAGCCCAGGCCGTCGTCCAGCTTCACGTCATAGCCGTTCCGGTTCTCGCCGCTGAAGAACAGCATGTAGTTCAGTCCGGCCCCGACATAGGGACTGACGCGCGCTTCGGGGGCCAGGCGATACTGCAGCGTAACCACAGGCGGCAGCACCCAGGTCTCGTGCACCGCGACATCGGTCGTGCCGCCCTGGGCCCGGATCTCGTGCTGGGTGGCCCCCAGGATCGCCTCGACCGAGATGTGGTCGGTCACGAAGTAGGTGAATCCGAGCGTGGGCATGACGTCATAGCCGACATCGACGTGCAGGCCCGTCGTGGCACCCGCCGCCGTCGTGATCGCATCGTCGGCGCTCGAGGCGACATCGGTGATCCGGCCAGTGACGATCCAGTCGCCTTTCCGGGCGACCTGCCAGTCCTGGGCGGAGGCGGGGGCGGCGAGGGCAGCGAGGGCCAGGCCGGCTCCTAGAGCGGCGATCCGGAGAGAGGTGTGCGAGCGCATCTTGAGGTCCACGACGCGGTCCGGTCGCGGAATGCGGCCGGTTGGAGGCGTCGCGGACGGTGTGAGCCGAAGGTCCGCCAGACGCCTTGATCCATCGCAAACCTCAGATCATCCGGCCGTGTCTGCCGGCCGAAGGCGCGAGCGAGGTGTCGAAGGCGCCGCAGACGAGACGGACGAAAGGCCGGCCCAGATCCGTCACCGAGACCAGTCCGTCCGCGCAGACGACAAGGCCGTCCTCGACCAGCGGCGCGAGCCTGGCCAGGGCGGCTGCGAACCGGTCCGGTGCCGGACCATGCGCCTGTTCGATCTCCGGAAGACGAACGGAGAAGTCGCACATCAGCCGCTCGATGACCTCGGCGCGGCGGCGGTCGTCCGGCGTCAGGGCCAGCCCCCGCGCGACCGGCAGACGGCCCCCGGCCACGGCGGCGCGCCAGTCCCGCTCGACCGCATGGTTCTGCACATAGCCCTGAGGCGTTCGTCCCACCGAGGAGGCGCCCAGGCCGATGAGCGTCGCTGCGTCGTCCGTCGTGTACCCCTGAAAATTGCGGTGGAGGCAGCCCGTCCGCGCGGCGATCGCCAGACTGTCTTCGGGCAGGGCGAAGTGATCCAGACCGATGGCCTGATAGCCTGCGTCGGTCAGATAGGCGGCTGCGGCCTGACTCTGGGCGAACCGCTCGTCGGGCCCCGGCAGGTCGGCTTCGTTGATGAGCCTCTGGTGTGGCTTCAGCCAGGGCACGTGGGCGTAGCCGAACAGGGCGATGCGCGCCGGTCTCAGGGTCGTGACCTGGTCCAGGGTGGTCAGCAGGTCGTCACGCGTCTGCAGGGGCAGCCCGTACATCAGATCCAGATTGAGCGATCCGACGCCGGCGTCCCACAGCCAGTCGGCCGCCCGCGCGACCGTCGCGAACGGCTCGAAGCGATTGATGGCGTGCTGGACGCGCGGAGACAGATCCTGCACGCCCAGACTGGCCCGGTTCAGGCCGTTGCGGGCGGCGGCCCGGACCCAGGTTCGGGTCAGACTCGAAGGGTCGAGTTCGGCCGCGATCTCGGCCTCCGGGCCGAACGCGAAGGCCTGCCTCAGGCCTGCAAAGAGGCGGTCCAGATCGTCCACGGCCACCATATTGGGCGTGCCGCCGCCCAGATGCAGCCGGGACACGCGCTGGCGTCGGCCCAGCGCCGCCTGCGCCAGCCGGGCCTCGTCGATCAGAAGATCGACATAGCTCTTGATCGTCTCCGCACGGTTCACCGCTCGCGTGTTGCAGGCGCAGTACCAGCACAGCGTCCTGCAGAAGGGGATGTGAACATACAGCGAGGCCGCCTCGGCGGCCGGGACCATGGCCAGCCAGGCCGCCCAGTCTTCCGACCCCACATCAGGCGTGAACTGCGCCGCCGTCGGATAGCTGGTGTAGCGCGGCAGGTTGGCGTCATAGCGCCCGATCAGCGAGGCGACCCGCAGGCTACGTTGGGTCTGCGCGCAGACGGCATGGGCCAGGCTCATGATCGGGCTCCGGATCGCCGGTCCCCGCGACCGACACCGAACCCCGCCTAGAGCCGCCGGCGCGGGCGGTCTTTGACTTCGGTCAAACCGTCGGGTTCAGGCCTCGCCGTCGGCCACGGCGCGCAGCGCTTCCGGCCGCTCGATGCGGATTTCCGTCAGCGACACCAGCCGGATCAGGCCCTGGGTCTTCAACCGGGTGAGGACCCGGCTGACGGTCTCGATGGTCAGGCCCAGATAGTCGGCGATCTCGGCGCGCGTCATGGGCAGGTGAACCCGGCCCTGTGGGCCCGGCCGCGCCGGATCATGGGACGGCATCTCCAGCAGGAAGGTCGCGACGCGTTCGAGCGCCGTCTTGCGCCCCAGCAGCAGCATCTGGTTCTGCGCAGCCGCCAACTCGTGGGTCGCCCGCTCCAGAAGGGCGGTCTCCAGCGCTGGCGTCTCGCGGATCAGCGCCCGGTACTCGCTCTTGCGGAAGCGGCAAGCGGTGACGGGCTCGATCGCCTCGGCCGAGAACGCATAGGTCTCGCCGGTCGCCAGGCCGAGGAAGTCGCCCGCGAACAGAAAGCCCGTGATCTGGCGACGGCCATCCGACAGCAGCCGGTAGACCCGCACGGACCCCGATGTGATGTTGAAGACATGACGGGCCGGATCGTCCGCGCGTATCAGGGTGTCGCCGACGTTCAAGGTCAGGTGTTCGGCCAGCGCGTCGAGACGGGCGAGATCGGCATCGTCCATGCTGGCGCAGACGCTCAGGGGCCGCGCACCGCAGGCCGCGCACGCATTGTCCCGCCGACGATCCGCGCACCCCGCGGGAAGCGCCTTCAACTCCAGCACGCTCCGGTCCTCCTTGCCTTCAAGCCGATGCCGCAGGTCCTCGATCTCCGGTTTGAGCGAGATCAATGCGGCGCCGGGAGTCTGGGCCATAAATGGTCGAATGGCCATGGTCGTGTGCGCCGGCAACCGGCTGACTCCGGCCGTGGGCCCGGTCTCGCCCGCCGTTCCGATGGGATCTGCCATAGCGGTCCGACGTAACGGGGCGTCGGTCAGCGCGCCAAAGCGTTCGAATCACGGATGGGGCAGGGGGCGAACCGACCGATTGGGACGCGAACGGGCGCGCGTCCCGTCCCGGGCATCAATGGCTGTCCCGGGGCAGGCCGAAGCGATCCACAATGCGGTGATACTTTACGGCGGGCTCCAGCACGGCACCGGTTTCCAGCTGGCCGACCATGCCCCGCTGGATTTCCTGCCAGGGCGTCTGGGACGCGGGGTAGCGATAGCCGCCCGCGGCCTCGAGCGCGGCGCGCCGCCCGGCCAGGTCTTCGTCGGAGATCAGGATGTCGGCCCGGCCGGTATTGAGGTCGATCCGGACCCGGTCGCCGGTCCGGAGGAGGGCGATATTGCCGCCCGCCGCCGCCTCTGGAGACGCGTTGAGGATCGAGGCGGAGCCCGAGGTGCCCGACTGTCGACCGTCGCCGATACAGGCCAGGGCGGTCACGCCCTGGCGGATCAGATGGGCCGGCGGCTGCATGTTCACGACTTCGGCCGCGCCCGGATAGCCGATGGGCCCGGCTCCGCGCATGAACAGCAGGGTCCGCTCGGTGATGCCCAGGTCGGGATCGTCGATGCGGTGGTGATAGTCTTCCGGACCGTCGAACACGACCGCAGGACCTTCGAACGCATTGGGGTCGGCGGGGTCGGACAGATAGCGTTCGCGGAACTCGGGACTGATCACGCTCAGCTTCATGATCGCCGAGTTGAACAGATTGCCGGTGAAGACGACGAACCCGGCATCGGCCTTCATCGGCGCGTCGAAGGGCTTGATGACGTCGGGCAGGTCCGTTGCCTTGCCGCGGCAGTTCTCGCCGATGGTCCGGCCCGTGACGGTCAGGGCGTCCTCGTGGATCAGGCCCTTCTGCATCAGCTCGTGCACGACGGCGGGTACCCCACCGGCGTGGAAATAATCCTCGCCGAGGTACTGCCCGGCCGGCTGCAGATTGACGAGCAGGGGCACATGCAGGCCGTGCGTCTGCCAGTCCTGCAGCGGCACATCGACGTGGGCATGGCGCGCCAGGGCCGTCAGATGGATAGGGGCGTTGGTCGACCCCCCGATCGCGGAGTTCACGACAATCGCGTTGTGGAAGGCCTCGCGCGTCAGGATGTCGGACGGCTTCAGGTCCTCGTGCACCATCTCCACGATCCGGCGACCGGTCTCGTAGGCGACCTGCGCGCGTTCGCGATACGGGGCCGGGATCGCGGCCGAGCCGGGCAGGGACATGCCCAGGGCCTCGGCCAGCGAGTTCATCGTCGTCGCCGTACCCATGGTGTTACAGTAGCCGACGGACGGTGCCGACGACGCAACCAGTTCGACGAAGCCTTCGTAGTCGATCTCGCCGGCCGCCATCATCTGGCGTGCCTTCCAGATGATGGTCCCCGAACCGGTCCGCTCGCCCTTGTGCCAGCCGTTCAGCATGGGGCCCACGGACAGGGCGATGGCCGGCATGTCGACGGTCGCAGCGGCCATCAGGCAGGCGGGCGTGGTCTTGTCACAGCCGATGGTCAGAACCACGCCATCGAGGGGATAGCCGTAAAGGCTCTCGACCAGGCCCAGATAGGCGAGGTTTCGGTCAAGTCCCGCCGTCGGCCGCTTGCCGGTCTCCTGGATCGGATGGACCGGGAACTCCATGGCGATGCCGCCGGCTTCGCGGATGCCTTCGCGGACCCGTTCGGCCAGGACGAGGTGATGCCGGTTGCACGGGCTCAGGTCCGAACCGGTCTGGGCGATCCCGATGATCGGCTTGTCCGACTGCAGCTCCCGGCGGGTCAGGCCGTAGTTCAGATACCGCTCCAGATAGAGGGCGGTCATGTCGGGATTGTCGGGATTGTTGAACCAGGCCCGGCTGCGCAGTGGTTTGTTCATGGTCGATTTCAGGTCCAGCCGCCGTCGACGACGTAGTGCTGGTTGGTGATGGCCGAGGCCTCGTCGGAGGTCAGGAAGACGGCGACGCGCGCGATGTCGTCAGGAAGCAGCCGCCGCTTCAGGCACTGGTTCTTGTAGATGTCCTTCTCGGTCTCCGGCGTGACCCAGTGTTCCAGCTGTCGCTCGGTCATGATCCAGCCGGGGGCGAGGGCGTTGACCCGCACGCCGTGCTCTCCGAAGTCGCGGGCCAGAGACCGTGTCAGTCCGAGCACCGCGGACTTGGAGGCCGTATAGGCGGCCATGCCGCCCTGACCGATCATCCACGATGTCGAGCCGAGGTTCAGGATCGAACCGCGCCCGCGCGCGATCATGTCCGGCAGCACGCTCTGGGCGGCAAAGAACTGGTGTTTCAGGTTCACCGCGATCCGCCCGTCCCAGTAGTCTTCGGTCACCTCGAGGGTCTGGTGGCGTTCATCGTGCGCAGCGTTGTTGATCAGGGCGTCGATCGGACCGAAGCGGTCGCGGACCTGTCCGATCGCCGCGCGCAGATCCTCGATTCGCGTCAGGTCGCAGGCCACGAACAGCGCTTCGCCGCGGCCCTTGCGGGCGATCCCGGCCTCCAGCGCGGGGCCCCGGACAGCATCGACATCCAGAAAGCCGACCCGGCACCCCTGGGCCGCGAAGGCCTCGACAACGGCCGCGCCGATCCCGCCTGCGCCGCCGGTGACGATGACGACCTGACCCTGCAGATCAGGATAGATGGCTCCCATGGCGTCCTCATGGTCGGCTGAGCGAGCGCCCGCGAACCTCGTTCGGGCTTTCATCAGTGAAAGCGATTGCTACTTGCGAAAGTAGCGACGGGCGGTCGGCGAAGTCAATGGAGGGATGGCGCGGCGCCGTCATTTCACCGTCCTAGACGACGGAGGCGACGCCCATTTCGCCCGAGATGGCCTGGGCCGCATCGCCCAGCAACGACACGGCCCGCTCGATCGGGCAGGTCGGCGGCATGCGCTCGATATAGGGGGTGATCAGGGTGGCGATGATGCCGTCGGCCCCGTGGATCGGCGCGACCAGATCGGTCACGCCCTTCACGAAATCGCTGGGTCGCTCGACGTGGCCGGCAGCCGCCGCGGTCGCGGCCGCCGCGGCGAAGGCCTTGACCTTCCTCGCCCCGTGGCGCGCCACCAGGACTTCCGCCAGCGCCGCCTGATCGCGCGCATTGGCGCGGCCGTACAGCATCAGGCCGGACGTGGCCTCCAGAATGCTGCGCCGATAGCCGATGCGGACCGAATACCCCAGGTCGCCCGGTCCCTCGACGCGGGCGATGACGACGATCTGGTCGCCCGATGGCACCACCAGATGGCAGGACTGCATGGTCTCGGCGGCCAGGTCCCGCATGACCGGCAGAGCCACGTCGACGAGGGATTTGATCGGGGCCCGGGACAGCCCCAGGGTGAACAGCCTGTTGGTCAGCTGATAGCCGTCCGACGACTGCTCGATATAGCCCCGGAACTCCAGCACCTGGATCATGCGGAACAGTTCGCTGACCGATCGCCCGAGCGTGGCCGACATCTGCGACGGGGTCAGGGGCTGGCCGTGGGCGGACAGCAGCTCCAGCACGTCCAGTCCCTTTTCCAGCGCGGGCGCGCGGTATTTGCGGTCGTCGGCGTCGTCGGCAGCCGTCATGGAAATCGTCCTTGAGCTCGCTGCCACGCTAGCGGGCGAATTGTCCGGGCGAAAGAGGCCCAACCACAACCATTGCCGCTAGTAAAAGCATAACGCAAATATGAAAAACGATTGCGGGCGGCTCCGGGCTCTTCTACCCTGACCGGAGAGCCCCTTGGAAGGGGACGCGCCCGGGAGGCCCGCCATGTCGCTCGCGACCATCGATCTCGTCATTCTGGGCGTGTACGCCGTCTTCATCTTCGGGCTGGCCCAGTGGGTCTCGCGCGACAAGGGCGGTGAGAAGAAGACCTCCACCGACTACTTCCTGGCGTCCAAGAACCTGCCCTGGTGGGCCATCGGGGCCTCGCTGATCGCGGCCAACATCTCGGCCGAGCAGATCATCGGCATGTCCGGTTCGGGCTATGTGATCGGCCTCGGCATCGCGTCCTACGAATGGATGGCGGCACTGACCCTGCTGATCGTGGGCAAGTTCTTTCTGCCGATCTTCCTGCGGAACGACATCGTCACCATGCCGCAGTTCCTGCAGCAGCGGTACGGCCCGACGATCCGCAATGTCATGGCCGTGTTCTGGCTGCTGCTCTACGTCTTCGTGAACGTGACCTCGATCCTCTGGCTGGGGTCCATCGCGGTGAACACCGTCACCGGTCTGGACCAGATGTACGCCATCGTGGCGATCGGCGTCTTCGCCCTGGCCTATCAGCTGTGGGGCGGGCTCAAGGCCGTGGCCCTGACCGACATCGTCCAGGTGGCGCTTCTGGTCGCCGGCGGACTGATCATCGGCTTCATCGCCCTCAGCGAGATCGGCGGCGCGTCGGGGGCCGTGGGCGGCTTCACGACCCTGCTGACCGACTTCCCCGAGAAGTTCGACATGATCCTGTCGCCCGACAATCCCAACTTCAAGGAGCTGCCCGGCATCGCCGTGCTGCTGGGAGGGCTGTGGATCATGAACATCAGCTACTGGGGCTTCAACCAGTACATCATCCAGCGCGCCCTGGCCGCCAAGTCGCTGGGCGAGGCGCAGAAGGGCATTGCCTTCGCCGCCTATCTGAAACTGCTGATGCCGGTCATCGTCGTCCTCCCCGGCATGGCCGCCCTGATCATCGCCCCGAACCTGTCCGCACCGGACCAGGCCTATCCCACGATGATGAACCTGCTGCCCGCAGGACTGAAGGGTCTGGTCTTCGCCGCCCTGATCGCCGCGATCATCGCCTCGCTGGCGTCCAAGGTGAACTCGATCTCGACCATCTTCACGCTGGATCTCTACGCCAAGGCCAACAAGGGAGCGTCGGAATCCCATCTGGTGCTGGTCGGCCGGATCGCCGCCGTGGCCGCCATGGCCATCGGCATCCTGGTGGCTCGCCCGCTGCTGGGCGGCTTCTCCCAGGCCTTCCAGTTCATCCAGGACTTCACCGGCTTCTTCACGCCCTCAATCGTCGTAATCTTCATCCTCGGCCTGTTCTGGAAGCGGGCGTCCGAGGCGGGAGCCCTGACGGCCGCCATCGGCGGCGTGGCGCTGTCAGGCTTCATGTGGTGGCTCGACCGCGAAGGGATCTTCACCCTGCCGTTCATGAACCGGGTCGGGGTTGTCTTCCTTGTCTCTCTTGTCGCCGCGATCGCTGTCTCGCTTTTCTCCCCTCCGAAAGAGGGCACGATGCAGATCAAGCTGGACGGCGTCAGCTACAAGACGTCGCTCGGGTTCAACATCGCCGGCGCGGGCGTCATCGCCTTCCTGATCGCCGTCTATGCCATCTGGTGGTGAGGTGGACGGGGCCGTCCTGATCGGCGTCGACTGGGGTACCAGCAATCTGCGAGTGCTGCGCATCGGCGAGGGCGGCGCGATCCTGGACGCCCGCTCCGACCCGCGCGGCGCGGGTGGCCTGGTGCCCGAAGCCTTCCCGGCCGTGCTGGCCGAGGTCGCCGACGGCTGGCTGGATAGCGCTCCGCCCATTCTGGTGTGCGGCATGGCGGGGGCCCGGGGCCGGTGGCGCGAGGTCGCCTATCTGCCCACGCCCGCGACGCTGGTCGATCTGGCCGACGCGCTGGCGTCGCCCGCCGACCGGCCCGAGCTGAAGATCGTGCCCGGCCTGAAAGCCATGGCGGGCGGGCGGATGATCGACGTCATGCGCGGCGAGGAAACCCAGGTGATGGGGCTGGACCTCGAGCCGGGCAACCATCGGATCGTCGCACCGGGAACCCATTCCAAATGGATCGCCGCCCGTCCGGGTCAGGTCGTCGGCTATCGCACCTTCATGACGGGCGAACTGTTCGCCGCCATCCGCAAGGGCACGATCCTGGGCACGGGCATGGGCGAGCCGGGCGTCGACGAAAGCGCCTTCGCCGACGGTGTCGATCGCGCCCTGACCGACCCGGCCCTCACCAGCGCCCTGTTCTCCGTGCGGGTCGAAACCCTCGCGGACCGGCTGCACCCGGACGGGGCGGCCGACTATCTCTCGGGCCTGCTGATCGGGGCCGAGATCGCCGCCCACAGCCACGACACGCACGGACCCGTCACCCTCGTCGGGGCGGACGCCCTGAACGCCCGCTATGCGACGGCGTTGAAGATCGCGGGCTTCTCCGACGTGCGCCTGGCGGACGGCGCGGCCGCCGTCGCCTGCGGCCTGTGGCGCATTCACCAAGCGAGCCTGCGATGATCCATATCCTCGACACCCTGCCTCTGATCGCCATCCTGCGCGGGCTGGAACCCGACGAAGCCGTCGCGGTCGGCGAGGCGATCGTCGCCGCCGGCTTCGTCTGTCTGGAGGTACCGTTGAACTCGCCCCGCCCGCTGGAGAGCATCCGGCGGCTGCGCGACGCTCTCGACGGCCGGGCCCTGGTCGGCGCGGGCACGGTGCTGAACGTCGAGGCGGCGCGCGGCGTGGCCGAGGCGGGCGGGCAGATGATCATCTCGCCGAACACCAACCCGGACGTGATCCGCGCCGCCAAGGCCATGGGCCTGATGTCGGTGCCGGGATTCTTCACCCCGTCGGAGGCGTTCGCGGCGCTCGACGCGGGAGCCGACGTGCTGAAGCTGTTCCCCGCCGAGGTGGCGGGACCGCAGGGGCTGAAGGCGGTGCGGGCGGTGCTCCCGGCGCATACGCGCGTCTATGCGGTGGGCGGCGTCGCGCCCGACAGCGTCGCGACCTGGCGCTCCGCCGGGGCGTCCGGCTTCGGCATCGGCTCGGCCGTGTTCAAACCGGGCAAGACGCCCGCCGAGGTGGGCGAGGCCGCGCGGGCCTTCGTCACGGCCTGGGGCGCATCGGCATAGGCCGAGCCCCCGGGCCGCAAACGCCTACTCCGCCATCGCGGTCGGCGCCGTCGCGCCGGCATCCCCCGGCCAACGGTACGACGCCGCCGGCCAGTGACCGGCCATGGTCAGGTCGTTTCCCTCGCGCCAGTCGAAAAAGGTCGCGTTTTCCCAGTTCGAGCCCCGGCCCCAGCGGGTGGAACAGCGCGTCGAGACCCAGGCCGGCTCCCAGTAGACCACCCCCGTGCCGCCGTTCGCGATCACCGTCTGGGTGATGTCGGTCATGTATTTCAGCTGACCCTCCTGCGTGGCCGGATACTGCGGCAGCAGGGTGTCAGGGCCGAGCAGGTTGGGCGACGTGTCCGCGCCCTCGTTGGTGAAGGGATAGGAGGTCTCGACCACCACCACGTCCTTGTCATAGGCGACGTTCAGCCGCTGGATCGTGGCCCCCAGCCCCGCCAGGTCGTTGGTGGACCATTTGCGGTAATAGCTGACGCCGATCAGGTCATAGTCGGTGACGCCGTGTTCCTGGGCCGCGGCGAACCAGGGCTCGGTGTTCTCGGGCTGGGCGATGTGCAGCATGATGCGGGGCTTGATGGCGCTGCCGGCGGCCGCCTCGCGCACCGCCCGGATGCCCGCGTTCAGCAGGGCCGCGTTGCGGGGCCAGTTGATGCCGTCGCGGGTCTCCTTCCAGTCCAGCTCGCCCATCATCTCGGGATTGGTCTCGTTGCCGACCTGGACCATCTCGGGCATCAGCCCCTCGGCATCGAGCGCCCGCAGGGTCTCGAGCGTATAGTCGTACAGGGCTTGCGACAGGGCCGGAACGTCGTCCCGGATCGGCCGCCAGGCCTTGGGCACGATCTGCTTGTCCCCGTCGGCCCAGTCGTCGGAATAGTGGAAGTCCAGCAGCACCTGCATCCCCTCCGCCTTCGCCCGGCGAATGGTCTCCCGGACGTCGTCCAGGTCGCTGTAGTCGGTCCATTCCGCGTCATTCCAGATGCGGACGCGGACCAGATTGTGACCGGTCTCGGCGAAGATCGCATAGGGATCATAGGCTTGCCCGCCGACGCGATAGACCGCACCGCAGTCCTCCATCTCGTTCACATAGGACAGGTCGGCCCCGAAATAGAACCGGGGCACGGTCTGGGCCTCGATCGGGGTGGCGGCCAGGAGTGCGGCGCCGGACACGGCGGCGAGGGATCGGATCAGCATTACTCTACTCCATCGGCCGGCCGACGCGCTCGCGCCGGCCGGTTCGGTTCAGGGTCTTCAGCCGCCGAAGCGGTAGGTGGCACCGAGGAAGAAGCGCCGTCCGAAGGTCTCGTAACGGCCCTGGCGGGCGGTATCGCCGTAGTAGGTCTCGAACGGCTCGTCGGTCAGGTTGTTGGCTTGAAACAGCAGTTCGACGCCCGACAGCGAGGAGTTGTCGGGGAAGGTGTAGGAGGTCTGGAAGTCGACCACCGTCTCCGCCTCGTTGAACAGGATGCGGTCGGTGTCGCCCAGTTCGGTGGCGAACTCGCTGCGATAGCGGCCGGCGATCCGGGCCTCGAAGCCGTTCTTGTAGTAGTAGAACGACAGGTTGCCGACGTGCTCGGACAGGCCGGGCAGGGGGATATTGCCGATCGCATTGTCGTTCTCGGCCACCGAGATGTCGCTGTCTGTATACGAGTAGTTCGCATACACCCCCAGCCCGTCGAACGGGGCGGGCAGGAAGGTGAAGGCCTGCTGGTACAGGACCTCGAAGCCCTGGATATAGCCGCCCGTGCCGTTGACCGGCTGGCGGAACGTTCCCGCAGTGGGCGTGCCGTTCACGTCGACGATGATCTCGGTGATCTGCGGGACGATGTAGGTCTCAAGATCCTTGTAGAAGCCCGAGATGGTGAAGGCGGTGTCCGGGCCGAAATAGCGCTCGTAGGTCAGGTCGAACTGGTTGGCGCGGAAGGGCTCCAGTTCGGGATTGCCGCCGAAGGCCTGGGGTGCGCCGAACACGAACACACCGAAGCCCGCGTTCAGGTCATCCAGCGGCGGTCGCGAGATGCCCTTGGAGGCGGCCAGTCGGATCTGCTGACCCTCGGCGATCTGCCAGTTCAGATTCAGGGTCGGCAGGGTGTCGGTGAACTCATTGGTGAAGCTGACGGGCGTCAGAACAACGGCCCCGCCGGTCTGGGCCCCCTGGTCGACGCGGGTGCTGGATGAGGTCGTCTCGGTCTTGATCACCCGGACGCCCAGATTGCCGGTCAGGGCGCGACCGAACAGGGCCGTGTCGAAATCGACGTTGGCGTAGCCGGCGGTGGTCTTCTCATCGACCACCCAGCTGGACCGCCGGTCGAAGTCCGAGGTCGTGGGATTGATGTCGCCGAAGAAGGCGTCGATCACGCCCAGGATGTCGAACGACAGGGTGCTGGGCACATTGGAGAAATCGCCCGGGAAGCGGACCGGGGCGTTCAACAGGTTGGTGGGGATCGCCCGGCGCGCGGCCGGATCGACGAAGCCGAACTGGGTCCGCTGGGTATAGTCCTTGGACCGGTCCGTGACCCGGGCCCCGACCTGGACTGCCGTGAAGAAGCCGTCCAACTCGTGCTCGAAATCGACGTTGCCGCTGACCAGTTCGTCGTTGATCAGGGGCGCGCCGCCACCGTTCTCCGGAATCTGGAACTCGCTGACCAGGTTGATCGCCGGATTGGTCAGATCGACGTTGAAGGCGTAGTCGGCCGCGCTGCCGGGCGTCGTGTTGAAGGTGCCCGTGACGCCGCTCTGGCGCTCGACCGGCACCCCGCCGACGATGTCGTGGACCTCGGTCCGCACGGTGATGAAGCGCTGGTCACGTTCCGTGGTGGAATAGGCGACGTCCCCTTTCAGGGTCCAGCGATCGCCCCGATATTCGCCGTTCACGCCGCCGGCCCACAGTTCGTCGGTGAATTCGAACAGCTCGTTGACGTTGCGCAGCTGCAGGCCGAAGTCCGCCGCCTTGGTGGCCGTCAGCCCGGTGACGCCGCCGTTCTGGACGGTCGCGTTGGAGAAGGTGTTGCCGAACGGCAGGTCCTCCAGCCGGAAGCCGCGCTGGGTCTCGTCATACGAGACCTTCGAATAGAAGAGGTCGGCATTGATCGAGATATTCTCGGTCGGCTCGTACTGGACGGTGGCCAGGCCGCCGTCGCGGATGTCGTCGCCGCCGCGCACGAGGGCTTCATAGCCGAACGGAATCTCGTCGTTGCCCGTGCCGTCGCCGTTCAGGTCGGCGAAGCTGTTGGTATAGCGGAACACATTGGTGCGCGCCGTGGCGACCGCCTGGCGACGGCCGGAATAGCCGATCGCCACCCCCAGCTTTCCGTCCATGAACTGGTCGATGTAGGAGAATGAGGCGATGTATCCATACGGATCGGCATCCTCGATGTCGGCCGCCAGATCGCTGTAAGTGCCGCGCACATTGGCGACGATGCGGCGATCAGAATAGTCGAGCGGGCGGATGGTCCGCAGATCGACCTGGCCCGCGATCGCGCCCTCGACCTGGCTCGCCGTCGGGGACTTGAACACATAGGCTCCGTTGATCAGCTCGGCCGGGAACTGCTCGTAGCGGATGTTGCGGCTGGCCTCGGCCGAGACCAGTTCGCGACCGTTCAGCAGGGTGTTGACCAGGTTTGGTCCCATGCCCCGGATCGAGATCTGGGTCCCGTTGCCGCGATCGCGGTTGGAGGTCAGCCCCGGCAGTCGGGCCAGACTTTCGGCAATGGAGATTTCCGGCAGGGCCCCGATGTCGTCGGCCGACAGGACCTCCACGACATTGTCGGCCGCCCGCTTGTCCGCCAGCGCATTGCGAAGGCTGGCGCGGATTCCGGTCACGACGACTTCGTCGACGGTGGTGGCGTCCTGATCCGGCTGGGGCGCAGTCTGCGCCAAAGCGGGCTGGCCCAGGGCGAGCGCGGCGGTAAAGGCCGAGGCACCGAGCAGGGCGGCTTTGAAACGTCTCATGGTAGTCTCCCCTGGATGCCGCCTGTTTCGGCGGCATTCCTGATTGAACGAGTGCCTGTACTCACGCGGCGCGAAGCTGGAGGGTGGAGGGTCGCAGGCCCGGCGCACGTGCCGTCACCGTGATCGACCCGCCGGTTCGGTCGGTCTGGAGGATTGCCTGGGCCAGACCGTTGAAGGTCAGGCGGGTCGTCGCCCGGTCGGCCTCGTGGCTGACCGGATTGCCGTTGCCGACGCCGATGATCCGGGCGGGCCCCGAAACATCGAAGGTCACGGGTTCCGCGGCCGCAGGGACCGGACGGCCCTGCGCGTCGAGGATCTCGACCTTCAGCATGGACACGTCCTGGCCGTCGGCACGAAGCCGGGTCCGGTCGCCTGTCAGAGCGATGCGCGACGCCACTCCGGCCGTTTCACGCCGTACCGGGGCCAGGGCGCGCCCATCCTTGAACCCGCGCGCCTCGATCACGCCCGGCGCATAGGGCACCGACCACTCCAGATGCCGGTTCGCAACCACGTCCTTGGACCCCAGGGAGCGGCCATTCAGGAACAGCTCCACCCGGTCGACGTTGGCGTGGACCCAGACGGGGATGGCTTCGCCCTCGCGCCCTGCCCAGTTCCAGTGTGGAAACAGATGAACCAGCGGCTCCGGCCGCCACCAGGCGCGGTAGTACCAGTAATTGTCCTTGGGGAATCCGCAGCTGTCCATCGCCCCGAAATAGGAGGCGACGCTGGGCCAGCGGTTGAACGGCGTCGGCTCGCCACGATAGTCGAACCCGGTCCAGATGAAGCCGCCGGCGATATAGGGGCGCTCGGCCGCGAGGGTCCACCACGCCTCCGCCGTCGACGCCCACCAGGGATGTTCGGTGTCGTAGGCCGGCACGATGTGTCGGGCGTCATCGCGGACGTATTCGCCGCGTGTCTGGACCGTCGAACCCGTCTCTGAGCCGAGGATCGGCTGGGTGGGGACGCGGGCGTGATAGCCCTCCATCAGCGGGGTCCGATAGTTGAAGCCTAGGATGTCGACCGCCGGCGAGACGCCCTCGCCGAAATCCTGGTCCAGCGCTGCCGTCGTGGGACGGGTCGGGTCCAGCTGGTTGATCAACCGGACCATGGTGGTGGCGATCCGGGCCCCTCGCTCCGTGCCCTGGATCGCCTGCTCCTCGTTGCCGATCGACCAGGCGATGACCGAGGGCCGGTTGCGATCGCGCCGGACGAGGGCTTCCAGCTCGGCCAGGGCCGCGTCGTCGGACGCCATCCGGCGGGTCTCGGTGATGACCAGGATGCCCATCGCATCGCAGGCATCCATGAGTTCGGGTGTTGGCGGGTTGTGCGACGCGCGATAGGCGTTGCAGCCCATCGCCTTCAGCTGTTCCAGTCGCCAGACCTGCAGGCGGTCCGGGATCGCGGCACCGACGCCTGCATGATCCTGGTGGCAGCAGGCCCCCAGAAGCTTCAGAGGCTGGCCGTTCAGGAAGAAGCCGCGCGCAGCGTCGAACACAGCGGTCCGCACCCCGAACGGCTGCTCGTAGCGGTCGACCAGCCGCCCATCGACACGGACCTCGGCGATCAGGCGATACAGGTGCGGCGTCCCGGTGGACCAGAGCCTGACGCGGTGCCAGGTCAGCGTCCTCTCGACCTGAGCCTCGTTCCAGCCCGCCAGGGTCGTCGTCGCCGTATCTTCGGCGACCTGGACGCCATCAGAATCGACCACGCGCATGTCGACCTGACACACGGCCTCGGGATCAGCCTCGTTTTTCAGGTCGATCACGACAGCGGCCCTGGCGTCCGTACCGACGGGCTCGGCGCGGACCATCACGCCCCACTGCGGCACGTGCACCGGGTCGGTGGCGACCAGCCAGACATGACGATACAGGCCCGCACCCTCGTAGAACCAGCCTTCACCGAGGCTGGCGTCCACGCGGACGGTCAGCACATTCAGCTCGCCCGGCGCCGCGATGTCGGTGATGTCCACACGGAACGGTGAGTAGCCGCCTTCGTGCTCGTGGACGATGAAACCGTTCAGCAGGACGACGACGTCGCGGAAGGCGCCGTCGAACTCGAGCGACAGCCTCTTGCCCGCCAGATCAGCGGGCAGGTCCAGTGTGTGTCGATACCAGCCCACGCTGGTCTCGGGGTGCTCGCGACCCAGGGGTTTGAAACCGTGCGCGGCCTTTGGATCGTCCTCGCCCACGGGCGGCGGGTTCGGGTTGGCCACGAAAGGCAGATCGATGGCCCAGTCGTGCGGGAGTCGTACGGATCGCCAGCCACTGTCGTCGAACCCGGCGGCTGCCGCCGATGCGACCTTCCGGCCTGCCTTGGCATAGGTCGCCTGATCGAGACCGAAGTCAAAATCGCGAGCCGGGTCCTGGGCATGGCCGAGCGCGAAACGCCAGTCGTGGTCCAGTCTTGTCCGGCGGGACGATGAAGCCTGGACGGCCTGCGCCGCTTCTGCCGGCGCGAACGCGCCGAGCGACAGGGCGGCGACCGCCCCGGCGGATCCCTGAAGGATGACGCGACGGCTCGGCCTCATGCGACAGCCATGGACGCCGTGGCGTCACCGCTGCGATCCGCAATGTCTTCGAACTCGATCATGGAGCCTTCGACGTTCCCGCACGCCAGTACCCGACGCTTGGGCGCCAAGAGGCTCCACCGGTGGCAGATCGTCAACCATTTTCATCACAACAGGTGAATATATTTTTATGGATGAACGTTCATAACTGGCGTCACGCGAGCGGTTGGGGGCTCCATGACGGGCCGGCCCTGAGGCCTCCCCGCCTCGTGATGCCACTGAAAGCCGCGCGTCGTCGGGAGGCGCTGCCCGCGCTGCCTGGGCCCGTGCTGATCCCTTGCACAGGCCGGTGATTTGCCGGACGCTGGCGGCACAATCCCGGCGGAGCGTCCATGATCGTTGAGGGGACCGATCTACACGAGGCCATTCGAGCCGCCCTGGGGTGCTCGCCGGATGTGGCGCGGGCCGTTGCCGTCCATGCGAACGCACGCCACTACACCGCACAGGCGCAGATCCTGCGTGCCGACGACCGCGCCGAGGCCGCCTGGCTCGTGATGGTGGGCCGCGCACAGGCGCTGGCCTACACCGTCGACGGTCAGATGGTTCTGATCCATGAGTATCGCGTCGGTGATCTCTTCGGGGCCGTCGGGCCCGCAGAGGTCTGGCCCGTCGAGGCCGCAGTGATCGCCGCCGAACCGACCAGCGCCGCCTGCGTGCCTGCCGCGGATTTCGTCCTGCTGGTGGATCGGCATGGATCGCTCGGCCTGCTTCTCGTCGGTTCGCTTCTCAGACAGCTGCGCGCGACCAGCATGCGAATGATTAACCGCACCACGCTGTCGGCGCCCGGCCGGGTGTATGCCGAACTTCTGCGACTCGCCCGGCTCGGGGACGGGAAGACGATCCGGCCAGCCCCGGTGCATGCCGCCCTTGCGGTCACCGTCCAGAGCACGAGGGAAACCGTGTCCCGGGCCGTCAACGCACTCGAACGGCGCGGCATCGTGCGCCGTGAGAACGATACGCTGCTCATCGTCGCGGCACAGCGGCTCGAAGAGATGGTGATCTAGGAGCCGGCCCTGGCCAGGGCGTACAGGGCGATCACCTGTTCTCCGTTCGAGAGCTCGCCGACGTAGGCGCATTCGCCGCTCGCGAGTTGAGTCCAGCCATGCAGGGCGGTGGCGAAGCTCTCCGTCACATGAACGGCCCCGGGAGGGGTCGAGGCCAGCAGGTCCGCCGCCCGACCGGCATTCGGTCCAAACAGGACGGGCGGACCTTCGAAGGGGTTCTCGGCCAGCTCCACCACGCCGTAATGGCCGGCAATACGGGGGCCGTCCGGCCAGAACGCGCGTTCGATCCGATCCGCGGCACCCGCCGCGCCCGCCGGGTCTTCGAAGGCGAGATGAAGCACGCCGCCGGCAAACATGGGCGTCGTCAACGGTCGAACGGCACCGGCCAGCGCCTCGACGGCGCGTCGCAGGGAATGGACGGGACGTCCGCTTCCGTCCGGATCCTCGAAAGCGACCGCAAGCATGGCCGCCAGGACCCCGTCGCCCGGCCCCTCGGGAAGCGGCCGGCCCCGCCGCGCCCCCCGGGACGGCGCGGGCGGGTCCAGCCGGGTCTGCCGGCGTCCGCTGCGGCGCCAGTGCGCGCCGATCATGTTCGTTGCGCTGGCCGCATTGTCCGGATCCGTCAGCAGCAGCTGGATGGCCTCGCTGGCCAGGGAGGCGGCCTTCATCACCGCCTGGCCCATGGCGATCTCGGCCGCCAGCCGGATGTGAAGCATGGTCGTGGCGGTCAGCGTGGGGTCAACCACCGAGACACTGGTGGCCCGTGCCAGAACCGTATCGAACCGCGCGGGCCAGTCGCCTCCCAGAGGGGCGGCCGACTCGGCCCTGAACACGGCTGCCGGCGCGGGCAGGACCAGATGAAGCTCGGCGTCGCGGGCCAGAACGGCCTCGGCCACGATCACGTCTGCCCCGCCCGCGAGGGCACCCCAGGCGAATCCAACGTTTTCCTGATCCAGCAAGGCGTCGATGCGGGCCCGCAGGGCGGCGTCGTCGTCGACGCCCAGATGGCCCGCGAAATGCAGGCTGCGGGGCGGGCGCAGCGCGGCCATCCATCCGGCATCCCCGCCCACGGCGTCCAGGATCAGGCCGAACTGCCGCAGGGTCGAGGCGTGGTCTTCCCAGGCCTCGGGAGCCAGTCGGCACGCCGCCACCAGCGCAGCCCGCGCCTCTTCCAGTTGTCCCAGAAGCAACAACGCCTCCGCGCGTGTCGCCCCGAGATAGTATGAGGTTTCGGGCCCGGTATCCCCGGCGTCCAGCTTGGCGAGCACCTGCCGTGCCCGCTCCTCGGCCTCTGCGCGCTCTCCGGCGAGCAGGGAGAGGGTGGCAGCGTTGATCAGGTGATAGGTCGTCCCGCTGAGGGCCGCAGCCCGGGCATAGGCGTCGCCCGCCGCCTGCCACAGACGGGCACGCTCGGCCGGACCCGCCCGCCGCGCCTCGTCCTTGAGCAGACGGCCGTGCACGCTGAGCGTGGCCGCGTCGTCGGTGACCGCCCCCAGGCCCGCCTCATCGAACAGCCGTTTCGCCCGATCCAGGGCTCCGGACCGGGCGAGGGCGATGATGGCGGGGAGGGAAGGGGGAGGGGTACGAGCCAATACGCGATCCTCACGCATCCTCGAGGGACGGATCGCGGTCCAGGGGAAACGGAAACCGCCCCCCGTCGTTCGGGATGTCCGGGTCGACCAGAAGATCCGTCAGCCCCACCCCGGACAGGTCGATGTTGCAGATGAACCTCTGGTGCTCGTTCGTGCGGCGCGCGTTCACCCCGAAATAGATCAGCCGACAGCCGTCGCGCGTCGGGCCCTTGCCATCGGCGATCGTCCCATCGGACATGACGTGCATCAGACCCCAGTTGGCAGCCTTGTGGTCGGTCGAGGTGGTGATCCCGGGCGCGCCGGGGGTGAACTGCCACTTCTCCGACGGGTCGAGTTCGATGACGAGCCAGCACTGCTCGCTCACAAAGATATTGATCGGGCGCTCCTGGGCGGGATCGTCGCCGGCTTGCCGATAAACTGCGTCGGCCGGAGGCAGCGGCCGACCCTTCACCCGTGCAGCGATGAACGCGTCGATGTCCGCACCGTGCATGACATGACTGCCCGGATTCGGGACCACGCGCTCCCCCTCGGGTCGGGTCCGGTCGTAGGTGTAGCAGGTGTAGACGATCTCTGAGGGAGTGAACTCGAAGGGCCTGTCCTTCGGCAGTTCGACGCCCGGCACGATCTTCGGGGCTTCCGGTTCGTTGCTCATTGCAGTCTCTCCCTCTCCATCCGTTCCAGTACGACGAGATTGTCGACTGTCTTGCCGCGTAGCGTCGCCCATTCCGCGTTGTCGGGGTCGTGGGCGACCATCGCGTCCGCTCTCGCCAGCGCCTGATGGAACCGCTGGCGCGCCAGGTCGGGGCGGCCGGCGGTGTACTCCAGCGAGGCGAGGGCCCGGTTCAGGGCGACCTCGTGCCATCGCGCCTTCATGTCTTTCGGGTCTCGGGCCAGCAGACGGCGAACGATGACTTCCTGGGCGAGCCGGAGCTCCCGCGCCTTCGCGTCGTCGCCGTTCTCGCGCCAGGCGTCGGCCAGCCAGGCGTGCCGGTTGGCGAGTTCCAGATCGTAGGCGTCGGGATCGCCGGCCGCCGCCGCGGCGGCTTCCATCCGGGCCAGAGCGATACGGCAATCCGCCAGCGCCGCCGCCGGCCGTATCGGCGCGGTCAGGGCGAGACTGCACAGGTTGCCCCGGGCGAAGCCGGCCTCCTGAAGGTATCGAGCGTTCCGGGGTTCGCGGACCACCAGCCGCTCGGCCAAATCGCTGTAGGCCTCAAGGGCGGTTCGCGCGTCGTCCTTGTCCGCCTGCAGCAATGCCAATTCGCCGACCGCCTGTTCGCTCTGGGCATGGCCCCACATCCGGTCGGGATTGGCAGGATCGGCGGCAAGCAGGGCGGCGGTGGTGCGCCGGGCCTGCACAAACCGCCGCATCGCCGCTTCGCGCTGGCCCAGCTCCTGAAGGTCCGCGCCGCTCATCAGCAGCACCCGTGCGCATCGTTCGAGGGACCCGGGCGGCAGGCGCCGCAGGTCCTGCGCCTCGCAGTATTCCAGCGCGCGGGTGTTGACCGCGTCCATCGCGTCGAGCCGGCCGACCCTCTCAAGCGTCTCTCGCAGATCGGTGAGCATGAACTCGACCATTCCCTCGGCTTCGGCGCGCTGGCGCTCGGCTTCGCGCCGGGCCCCGATGGCCGTGGCGGTTAGCAGGGCCATGACTAGCATTCCCGACAGCGCCATGGCCGTGACGGCCGTCACGGCTCGCAGCCGGCGCTGGGCGTCGCGCTGGACCAGTTCATCAAGACCGACCCCGACGACGCCGGCGACCAGTTTGAGGAAGCCGAGGCGGGGCCCGTCTCCCGCCGGCTGAAGGTCTGCCGCCAGGGGCTCGCGCACGCCATGGTCGCCGTCGCCCTGCAACAGAGAGGTGGGGAAGGACTCCGCCGGCGTTCCCGCGATCAGCGCGGCCAGCACGGGCCGGTCCGGGTGCAGCGACCGGAACAGCGCGACCTCGCGCGACACCCACAGTGACTGGCGGGCGGCCGGCGTGCAGACCACGATCAGACAGGCCGAGCCGGCCAGCGCCGCGCGCACCTCGTCGGTCAGACTGTCGGCGGCGGGCAGATCCTCTCGATCCCGAAAGATGGGGCCGAGCCGGCGGGGAACGACACCGCGTGGCGTCGTGCGGCCCACCAGCCGCTGCGGCACCTTATAGCGCTCCAGACGCCGGTGAAGCCGGCGGCCGACCGTCGCATCGCGATGGCTGTAGCTGATGAAGGCCCGATACCGCGCAGGCTCGCCACCCCCATCGTCCATCGTCGCCCTCCCGCACCGGCACGCTGCCAGAGACCGGCGTTACGCACAACCGGGCCGTGATGGCGGTCACGGACGAGGATGGCGGTGGGTGATCAGTTGCCGTGTCGGCGTTCCGCCGCTTCATTCCAAAGGAGACAACCATGCGTGACACCCTAAAGAGCGCGCCCGCGATCACCGCTGCCGTCGGCGATATCGTCATCAACGATCTTCTCGATCAGCTACCGTATCCGTTCACGGTGCAGCTTCCATCCAGCCGCGACGGTGCGCCGTCGGAGGGCGACTTCCCTTCCGAATATGCCTGGGCTCTCGACGATGGCCGTACTGACGCCGTAGAGGACGAAGCGGACATCGGCAGGGCCATCCTCGTCGCGGCCATTAAGGGTTATCTGGAGGCTGACCAAGTCGGAGCTCCGGACCCGTCGGACCGCGAACTCTACGACCTAATCGCCGCGCGGGTCGGACAGTCTCCAGGCCGAACCGAGAGTTCGGTTATGTCGGCGCTCGAGGCGGATAGCGCGGCTTTCGCCCGCGCTTTTGCCGACGCCTTGGCGAGGGTCGCCTCTGTCAGCATTCAGTGGGTGAAGGTGACGGTTGTGCGTCGGCCGTTGGCCACGCTGGGCAATCCGCTTCGTATCGGCAACCTGAATCTCAAGGTGCAGGCCAAGGTTCGAGCCTGCATCCGTATCTTCGGCCGCAGAATCTGTACGGATGTCACGTCGCCGAACGTAGAGTTTCAGGCGCAAGAGGTCCGCATCGACCTCCAAACGCGTGGGCTCCAGATCTGGGCGGTGCCCTCGATCAAGAACATCGATCTGGTGATCCGCGTCCGGATTCTGGGCGTATCCTTCACCTTCACGATAGGCGTGACAGGCGTGGTCAACGGTCTGCTCAAGGACAGAAGCGTGATGGTCTTCGACGCCACGACGCTGCGCTTCCCCTTGCCGACACTGAACCGCGCCTTCGCCGTAACGGCTGTGGAAGTCCCCGCAACGACCGGGGCCACCACCGTCAACCTTTCCGGCACCTATACGCCGCTATGACGGCGGCCCAGACGTAACGGCCGTAACGGCCACTGCCCGCCGAGAGTAAGGAACTGGCGGCAACGCATTTCTTGCTTCCGGACGGGGAGGGACGCCTGCGGGGAGGCCTGAGATTTCGCTGGAGATCGGCCGACTATGATCCGGCGATGATCGCTTCACCGTAGGCGCCTTCGTCGGCGTGCCATTCTCCCTGTATGCCCCGGCGGGAAAGCTTTAGCCCGCGTCAGTAGCAACGCTTTACCGAGCGGCGGCGAGGACGGTTGTCGATGCGAAATCGGTCCGTGGCGATGCCAGTAATCCGTAACTTTCCTAGACGCCATCATCGCCACGATCGAGTGCCGGTTGGCGGCGGCGGCGGCGGCGGCCCACAAGTCGCTGCAGATAGAGACGGTTTCCGGGCGAATGTGCGGTGCTTTCAGTCAGATGCGAACTCGTCTGCAACTGACGTGCAATGATCCTCCGAACCGGCACCAGCGGACCCGCTTTGGCTGCCGGCCGGCATCGAACGCGCGCGGCAGTCTGGAAGCTTCTTTGCCGGTAGAACAAAACCGTCGCGGCACAACGACTTCAGCGATCTCAAAATCTCCCTCAACGTCAACTGCTGTCGCTTCGATCGAGGGGGCATGCCTGGCCCCTCATGTCGAGCGGCGCCGGTTCTGGTTCTTACCGGCCGGCATGAGAGCCCGCTTCGGGGCGAGAGCGTCCAAGCCCTCCCACTTGCGCGGCGTAGGGAAGCCCCCCGACGTCTCGTCGGGGGGCGCACCCGATCGGGTGAACCATTCGGCCAACCAGGGGTTCGGTCTGGAGCGCCGCGGGCGGAACTAGGAGAAATCGATGCGTTTCACACCGGCCTCAGGCGCGGGTCCCAATCCTTTGCACGCGATCTTGCTCGCCTTCCCGGTGGCACTTTTCCCAGCTGCCCTGCTCACAGACATCACCTATCTCAGGACCGAGGAGATGCAGTGGACGAACTTCTCAGCCTGGCTGATCGCCGGCGCTCTGGTGTTCAACGGTCTGGTGCTGGCCTGGGCCCTGGTCTCCTTGGTGCTCAGGTTTCGCACGGGTGAGAAACTGCGCAGCGCGATCTACGCCGGGCTGCTGGCGGTGCTGTTCCTGGTCGGTCTGATCAATGCGTTTCAACACAGCCGTGACGCCTGGAGCTCGGTCGGTGGTCTTGGGCTGACGCTCTCGATCTTCAGCACGCTCCTCGTCCTGGCCGCCGCCATCGTCGCCCATACCCACGTCTTCAGCCGGGAGGTTGCCCGATGACCCGTCTCATGGTCAGCGCCACCGCCCTCCTGATGGCCCTGTCGGCCTGCAGCCGGAGCGATCCGGACCTGCAGGAAACGGGGGCCCGTCCGGATATCCCGCCCCTGCGCGAGACCCTCGTTCCGGCCATGAAGATCTCCCAGCCGACCGGCTGGGGCGACCAGGTCCCGACCGTGCCCGATGGCTTCGTCATCACGGCGATGGCCACCGACCTGCAGATCCCCCGGCAGATGATCGTACTGCCGAACGGCGACATTCTCGTCGCCGAAGGACGTGGCGGCAACGCGCCGCCGCTGCGGCCCAAGGACGTGATCGCTGGCGTCATCAAGAAGACGGGCAATACCACGGTCGAGAGCGGCAATCGCATCTCGCTGCTGCGCGACGCAGACGGCGACGGTCGCGCCGAACTGAAGACCGTCTTCATCGACAATCTGAACGCGCCCTACGGCCTCGCCTTCGTGAACGGGACCCTCTACGTCGCCAACCAGGACGCGCTGGTCAGCTTTACGTACCAGGAGGGACAGACCCGCATCACCGCCGCGCCGCAAGAGCTGACCAAGCTCCCGTCGGCCATCAATCACCACTGGACCAAGTCCCTTACGGCCAGTGCCGACGGCCAAACGCTCTATGTCGGCATCGGCTCGAACAGCAATGCCGGCGAGCGCGGCATGGCGGTCGAGGAGGAACGCGCCGTCGTTTGGGCCATCGATCGCCAGACCGGGGCCCACCGGACCGTCGCGCGCGGCATCCGCAATCCCACCGATCTGGCCATCGAACCCGCCACCGGTGCCCTGTGGGCGGTGGTCAACGAGCGCGACGAAATCGGACCACAGGCGGTGCCGGACTATCTGACCTCCGTGCGGGAAGGGGGCTTCTACGGCTGGCCCTACAGCTATTGGGGCCAGAACATCGACCCGCGTCCGCGGCCGCTCAAGCCCGAGCTCGTCGCACAGGCGATCGCCCCGGACTATGCGCTGGGCGCCCATGTCGCCGCCCTCGGCCTGTCCTTCGTGACCAACGGCGGCTTCGGCGGCGCGTACAGTCAGGGAGCCTTCATAGGCGAACACGGCAGCTGGAACCGGCCCGATCCGTCGGGGTACAAGGTCAGCTGGGTGGCGTTCGTGAACGGCCGGCCCACGGGTCAGCCCATCGACTTTGCCACCGGGTTTCTGGGCGCTGACGGCAAGGCGCGCGGACGGCCCGTCGGCGTGACCTTCGATCCGGCGCGGCGCGTGCTGTTCATCGCCGACGACCTGTCCAACACGGTCTGGCGGGTCGCACCTCGGGGAACGCCGTGAGGTCAAGGGCGTTGGTCGACAAACTCGGACGATAGCGGCGGGCGATGAACGTGACCTATTGCGGACCCCCGCCCTTGCCGGGTGGGCTCGCGTCCAGCTTCAACCTGGATCCGGTCCTGCTGGTGGCGCTTCTGGCCACGGCCGTCGCGCTCCGGCACCAGAAGGCGGGTCTGGTCGCCGTCGGGGTGCTCGCCATCGCTCTGGTGTCGCCCCTGTGTGCCCTGTCGTCGGCCCTGTTCTCCGCGCGCGTGGTTCATCACATCCTGCTCGTCGCCGTTGCGGCTCCGCTTCTCGCGGTTGCGATACCGGCGCGGAGAACGCCCGGGATCGCGCTTCCTTTCGGGGTCTCCACCGCCGTGTTGTGGGCATGGCACCTGCCCATGGCCTATGACGCCGCCCTGGCGAACGTTGCCCTGTACTGGGTCATGCAGCTGTCTCTGCTGGGCAGCGCGGTGCTGTTCTGGCGCGCGGTGCTGGCCGAGGGTCGCTCGCCCGTGGACCGGCTGGCCTTGGTGGTCGCCGCCTTCGCCCAGATGGGGCTGCTCGGCGCCCTGCTGACCTTCGCGCCCGCGCCGCTTTACGCGGCCCACGCTTTCGCGCCCCTGGCCTGGGGGCTGACCCCGCTGCAGGATCAGGCCCTCGGCGGAGTCATCATGTGGGTCCCGGCCGGCATTCCCTATGCGGTGGCAGCCATCTGGATCGCGCGGCGGAGCTGGGTTCAGCTCAGGGCGGCCAGTGCATGAACGACTGGCTGGTGCCCGCCGTCCCCCTGTTCAAGGCGGCCCACATCATCGGTCTGGTGATCTGGTGCGGCGGCCTGCTGACGCTGCCATTGATGCTGACGCGCCACGACCCGGCGATCTCGGTTCAGGACTACCGGACCATCCGCACCGCCTCGCATCTGACCTACACGATGATCGTGACCCCGGCCGCCGTGATCGCGGTCATCGCCGGGACCTGGCTGATCTTCATGCGCGAGGTCTATGTGCCGTGGATGTTCGCCAAACTGGCCTTCGTGGCCGCCCTGGTCATGGCTCACGGCTGGATCGGCCACATCGTGGCGAAGATCGGCGAGGAGCCCAGCGAGCATACGCCGCCCCCGGCCTGGCGGCCCATCGCCCTGGTGCTGGTGCCCATGTTTGTCATCCTGACGCTGGTGCTGGCCAAGCCGGTTCTGGACTGGGTCGCCTTCCCGGACTGGCTGTCCGAGCCCAGGGGCGGTCAGCTCTTGTTCGACACGCCCAGACGATAATCGAAGACCAGTTTGCCGCCATGCCAGCCCGTCACCGCCACCACGCCGACACACAAGGCCGACAGCAGAATGCCGTACGGCAGCACCGCGGCCTCATAGCCGTAAAGGCGGTGACCCCAGTTGGCCCCGAGCAGGGCCAGCAGGGTCACGGCGATGATGAAATGCGTCCAGGCCGGGGCGCGGGCCCGGATGCCCGACACCATCAGCAGCTCGGCCGTGCCGGAGAAGCCGGCCAGCATGCCGAACAGAAAGCCGGTCCCCGCGGACCACAGGGCGGCGCGGGCCCAGAAGGCGTCGCCGGTCCACCAGTAGAGGGCGTCCGCCCCGAAGGTGCAGAAGGTCAGGGCCACCGGAAAGGCGACGCTCATCGCATGGATCGGGTGCCCGAAGACGGCGACGCGCGACTCGGTGGCCGAAAATCCCGCGGTGGCGGCGATCGGATCGATCAGGGCGTCGGATTCTTTTTCGATGTTGTCGGTCACGGGTCGTCCCTACGGCCTTCGATACTCGTCCTGACAACGGCACTGATGCTGGCGGGTTGCGAGGGGGCCCTGTCCACGGTCGACCCTGCCGGGCCGGCGGCGCGCACCATCGCCCGGATCTGGTGGGTCATGTTGGCCGGGGGCGTGGCTATTTTTGTCCTCGTCATGGCGCTGGTCGCCCTGGCCTTCGTGCGCAGGAGCCGGCCCGTCGACGAGGCCCGGCATGAGCGATTGTGGGTGATCAAGCTGGGCATCGCCTTTCCGGCGGTCGTGCTGCTGGCGCTGCTGGCCTACGGGCTGATCGCGGGGGAGTCCCTGCTGCCACGCCAGGGCCCGGACGTTGTCAGCGTCAGCGCCGAGGCGCGACGGTCGCAGTGGACCTTCGGCTATGCCGATGCGGCGGGACGCAGGACCGAGCACGTCCTGCACATTCCCGCCGGCCGGCCTGTCGATGTCGCAATCACCTCGACCGACGTGATCCACAGCTTCTGGGTGCCGCGTCTCGCCGGCAAGATCGACGCCATCCCGGGTCATTTGAACGTCCTGCGCATCGAGGCGGATGCGCCGGGCACCTATGCCGGTCGCAGCGCCGAGTTCAGCGGCGTCGGCTACGACCAGTTCGCCTTTACGGTGGTCGCCCATGACCCCGCTGCCTGGGAGCGCTTCACCGGAGGCGGCACGCCATGAACACGCTTCAGCGTCACCGCAAACTGTCCGAGATCTGGGCGTCCGAGCCCGGCCCGCGCGGCCTGATCTCGACCGTCAACCATACGGACCTGGGCCGGATGTTCCTGGCCGTGTCCTTCTTCTTCTTCCTGGTCGGCGGCGTGCTGGCCATGCTGATCCGGGCCCAGCTGGCGACACCCCAGTCGGCCTTCGCCGGGCCCGAAATCTACAACCAGATCTTCACCATGCACGGGACCATCATGATGTTCCTGTTCGCCATCCCGACCTTTGAGGGGCTGGCGATGTACCTGCTGCCCAAGCTGCTGGGCACCCGCGATCTCGCCTTCCCGCGGCTCTCGGCCTACGGCTTCTGGTGCTATGTCTTCGGCGGCACGATGATG